>CAZYFU010000079.1:0-28798 GCA_964647025.1 uncultured Myxococcales bacterium | reverse complement strand
TCTCCGTCTGCCACGCCTGTGGAGCCTGTCGTGACTTCTAACACAGTAGTACTAGTGAAAGACACCGCCGATACTGGCGGCGCCTTTCGCTGCCCGTCCTGCTCGTCCTCCACAATCCAGACGAGAGTCTCACCATTTACGCCCGAGTGAAGCCGCAGCTAGGTTCTGGTCTCGCTGAGGGACCGATCGTGGTCCGTCTGGATGACCGATTCGATTCAGAAGCGAGAGACAGTCTGCTCGGGGCTGCAAGGGAGGATCTCCGCTTGGCACTTCCAGGAGAAGTCCTGTCGGATTTTCAGGAGGCCAGCTATGAACTCGACGAACAAAATGAGGTGGATGGAGTCCAGTTCCTTCTGGCGAGCGTTCATCCGCGCCTCGCCTATCTTGAGGTGCGAATGTGCCGGATCGTGGCCCTCCTCGGCTTAGCGACTGGCAGCGGTGGCGTCACTACGGAATCGGGCACCTATGAGTTCATCCTCCGATGCATCATGAAAGTATGGAAGCACCAGTTAACGGACCCATTCGTCGATGACTTCGAAGAGTATTGGTATCGGTTTCGAATGGTCCCCGACATCGCAGTCCCGTTAACGCCATTCGGCATCTCCGTCCTTGAGCACCTATGGACGAATGTTGGTAGCTACCTGAGGATCGATCGCTCCGGGACCTCTTGGCGCGATGCCAGGAGCATGGCCGAAGCGATCTCGAAACAGGCACAACTGGCCAGTGACGAGGTAGACGCGTCGGATCGGATGGCAGAGGTCCCAAGATAGTGTCAACGGACGAACAGGTGGCTCCGCACCCGCAAGCTCTAGGGGGGCAACTCTGGGGGCAACTTCTTAGCCAACTTTCAGCCAATCCCACATTTTCCGGCCTTCCGGCATCTCGTTAAGTAGCTGTCCCGTCCCTCTGTATTTGGAGTCTCTGGCTGCAGCACAATCCTTTGGGGGTACGCTTAGGGGTATGCGTCCACCGTGCCCGGTCGGACGCTGGATGAAAGTCTTTGCATTCCAAGTTCTTGCGTGATCCACTTCAAGTTCAACGTGTAGAGGGGCGTTCAGCCCTTCGATTCACCGACGGGCGACGATCCGGGCCGGGGGCTGCGTTGGTCCTGCGCTTCCGGTCCTCAAGTACGGCAGTACATTCCGGTCCGGTTCTCGGACCGCCTTGCCCCCAGACCGGCCTGTCGCCCGGCTCCCGAAGGGGAAATCCTCGTCCGAGAGATCTGGCGACAGATCGAAGTGCTTTGACGACTGAAGATGGTCGAGCTTGCTACCGGTCGATGGTCAGGCGGCCGATCATGCCGGCTCCGCCTTCCAGGAACCAGATGTTGCCGTCGGGGCCGAAGACGATGCCGGACGGGGAGCTGTGGGCGCTGGGTGGGGTGAACTGGGTGATGGTGCCGGACGCGTCCCTGCGACAGACGTGGTTCGCGGTGGCGCTGAACCAGAGATCGCCGTCCTTGTCGAAGATGAGATTGTCTCCGTACACGCCCGTGTTGTATTCGGTGATGGCCCCGTCGGGCGTGATCTTGCCCAGCCTGCCGAATCCCTCGCCGTCGCCGTAGAAGGTGAACCACACGTTGCCGTCGGGGCCGGTGGCGATTCCCCAGGTGAAGGGATTGGGCGCGGGCGTGGCGAATTCGGTGACCACGCCTTCGAGGGTGAAGCGGGCGATCTTGCCGCCGGGGCCGCCCTCGGTGTACCAGAGGTTGCCGTCTGCTCCGACCGTGAGCTGGAATGGTGTGGCCGGCACGGGGTATTCGACGATCTCCCCGCTTGCGCTGATGCGGCCCATCCGGTCGGTCTCCGCGAACCATAGGTTTCCGTCGGGCCCCACCAGGATGTCGCCCGGATAGCTCTTCGGGGTCGGCAACGGGAACTCCATGGTCTGTCCGGAGGTCGTGATGCGGCCGATTCTGTTGCCATAGGACTCGGTGAACCAGATGGCCTTGTCCGGTCCGAGGGTCATGTACTGGGGCGAGCTCAGATCGAGGAGCGGGAAGTCGGTGATGGTTCCGTCGAGGGTCATGCGACGGATCCGGTCGTTGTACACGTCCGCAAACCACAGGTTGTCGTCCGCGCCCACGACCAGATCACCGAGGGTGCAGCCACCCGGGCACACGGAGAGCTCCGTGATCGTGTAGCCGGCGCCTGCGTCGGGCCCCGTGCGCTGGCCGCCCGCACCTTCGCTGCCGGCGCCGCCACTGCCCGGTCGGCCGCCGTCCGATGTGCTTCCGCCGGTGGCCGAGTGTCCACCCGTCTGCAGACCGCCGCCCGCAACGCCACCGCTGGCGCGGACACTTCCACCGCTGCCAGCCACGCTGCCGCCGCCATCGGCGAAGTCGCCTGACGTACCGGCGAGGTTGGCTGCCAGCCCTCCGCCACCACCCGGGCCAACGCCTCCTCCCGCCGACGGGACTCCGCCCACGCCGGAAGCGCCGCCGTTCGCAGCGGCGACTTGTCCACCCGCAGAGCAGGCGCCTGACTCTCCGCTGTCGCACCCGAGGTTCGAGAGCGGGGACGAGGTGTCGCAGCCGGCCAACGCGAAAGCGGCGATGAGGGGAAACAACTTCTTCATGGAAGGAGTCTCCTGAGCGGGGTGCGGGACGCATCCGTGGCGCCGATTCTAGCTGGATTCGACGCGGCCTGTGCGGCGGAGCGGGGCTCTTCGCGACCGAGCTGTGCTGCGGATCGCTTGGGCAAGCGGACATTCCACCGAGCCGGCGACGGGCGTCTGGAGGCCAGGACGGCTTTCTGCGCGAGCTGTCCCACCACGGGGACCAAGTGAAGTAGAACCAGCGGAGCTCGGACGGCCATGAAGAACAACGCGCGCGGCTTCGCAGTCTTCGATCACGATGGGACCTTGGTGGACTCCTTGAAGGTGGTGGTCCAGGCCTCGAACCAGGTGCTGGTCGCGTTCGGCAAGGAGCCGAAGCCGGCGACGGAGATCGTGGCGGGCATGGTTCATCCCACGGCGCCGCGGCTGGGGCTGCTTGCGCAGGTCACCGAGCCTGACGTTCAGCAGGAGATGGCTCGCCTCTACAACCGGCTCGCGTTGGACAGCTCGGGGCTGGCGACGCTGTATCCGGGCATCGGTGCCATGCTCGCGTCCCTCGACAGCATGGGGTGGCTCCTGGCAGTGCTGAGCAACAGCACGGGCGATTTCATCCGCAGCATCCTCGGGCGCTTGGGTGTCGCGCAGCGATTCTTCGGTCTCGTGGGAGACACCGACATGCCGGCACCCAAACCGGATCCCCGGGGATTGCTCGAGCTTCTTCGTGCCGCCCAGTGTGATGCGTCCGCGGCGATCTATGTCGGGGACAGTCGGACCGATCTGCTCACGGCCCGTGCAGCCGGTGTGCGCGCCATTGGCGTCACTTGGGGCGCCCACCGGCGCGCCGAGCTTGCGCCCCTGGGCTTCGACGCCTTGGTCGATTCTCCGTCCGAGCTCGTGGAGAGCTTGCGAGACTGAGAACACGCCGATCCCGGGATACTCAGGAGAAAAATCGGGATCGGCGGTAAGGTATCCGCCGTCTGGGCCATTGGAAGGGCATCTGGGTACGATGCCGCTGCGACTTGTCAAAGCCACGCCCGAGCTGGAAGGGACGACGGGGATCTCCGACTCTCTCGACGACCTGTACGAGCTGTACGCCCCAGACGTAAAGCGCTGGGCGTCGAGGCTGGCGGGACCGCGTGCGGACTTGGAGGATCTGCTCCACGACGTCTTCGTCATTGCTCTCCGCCGGCGATTCAGCTTTCGGGGCGATGCACACGTTCGCACTTGGCTGTTCCGGATCACGAACAACGTCGTGCGCAGTCGGAAACGCCGCGGGTTCCTGCGCGGGCTCTTGTTTCGTCGGCATCAGGACGCTTTGTTGGCGGCGGTCGCGTCGCCTGCGACACCGCAGGAAGAGATCGAACGTCGCGAGCGCTGCGACCGCCTGTACCAGGCGCTTGACCGTCTTCCCGACTGCTATCGGACCACGCTGATCCTCTACGAGATCGAGCGACTCTCCGGCGAGGAGGTGGCCGAGCTCACAGGAGCGAGCCTCGGGACCGTCTGGGTCCGACTGCATCGTGGCCGCGGTCTTCTGGCCAGCTACCTCGGCAAGGAGGGCGCGCAATGAAGACGCCTGTTCGGGCCCCCGCGCGCCTGGTCGAGCTGCCACCGGAGCACGCATTGGCGAGCGTCGGCGTGCTGGTCGAGAGCGTGCCGCAGGTGCCGTCCGAGGAGCTGCCGCTGGTGAAGTGGCGAGTCCGGAGCACGTTGCGCCGCCGCGTGGAGTGGCGCCGGCGGGCTCTGCGTGTCGCGGTGGTGGGCTCGTTGCTTTTCCTTGCGGGCGGCGTCGTGGGGGCCGTGGTTCAACCGGCCTTGCTGTCGAAGCTGCGTACCAAGCTCGTGACTTCGGCAGAGCCGCCCCGACACGCGAGTGGGCCCAGTGCTCGCGCCAGGCGCCGGGTGGCGCCTCCGGTGCAGACGGTGCTTCCGGCACCGGCAGCGGCAGAGACGGAATCCGCGGGGACGGTCGCGGTGCTGCCGCCCGTCGTAGCGGAGCAGTGGGCCTCGGTTGCCTCGGCGGCGCCAGCGCCCGCGGGTCCCGTGACGACGCAGGGCTTGCCACCCGCCGAAGCTCCCTCGAAGCGCACCCTCGCAGCCAACTCGCCGAGCGCACGCCCTGTTCGAGCACCCTGGCCGACGGCGATGGCGACACCGACACCTGCGATGACCGAGAAGGAGGCGACTTTGCCCGGGCCGTATCTGCCGTTGGCACCTTCCGCCCTTGCGAGCCCGCCTGCATTCCCGAGCAGCTTCCCCTCGCCGCCCCCGCCAGCTCCCGCGCCGGTGCCTCGAGTAAGCGAGCAGACGCTGCTCACCCGCGCCTTGCACAGCCTCAGCGTCGATCGCGATCCCGAACGCGCGCTCATGCTTCTCGACGATCACGCCAGCCGTTTCGGCTCCGGAGCGCTGGCTCCCGAGGCCGCACGCCTGCGAACCTGGGCGCTCTTGCTCGCGGGGGACAGGGATGGCGCTCTCGCGGTGCTGTCCAGCCAGTCGTCGGGCGCGGGCTTCGAAGGTTCGCCGGGGGGCGAAGAGTACCGGGTGCTTCGGGGAGAGTTGCACGCAAGGGCGGGGCGCTGGCGAGAGGCTCTGCCCGAGTTCGATCTTGCGGTGATTGCTTGCTTCGCCAAGGAAACCGCGAACGGCGGCGTCATCGACAGGTCAACACGCTCGCGGCTGGAACGCGCGCTTTGGGGACGAGCCTCGGCACGAGGTCACTTGGGCGACCCTGCGGGCGCAGAGGTAGATCTTCGCGAGTATCTCCGTCGTTTCCCCCAGGGCCGCTTCGCCGTTCCTGCCGCGCGCTCGTGGAAAGGCGGTCGTTGATCATGCCCTTGCACCGATCACGAGGCTGTCGTCGATGATCTCCACCGTCCTGACTGCGTTGGTCCTCGCGCAGGCGACGCCGTCGCAGAGTCTGCCGGGCATCGAGAGCGATTCGTCTTGCCCCTCGGCGGAGGCGGTTCGCGAAGCCCTCGTCGGGCTTAGACCTGCGGAAGGGTGGCCGACCACCACGGTTTCCATCGCGGCGCAGGAGCAGTCGCTCCTGATTTCGCTGGGAGCGCATGCAACGAATCAGCGACGAGTTGCGGTCGAGGCCGACTGCAGTGCGCGCGCCTCGATAGCCGCCCTGGTCATTGCCGCTTGGCTGAGCGAGTTGCCTAGTGAAGCCGTGGTCGCCCCAGCCGTGGTGGCCCCGACCTTGCGTGCGCCGGAGCAGACCGTCCACGCCGAACCAGCCAAGCCTGGGCCGGCCGCTGGAGGTCCAGCCTTGCCGTCCCACCGTCGCGAAATCGGTGCAGGCCTGGTCGCCGAGAATGGCAGTGGCCTGGCGCCCGGCCTCCGCGTCGAGCTGCTCGGGCTCGTGGGTGAGGGCCGCTTCGGATGGCAGGTCGGCGTGGTGTTGCCTGCGGCTCGGGAGGTCGTGGTGGCCCCTGGGAAGACGAGCTTTCGGCGCACGTCGGCGACGGTGTCTCTGCTCGGCCGCTTGGTCGTCCGAAGGTTCATCCTGTCAGCCGACGCTGGTGCTGCCCTGGCATACACGAGCGCGCAGGGCAGCGGCTATGAACAGAACCAGGCCGACGAGTCCCTCACCTACGGGCTCGGGGCGGGCCTTCGAGGGGGGGTGCCTTGGGGCCGCGTTCGAATCTGGATCGACGGCCGGCTGTTCAAGTGGCTCTACGGGCAATCCGTGGAGGTTGAAGGTGCGGCTGAGACGTCCGACTTGCCCAGCTGGGATCTGCAATGGGCGATCGGTGTTGGCTATGCGTTTTGAGAGGACGACATGATGAAAGCGCGTGCGAAGGTGAGTCGTCTGATGGGAACCATCCGTATCCGATGCCCGATTGCGTTCGCGTGCTCGGTCCTATTGACCGTCGCCTGCAACAGCACGCTTCGCACGGGAAGGATCGGCTCAGCGGGTGCAGGCGCGGGTGGAGTCGCGGGCGGCGAAGGCGGAGCCGTGGCCTCTGTGGGCGGAGTCGCAGGCGGCCCAGTGATCGGCGGTGGTGGGACGGCGGGCTTTGCTGGCGGCGGTGACGGCGGTGGCGGCATGGGCGGAGGCCCGGAGATCAGCGGTGGTGGCATGGGCGGAGGCCCAGAGATCAGCGGTGGCGGCATGGGCGGAGGCCCAGAGATCAGCGGTGGTGGCATGGGCGGAGGCCCAGAGATCAGCGGTGGTGGCATGGGCGGAGGCCCAGTGATCGGCGGTGGCGGGACGGCGGGTTTCGCTGGCGGTGGCGGCACATTCACGCGAGGCGGAGCCGGTGGGCGGCTCGGCGGCGCGGGTGGCGCGGGTCCGGTCGGCGGTTCTGGCGGGCTTGCCTCGGGCGGAGTAGCCGGGCAGACCTACGTCGGACAGTACGGTGGGGGCACGGCGCCGTCGGTGGTTGCTTCGGGAAGCGAGCCCCTCGACGAACGCCCCGTTGCTCCCGCCGCATGGACGCCGCCCTTTGCGCAGTCTCTCGGTACACCTGGCTGGCGTGACAGCACCGAGCGCATCTGCAACCAGAACCAGGGGCGCGAGACGGTCAGCGACGTGTGGGCCGACGAGCGCGGCGTGTTCGCGCTGGTGGCCAGCGCTTGCAGCGAGAGCATGGGCGTGCCGTGTGGAAAGGAGGGCGCGACACTGAAGCTCAACAACGGCTCGGGCTGGAAGCCCTACTACCAGTACGCCGACGGTTCCTTCTGGGAGACACGGCTGTGGGGAGGATTTCCGAACGGCCCCTTGGTGACCAGCTGGGACTACTACTACAGTCTCGCGTTCATCGACGACCAGGGCATCGCCCGGCTGCACGGAGACGGCTCTTACCTCGGCAGTGCGTTCGTGACGGGCGACGGGATGCTCTACATCGCCGACTCGCTCGGACCTGCCCTCTACGCGGCCGGAACCTGGGCCCGCTTGGCCGGCGCAGGCGGCTATCTCCGTGCTATCTGGGCTGACAGCCAGACCGTGATCGCCGCGGGGGGCGGACAGACGGTGCTGATAGGTCACGACGCGGGCACTCTCGCGCAGCTCACTGGCGTTCCCGCGGGAGTCTACTCTGCGGTCTGGGCCTTCGGTCCGAACGACATCTGGTTCGGCAACACCGCCGCCCAGCTCCTGCACTACGACGGGCAGACGTGGGAGATCCATCCCACCGGCTCGCGCGACGTGAATGGAACGGGTGGCATCGCCCAGTTGTGGGGAAGCGATGGCGTCCTGTACTTCTCCACGAACGTCGAGTTCGGACGCTGGAACGGCACCAGCGCGGAGATGCTGCTGGCGCCGCCGGCAGATGCCGAGATCGGCTCGTATCCCGCGCATTTCGGGCGCTTCTGGGGGACGTCCGCCAACGACGTCTTCGTGCCCTTGCGCGATTCGCGCTACGAGCAGTACGCGTGTGGCGGGAGCTTCGTCCTGTGGTTCGACGGAAGCACGTTCCACGCCTTCTAGAGGACGTCGATGATGGCAGCAGCGAAACGATGGGCGAAGGTGATGCGAGCAGGATGGCTCTTCGGTGTGTTCGCGGCGCTGGCCGGGCCGTCATGCGGGAACGGTCGAACACCGCTTGCCAGTCTCGCTCGGGATGCCCAGGCGGACTTCGCCGTGGACGGTGATGGGAGGCAGGGGGATCTGCGCGTGCCGTCCGGCAACGCGGGCGGGGTTGGCGACGCGGGCGGTGCGCGTGGCGGAGGTGGCGCTGGATACGCTGGCGGAGGTGGTGCTGGATACGCTGGCGGAGGCGGCGTGGGGCGCGGTGGGGCTGCGGGGCGGCCAAGTGGAGGAGGCGCGGGCTCGGCCAGAGGTGGTGTATCCGGTCAGGGCGGCCGTGGAGGCTCTATGGCAGTCGGCGGCTCCATCGGTGGGGCCACGGGCGGAAGCGGGATTGCCGGAGGTGTCGGAAAGGGTGGGGTGAGCGGCGGCGACGGTGGTACCGCGTCTGGTGGCGCAGCAGGCGGAGCGCGCGACGGTGGCCCCGCGGATCTGCGAGACGGGGGCGGTACGGACAGCACCGTGCGATGGCGCGACAGCGCGAACAGACTCTGCGCTCCGACGTACGTCGAATTGGGAGGTGCCAGCATCTACAGCGACGACCGCAGTCTCTTCGTCATGGCGTGGAGCGCGCCCAGGCCTCCAACGGACAGTCCCGCCTCCATCTGGACGAACGACGGCTCGGGATGGCGCACCTATTTCAGTTGGTCGAAAGACGCGGAATTCCCGACCCGTCTCTATGGGGGCACGAAGGCGGGCATTCGCGGGCTACCCGACGGTTCCCTGTTCGCGTTCGGGCGCTACGGTTGCGCCATCGAGCTCATCGACGACGCGGGCGAGCTCTGTAGCGGCGCACTGTCGTCGGTCGCCGACCTGTTCGTGTCGGGCGCGAAGACCGCGTATGCCGTCGATGGCTTCTACCTGCTCAAGTACGACGGCAGCCTGTGGACCCAAGTTGGCGAGCGCTTTCCCACCCGGGATGGCGGAAGGGCACAGGCGTACACGCTCTGGGCGGGCCCGACGACGATCGTGGTCGGAGGTGACAATGGCTACGTCCTGCGCATCGAGGACGAGAAGGTCGTGACCGTGCTGCCCAAGCCGACCGACGCCCACAACATCACGGGTGCGTGGGCGTGGGGCGCAAGCGACATCTGGGTCGCCACCGAGGGCGGACAACTTCATCACTACGATGGCACGCAGTGGACGCTGCAATGGCAGCCGACCGACTACATGGGCGGCGGCGTTCGTCTGTGGGGCGTGGACGGGCACCTGTTCGTGGTCGGCTACGGGCAGTTCGCCAAATGGGAGGGCGGCACTCTGCGCACGCTGCTGCCCTCGGCGCAGCCAAACCGGCAGTTCACCGACGTATGGGGCAACTCGCCCACCGAGGTCTTCGCCACCAGCGTGGCCACGTCCGACGCGCAGATCGGCAGCTGCGACGCCGTCGAGCTGTGGTGGTACGACGGCACCACGGCCCGCACGATGTGACGAGGCGGATCCCTGGCGACGGCCCCCGGAAATCGCGCTCGACTTTCGGTTTCGGCCTAACCATTGCTGGCTGCCCTGCCACCAATAGGGATGGCTAGTCGTCAATCAGTTGGCAAAGACGCGCAGCCCCTCTCTACGAGAGAGCAGACCAACCGGAAAGGTTCCGATATGAGGACATCAGAGTTCATCACGGCTTTGGCGACAGGGGTACTCTTCGCATCCCTGGGCATGGGCGCATGCTCGTCGGACAGCGGGCTGACCAACGGGGCCGGTGGCAGTAAGGGCAGCGGCGGCAGCTACGGGGCGGGCGGCTCGACCCAGGTCAAGGCCAGCGGCGGTAACGGCGGCGGCGCGGGCTCGGGGGGCCAGGTCGGCCCGCAGGGCAGCGGCGGCCGGACCATCACCGGATCGGGTGGAGCTGGTGGCTCGACCGGCTGGCGTGGCGACGCTGGCGGCCCCGGCCCTCGCGACAAAGACGGTGGCCCCGGCCCCCGGCCCGACGAGATCGATGGCGGTCGTGCCCCTCGCGACAAGGACGGCGGTCCCGGCCCCCGGCCCGACGAGATCGATGGCGGTCGCGCTCCACGGCCTGACGAGGTCGACGGCGGTCGCGGCCCGGGCCGCAACGACAATCCGTAGGGCGGATCGGCAGCGGCAACGTAGTCGAGCCTCGGTAGTCCGGGGCGAATCGTCTGGGCACTTGCGCTTCGGGGAGAAGGGGGGGAGCATGACTCCTCGACCCGGGGGCAAGCATGCGCTGTCCATCTAACCTGCTCCTCAAAGTGACCGCGGGGATCATCCCGGCTCTGTTCGTGGGCTGTGGCGGATCCGGGCTAAGCCAGGCGAAGGATGCTGCTCCTCCCGCAGCTGGAGGCGCGAGCGGCGGCGAAACAGGCGCTCTTCCGAGCACGGGCGGCACGGTCGGCGGGTCGAGCTCATCGGCGATCGGTGGCGCGTGGGCGGAGGGTGGGGCGATCACGGGCGGCGTGCTTGGGACGGGCGGGGCCGCTGGCGTCTCGGATACGGGCGGCGCGTTCGGCACAGGCGGAACTTCGTCGGTCGGCGGATCGGCCGGATCGGGTCCGGGCGCGCTGGACGGCGGCACCACGGCCACCGGCGGGAGCGCGGGTAGCGGCGGCTCTCGCCCTTCCTTCCCTGCCAGGTTCGTCGGCAACATCGATACCAGGGGGGCCGTGCGGACGGACTTCTCCCAGTACTGGGATCAATTCACCCCGGAGAACGCCGGCAAGTGGCCGTCCGTGCAGGCAGGTGGGATGAACAGCTTCAACTGGAAGAGCCTGGACGCCATGTACCTGTACGCCGAGGAGCACGACATCGTCTTCAAGGAGTCGAGCTTCATCTGGGGCTCTGCCCAGCCCAGCTGGATCAACAACAGCAACGTCGTCGAGGTGGCGCCGATCTGGATGAAGGCGTTCTGCGAGCGCTACCCCAACACCCGTCTCATCGACGTGGTGAACGAGCCCCTGCACATGACGCCCAGCTACGCCACGGGCCTCGGCGGCGGTGGTCGAACCACCTGGGAGTGGGTCGCCAACTCGTTCAAGATGGCGCGCGAGGCCTGTCCCAACGCTGTGTTGATTGTCAACGACTACAACATCTGCGAGTACGAGAACGACAACCAAGCCGTCCTCGCCTTGGTCAAGGCCATCCAAGCGTTAGGGGCGCCCGTGGATGCGATCGGGTGTCAGGCCCACGACGCCGCCAAGGTCTCGGTCTCCAAGTTCAAGCACTTCCTGGACACCCTCGCCAGCGAGACCGGGCTGCCCGTCTACATCACCGAGTACGACATCGGACTTCTCGACGACGAAGCCCAACGGGTGCAATACGCCGACTACTTCACCATGTTCTGGGACAACCCCCACGTGAAGGGCGTGACCATCTACGGCTACATCACGGGCGCGACCTGGAGAGCCAACACCGGGATCATGAGCAGCGACGGCATCATGCGCCCGGCGATGAGCTGGCTGATGGATTTCCTCGAGCGCTGAGGAGGAAGTCCACAGCGCGCGCTCTCTATGCCGGCGGGGTCTGGCAGGTGCCGGGGTCGGCAGAGCAGACGCCGTTCACGCAGTAGCCGCAGTCGCAGTCGCCGTCGGAGTTGCACGTCATCGCCGTGCAGCCATGGCTTCGGGCGGCTGGGGCCTTGTCGGTACAACGGTTGTTCTCCGGGCACACATACCCTTCATCACAGGGCACGTATTCGCAACCGAAGGCGTCGGCCCGCGAGGAGCCCACGTTGCAGCGGGTGTCCGCGGGACAGGTATGGCCGGCGTCGCAGGGGATCGGCGCGCAGCCGTTCACGTCGGCGTTCGCCCCGGTGGGATCGCAGCGCAGGTTCGACGGACAGACATGCCCTTCGCTGCATGGGGTTGGCTCGCACCCCTGCTTGTCGGCCTTCGCCGAGCCAGCGTTGCATCGGTAGCTTGCAGCACACGCGTTGCCTTCCGTGCAAGGGATGGGCTCGCAGCTGCCGTCGGCTCCGCAACGCTGGCCCGCGGTGCAGCTGTTGGGCGACGTCGTGCATGGCGGTGGAGGGTAGCTGCAGGTGTGGCCGTCGCAACGGGGACAGGCCCGCGTGAACACGTTGCACTTCCCGCCGGCTTTGGCCGTGCAGTCTTTGTCCTCCGTGCACTCCGCCGGGCACGGCTGCATGGACGGTGGGATCGGACAGGCCGACGGTCCCCAGTCGTAGTAGCCGACCGAGCACGCAATCGGTCCAGTGGGGCCGCAGTCCTTCACGGTGCGGCAGTGGTTGGAACCCGCGACCGGCCCCTTGCCTGCGCAGAACCGGACCACGCTGCTCCAGAAGACCTCGCCCGCGCCGGCGTCGAGTGGCAGGCCCACGTCCCTGCTGCCGGTATCCAGCGCAGCGTCCAGCATCGCGTCTCCTGCCGAGCCCGGGGCATCGACCAACCCGCCGTCGGTGTCGATTCTCACGTCCACGGACCCCGAACCGACATCGATTTCCACCCGCCCATCGTCCGCGGAGAGGTCGGGCGACGCCGCGACGTCCGCCTTGGTCTGGCCGACGTCCCTTCCCATCGCATCGGCCGTTTCCGACGCGTCCGGCCGCTTCTCAGTGGTCGAGCTCCCGCATCCCAGAGCAAGCACGCCCAAGCAAGCCAGCCATGCGTGGTGATTTCCGCTAGTCGTCGTAAGTGCCATGTCAGTGCTCCCGGTGTTGCGTTCGGCCCCGACGGGCTCTCTTAGTCGACCTCGCCTCCTATGCAGTCCGCATACCAATACCTGCCGGACCATCCCGGCCCAGATCACGCACTCTTCAATCGACAGCTCTCGGGCCCAGTGAAGACCGGACACGGATGTCGCGATCACGTCTTCGCCATCTAGGCTGATCTCGCGGCATCGAAGGCGCCTGCGCCAACTCGAGCCAGCGCGGCCCCACGTCTCCATTGTCGGCCAGCATCCGTCACCGATGTTATGGTCCGCCCGTGAGCCACGACGCGCACGCCCTTGCCATGGCCAACCCATGAATCCCAAGACCGCCATCCGACTGCTCTACGGGGTCGGTGTGTTCTTCGGCATCATCGCCCTGGTCGTCTTGTTCTCTGGGAGCCTCGGGGGATTCCTCGGCGTGAGCGTGTTCAGCCTCGCGTTCACTGCCTTCGGGTGGGCGATGCGACGCATCAGCTGTCCCCGCGAAGGCGAGAGCCCGGGCGGCTCGCTCGGGCTGGTCGCGCTGGTGGTCTTCGGTGGCGCGGGCGCGGTGACGGTCATCGGCAGCTTCTTCCTGATCGCCGAGCGCGGCGCCGAGGGACTGCTGCTGACCGTCTTCGGCCTGGTCTTCTGCGGCGTGGGATACCTGGGCAAGCGGGGCTTCACGCTGCCCAAGGGCACGCAACAAGTACTGGTGGGCGAGAGCCGCTCGACCACCCATGGGGGAAGTCAGAACATCCATCGTCAACGCTACGTGCTGGTCGACGAACGCATGTCGGCCGCGGAGGTCCAGGCGAAACAGCGGGAATGGGCCGAGAAGCCGTGGACCCGACGCGAAGACTGGGCCGCCGGCGCCATCCAGCAAGAAGACAGGATCAACCTGCGCTTGCTGGTCGGCTTCGCGATTGCCTGGAACATCATCTCGGGGGTGATTGTCGGGGGCGTGTTCCCGTCCTGCGGCTTTAACGGCTTCACCCTGATCGTGCTCTTGTTTCCGGCGTCCGGCATCATGCTCGTGGTGGTCGCCATCCGGACCTGGCTGCACCGGCGCCGGTTCGGCCAGAGCGTGCTTCGCTGCCCCACGCTGCCGGTGTGGCTGGGCGAGCAGTTGCGCGGGGTGGTGGAGGCCAACATTCCGAGCGCGCTCCGATGCCGGCAGGGTTTCAGGGTTCGCCTGGCCTGTCTGCGCGAGAGGACCTACTACAGTCGGCGCAACGACGACAGGACCGTGATGGAGACGGTGTGGAAACGAGAAGACGAAGCGCACGTGCCGGATGACGGCGCCCCCCTGGTGCGGATCCCCATCGACGTGGCCGTGCCTGCCGATCTACCGCCCACCGTGATGCCCCCAAGCGATGACCGCACGCTCTGGCGCTTGACCGTCTCGCAGGAGCTGCCCGGCATCGACTACCATGCGGTGTTCGAGATCCCGGTGTTCCCCAAACCGCCAGCAAGTCAGCCGTCCTCACCCTGACGCTTCGGCAGACGATGCCGACGCGGCTGTTCCCGCCAGGTGGTCAGAACCGACGTCCGTGGCGGGGCAGTCGGATCAGGGGCTCCAGTCGTACACCTTGATCCAGTCGAAGTCGGCCTGGGAGGGCGCGGTGTCGTCGCCGATGGCACCGGCCCAGTCGGCCGACGAGGAGGCCCAAATGGTGAGGAGGATGTTCTGGGGCAGCTTCATGTACGCGATGTCGGCGTCCCAGGTGTGCTTCACTTCACCGTCGACGACGAAGCGCACCTCACTCGGTGTCCACTCCATGGCGTAGGTGTGGAAGTCCGCGGATACGTCGAAGCCCAGGTCGAGGCGCGAGGGATACTGGAGGGGGCTGACCGACTCGGTCACGGGCTTGCTGACTGGAGGGCCCGTGTACACCTGTGCGTTGAACTGCATCCGGCCCTTGCCGCCCAGGTACTCGATGTCGATCTCGTTCCAGTCGTCCGCCGGCCAAGGGGTGTAGATGAGCACCGTCGCGGAGATGACCCCGCCGCCTTTCGCGTAGCGCGCACGCGTCTCGACCTTGCCGTAGGTCAGGGTCGACGTCGATCGCATCTCCACGCCTCGAAACGGCTTGTCTTTGTCGTTGTCCGCGCGGGTGAGCATGATCGACGCGATGCCGTTTTCGAACTTGGTGTTGCTGGTCGAGAACTGCGCGAGGTTGCCGTTCCAGCTGTGGGTCATGAGAGACCATCGACTGCTGTTGAAGCTGTCGAAGTTGTCTTCCCACGCCAGGGTGAAGTGTCCGGGGCCGGTCGCGCCCAGGGCGTCGTTGGTGCTGGTGGCCGGTCCCGACGCAGGTGTCGATGCACAGGCGAGAAGCCCGGCGCCAGCGCAGAACAGCGCGCTGGCCACGAGGCGGTGGAGTCGATGTCGCATGGCCGGACTATGGCGAGCGTTGCCCAGGAAGGCTTCGCGTTTTGTGAGGATTCTGTCGTTCGTTGGCTATTGCGCGCTGACTGACGGATGGTGAGCGTGCGGCACGCTGCTAGCGGTCGCGGCCCACCTTGGCGAACAACGCGCGTGCGGCTTCCGGGCTCAGGATTTCCGTCCCCGGCCTCGGCCCGTTCCCTGGGTGCGGCGCAACGAAGACCAGCTCGTAGCGACCGATTCGAATCACGTCGCCGTCGTGCAGGATTCCCCGGGCGCAGCGCTCGCCATTCAAGTAGGTCCCGTTGGTGCTGTTCTGGTCGACGATCTCGAATACACCCGCTCGAGCGACCAGCAAGGCGTGCCTGCTGCTCACCGCCCCGTCCTCGAGTCGAATGTCGTTGGTTGCCAGGCGGCCTATCGTGGTCTGCGACTTGGCCAACACGACCTCGTCTTGTGCACCGCCGTCGCGCCGGACGATCAGCCGGGGGCCATCGAACGCTTCCCAATCGCCCTCCGACAGGACGTGGGTATGGTTGGCACCGAAGTCGACATCGATCTTGATATCGTCCCTGATGTCGTCGGGGGCCGCGGGCGGGGAGTCGGTCGAGCTTGCGGCCGGTCTGGAGACCGGTTGCCCGAAGCGTACGCCCACGCGCACGTCGCCAAAGCTGAGCACGTCGCCCGATCTCAGGAGCGCCTTCTTGGTCTTCGTGCCATTGACCGTCGTGCCGCTGCTCGAATCGAGATCGATGAGCAGCACTTCGTCATCTCCCGTGATCTCGATGACGGCGTGGGTGCGTGAAACGCTCTTGTCGATGAGCAGTAGATGCGATGACTTCATCCTGCCGATTCGAATGAGCGGCTGATGGAAGGTTTGCTCGCGGACCATCTGGTCTTGGGTGAAGACGTGAAAGCTGATCGAGCGCGTGGGGTGGCTCGGGGCCTGGCCCGGTCGCGGCGTCGGAGGGGGCGGGCGGTGCTTGGCGCTCGCCGATCCCTTGGCCGGGGGCGGCGGGACGCGAACCTGCCGGGGCGGGGCATCGGCGGGCCCGCAGACCTCTCCGACTTTCTCCACGCGAAAGATCGATCGGCCCTTTCCGAACGAGATGATGTCCCCCGGTTTCAGCTGGCGCTCGTCCTCGGGCGCTCGGCTGATATCGACGCCCTCGATGTAGGTCGCCTTCGCGGACGGATCACACGAGACCACGGCGCGCCCCTGGATGATCGCGATCAGGGCGTGCTCGTAGGAAGTGGCCTGATCCTCGTCGTCGAGGATCAGGTTGTTGTGCGCGCCGTGGCCAACCCGGATGTACCGCTGGTTGAATTCGATCGGTGACCCAGCGTCACCCTGCTCGTCGAGGGGAACCAGCACGATCATCTTGTCTTCGACGTCCTTCCCGAGAAGCTGGCGTCTGTTCCAGGCACCGTTCGCATCACTGCTACGGCCTAGTTTATCCGGCTTCGCCCACCCGCGCTATTCGGGGCGTCGGGCTCGTCATCGTTGGCGACCGCCACGCGGTCCAGGTAAAGTGTGGCATGCCCAGCGTGGTCTCGATTCTCAAGTATGTCCGCTCGAATGGCCTGCTGCCGACGATGGCCGCAGCTTTGCGGTTCGTCAAAGAGGTGCGACATGCTTGGAGCGAAGGAGACTTCGACCGCAAATATGGGACCGACACGGGCGGTGTCGTGGACGACATGGAGCAACTGGGGGTCAGCAAGGAGCACGCTGCGCATGCCTTCGGTTACGAGGCGATTCAGCTCGACGTGTTCGCCCGGATCATGGCCGATCTGCAGCTCTCGCCCGCCGACTACACCTTCGTCGATTTTGGTTCGGGCAAGGGGCGGGCGGTGATGATGGCAGCGGAGTCGGGGTTTGCCTCCGTCCTCGGCGTCGAGCACTCCCCCGTGCTGCATCGAGCGGCCATGGAGAACTGCGAGAAGCTCCGCCGCAAGAATCCCACCGCCAGCCCGATTTCGTTATCCTGTCAGGACGCTGCGGAGCTCGAGATCCCGGACGGCGATCTGGTGTGTTTCTTCTACAACCCATTCGACGGGACGATCTTGAGGCGCGTGCTCGACAAGCTTGCGGCCGCCTACCAGAACCGCCCGCGGAAGCTCGTGGTCGTCTACCGAAACCCCTCCTGCCCGGACGTGTTCGATTCGTTCCCCTTCCTCCGGTTGATACGCAGCAATTCCAGCTACCGGGTCTACGCCTCGGGTCCCGTGGGTATTGACTAGGGCCTCGAGAAACAGGATGCTCGGCGGCCAGTTGAGCGCCAGTGCGGAGATGGCCGCATCCCGGTCGGCACTGGGGGGAGGGGGCGACATCTTGAGTGAACCCTGTTTCGCGTTGTGAAAATGCCATCAGTCTCCATCATCATGCCGACGTTCAATCGCCGCGACACCATCTCGCGGGCGATCGATAGTATTCGTCGTCAGACATTCGTCGATTGGGAGCTCATCATCGTAGATGACGGCTCGACGGACGGCACCGCGGAGGCGATCGCCGGGGTCGACGAACGGATTCGGGTGCTCCGCCAGGACAATCAAGGTTGCTACGTCGCTCGCAACAGCGGCCTGCGCGTCGCCAGGGGGCGATGGCTCACGTTCATGGACTCGGACGACGAGTGGCTTCCCCACTTCCTCGAGCTCACCGTGGGGTTCTTGCAGTCCTCGCCCGAGGATCACATCGTCATGACCGAGTTCTTCGAGGACTTCGGTCGTGGTCCCGAGGTGAGGCGTGATCTGCAGGACATCGCCGTGCAGTTCCCCCGCATGGCGAAACGAGTCGGCTCGCACATGGTCGACCTGCCCGTCGGCCAGAGCGACGACTACTTGCGTGTCTATTCGACGAGGGAAGAGCTCGGGGAATGGGGCAAGGCCGTCGCGGCGCGCGCCGGGTATCCCCAGGCTGCGTTGTATCGCGGCCATCTGTTCGAGTACCTGCGCTTCGGCCACCTGGGGTGGCTGCCCATCCTGGTCCTCAGCCGCGAAGCGCTCGCGACCGTCGGGGAATTCCTCCCCAGCTATCGCACCGCTGCCGACTACCGCTTCCTCGGGCTCCTGTTCAAGAACTACCGAGCGAACATGATCACGGTTCCCTCGGCTATCAAGTACAGCATGGCGGCAGACGGACGGGACTTGGCCGAGGGACACCTCGCGTCGGGCGCACACGAGTACCGCTTCGCCGTGCATCGTCTGCCTCTCTATGACGAGTTCTTCCGAACCGGGCGCGAGCATGACGAGGAGCTGCGGCGGATTCGCGGACTTTATCTGTGGTATGCCGGCCGCGTCGCCGCCCGGTTGGGCAAGCGACGGGAGGCCATCGAGCATCTGTCGGGTGCGTGCGAGGCGCTGCCTTCGCTGTTGCCGGCGCGGGTGCTCCACACGCTGATGGTGGCCATGCCCTCCGACACAGCGGCGGCCGGGGCGTACCGCGTCTATCTAGACTGGAAGATCGCCTTGCGACTCGTCGCGGCCGGCAAGCTGTCGATGCGCGACCTCGTGGCCAAGGTGGTGCGCCGGATGCTGGGCCGGAGAAGGCGGTGATCCATGTTCGGATCCCAGAAGGTAACAACTTGAATGGATGAGCCCCAGCAAGCCTCGGCCGAGGCGGCTGGGCCCGCACCCCCGCCGGGCGGCGTGTCACCTCCGGCGCAGCTCTCCGCCGCCCGCAAGCTATTGCGCCATGCCTCACACTACTCGCTGGCGAGCCTGCTGGCCGTCATTTCGGGGCTGGTCACCTTCCCGCTTCTGACCCGCACCTTCTCCCTGCACGACTACGGCATGCTCAGTCTGTTGTCGGCAACGCTCGGGATCGCGGTGACGGCAGGCAAGACCGGGATCCAACACGGGATCGTCCGATACTTCACCGAGATCGCCGCGGGCAAGAGCCCCTTCTCGATGAAGCAGCTTCATGCCACCACCATCCTCGGCATGTTGGCGACAGCGCTCTTCGTCTGCATCGTCTTGATCGGCGGCGTGTGGGGCGTCCCGGCTCACTGGATCGAAGACGAACGGATGCGTGGGCTGCTGGCCATCGTCGGCTTGCTCGCGGTGGTGGAGGTGATTGACAGCGCCGTGTCGAACCTACTCGTCGCGGACCAACGGTCGAGCGCGGTGCTCAAGTACCAGTTCGCGAAGAAGAACCTCGGTCTGGCGGCCATCCTCATAGCCCTCCTCCTCATCACCCCGTCCTTGGCAGCGTTCTGGTGGGCCAAGGTCATCGCGGAGGTCCTCGCGTTGCTCCTGCCGCTGTGGATCCTCTTCGGCAGAAGGCGGGATCTGATTCCCCGTCTGGGCTCCTTCTCGGGCGGGCTCTATCGCAAGCTGCTGGCCTACGGCGTCCCCATGGCGGCCGGCTATGAGCTGTCCGGGGTGATCCTCAATGCGGGCGATCGGTACATCGTCAACGCGATGCTTGGCAAGACCGAGCTTGGTCTCTACTCCGCGGCGTACAGCTTGTCGCAGTACGTGCAGTCCGTGTTCATCTCGTCCATCGGAACGGCCATCATGCCGCTCTACATGCGCATGTGGGACGAAGAGGGGGCGGAGAAGACGGCGGCATTCGTCAGTCGCTCGCTGCGGACCTATGTTTTGATCGCCGCGCCCGTCATCGCTGGGCTGAGCTCCGTCGGCCCCGAGCTGCTGCCCGCGCTGGCCTCGGATCGATACGCGAGCGCAGGCAACGTGATTCCGTGGGTGAGCGGCGGGATGGTGGTGGACGGCGCCGCCTCGTTCTTGGCGGCGGGACTGTTCGTGCACCGGAAGGCGTCGGTTATCGGCCTTGTCGTGTCCACCTCCGCCATCCTGAACGTGGTGCTGAATGTGTTGCTCATCCCCCACCTGGGCGTGCTCGGCGCAGCCGTGGCTACCCTGGGCAGCTACACTTTCTTGTGCATGGCTTTCGCTCGGGCCGGCAAATCCCTGCTGCACATACGCTTTCCCTGGGCAACCGCATCGCGTGCGGTGCTCGCGGCCGTCGTCATGTTCGCGGCCCTGCACTACCTGGTGCCGGGGCGGCGATTCCTGACGGTGGGGGTGCGGGCCGCCGCAGGGGCGCCCGTGTACCTGGGAATGATCCTGTGGCTGGATGCGGACGCACGGAGAATCGTCGGCCCGGCGTGGCACAAAGTGCGGGACCGGTTGAGAGGGAGGAGATCACGATGAAGATTCCCTACATTCCCTGCCCGACGCGGATTACCAAGAGCCCAACAGGCGGGCCCCCCCTTCGCGTTCGCGCGGTGGATGTCCGCGGATTGGAGCCGGACAGCCTTGCGGCCTGGCACGACCTCGAGCTGCGCAGTCTGGAACCGAACGTGTTCCTCTCGCCCCACTTCGTGCTTCCCGCGCTTCGCCACCTCGACCCGGAGCTGAAAGCCATCGCGCTCTTCGTCGAAGCCCTGTCCTCGTCAGGGGATCCGTCCGAATCACGGCTGGTGGGCCTGTTGGTCGGCCATGTCGCCGCGGGCACGCGCACGTTCCCGGTGCCTCACTTCGTGGCCTATAAGTCGCGCCATTCGTACTTGACCGGAATGCTACTCGACCGAGAGCGCGCCCAAGACGCCTTGACCGCCTTGTTGGACTTCATGCGAGCCCAGAGCCCTTGGTGCCACGGGGTGCAATGGAACGAGTCCTGGGCTGACGGTCCGACCTTCGACTTGTTGTTGTCCGTGTGCGAGCGGATGGGGATGGCCCATCATCGCTGGGAGATCGTCAACCGGGCGGTGCTCTTTCCCCAGTGGGATCGTGAGCGCATTCAAGCCGCGGTCGCCAGTGGCATGCACGAGCAGCGACGGCGAATTCGCAGGCTGGGCGAGATGGGCGAGGTGCAATGGTCACTCGTCGGTTGCAGCCCGGGCCAGAGCGATGTCATCGACGTCTTCCTGGACCTCGAGCACCAGGGCTGGAAGCGCGAGGGTGGTTCATCCCTGCGCTCCACTGCCGCTGGCGAGGCGTTCTTCCGGTGTCTGGCCGCCGGCCTGGGTGCCCAGGGGCGGGCCCTGTTCTCTCAGCTCTCGCTGTGCGGGAGGGTCATCGCGTCGACGGTCAATTTCCTGTCGGGACGAGGAGGTTTCGCCTTCAAGATCGGCTGGCTGCCGGAGTTCCGACCGCTGTCCCCCGGGCTCCAGGACGAGCTTCGCCTGATGAGCGTGGTGCCGTCGGATAAGCGGCTGGCTGACATCGACTTCTGGGACAGCGGAGCTGGAGAAGGATCCTACATCGAGAAACTGTGGCCATCCCGACGCCCATTGGCTTCGTTTGCGGTGGGAACCTCGTGGCTCGGCAGGCAGGCACTGGATGGGATCCGAGGCGCGCGCATCGCACGTCGGGTGTGGCGGGATTGCCTGACCGTTCGGACTTGGCTTCTCGCTCCGCTGAGCCTCATCTTCGATGAGGGTGGGGCGCTTTCCGCGTTGCTGTGCTTGGCTGGCGCGTAAACGAGCGAGCTTGCGTCCGCAGGTACGCCGGTCGATGCGTCCGATGAAGCTTGCCCTCAAGGCTTGAAGAGGAAGCTGCCGAACTGCCAGGGATCGCCGCTCTCCGAGCGGTAGGCCGGGTTGTGGTCGTAGCCGTTGCGACGTCGGGCCAGGGGCGTCCAGTCCGACTCCACCGACAGCAGTCGCCCCAGGTACGGTCGGGCATCGCGCAGGATCTCCTCGTGGGGAAGATCCTCGGGAAGACAGAACCCCTTGCGCGGGTTGCGCAGCATCCACTTCACGGCGGCCAGCACCCCCGCGGCGACCTGCACGGCGGTGGCGTTGACCCGCGACATGTGGCGCCGGGCCTGGTCGATGGTCAGCTGGCTGCCGGTCCACCACGACTGCAACGGGTGCCCCATGATCAGCGCCCCCACCAGATCCATGCCGGCTTCGATCTCGTCGCCCAGGATGCGTTTGCGCGGATGCAGCTCGTAGTTGCGGCAGCGCAGCTCGTGCAGCGAGGCCATGGTGTCGTTGCACGCCAAGTAGGCGTAGTGAACCGTCGGGCGATACACCGGGACGCCGTCCTCGCGCACCGTCAGCGCATGGGAGATGGTAAAGGACTCACCGTGGGTGACGACCATGCCCACGATCTCCTGGTCCGGCACCCAGGAGCGTACCCAGGTGTTGAGCCCCATCTGACGCAAGATGATCTGGTTGCGCGGGCCATGCTCGGGCACCACGGCGTGTGCCGGCAACTGCTTCTCGTGGGTTCCCCAACCGATCTCGGACGGCGAGATGGCTTCGTCCCAACAACCCTGGACGCTCCAGGTCCCGACGAACTCGTCGGGCGGCTTGGCGACCGAGGCGCGTTGGCTGTCCCACTCGCTGCAATGGATGACCCGTACGCCCAGGGCCTGGGCCAGCGATGCGAACGCGTTGTCCGCGACTAGCGCCTCGATGCGCGGGTGCTGGGGACGAGGAATGCGCCCCGTGCGGAGCGCGGCGCTGGCCAGGTCGACCAGGCCCTGCTTGACGAAGTGGGATACCAGTCCCGGGTTGGCGCCGTGGTCGATGACGGCGGTGGGGCCGGAGCCCCAGGTCGACGTGGCCTCGACGAGCCGCACGTAGCGCGCGTACAGCGAACGCTCCACCATGGAGCGCGACGAAGACTCGGGGCCCCAGGACTCCACCGAGGCGTTGACGTAGAGGACGTCATGGTGGTGCGCCCAGCGCAGGATTTCGAAGCAATCGATGCTCCAGGCAAGGTCGATGATCAACCCGCCCTGATCGACGTGGGTGGCGAGCAGCCGGGCGAGGTTGAGCTGGGTGACGCGTTCCTGGACGAAGCGGAGGCCCTTTTTGATCCAGGGCCGCAAGAGGCGTCGACGGTCCTCGAAGTCGATGACCGTGATCTGCTTCGCATCCATCTTCAGGCGCTCTACGAGCATGGGCAAGAGCGCCTGCGCGACGACCCCGAAACCGGTCATCAGAACTCTGCGTTTGTCGGTCATCATGGCTGGTTTCTCGTGGGGCCGAGCGCGTCCTGCGTGGTTGGTACCTGCGGGCGGTTGGTGGAGCCTGGCGGGCAGTGGTGGTGCCCGGCGGGCGGTGGTTCCTGCGGTTTGCCGCGGGTGGCGCTGGCACCCGCGGCCTTTGCAAGGTATGTGCCGATTCTGGCGAGCCCCGGACCCGCGTCGGGGCGGCGTCGCACAGCCCTCGACCTCCGAGATCGTGCACAATGCGAATTTCGATTCGCATTGTGCAAGCGATCTCGGCGCCCGGGTCTCGAGGCACGGACGGGATCGGCAGCCCCGCTCTCGGCCGCGAGCTCGAAATGCATGTATTACGCCGTCGCGCGAGTGATCGACCCGATCTCGTCGACGACAGAGGCACACAGTCGGGCGGGGCCGGTTCCTTGACCGTCCTAGGAGCCAGCGTTACCGTCGTCGGTCGAGGTGTCTCGTGAAGCTGATCGGCATCAACCACTCCAACGACGCGGCAGCGGCCCTGGTCATCGATGGCAGGGTCATCGCTGCGAGCCAAGAGGAACGCTTCACGCGCATCAAGCACGACGCCTCGTTCCCCGACAAGGCCATCGACTTCTGTCTCAGGCAAGGCGGATTGAAGCTTGGGGATCTGGACGCGATCGCTTTCTTCTGGAATCCAGGTATTCACGCCGAGGCTCCGGCTCGGCGCCTGACCACGTCGGTCCGTCATCACCTCGAGTACCTGTATGCCCTGCCTGCGCGCCTGATCCATCGCTCGGGTGAGCACGTCCGCAGTATCGATCAGACTGTGCACTTGGATTCCGGACGCAAGCTGGCCATCCACTACGTCACCCACCATCTCTGTCATGCCGCCGCGGCCTTCTTCACCTCCCCCTTCGATGACGCCGCGATCCTGACCGCCGACGGTTATGGCGAGCATCAGTCGACCACCATCCACGTGGGCCGCGGCACCACCATCGAGCAGAAGGCCGAGATGGATTTTCCCCACTCCATAGGCTCGCTCTACGCCGCCCTCACCGACTATCTCGGCTTCCGCGCCAACAGCGGCGAGGGCAAGGTCATGGGCCTCGCCTCGTATGGGCGGCAGAGCGAGTACGTGGGCAAGCTCCGCAAGCTGATCGACCTGACTGACCGAGGATTCGAGCTGGACCTTTCGTACTTCGAGTACTTCCACGATCGCCCCCGTCGCTACAGCGACAAGCTGGTGGCGCTGCTCGGTCCGGCCCGCGCACCGGAGAGCGCCATCGACAAACGTCACGAGGATATCTCGTTCGCCCTGCAGGCCGTGACCGAGGAGGCGATGCTGCACTTGGCCCGGCTGGCCCGCAAGCTGACCGGTGCCAAGAACCTGTGCGTGGCGGGAGGCGTGGCGCTCAACTGTGTGGCCAATGGTCGCCTCCAGCGCGAGACCGACTTCGAGAAGTTCTTCTTCTACCCGGCCGCCGGCGACACCGGCACCTCGGTGGGGGCCGCCCTGGTGGTCGAGCACATCTTGAACCAGGGCAAGCGCTCCATGGAGGTCGCGAGCGAATACCTGGGGCAGGGATTTGGTCCCGATCAGGTCCGTGCCGTGCTCGATCGAGGCAAGCTTCGCTACCACGCCTTGCAGAAGCCCGAAGAGACCGCAGCGCGCATGATCGCGGACGGGCTCATCATCGCCTGGTTCCAGGGACGCGCCGAGTTCGGACCGCGCGCGCTCGGCAATCGCTCCATCCTGGCCGACCCTCGCCGCAAGGACATG
Organism: uncultured Myxococcales bacterium; assembly: GCA_964647025.1. Taxonomy (GTDB): domain Bacteria; phylum Myxococcota_A; class Polyangia; order Fen-1088; family Fen-1088; genus Fen-1118. The sequence continues at coordinate 4,038 of CAZYFU010000079.1, read as the reverse complement.
AAAGACCTGCTGAACGCCACGGTGAAGTTCCGCGAGCACTTCCGCCCGTACGCACCGTCGGTGTTGGAGGAGGCGTGCGGCAAGTACTTCGAGAGCGGCGTGCCCTCGCCCTACATGCTGCGTGCCTATCCGACCCGGCCCGAGATGCTCGATGTGCTTCCGGCCATCACCCACGTGGACGGCACCGCCCGGGTGCAGACGGTCAATCGTCAGCAGAATCCTCGCTACTACCGGCTCATCGAGGCGTTTGGAGAGCTCACAGGGGTTCCCTGCGTGCTCAACACCTCGTTCAACATCCGCGGCGAGCCCATCATCAATACCGTCGATGAGGCCATCAAGTGCCTGATGACCACGGGGCTCGATGCGCTCTTCGTCGAGGGGTACCTGGTGGTCAAGGATCCCGCGAAGGTCGCACCCTACCTATCCTGAGTGTCAACCGACGCCGACGGGACTGCGGTGACGTCAGAGAGTCAGGCATCGGCGTCTTCCGAGGAGCGACAGGCGCTCTGGCCACTGGCGTTGCTCTTGGGTCTGGGTGCCGTGCTTCGGCTGTCCTACGCGGCCCTGGCGCAGGGCATGTTCCACCCCGACGAGATCTATCAGTCCCTCGAGCCCGCCCACGGGGTGATCTATGGGACCGGCGTGCGCGCCTGGGAGTTCGTGATCGGAGCGCGGCCCTGGACCACCCCCGGGGTGTACGTGCTCCTGCTGGGTGGGCTCGAGGCTCTCGGCATCACCAAGCCCGAGCACTATCTGCTCGTGAGCAGGTTGCTGAACGCCGCCATCGCCGCCAGCTGGCCGTGGTTCTGCTATCGGATGGCGAAGGGGCTGCGCTCGCATCGAGCGGGTCTTCTTGCCGCGGGCCTCACCGCCAGCTGGTATTTCCTGATTCTGCTCGCCCCGCGCGCGCTCAATCACACCTTCTCGGTCACGTTCGTCCTGTGGGCCTTGGCCCGCATCATCGAAGACCATGCGGCCTTTTCCCGCCGCGCGAATCTGGCGACTGGTGCGCTTCTCGGATTGGGCTTCGCGTTCCGCTACCAGGAGGGCCTGATCCTCCTTGGCGTCGTGCTGTTCCTTCTCATCCAGCGCCGGGGCAGGTCCTTGCCGATGCTCCTCGCTGGGGCCGCCATCCCGGCCTTGGCCGTGGGGCTCCTCGATGGCGCGACCTGGGGCGAGCCGTTCCATTCGCTCTTCGCCTACCTTCGGGCGAACGTGCTCGAAGGGGCTGCGGCTCGCTTCGGTTCCATGCCCGGATGGTTCTATGCCTGGTACGTCGTCGTCGCGTTCGGTGTCGGCGCCGTGTTCATGGTGGCGATTCCCTGGGCCGGCCGGCAAAGCCTCGTGCTCGTGCTGACCGTCGCCGGCACGGCTTTGCTGGCGCACTCCCTGACCGACAACAAACAGCTTCGCTTCGTCTTGCCTGCCATTGTCGTCTTGATGGTCGCCATGGCTTGCGCAATCGACGCCGTCCAACGCCGGTTTCCAGAATGGCGTCGCGGCTTGGGACTGTGGGCCACGCTTGGCCTTTGGGCCGTTGCCTCCGCACACACCGCCTCCGGACTGACCTTCGCGGACCTCGGGATCTTCGCGGGCCAGCCCGAAGCCGCCGCGAGCCCTTGGGACTTTCGACGAGATTTGAACCGTGCCTTGGCTCGCCTCGGACGTCGCGATGATCTGTGCGGACTGGTGGTCTACCCCTTTGGAGGTGCAGCCGGGCCGGCCCATCAGGCCACCACCGGCGGCTACGCCACCTTTCATCGCGCGGTTCCCATGACCATGGGCCCGCTGACGCCCGAGAGCGCCGCCTTCACCAACTACGCGGTGGCCTGTCCGGACACGCGCGGACGGCTGATGGCGCTGCCGGGATTTTCGCCCATCGGCGTGGTGGGCAGGTGCCAGGTGTCGCGCCGGCAAGACCTGGGCTGCGATGGCTCCGCGGCGCAGGCGTTCATGCGAGACCGACGTTGGTGACCATGACCACTCGCCGATCCGTGGCGCTTGCCGGACTTGCCGCCGTGCTGATCTGCCTGCCTGCTTTGAGTGGCGGCTTCGTCATCGACGATCGCTACCTCATCGTGGAGAACCCGAGCCTCCGCGGGCTGGGCAGCATCCCGGGGCACTTCGTTCACGTGTGGGGCGAGGGCTCGGGGGCGGCCGGGTACGCCGCCGTGAACGCCGGATACTTCCGGCCGCTCACCAGCACGCTGCAGACGCTGGAGTACGCGCTTTGGGGCACGAGCCCCTGGGGCTGGCACGCCACGAGCATCCTGATGCACGCCTTGGCCACCATGCTGGTGGCCTGGCTGGCGGCGCACCTTTTCGGTGAAGCGCTTGCGGCTCTGACTGCGGGACTGCTCTTCGCCGTGCATCCGGTGCACACCGAGGCGATCGCGGCCATCTGCTACCAGACCACGCTGCTCGCGGCGCTCTTGCTCCTGGCCGCCATGGCTGCCCTGACCAAGGCTTCGCAGGGACGCGCCCAAGTCTGGCCCTGGTTGACCGGCGCAGGCGTGCTGGCCCTATCCGCTGGGCTGGCCAAGGAGGAGGCTTTGGTCGCGCCCTTGATCGCCGCGGCCTGGCTTCTGTTGGCCCAGCCACGAACAACGACGCGCACGATTGTCTGCGGCCTGGTCGCGGTGAGCGTTGGCTCCGCAATCGCGGCCGGGCTGCGCGCGAGCGTCGTGACCGGCTCGCAGGTCACCTACTTCGGCTCGGCAGGCGCGGGGGTCATCGTGCCGACCATGCTGACCGTGGTCACGCTGTACGCCCGGTTGCTGATTTTGCCTTTGGAGCTGTGTCCGTTCTACGACTGGTTCATCGTCCCCCCCTCGTCACGCATCACCGTCGAGGTCGTCCTGGGCGTCGTGCTGGTCGTGGGCACCGCGGCCGCTGTCTGGTTGCTGCGCCGTCGGCGGGCTGGCATGGCGCTGGGCCTTGCGTGGTTGGGGCTGGGCCTCGTGCCCGTCCTGCACTTTCTGCCTATGCTCAACGTCGCGGCGGAGCGGTTTCTCTACCTGCCCTCGGCGGGCTACGCCTTCGCGTTGACCGGAGCGCTGCTGTGGGCGCGGCCCAAGGCGCCACGTGCTCTCGCGATTCTCACGATGAGCATGCTGGTGTTCCTCGCCGCGCGAACCCTCTGGCGCTGGCCGGACTGGTACGACGATCGCCGTTTGAACCAAGCCACGGCGACGAGCTTTCCGGAGACACCCACGCCCCTCATCAACCTGGCCGAGATCGAAGCCGCCGCGGGCAATCCGGCTGCAGCCGCCCGATATCTGGACCAAGCCCGAGGGCGGGTTCCCGGCTGGCCCGCCCTCGACAAGATATCCGACCGCATCCTGGGGCCGGCACGCTGACTACCGGGAGCTCTCCCGAGGAGTTGCGTCGAAGCTCACCCGAACACGACGTTTTCGAGGTTCACAGTCGACTTGCTGCTGTAGTTGTAGACCTTCCGGCCTGCGCCGCCCTTGGTGTAGACATTCACGACACCCTCGAAGGCGCCGAAGTTGATGGTCTGGCCAGACCAAGAATAGAACTGGGTCGCCTGACAGACTACGACCTTGCACTGGGCGTAAGCCGCCACGGCATTCCCGAAGGTCAGGTTGTAGCTGGACGAGTTGTGGGCCTGGTCGCCGCCGACCAGACAGGAGAAGAACACGATGGAGTGACGGATCTTGCCGGCGAGAGCCTTGAAGGCAGCGACGTTGTTCCAGGTGAAGCCGTTGCTCCCGATCTGCACGTAGCCGATATTCCCGTGCGCCATGAAGTGGAGCGCATCCAGGAGCCCCTTGCCGGTTGAACCGCCCGCGACCGTTGCGGCCCAGCCCAGGATTCCCTCGGCCGTGTCTGCCTGGCTGACAGTCCATACGTTGTAGGCGGCCGGTGGGCGCAACGCTGACGGAGGCGTGGTGAGAGGGTTGTTGAGGCGAGGATCGTGGATGACCATCTGGCGCCCACGCATGAAGTTGTACTGTGCCATGTTCTGTCTCCCGCACTCGAAGGCCGCGGCGGAGGCCCCGAGCTTCAAGTGCTATC
>CAZYFU010000078.1:22809-28806 GCA_964647025.1 uncultured Myxococcales bacterium | reverse complement strand
TTTGCGGCCTGCGCCTTCACCGTCGGTGCTCTGACGCACCATCGATCAAGGCTGGGTGCGGGTGGCTCGACGGTGGCAGGGAGCGGCGGAAGCATGCGGGACGCTGGGCAGGGCTTGGATGGCGCGACCGCCGACGCTCCTTCCGGTGGCCGAGGCGGCTCGGATGGTTCCATCAGCGGAACCGGAGGGGCCGGGGGCGGTACGGGCGGCGGCACGGGCACGGGGAACAGGTCCGCTGGTTGTGGAAAGACCATCACCCGCCAGGACGCCAAGACCCAGAAGACGATGTCGGTGGGTGGCACGACCCGCTACTACCTGGTGTACACGCCAACGACCTACGATCCCGAGACGCCCTTGCCGATGGTTTTCGTTCTGCACGGCATGGACATGAACAACTGGTGGGCGGCCAACTCGTCGGACGGCTTCAAGATGATCGAGGCCAGCAACAACAAGGCGATCCTCGTCTACCCACAGGGCAGCGGCGATGCGCCGGGCACCACCTCCAAGTGGGGCGGGATCAGCTCGAACTGGAGTGACAGCACCAGCGGCAACGACATGAAGTTCATCGATGCCCTGCTTGAGTCCATGGAAGAGACCTACTGCGTGGACACCAAGCGGATCTTCGTCACGGGCTTCAGTATGGGCGGCATGATGACCGAGTCGCTGGCCTGTGCACGTTCCAATGTATTCCGGGCTTTCGCGCCGGTCGCGGGTTGGGGCCCGGGTGGCTTCGGTGGCATGAACAACCCGACCTGCAGCGATACCAGCGTGACGGTTCCAGTGATGATCACGCAGGGAACCAGCGACGGCACGGTCAACGAGTCCATGGGGAAGGCCTCGCGCGATTTCTGGATCAAGCGGAATACTTGCTCGAACACCACCAGCAACGTCACGGTGCCGAGCGGCGGCGCGACTTGCGTTGCCTATCAGGGCTGCAAGGAGGGCACCGCGGTCGACTACTGTTCACACGGTGGAGGCCACATGGTGCCGGGCAACTCCGGCGCGTACATCTGGGCCTTCTTCAGCGCGTACAACTGATAGGCGGATGGTGGATCGGCAAACGGTGGTGGGCTCGGCTCACTCGCCCAGGAAATGCTCGATCAGCCCCGCGACCAGCGCCGGGTCGGGCGAGGCAGGCGTGCTGGTGAGCAGCTCTCCCAGGTAGTCGCCGTGGCCACCCGGCATGATCAGCAGTCGCGCGTGGGGAAAGAGGTGGCTGAGCTCGACCGCGTGCTCGGGTGTGGTCACATCACGATCGCCGGTGATGACCAGCGTCGGCGCCGACACCGAGCGAACCTCGTCATCGGTGGTCTCGATGAAGTGCTGCATACGCTCGACGTCTTTGTCGTGCATGGTGCGCAGCTTGGCCGGGTCGGGGTTGACCTGCAGGAAGGCATCCTTGAGGGGCTGGGGCATACTGGCGAAGTTGGCGTTCGCGATGAAGTCGAAGAACCCCGGGGCCGCGCCGCTTCGCTTGGTGAATGACGACGCGAAGACCAGCTTGCGCACGCGGGCCGGATGACGAATCGCCAGCCGCAGGGCCACGATGGCACCGTTGCTGAAGCCCATGACGTCGGCCTGCTGGACACGTAGCGCGCCAAGCATCGCGGCCACGTCGTCGGCCGAGCTGTCGAAGCGCACCGGTCCTTCGCGGTCCGTAGTGCGGCCGTGGGCTTGTTCCTCGAACGCGATGACGGTGCGGAGGCGCGCGAACACGGGAAGGATCCGCCGCCACGTGACGTCGATGGTCGAGCCGCCGCCGTGGAGCAGCACCAGCGGCGGGCCCTCGGCGTCGCCGTGGATCTCGTAGTACACGCGGATGCCGTTGACCGGCAGCTTCCCGCTTTGGTGGGGTGCGGGCACTTGCCCAGCGGGGACCGATGCACGCGGGCCCTCGGCTAGCGGTCCAGCGCATCCCGCTACCGCGACACCAAAAGCAAGAACAGAGCTCAGTCTGTGGACCATAGGCCCTTTCAGATGTCCGATTGAGCCGGCGGTCACCATCGGAGCGCCGCGCCATGACCATGTCCACGGTGACGTAGACGGCCGGGACCGCGTCCTGGCTGGCCCCGAGGGGTGCGTAGGCGACGTCGGCGCGAATGGGGAGCGCGCGCCCCCCCAACGCAGACGCGGTCCACCGCCCGCACCCCGTTGCAGCCTGAGGTCGGCTACCCCACCAGGCGAAACGCGGTGGGATTCTTGGACACGTTTTCCCATTCCTGGCTATCGTTCCGTGTTGCATGCCCAAGAACCTTCGAGTCCGCCTTCGCGCCCTGGGGCGATTTGCACCGCAGCATATGGGCCGGCGCCTGACGGTCATCGACGTGCGCACCCCGGCCGACGAGCTGACCGAGCTCGCCACCAGCTGTACGGCCGCCTGACTCGTGTGGACCTTCCGTGGCCTCGCGTAACCTTCCGACGGTACTGGAGCTTGCCACAGCCAGCGGGGTGCTGTTGTTCCTGGCGGACTACCCGGTCCACCTTTGGCCCTTGCAGTGGGTGGCCCTGCTGCCGCTCTTGCTCGCGATCGAGCGCGCATCCAGCGTTCGCGCCGCCGCGCTCGCCGGCGTCGCGACGGGGCTCGCCTACACCGTCCCGTTGCGGATTGCGTTCGGGTTGCCCATCCCGTTCGGCGATGGGCTGGCCGCATACCTGACCGCGGTATGGACCATGATGGCGCTGGGGTTCTGGTGGGCCCGTCGCTGGCCGGGCGCCTTGGGTCCCCTGGCCATGGCCGCGGTCGCGGTCGTCGTCGAGTGGCTCCAGGTCACGCTGGTGCCGGTGTGGGGCACGGCGCAGTCGTTTGCCCGGGTTTGCAGCGTATCGCCACGCCTGATCCAGGTGGCCGCGTTGGCGGGATTTTCCGGGGTCGTCTTCCTGTTGGTGGCATCCCAGGCACTCGTCCTGCGCGTGGTGGTGCGCCCTGGCAAGCGCCGGCAACCGCTCGTCGCGCTCTTGGTCCTGCTCAGCGCCGTGTCGCTTTGGAGCTCAGCGACTTGGTCGCGATCGCCCGCAGGACATGTTCGCGTGGCAGCCATCGGTTGGACTCACGAGGACGCGCTGGGATCACAGCGCTCGCCGCTCGCGCTGCTGCGATCGCGCTTCGAGCCGTTGCTGGCACGGGCAGCGACGGACGCGCCCGCGTTGGTGGTGACGCCCGAGACGGGCCTCGCGGTGGCTGCCCACGAGCGCGAGGCGGTGTTTGCCGGTCTGGCGGAGTTGGCCGTGCGCCACGGGACGACGCTGGCGGTGGGATACTTCGACCTCGGCCGCGACACCAACCTGGTCCGGGTCATCGCGCCCGACGGAAGCCTGGCCGGCGAGTACGCGAAGACGCATCTCATCGCGTTCCACGAGAACTACCGGCCCGGCGACGGTACGCTGCTTCTGGCTCGACTGCCCGGCGGCGCGCTGCTCGGGTCGATGATCTGCCACGACGACAACTTCACGGAGCTCGCCAGGGCCTACGGGCGCGCCGGCGTCGACATGGTCGCGGTGCCGACCAACGACTGGCGCGAGGCCAAGGACTACCACTTCGAGAGCAGCATCTTTCGCGCGATCGAGAATCGCTACGCCATCGTGCGCGCCGCCACCGATGGCACGAGCGCGATCATCTCGGCCAGGGGCGAGGTCGTCGCGCGCATGGACCACTTCGCCGAGGGCGCCGGGGTGATCACCGCCGAGCTGCCGCTGGTGCGCGCGGGAACACTTTACAGCCTGGCCGGCGACTGGCTTCCGGGGGTGGCCGCCATCCTCCTGCTCGCCGCGGCCGCGCGCGATCTCCTGCGACGACGCCGCGAACGTTCCCAGGATCAGCGGCCGACCAACGCGTCCATCACGCCGGTGTAGGCACCGCCGATGGGCGCGGTGCGGAGGGCCAGGTCCGGCGTCATGACGGAGGATGAAAGCGCGAGTTTCTCGCGGCAGACCGGGGCGCTGCGCACGATTGCCCGATGCGCGGTGGAGGATCAGCCGGGGCGACAGGCGGAGCGGGAATTCCAGGTGATGTGGGGCGACAAGTCCAAAGTGGCGGTCACCTATGTGGAAGTAAGCATCGTGACGCGGGATCCGAGGACCGGAACGAAGGTGAAGCTGCTGAAGGACGTTCCGGGCTTCGAGGAAAAGTCGAAAGTCTACCTGCCTGGCGAGCTATGGCTCAGCTACGCTGACGGCAAGATGGAGGCGTCCCTTCTGGAAGGGAAGCCCCGTTCGTGACCAACGCGAAGGTCTTCCTTGGCGGAGAGGGGCAGAACGAGCTGGGCAGTTGGTACCGGCATCCCGCGTACCAGGACGACCGTTGGCCTGGCGTCATCAAGTCACTGCTCAGGCGGGTGCAGCCTCGGGGGTGGGCGGTGATAGGGGCGACGAGCAAGTGGTGTCAGATTCGAAAGTACCGCGCCAAGGGACGCACGCCGAGCGAGGCGCAGAACGTGCTTGGGCTCGTCTTGGAGGCGAGTCTCGCGGGCGCCGAGGTCCTGGCATTTATCCGAGACGCCGACGACGACAAGGAACGCCCAAGGGTCATTGATGAAGCAGTGACGCAGGCGCGAGAGCTGTTCCCGACGGTTCGGATTGTTGGTGGTACCGCGATTCCAGTCCTCGAAGGGTGGCTCCTCGCCTTTGCTCGCCGCGGCCGCGCGTGATCTCCTGCGACGACGCCGCGAACGTTCCCAGGGTCAGCGGCCGACCAACGCGTCCATCACGCCGGTGTAGGCCGGCTTCTTCCTGAAGTTGTCGTCCCACAGGAGGCCCAACGGCTTCTCTCCGGTCGAGCAGCCGAGGTCGGGCTCGTCGTTGAGCCAGGAGTACTTGTCGGTGATGCCCCAGAAGGTCACGGCGATGCAGCGGGGCTGGCCCACGCAGGCCGCGATGAGATCGTGGTAGAGGGTCTGCTGCTGGGTCGGCGAGAGGCCGGCGCATACGTGCACGTCCATCTCGCTGATGAGCAGGTCGAGACCGAGGTCGGCGTAGCGTTGCAGGTTGGCCACGAAGTCCGCGGTGGGCGTGGCCTCGTTGGGCTCGCCGTAGTGCATCTGCAGCCCCACCCCGTCGAAGGCGACGTTGCGTGACTTCATCCCCTTGACCAGCTCGAACACCTTGTTCGACTTTGGCGTCAGACCTTCGCAGTTGTAGTCGTTGTAGTAGAGCTTGGCGTCGGGATCCGCCTCGCGCGCCGCCTGGAAGGCTTCGTCGATGAAGGTCTCGCCGAGGAACCGGTAGAACACCGAGTCCCGCATGCCCTTGCCGTCGAGGCTGACCGCCTCGTTGACCACGTCCCAGGCGTGCACCTTGCCCTTGTAGTACTGCACGACCGTCTTGATGTGGGTCAGCATGGCGGCGCGCACGTCGGCGGCGTTGCCGAGCGAGCTGACCCAAGAAGGCAGCTGGTTGTGCCAGACCAGGGCGTGCCCCTTGACCTTCATGCCGTTGCTGCTGGCGAAGCTGACGATCCTGTCGCCGCCACTGAAGCTGAACTGTCCGCGCGAGGGCTGGATCGAGCTCCACTTCATCTCGTTCTCGGGCGTGACGTAGTTGAACTCCTTGGCGGCAGACGCGTACGACGTTTCGGAGATGTGTTGCGTGGACAGGGCCACGCCGATGAGGCGCCCCGTACAGTCAGCGGCTTGCTTGAGCGTGGGCTGGGTCCCGCAGGTCGTGGCGCCACCCGATCCGCTGACGCCACCACTTGCCGCGCCTCCCGTACGCGAAGCTCCGCCCGCACCGCCTGTGGCCAGGCTGCCACGGGTGCCCCCGCTGGGGACGCCGCCCGTGCCTTGCCCGGTCGTGCCGCCGGTGGTCTGGGTACCGATGGTCTGGCTGCCCCCGGTGGCAGTGGTCCCCCCGGTATTGCCGCCCACGGCGCCACCGCCCGAGTCGATCCCGCCGTCCCTGCCGCCGCTGCTGCCGCCCCGGGAAGGCGCGCCGCCGGTGCCCAAGGCGCCACCGACGATGATGCCGCCGGTGCCCAAAGCGCCGCCCGCGACGATGATGCCGCCA
>CAZYFU010000078.1:0-22709 GCA_964647025.1 uncultured Myxococcales bacterium | reverse complement strand
GGTCATGCCGCCTTCGCCTGGTCTGCCTCCGGTGCCGACGTGGCCACCGGTCGCGACCGTACCGGCGAGCGCTCCACCCGATCCGCGAACGCCGCCCGAGCCGGGAAGGCCGCCGTTGCTGCTCGCCCCACCCGATCCAGGCGACGGGCTACTCGTTGTGTTGCCACAGCCAGAGCACAGCACCCACAGGGCAACGACGCCGATACGACCAGAGCAGCTTCTCATGCGAACACCTCGCGATCTGCGGACAGCCCGGACAGTGTAGCAGCGGACGGCAGCAAACCGTTAGCCACGCGAGCTTTCGCACCCTGCGCGCTACGGCACGTCGGTCTGGTACGGCCCGTCGGCGACCGGCACGCCGAACACCGGCAAGCCCGCCGCATCGAACGGCAAGTGCTGTGCGCGCGTGGCGCGGTCGGGATTGTTCAGGGGCTCGCCGACGATGTCCCGATAGCTGCGCGCGTGATAGACCAGGATGTCGACCCGGCCGTCCGGTGTCGTGGTGAAGGAGTTGTGACCCGGTCCGTACTGACTGCTCTGGCTGCTGGACTTGAAGACCGGCTGCGCCGCCTTCTTCCACGACTTCGCGTCGACCAACTCCGCGGTCGCGTCCGCCGTGAGCAGCCCCATGCAGTAGTTCTGGTCGGTGGCGCTGGCCGAGTACGAGACGAACACCTTGCCGTTCTTGATCAGTACGGCCGGCGCCTCGTTGACCTCGTGTCCCTGTTTCTCCCACGTGAGATCCGGCGAGCTCAGGACCACCTGCGGGCCCATAAGCTTGGTGGGCGAGCTCATCCGGGCGATCACGATGCTGGTGCCCGGGTAGTCCGGCACGGTCTGGGTCCACAAGTAGTAGCGCTGGCCCGCGCGCGCGAACGTCGTCGCGTCCAGAGAGAAGCTGTCCCAGTTGGTCACGATGCGGCCGAGCTCGGTCCACTCGCCCTCCAGCGGATTGGCCGAGGCGTTCTTGAGGACGTACATACGAATCGCCCAGATGTCGTCGCTGCGGCCGGCGGTGAAGTAGATGTGCCAGGCGCCATCGATGAAGTGGATCTCGGGCGCCCAGATGTGCGCGGCCATCTCGCCCGTGCTGTGCTTCCGCCACACCACCTTGGCTTGCGCGGTCGCGAGCCCGCCGATGCTGGTGGCCCGGCGCACTTCGATTCGGTCGTACTCGGGCGCCGTGGCCGTCAGGTAGTAGTAGCCGTCGCTGTGCAAGAACACGTGCGGGTCGGCGCGCTTGGGCACGAGCGGATTGGTCCACTCGAGGCGCGAGGGGCCCCCGGCGTCCACGGTCGAGGTGTCTCCACCGGCGTCGCCACCGCCAGTGCCACCCGTGCGACCGGCTGCGCCGCCCGTGGCAGCGCCACCTGTCGCGGCACCGCCGGTCCTGGTGCCCCCGCCGCCGGAAGCGACGCCACCGGTGGATACGCCCGTCGAGGTGCCGCCCGCGCCACCCGAAGCAGCGCCACCGGTCGGGACACCGCCCCGCCCCGCGCCGCCGCTGGCCAAGCCACCGCTGCTCCCAGCCGTCCCGCCGTCCGAGACGGCGCTTCCGCCCCCAGCCCCGGCCCGGGTGGAAGCCCCCGCCCCACCGGTTGCCCCTGTGCGGCCCCCGGTCGCGGTCTGCCCGCCCGAACCGACCACGCGCGCGCCGCCCGAGCCCGCCTGCGAGCCCCCCGAACCAGCCTTGTCACCGCCGCTGCCCGACGAGCACGCGCCCAAAGGCATCGTCGCCGCCCAAGCGAGAATCGCGAACCACGGTAGTTGTCTCGGGATCGTTGTCATCGACATCCGGCGCGAATGCTACCTCAAGGACCGAGCCCCCCAAAGCGTCCGTCTACGCCGAGGCGGCCCAGCCGCGATAGGCCATGCCCATCGCCTGGGCCAGCCCCGATGGGGTACACTCCGGCCGAAAGGACCCTTCCTATGTCCCTCCGTACTTTCTTGCGGACGCATCGCCGTCTGCGCTGGTTCTCGATCGGCCTCGGCGTGTCGGTGGTGCTGTACACCGTGGTCGGATTCCTGGTGATCCCGGCGGTTGCCCGCAGCGTAGGCCAAAGCAAGCTTTCCGAGCTACTGCACCGCCCCGTCACCATCGAGCAGATCAGGCTCAACCCGTACGCCCTGTCGGCGACCATCCGCGGCCTGCGCATCGGCGACCGCGACGGGGGCCCAGACCTCTTTGCCTTGAAAGAGGTGTACGTGAACCTCCAGCTCGCGTCGGTCTGGAAGGGTGGCGTGGTCGTGCAACAAGTGCGGGTGGTCGAGCCGGCGATCCACGTCGCGCGCACGGCCGAGGACCGCTACAGCTTCTCGGACATCGTGGATACGTTCGCCGCCACGCCTGCGTCTCCGAGCCCGCCGCCGGATCCGGATGCGAAGCCGGCCGGTTTCTCGGTGAGCAACATCCAGCTGGTCGACGGCCGGATCACCCTGGATGACCGCTGGAAGGACAAGCGCCACGAGATCTCCGGCATCAACCTGGGCGTCCCCTTCTTGTCGAACTTCCCCTACCTGGTCGACACCTTCGTGCAACCGGCTTTCGCCGCGGTCATCAACGGCACCCGGCTGGCCGTCGACGGGCGCACCAAGCCCTTTGCCGACTCGCTGGAGTCGTCCATCGACATCGATCTCGACAAGGTCGACTTGCCCTACTACTGGGCGTACGTGCCGGTGAAGCTGCGCCTCAAGCTGCTGTCGGCGGTGCTCGACACCAAGCTGAAGGTCACCTTCATCCAGTATCGAGACCGGCCGCCACGGGTGGACGTGGCGGGTGGCATCGCCCTGTCCGCCCTCAAGGTCGAGGACGAGAACGGCAAACCGCTGCTCGATCTGCCCTTGCTCGACATCGACATCGCATCGTCGGATTTGCTGTCGAACCGGCTCTCGATTCGGCGCGTGCTGCTGCGCTCGCTGGCCGCGCACGTGCGCCGCGATCCGCGAGGCGAGCTGCAACTAGCGTCCCTGGTGGCACCCGATGTCGCCGACAAGTCCGCCAAGCCAGACGTCCCCGCCAAGCCGCCGACGCCCCAGCCCAAGAAGGGTGCCGCCAAGTCGCCGCCCTGGCTCGTCGAGGTGGGCGAGCTCGAGATCGCTGGCGCGCGCATCGCCTTCGCGGACGCATCGAACGCGCGCCCCTTTGCCACTACGCTCGCCCCGCTCGACCTCAGCGTGACTGGCTTTAGCACCGCGCGCGACAAGACCGCGAAGCTTGGCCTGGCGGTGACGACGGACGCCGATGAACGCCTCAGCGTCGAGGGCAAGCTGGGCCTCGAGCCATTCACCTTCGACGGCACGGTGGCCCTGCAAAGCCTGCGGCTGCCGCGCTTCGCTCCGTACTACGCCAGCCAGATACTGTTCGACGTCCGCGGAGGCACCCTCGATCTCAGCGTGCCGGCCCGCGTGGCGATGAAGGGCAAGGAGCTCGAGCTGGCGATCACCGGACTTCGCGCCGAGCTGCGCGACCTGCAACTCCGCCGGCCACGCGACCGTGAGGACTTCTTCCGCCTGCCCGTCTTGACCGTCGCCGCGACGAGCTTCGATCTCGGGCGCCGCGACCTGGTGCTGGGCGAGATCACCACGTCGGATGCACGCATCCGCATCGATCATCCCGGAAAGACCCAGCCCTGGAGCCCGGAGACCTTGTTCCCGGCGCCGGCGCCCGCCCCACGCGGACCGGTGGCCGAGCGTCCCGCACCCAAGGCCGACGCCGCTCGGGGGGAGGACGCCTTCACGGTCACGGTGGGGAAGCTCGATCTCAAGGGGTGGTCCGCGCGCGTGGAAGACCGCGGCCCTCGCAACGCCGTCACCACGACGCTCGACCGCCTCGCCCTGCGCGTGGAGGGGCTTGGCACGGCTCGGGGCAAACAGGGCCGGGTCAACCTGCAAGCCCGACTCAACGGCAGTGGCAGCCTCAACGTGTCGGGCACCTTGGGGCTTACGCCCTTGCAGGCCAACGCCCAGGTGCAACTCAAGACCATTCCGGTGGTCCCCGTGCAGCCCTACTTCCAGGACAACATCGGGCTGCTGCTCACCGGCGGACACGTCGGCCTGGACGGCCGGGTGGTCCTGGCCAGCGCCGCCAAGGGACCGGTGGTGAGTTACAAGGGCGAAGTGTCGGCCGGTGATTTCGTCGCCGTCACGCGGGACGGCGCCGAGGAGCTGGCCAAGCTGGGCAAGCTGCACGTGCGTGGCATCGACCTCGTCAGCGAGCCGTTCAAGGCGAGTGTCGACGAGATCGCGCTCGCCGACTACGGCGCACACGTCGTGATCACGCCCGAGCAGAAGCTCAACCTGGCCGCCATCGTCCCCGCCTCGGACAAGCCCACCGGCAAGGGCGAACCCAGCCCGGGCGCCGCCTCCGCCCAGCCTGCCACCGCCGCACCGCCGCCACCGACCGCGCAGGGCGCACCACCGGCGGTCCGCGTGGGTGCCGTGGTGCTCTCGAACGGGACCATCAGCCTCGAGGACCGCTCGACCCGACCGGCCTTCGCGACCAGCCTCAGCCAGTTCGGCGGGCGCATCGCGGGTCTGTCCTTCGACGAGGGCGAGCGCGCGACCGTCAACCTGAGTGGCAAGCTCGGCAACGGTCCGCTCGACATCTCGGGGCGCATCAACCCGCTCGCGAAGCAGCCGTTCATCGACATCGTCTTCAAGCTGGCCGACGTGGACCTGTCGGCCATGACCCCGTACTCGGGCAAGTACGCCGGCTACGCGGTGGAGAAGGGCCAGCTCTACCTCAACCTCAAGTACCTCGTCGACGCGCGCAAGCTCGACGCGCAGAACAGCGTGAGACTGTCGCAGTTCACCTTCGGGCAGGCCGTCGACAGCAAGGACGCGACCAATCTGCCCGTCCGCTTGGCAGTCTCGCTGCTCAAGGATCGCCACGGCGTCATCGACCTCGACGTCCCGGTCAGCGGGTCACTCGACGATCCCAAGTTCAGCGTGTGGGGCGTCGTTCTGACCGTGGTCAAGAACCTGCTCATCAAAGCCGCGACGTCGCCCTTCGCGCTCATCGGTTCCCTCTTTGGTGGGGGCGAGGAGCTCGACTTCGTCGAGTTCGAGCTCGGATTGGCCGACATCTCCGCCCGGAGCCGCGGCAAGCTGGAGACGCTGGCCAAGGCGCTCTACGATCGCCCGGGCCTGCGCCTGGAGATCGAGGGCCACGCCGCGCCCGCGCAGGATCTCGAAGCGCTGCGACGCCTGGAGCTGCGGCGCAAGGTCGCGGCCGAGAAACTGAAAGAGATCGTCTCGGCGGGCGGCGACGCCAAGACGGACGCGACGGTGAGCGAGGCCGAATACCCCAAGTACCTCAAGCTCGCCTACCGCGCGGACGAGAAGGCCGCCAAGCCCAAGAACGCGCTCGGCATGCTCAAGGACGTTCCGCAGGCCGAGATGGAGCGACTGCTACTGTCCACCATCACGGTCGGCCAGGACGATCTGCGGCTGCTCGCGCGCCGGCGCGCCCAGGTGGTGCGCGAGCAGATCCTGCGCGTCAAGCCGATCCAGACCGAACGCATCTTCCTCATCGAGCCCAAGAGCATCGCCCCTGAGCGCAGAGACAAGGTGCGAGACAGTCGCGTGGACTTTCGGCTGCAGTAGGACGGCGCTTTGCCGGCCTACCCGAGGCTCATCCACAAACGCCAGCAGCCACGCAGCGCAGGCCAGGCGCGCAGACGACGCCGTCGCACTGGCAGAGTCCCTGCGAGGTGCACTCTCCCGGCGCGCCGGCCTCGCATGCTTTCGCATTTTGGCATCGACAAGAGCCGTCTTGGCATTTGTGTAGCTTCGGGCAGCTCTTGCCGCACGCGCCGCAATTTTCGGGTTCGAGGTTGAGGTTGGCGCAGCCGTAGCCGAGGCAACAAGTCGTTCCCTGGGTGCAGGCGTTGCCGCAACTGCCGCAGTGATTGTCGTCTTTGCCAAGGTCGACGCACTCGCCCCCGCAGTTGTAGAGCCCCTCGCCGCACAGACACCCGCCGGGTGGACAGGCGTCGATCGGCACGGTCGCCGCACCGTCGGGCTGGGGGACGATGGCCTCGGGCCCCCAGACATCGGGCTGCGCGCGGCGCGCGTCGGGCTGCGGGCTTTGCGCATCGGCCACGACGACGGCGGGCGCGTCGGGTTCTTGCCCGTCGCCGCTCGCGTCGCGCGGCTGTCCCTTCTTCACGCACTGCCAGGTGCTGGCCTCGCATTCATAGCCATCCGCACAGAGGCCTTGCCCGTCGCACCTTCCGCCTGCCAGGTACTGCGACAGATCCTCGCGTGAGCAACCACCCTGCAACAAGCACAGGACCGCGCAACCGATCAGGCGGCACCGGGTGAGAAGCTCGAACCTGCGCATCTACCAACTTCCTTTCCATGCGATGCCGCCGCTACGCGGTTCCACCCACAGCGAGACTTGGTCCAGCCGAGGCGCGGGTTGGCGCAGGTGGAGGACGAGGAGCGTCGTTCCCACCGCCGCGAGTCCGACACCGACGCCTACGAGGACGCGGGCAGCGGTCTGGTAGTCTTTCATGTCATCGTGCGCAGCCACCCGATCGCGTTGCACGGCGAGCGTGCGAACGTCCTGCTCACGGTCTCGGCTCATCTGCTCGCAGATCAAGGCACCGCCGAGCGCCGCCACGCTGGCGGACAGGGCGACGTAGGTCCAAGCGCCGATGGGGCGCCTTTGCGCGACGTCCGGCGCGGGTGGTGCTTGTGCGGTGGCGGCGGCGGGCGGCGCCACGGGTGGTGGAGCATCGGCGCGCGGGCTCATCACCAAGGTGACCTCGCTCGCCGCGGCCGCCGCGACGTCGATGTCCACGCGCAGCTCCTCGTGCCCAGCCAGGCTGAGCTTCGCCCCGTGGGCGCCGGGCGAAAGCTCCCCGGTCCATGGGGTCTCGCCCATGGCCAGCCCGTCGACTTCTAGCTTCGCTCCGGACGGCCTGCTGAGGACGGTGATCTGTTGGACGCCGCGGCTCGCCAGCGCGGCCTCGAGCGACTGAATGCGAGAGACGACCTCGGTGCGATCCTTGGCCCGCGGGACGCGGCGCTGGTAGGTGCGGTAGTGGCGAAGCGCGCACGGCACATCGCCCAGGCGGTCGCAGGTCCGCGCCAGGTTGTAGATGAAGACGGGGCTGTCGTACGTCTCGAGCGCGGTCCTGAAGCTCTCCAGCGCCTCGGCGTAGCGCCCATGGCGATACTCGGCGATCCCTTGCTCGAAGAAGCCCTTGGCCCGCGTGCGCGCGTCGGCCTCGTCTGCCTTGGGACCGGCCGCGGGCTCTGCCATCGGCGCCGGCGCTGTCACCGGCTCGGCGCGAGCCGCCTGCGCCGCCAAGGTGATCACGCACAAGAAGACAAGAACGCCACGCATGCTCAGAACTCCGTCTTGATATCGAGCGGGTGCGGTGCCTCCTCGTCGGCGCGCGGGCTCGGCGTAGCAGGCTCGGCTGGAGGCGCGGAGGGGTGATTCACGGTCTCGGCTCGCTTGGCCGCCTTGCGAGCCCTGACCGAAGGCCGATCGGGAGCCTGAAGGCCATCCGCTCGGTTTGCCGCGTCGGGATTCGCAAGGATCACCGCGGGGGCCGGCGCAGCGGGCGGCTCGGGAAGCGCGACGACCTCGGGTCGTCCCACGGCGCCCATCATCGAAGCCTTCTGCAGGGCCGCCGAGCTCGCGCGAGGGTGAGCCGCTCGCCACAAGAACCAGCCCGTCACACCACCACCAAGCGCGACGATGAGGCCGCCCCAGATCAGCAGACGCCGTCGGAGATGGAGTCCCTCGAGGGCGGTGGTGGTCCGAATCGTGAGCGCCGAGGCGGTACCACGGACATCGGCGCCCTCGCCTCGCCCGCGAGCAGTCGGCAAGCCCCTGCCCTGTCGAGGCTCCAGCCATGCAGCCCGAACCGACGTGTTGCTGACGTCCTCTTGAACGCCTCGGCTGATCAGCCATCGCGCGAGCGCCACGCCCATCGCGCGCATGCTCGGCCACCTCTTCACGGGGTTCTTGGCCAACCCACGCGCCACGATCTCCCACAGCTCGTCCTCGGAGATCCCCTGCTGGGCGAACGTCGGCGCGGGCTTGTCGACGATGTCCTTCTGCAGCGCGAGCAGCGTGGTGTTCTTGAACGGAAGTTTCCCGGTCACGATCTCGTAGAGCAAGACCGAGAATGACCAGATGTCACTTCGGTGGGTCGCGTCCTCGCCCCGGGTCTGTTCCGGGGACATGAAGGATGGACTGCCGAGGACGGCCCCCTCCTGAGTCAGCCGATGGGATTGTTCACGCCAAGGGATCGCAATTCCGAAGTCCAGCAGGATGGGTCGGACGGCCGAGGCGCCCTGATGGGAAAGAAAAATGTTCTCGGGCTTCAAGTCGCGATGGACGAACCCTGCCTCATGCGCCGAGGCCAGGGCATCAGCGATTGGCAGAAGCAGCTGGACCGCGGGCGCGGCCTCCAACTTGCCCCGAAGCGCCAGTGTCTTCTGGAGATCGTTGCCCTGCAGAAGCTCCATGACCAGAAAGGGGAGACCATCCGTGGTGTGGTCGACATCGAACACGCGCACGATGTTGGGATGTCCCAACTTGGCCACGGCGCGAGCCTCCTGCACGAGGCGGTCGGCGAGGCTCATGTCCGCCCCGTCCTTGCGGATCATCTTGATCGCGACGTCAGCGTCCAGGTCGAGGTTCCGAGCCGCCCAGACCGCGCCCATGCCGCCTTTGCCAAGCTCGGCCACCAACCGGTACTTCGAGGCCAGAATGACTCCAGGCACGCACACCGCCGCCTCGGGCGGCCGTGACGAAGCCGATTCGGTGGAGGACTTGGCGTCGGGGGACTCGACCTCTCCTGCCACGTCGGCGCACCCGGGCTTGGCCAAGCCCAATGCAGAGACAGACTTCGGTGGTGTAGACATCGCAAAAAGGGGGAACGGACCGCGCAAGAGCAGAATAGCGCTTCGGCAGCATCGCGCAACGGACGATGTCGCAAGGGGACCTCGGCGGACGCGAAGGAGGGAGACGGCCGAGGGGTGGAAAGTCCCAGGGTCGACTCCCTCGCTCGCAAGCACGCTATCTATGCTTGGTGATCTCGAACTCGACCCGACGGTTCTTGTAGCGGCCCTCCTCGGTGTCGTTGTCGGAGACCGGCTTGGTCTCGCCGAAGCCTTGCGCAACCAGTCGGCCGCCGTCGATGCCCTTCCCGATGAGATAGTTGCGCACCGCCTCCGCACGCGCGTCGGAGAGCTTCATGTTCAGCTTGGTCGTGCCCTGCGAGTCGGTGTGGCCTTCCACGCGCACTTCCTCGATCTCAGGGTGCTCTTTCAGGGCGTCTGCGACCTCGTCGAGCAACTGCTCGGATTGCGGCAGCAAGACCGCCTTGTTGGTCTCGAACTGCACGATCTCCGTGATCTCGATCTTCTTATCGGTCACCTGAACCCGCTTGGGCGGGGGCGCGGGCGCGACCAGGACTGGCTCGGGCGCAGTGGGCTCGACGGTACAGGCCGAGCCTGGCGACGACCAGCTCATGAGCGGCCGACAGTTCTTCTGCGTGGCCGAACATCCGGACAATCCCAAGGCAAGCACGGCGACGACGAGACTAAAACGCATAGGCCACCCCCAAGGTGAGAGTCCGCATGTCCACGCCATCCGGCACGGCGCTACCGCCGACCACTGCGGGCAAGCTGACCACGGCGTCGAGTGCGAGCTGGCTCGTGATGAAGTACTGCACGCCCGCCGAGACCCCGAACATGGTCGAGCTGGTATCCGAGAACGGCAGCGTGAGCGCGAGCTGCGCGGCCAGGCCGAGACTGGGGGTCAAGGCATACATGAACGTGGCGGGCGCCGTGAGGATCTCCTTGTTGCCCCGTCCCTCGGCACGCTTGCTGAGCCCGATGAAGATGCTCGGCCCGAAGTCGACCGAGAACGCCTCCTTGTAGAAGCGGGCCAGCACCCCTAGCTTGAGCGAGAGCTGGAAGGGATCGAGCGACCTGCCATAGAGGCCGCCGTCCACCGCCAGCGACAATCCGGACTTGCGCACGAGTTGGTAGCGCCCGTCGACCCCGAGGTTGTTGTAAATCTTCGGACAGCCGTTGTCTTTGCCGGTGAAGCACACACCGTCGCCCACCCCGCCGAAGATGCCGGTGGCGCCGCGACCGCTGTGCACCAAGCCCAGGGTGAGGTCGTCCGAGATGCCGTACCAAAGGTCGGGCGCCAACGACACGGGCTTGAAGGCCGCATCCTTCGACAGGCTGGTCTCCAGGAACGCATCCAGAAACAGCTTCCCTCCGGGCAGCGTGAGCTGCACCTCGTCGGTTTGGGGGGAGGCGCTTGCTTGGGCGGCCCCCGCCGTGGAGCACGCTGCGGCCAGCGTAGCCAATAGGGTTCGGAGCTTTCGCACGATGTACCTCCTGTGGTGGGTCTCGAGTGGGAACGGTCGCAGCCCCCCCCCACGTATCACCCTGCACTCTCGGCTCGGCTACGAACGCGTCCACCCATAGCAATCGGTGATCCAAGAGAAAACTCGTCCGGTTTCGCCCATTTCTGCGTCCTCCCGGGCGACGACTGGACACATCTGCCTCAACGATGAGACACTACTGTGCCGGCGCTGAGACGGTGATGTACCGACCGCGCGCGGAGGAACCGCACCACCTTGCGGGGTGAGCTCGTCGCCGACGGCTATGCGCGCTTCTTGCAGAGAGGACGCGCCGGCTCTCTACCCTCAAGGAGGAAATCGAAATGGACACTAAGGCTTACGGTGCAGAGTTCTTCGGTACGTTCTGGCTCGTGCTCGGTGGCTGTGGCAGCGCCGTGCTTGCCGCCGCCTTCCCCGGGGTCGGCATCGGTCTACTCGGCGTCTCGCTGGCATTCGGACTGACCGTGTTGACCATGGCCTTTGCCCTGGGCCGCATCTCGGGTTGCCACTTGAACCCCGCGGTCTCGGTCGGGCTGTGCTTGGCGGGGCGCTTTCCAGCAAAGAAGCTGGTGCCGTACATCGTCGCGCAGGTACTGGGCGCGATCGTGGCGGGCGGAGTCCTCTACATCATCGCCAGCGGCAAGCCGGGCTTCGATCTGGCCGCGGGCTTCGCCAGCAACGGCTTCGGAGAGCATTCGCCAGGCGGGTACTCGATGGCCGCCGCGCTGGTATGCGAGGTCGTCATGACCATGGCGTTCCTGCTCATCATCCTGAAGGTCACCGAGAAGAGCGCACCCGCTGGTTTCGCGCCGATCGCCATCGGCCTCGCGCTGACCCTCATCCATCTCATCAGCATTCCGGTGACCAACACCTCCGTCAATCCCGCGCGCAGCACCGGCGTGGCCATCTATGTCGGCGGTTGGGCCGTGTCCCAACTATGGCTCTTCTGGCTCGCGCCCATCGTCGGCGCCGCCTTGGGCGCGCTGGCAAGCCGGCTTCTCCGCGAGGCAGAGTAGGCTTCGCGCCACGGGCGGCGCGGGCTCGGCAAGGTCACCCTTCGTCACTGACTCCGGCATCGATGCCCAGCTCGGTCAGGCGGCGATACAGGGTGGCCCGACCGATGCCGAGCATCCGAGCCGCCCGCGCCCGATTGCCCCCGGTTCGGCTGAGGGCAGCCAGGATGCGGCCGCGCTCGTCATCGGGGGCGGCGGCGCCCGAGCCAGCCACGCGGGTCGGAGCAGCGGTCCCCGATGCCGTCGCGGTGCGAAGCAGATCCGGAGGCAGGTCGCACACGTCGATGCGACGGCCTCGACACTGGATGACGGCGTGCTCGACCACCCCACGAAGCTCGCGAACGTTGCCCGGCCACTCGTGCATTTGCAGCATGCGCAGCGACTCGGGCGCCACGTCGGTGACCAGCTTGCCGCCCGTGACCCGTTCGTCGGCCAGGAACGCAGCCACCAGCAGAGGGATGTCCTCGCGGCGCTCGCGCAACGGCGGCACGGGTACGCGGGCGCTGCGCAGCCGGTACAACAGATCCTCGCGGAACTGTCCGTCAGCCACCCGCTGCAGAAGATCGCGGTTGGTGGCGGCGATGATGCGGACGTCGACCTTGCGCGGACGCGTGTCACCGATGCGCGTGAACTCGCGCTCCTGCAGCACGCGCAAAAGGGCGCTCTGGATCGGCAGCGCGACGTCGCCGATCTCGTCGAGGAACAAGGTGCCCCCTTGCGCCGCCTCGAACAGCCCCTCTTGGTCGGCGATGGCCCCTGTGAAGGCGCCTTTGCGGTGGCCGAACAGCTGGCTACCCAAGATCGACTCGGTCAGGCCCGCGCAGTTCACGGCGATGAAGGGACCGCTCCGGCGCGCGCTGGCCCGGTGGATGGCTTGCGCCACCAACTCCTTGCCGACGCCCGTCTCGCCCTCGATGAGCGCGGTCCAGTCGCCCTGGGCGACCCGGTCGATGCAGTCGTAGAGGCTGTGCATGGGGGCGGTGTTGCCGATCATCTGTCCACGGAGCTGGGCGCGCAGCTCGGCCCGCATGGCGTGCACGGCAGTGACGTCATACAGGAACAGCATGCGCGCCGCCGGGTTGCGGGGATCGTCGCGCACGTCTATCTCGACCCAGTGGGGGGCGCTGCCGCGGCCGATCTGGGCCTCGACGCGCGCGCGCTCCACGACGGGCGCCCGCAGGTGTGCCCGCAGGGCCGCTCGCGCGGGCTCGTCGATCACCAGGACGTCCTCCCAGCGCTGGCCCGCGGCCGCCTCGGCGTCGATCGCCGCCACCCGACCGCAGGTCTCGCTGGCAAACACGATCGTGCCGTCGGGATCGAGCGCGATGGTCCCGATCTGAAGCTGGTTTAGCACCTGAACCAGCTCGTCGCGACTCCGCCGCAGGTCGGCCAGGGTCTCGAGCAGACGCCGTTCGGCTTCCTTGCGCTTGGTCACATCGCGCAGAATGGCCGTCCAGTGCTGCCGACCTTGCAGGCGCATCACCCCGAGGGTCAACTCGACGTCGACCAGCGACCCATCCTTGCGCCGAACCGCAAGCTCGCTGCCTTGACCGAAAGCGCGCCGTTCACCCGACACCAACTCGCGCGACACCTGGCTGGCCGGCAGCCCCGGCGCCCCACCCACGATGAGACTCATCCATTCCCGCCCCACCAGCTCGTCGCGCGGAAAGCCCAGCATCGACACGGCGGCAGGGTTGGCGTCGTTGATGATTCCGGACTCGTCCACCGCGACGATGGCATCGGACGCCGCGCCCAGGACCGTGCGAAGTCTGGATTGTTCGTCAGCCAGCAGGCGTCGCTGGCGTCGAAGCTCGAGCTGGGCTATCGCCGCATGTGCGAGCATTTCCAGCGTCCCGAGCTGGCGCATGTCGAGCTCTCGGGGTCGGCGGTCGATCGCGGACAGGGTGCCCAGCACCAGGCCCTCGGGCGTGCGCAGCGGAAAGCCGGCGTAAAAACGCACCCCGCTCGGGCCCAACACCACGGGGCTCGCCGCGAAGCGCGGGTCCGCGAGCGTGTCGGCGACGATCAGCGGCTCATCGAGTGCGACGGCGTGTCCACTGAATGAAGCCTCGCGCGGCAGATCGTCGGCGTCCAGGCCGTAGCGCCCGACCAGCCACTGCCGATCGGTCCCGACGATCGAGACAGCGCCCATGGGAGCCGCCAGGGCGAACGCGGCAAGCTTGGCCAACTCGTCGAACGCGGGATCGGCGCACTTCTCGGATAGATCGTAGCTCGTCAGCGCCGCCTGGCGCCGCTGTTCAGCCGGGGACAGGGCCGGAGCAGTCATGATCCAGGCCGTGCCTCGAGTGAGAAATCCCAAGGAGTTGATTGGCATAATTCGCGTCGCAGCACGGCCGGTACCCTACCATGATCCCTGACCCGGGATAGCCGTGCGGAAGCTCCCTTGGGCTGCAATGCCCGATCCAACCCGGACGCACCAGGCACACACCTCGTCAGCAAGGATTTGCCCCGCCCTTGCCCGTCGGCCTAGCTGAACCGTCTCATCGTTGAGACAACCCGTCGAGACAGCTGTGTACCAAGACGAGACACGCGTGCTGGAATCGTGCTTCGACGGCGTCGATGAAGCCCGCCGTCGCTGGACCGTGCGCCCATGTGCGCTTGGCCCTTTCATTGCATTCCGGTGACGTAATTCCCCGTACACCAAAGACGCGGACAGCTCGGAGGCGGTGCTCCCCAAGGCAGACGATGAGCCTCTCGTCGCCAGCCACTCCGAGCTGCCCGCGTCGACTTCTCGCACCCCGCTCGAACCACCCATGATCTCAGAACGGTCATCCGTCCCGATTCCATGGAGCTATGATGCCTCCGCTTCCGTCGCCCGTGCGGCGGCCCGTGAAGCGAAGACAGAAACATGAAAGCATCCCTGCGTACCAAGTGGACCCTCGTGCTGCTGGGGCTCGGCGCCCTTCCGGTGGCGCTGCTCGCATGGATCAGCCTGGGCATCCAGCGGCGCGGGCTGGAGAACAGCGAGCGCGCCCTGGGGCTGGCCGTCATCGATCAAGTGGGTCGTGGTCTCGACGAGAAGCTCGACCAAGTCTCGGCCGCTAGCCATTGGACTGGGCGACTGCTGTCCGAAGCGAGAATCGCCGATGGTGATCTCCGGCTGGGCCTCGCCCGTGAAGCCATCGCGGCCGCGCCCGCGGTTGCGCAAGTCGCCGTCTACGATGTCGATGGCCGGCTGATCGATGCCATTCGAAAGCGGAACAGCGAGGCAGCGACCCCCGCGCCGGCCCTGCCGACCGAGCTTCAGCAGGCGGGAAAGACCGGCGGCACATGGCTCGCCCCCGACAGCACCGACCCAGACGGGCCCCAGCGCTACCTCGAGCCGCTTCGCGCGGGGGACAAGCCGCGCGGGTTCTTGCTGAGCACGCTCGACGGTCAGGTCCTGTCGGACCTGCTCGAGACGGTTTCCCGCAGCCGCTTCGACGACCCGGGGCGCATCCTGCTACTCGATCGCGACCTACGGGTCATCGCAGGCGGCGATCCCTCGCGCGAGCCGCCCGGCAAGCCGGTGCGAAAGGAAGACGTACTCGCCGGCGCCGCGATTCCTGCCCAGGCGTTCACCTCCGGCTTCGCGCTGACGGCGGAGTACCGCGCCCCGACCGGCGAGGACATGGTCGCAACCATGCGAACCCTGCCAGCGCGCGGGTGGGCAATCATCGTGCGCCGGCCCGTGCGGGAAGCTTACGCGGCGCTGACCACGGCTCGCCGCGCGCTCATCGGTGCAGCCGCGGTCTTCGCGGGGCTCGCGCTCGTCACCGGCATTTGGCTCGGACGTCGCAACACACGCCCCATCGCCACCCTGGTCGCACTGACCCGCGCCTACGCGAACCGCAAACTGGACGCGCGTGCGCAGGTCCACACCGGGGACGAGCTCGAGGTCTTGGGCCGCTCGATGGAAGAGATGGCCGATGCGCTGCAGTCGAGCGGTGCCGAGATCGTGCGCCGAACCCGCGTCGAAGCCAACCTGTCGCGCTACCTGCCCGCCACCGTCGCACACGCCATCTCCGAGGGCAGCGCCGAGATTCGCCTCGGCGGCGAACGCCGCCCCATCTCGGTCTTGTTCGCCGACGTGGTCTCCTTCACGCCGTTCGCGGAGTCGTCGCCACCCGAGCAGGTCGTCGCCTTCCTGAACCAGCTGTTCACCACCCTGACCGAGGTCGTGTTCCGCCACCAAGGCACGGTCGACAAGTTCATCGGGGACTGCGTGATGGCCGTGTTCGGCGCGCCCAACGCACAAGCCGACCACGCCACGCGCGCGGTGGCGGCCGCGGAGGACATGCAGCGCTTCGTCGAGGCCCAGGCGCCGGCGTGGCAGAAGCAGTTCGGCTTCGAGGTCCGTCTGGGAATCGGCATCGGCTCGGGTGAGGCCGTGGTGGGCAACCTGGGCAGCGAATCGCGCATGGAGTACACGGTGATCGGCGACGTGGTCAACGTCGCGGCCCGGCTCGAGGCCATGGCGCGGCCTGGACAGACCCTGGTTACCGAGCAGGTTCGCGGCAACGTCGGCAGCGGCTTTCGCTTCAACCCGCTTGGCCAGGTCGAGCTGCGCGGCAAGCGCCAACCCGTTGCCATCCTGGAGCTGGCATGAGCCCGAGAAAGCCGCGCGTCACGCTGCCCCGCATGGGTGGAGAGCCCGAGATGAATCCGGCGGACGCGGAGGAGCCGGTTCCACAAGATCGATGTGGCGAGATGGTGGGTGGCCGCTACCAGCTCGAGGCGGTGCTGGGCCAAGGTGGCATGGGTTGGGTCTACCGCGCCCGCCACGTCGAGCTCGACGAGCCGGTCGTGGTGAAGCTGATCGATCCGGCTTGGGCGCAAAACACCGTCGCGCGTGCCCGCTTCCGCCGCGAGGCCAAAGCCCTCATCCGCCTGCACCACCCCGGCGTCGTCACCATGCACGAGCTCGGCGAACACCAAGGCAGTCTGTTCTTGGTCATGGAGTTGCTCGATGGCATCACGCTGGGCGATCGCCTGGCGCAAAGGTCGGACCCGCTCTCGCTGGCTTTCACCTACAACATCTTTCGCCAGCTCGGCGAGGTCCTAGCCGCGGTCCATGCGACCGGGGTCGTCCATCGCGACGTGAAGCCCGACAACGTCATGCTGGTCGGTGGTACCGGCCGAGGGCCGGACGAAAGCGCACGCGCGGTCCTCATGGACTTCGGACTCGCACGCATCGAGGCGCTGAAGGACGTTCGCGTGAGCGACACCGGTGCGGCGCTGGGCACGCCGGCGTACATGTCGCCCGAGCAATGCAGCGGGCATGGGCTCGGACCGGCGAGCGACATCTACGCGCTCGGGGTCATCCTCTTCGAGGCAGTCGCCGGCCACCGCCCGTTTAGCAGCGAATCCGTCGCCGTACTGCTGTCCCACCACCTCTTCGTCGCCGCGCCCAGGCTCGACCGCGCGGCCTCGGGCGAAGTGGTGCCGCTCGGGCTGGCCAAGTTGGTCGAGGACATGATGGCCAAGCAACCGGAGGCCCGCCCCGCCGCGACCGACTTCCTGCACCGGCTCGAACAGGTCAAGACGGGTCATGATCCCGCGACGGTGGCCGCGGCGGCCGTGGCGCGACGACTGGAGGACACGGCTCGCACGCGCGCCGAACGCGGTCTACCCAAAGCAAGTACCCTGCGTATGGAGGCCGAGCCCACGATCCTGGCCTCGCAGACGGACGCCGCGCGGCCCCAGGCGTGGTTGCGTGGCTTCCCTGCCGAGCGCGCCAGCAGCTTGGTCGCCTCGCTGGCCGTCCACGGCGTCTCGGCATTCTGCGGCGACTCGCTCGACCAGTTGGGCAGCCCCGAGTACCGAGGCGAGCTCAACGTGGTGATCCTGCCGGGCGGCCCGAGCAACGGCGCCCCGGAGATCGTGCGCGAGCTGCGCCAGCACCCCGAGTGCGCGCAACTACCGATTCTGATCGTCGATGTTCACGAAGCGAGTCTGGTGGCGGAGTTGATCCGCGCCGGCGCGAGCGACGTCGTGCTGTCCAGCCTGGGCGACGACGTCGTCATGTCCAAGATATGGCGGCTGATTAGGAGAAAGCGATGATGAGGAAACACCGGTTCCGCGCGCCGCGCGGGTTTGTCGCAATGTTCAGCTTCGCGATGGCAGCGGCAGCGTGGAGTCCGCGCGGACTGGCCGCGGAGCCACCGCCGGGTGTCGTGCTGGAAGACTACGTCGTGGTACCCGGCGACACGTGCGCGAAGATCGCGCGCGAGCTGTTCGGCAACAGTCGCCGCGTCGGCGAGATCCACACCTACAACAGTCTGGGGCCCACGCCCCATCGGCTCAAACCCGGGATGGTGCTGCGCGTGCCGCGGGCCAAGGTCAGCAGCGAGCCGGACGCACGCATCACCTTCGTACGCAACCAAGTCGAGGCCTACAAGCCCGATCCGAAACCGGCGACAATCAACGAGACGCTCTTTCGCGGCCACAAAGTCGGCACGAAAGAGAGCGCTTCGGCTGAGCTGCTCTTCGCCGACACCAGCCGGATTCAATTGGGCGAGCAGACGCTCATCGTGATCCTCGAGGGACGGGCCAGCGGTACCCACGAGGCGTTCGGCGCGGAGACCACCCTCGTGACCGGCGCCCTGCGCTCGCGGCTGGCCGAGCTTGCCGGCTCGGACCCCGCCAAGCCGACCGTGGTCAGGACTGACGCAGCCGAGCTCAACCTGGGGCCGGGCGAGGCCCAGGTCCAGGTGGATGAGAAGAAGACGACCAGGCTCGCGGTCTACAAAGGCAAGTCGCACGCCCGGGCGAAGCGCAAGACCGTGGAAGTCCCCGAGGGATTCGGCAATCGCACCGAGGCGGGACAGGCGCCCGGCGAGCCCAAGCCCTTGCCGCCAGCCCCCGCGTGGATCGCCGCGCCGCCGGCGGAGCTGAGTGTTCCGGACAAGGGAACCTTGACCGCGAAGTTCGGACCGGGCGCGGGCGCTGGGCCGGCAGCAGAGCTCTGGCACGTTCAGGTCGCCCAGGACGAAGATTTCCACGACTTGGCGTTGGACGTGCGCGTGCCGGCGAAGATCACCGACCTCGAGGCCAAGGGATTGGCTCCGGGTGCCTACCGGGCGCGCGTCAGCGCGATCGACGCCGACGGGTTCGAGGGTCCCTTTGGTGAGGTGGCCACCACGAAGGTCGTGCTGGTACCGCCTCCGCCTCCCCCCCCTCCGCCTCCGCCACCCGCACCGTCAGTCCCCCCACCGCCGCCGCCCCCACAGCCGACGCTGGTCCCGGGAGGAGCGGTCGTAGGTGGAGCCAGCGTGGCGGGGCAGCCCGACGGTTGGCTCGGCCAGGTTGCCGGGATCGAGTTCGACCTGGCACGGCGGCCGGCCCACGACGCGTCCGTCATCCCCGCGCTGGGCGTGCGTGCCCTCTACGAGCACCTGGGCGCCGCGTCCGCGACAGAGGCGCCGGTCTCTCGTCGCGACGCCCTCAACCTATCGTTGTTCGGAACCGCGCGCTTCGGTCGCACGAGCGCCCGCGTGCACGGGTACGCCGGCCTGGGACCGCAGGTCGTGACCGTGCGGGTGGGCGAACCGAGCGGCCGGACCTTCTGGCACACCTGGATTGGCGGCATGGCGATGGTCGGCGCCGAGCTCCGGCTGGGTCCGGGGGCGGTGCTGATCGAGCTGGATGCTCGCTACCCGGTACGACGGCCCAGCATGTCCGAAGACACGCAACTCGGCTTCCTGCACCTGCTCGCGGGATACCGCCTGGGGCTGTAGCAGCCAGCAGACGCATTCCCGTTGTGGTTGGACGATAGACGACCGGGTAGGCTTGGCGCCCATGGAAACCGAAGGACGGAGACAGTCGGACAACTTCGAAGACCGCGGCCGCGGCCAGGCGGGACCCAGTCGCGCGGGCATTGGGCTGCCCGTCCAATTGCTGATGGGTCTGGTACGCGTGCTTGGCTTCAAGGGCACGGTGGTGGTCGGAGCGCTCGGCGTTGTTGGCTACTTCCTCTTGCCCTCGGGAATCAAGCAGCAGCTGTTTGGCGGTGCCCAGGCACCGGCCCAAGGCGGGCTTGCCGCGGGCAGCGTGTGCAAGAGCTCTCCCGCCAACGGCAAGGCGTGCGAGTTCTCCCGGGTGGTCCTCGCATCGACCGAGGATGTGTGGAGCGCCAAATTCCGAGCCATGGAGCTCCCGCGCTACGACCAGGCGCCGGGCGGCTACGTGAATCCCACCCTGGTGGTGTTTGCCGATGCCGTGAGCACCGGCTGTGGCAACGCGACCTCCGCCGTGGGCCCGTTCTACTGTCCGGCCGACCGCAAGCTTTACATCGATCCGAGCTTCTACGGGGTGATGGAGCAACGGTTGCGCGCCCCGGGTGACTTCGCGCAGGCCTACGTCATCGCGCACGAGGTCGGCCACCACGTGCAAAACCTGATCGGGGCTTCCACTCAGAAAGTCCGGGGCGAGAGCAAGAACGAAACCTCGGTCCGTGTCGAGTTGCAGGCTGACTGCCTGGCCGGCGTATGGGGACACACCGCCCGGTCCTCGCTGGCGATCAACGACGAAGACCTGCGGGAAGCGGTCAACGCGGCCCACGCCATCGGTGACGATGCCCTCGGCAACACCAACACCGCCGACCAGACCCACGGAACCAGCGCCGAGCGCATGCGCTGGTTCCGACGTGGCTTCGACACCGGCGATGCCCGGCAGTGCAACACCTTCGAGGTGGCCGGACGCGGATCTCTTTAGCGCGGAAGTCTGGCAGCGGGGTCGGAGGGCCAACCGAGGGCTAATCGACCGGCGCCCAACCGCTTCCCGACAACATCCTGGACAGGCCACCCAATGCGCTCCGCAGCCCACACTCGCTCGGCAATACCCCGGAAGGGCTCAGCTGGTCCACGACCGACGGCAGGACCTGCGCCAAGCCATCCGCCACCTCGTCCGGATCGATGTCGGACAACACGGCCAGATCGGCGAGCACGTCCGCAGGCAACGCCACTCGCAGTTGTTGCCCCGTCACGGGTTGATTTTCTCCCATCGACACCCAGCTAGCCACGGCGTCGGCGAGACCGCCGCGGCGGAGGTGCCCGAGGAGCCCGGTGAGCCATCGACCGTTTCCTGACGCCAACATGCTGAGGAGACTTCGTACGAGTCGCGCATGTAGGGCGCTCGAGTCGCCAACCCCGCGGAGCCCTGATCCCACGACGTCTCCCAGTACGACCTCGAGTAGCGCCATGATTTGATTTCCCTTTCGCCGGATGTGCGCGCGAGACAAGCGGTGGCCACAGCAAGCGCTGGGCCAGCGCCATCCACGGCGCTTGGCCACGCTACGTGGGCGGAGACGGGTCGACGGACAAGGGTTGAGACGGAACGGACCATATGCGTCTCACGGTGAGACGCTTGTGTCCCCACGCTGGGACAGCTTCGTCTCGGTGAGCGAGCACCCACCGTGGATTACCGCCACTCACGTGTTGGCCCGTCCCGTGCTACTGGGCGCAGGACTATGCTAGGCAAATACAGCCCGAGAAAATGGATTCTATCGGGGAGCATCCTGCTCTCCCTCCTGACCGTCAGCACCGGCGCGCGTGCCGAAGGAGGTCTGGCATTGGACCGGTTCCAGCCCGCCCCGGCCGGCGATCGGTTCTTCGGCGTTCAGGGCGGGGATCCCGGTGGACATCTCTCGCCTCGCCTGATGCTGCTCGGCGACTATGGGTACAGGCCCCTGACCTGGAAGCGGGGCGACGACCGGATCGCATCGATCGTCGAGCACCAACTGATCCTCCACGTCGCGGCTGGGGTGTCCCTCTGGGATCGAATCTGGCTCTTCGCCGACATGCCGGTGGCGTTGGTCAACAGCGGCAGCAGCGTGAACGGCGCGCCGCCGTCTCCGTCAGGCGTGTCGGCCGGCGACCTGCGCCCAGGCGCGCGCATTCGCCTTCTCGGAAAGAACCGCTCGCTCGCCACCCTCAGCCTGTCCGGCTACATCTATGTTCCCACCGGGAAGAAGGACCAGTACATGAGCGCGGACGAGATCCACGGCATGCCCGCCCTGGTCCTCTCGGGTGAGAACGACAGCATCGCCTATGCATTGAACGCCGGCGTGGATCTGCGCAAGCACACCAGCAACCCCGGCACCGGGGTGCACGATCGTGGCTCGAGCCTTCAGGTCGGCGGAGCGTTCGCCTTCCTGCTCGCCCAAGGCAAGGTACAGATCGGTCCCGAGATCTATGGCAGCTCGCTGCTGGTGGGCAGCCAGCGCTTCGGGCGCGGCACCACCAATCTGGAAGCCATTCTGGGCGCCAGGTTGCGCAGCGCCGACTTCGTGTTCGGGTTGGGCGCCGGACCCGGCATCGTGTACGGCGTCGGTACTCCCGGCGTGCGGGTAGTCGCGTCGCTGGCCTACGCACCGGCGCCTGCCGCGCCCGCGCCACTGCCCCCGGCGGATCGCGACGGCGACGGCATTCCCGATGACGATGACGCCTGCCCCGACAAGCGCGGCGTGCGCAGCAGCGATCCCGACAAGAACGGCTGCCCGCCCGACACCGACGGCGACGGTATCCTCGACAAGGACGACGCGTGTCCCGAGGTCAAGGGCGTCGCCAACGATGACCCGGACGAGAACGGCTGCCCGCCCGACACCGACGGGGATGGCATCCGCGACGACGTCGACGCCTGCCCCAGGGAGAAGGGCAAGCCCGATGCGGATCCGACGAAGAACGGCTGTCCGGCCGCGGTGCGGGTAACCGACAAGGAGATCGTCATCCTCGAGCAGGTTCAGTTCAAGACCGGAAGCGCGGAGATCCTACCAGCCAGCGACGACTTGCTGACCCAGGTCGCGAACGCGCTCGGCGAGCACCCGGAGATCCTCAAGCTCGAGGTGCAGGGACACACCGACAACCGCGGCAGCAAGGCGACGAACCAGAAGCTCTCGAAGAAGCGCTCGGCGGCCGTGATGTCCTGGCTCGTCAAGCGCGGCAAGGTGGATGACTCCCGCTTGACCTCGCGAGGCTACGGCATGGAGCAACCGATCGCCGACAACGACACCGACGAGGGTCGACAGAAGAACCGGCGCGTGCAGTTCAAGATCATCGAGAAGTCGGATGGAAAGCCAGAGGGACAATGAGCTCGTCCAGCACGAAGTCTCGCGAACTCGGGTTGCGCTCGCAACATCCCCACCCACACGTTCCCCGATCGGGCCTGGCGGCTCGGTCACCAGCACAAGGAGAGGAAGAGATGAACATCAAACACAGAGTTGGTCTTGCGGCCGTCTTGGCCCTGACCCTTGCTGCCTGTGGCAGCAACGAATCCAACGAAGATGCGGGGACCTACGTCCCCCCGGGCCCCG
>CAZYFU010000077.1:10850-29036 GCA_964647025.1 uncultured Myxococcales bacterium | reverse complement strand
GACGGCCCCATTGAAGCCCCCCACCGCTGCGCCGCCAGTCTCGCGAGAGAGAACTCTCCGTCGCCCTCGGGCGACGGCCCCATTGAAGCATCAGCATATCCTGGAACTTGCGGCCGGCGCTCTTGGCTCTCCGTCGCCCTCGGGCGACGGCCCCATTGAAGCGAAGGCCGAAGCGGTTGTTGCGCCCGACGTAGTGGCCCTCTCCGTCGCCCTCGGGCGACGGCCCCGTTGAAGCAGGCCAGCGACAGCGGCTACGGCACCGATGGCCCCCAGCTTTCCGTCGCCCTCGGGCGGCGGCGTGATCCGGCGGCTGGCGTGCGACGCCGCCGGGTGGTTCGCGCGTGAATGCCAGCTACAACACGGGACGGGTACCTGTCATACTTCCATCGTCACCAACCAATATCGAAGCGACTCATGGGAATCATCACACTAGCGCTGACACCTTTCTGGCAAGAGCAGAGGCTGGTCTTGGTGCGGGCGGTCGATGCGATCCGCCTTTGTCGTGACGAGGGCTTCGAACGTTTGCCTTACGTCGCGGTCGAGGCGCATCTGGCTGGGGCTTTGCGCCGCGATCGGAACACGGTGCGGGACTTCGTGTTGCGCGCTCGGCTCGTGCCCTCTTTGCCGAGCACGTTCGACGATCCGCAACTGATGGGTCTGCTGCGCGGGGCGCTCAAGCGCGCCGATCTGGTGGTCGTTCGCGAGGGCGGTGAAAGGCAGGTCGAGCAGTCGGCGTCGAAGCAGCAACGCAGCCTGGTGCGCTCCATCGACGCCAGGACGCGCGGTCGGCTCGAGCACGAAGGACGCAGGTACCTGCTGGTCGCGGGCGGTGACTTGGGGCAGGTCTCGAACCGAGATGGTTGCCAGGTGGTGCCGCAGCGCGAGGCCGCGCAGTTGCTCGCTGCCATGGCGGGACGAACAGGTAACGCGGCGCTGGCTGGTCTGCTCGGCGAGGCACGCGCGCTGCTCGCACGCGACTGGCGTGCGCCGCTGGTTCCCGAGGGGCTGGTCCTGCTTCGCGAAATTCGGAGGCCCCAGATTGCGGCTGGCCCGGACGATGCGGCGCTGACGCCGTCGCAGCTCAAGAAGCTGGGCAAGTCCGAGTGGGACGTGGCGCCGAGCGCGGTGTACGAGGAGAGTGAGCTTTCGCTGGGCGCCGAGAAGGAAGATCACGAGCTGGAGACGGGGGCTTCGATGGAGCCGGACGACGCCGAGGACGCGGGCGATGAACCCGACGACGCGGAGGAGTCGGTCAGCGCCTGAGGACCTCGACCACGACCGGTTCGGAGACGAGCTGGCGAGACACGGCCCACACGGCGTAGCGCTGTGGTGAGAGCTGGTCGCCCAGCAGGGGCCGCAGATCCACGGCGAAGTGTCCGCGGGCGAGCCGGTCTGCCGAGCCACCTTCGAACGGGAGGTGGACCGGTATGCGCAGCGGTACCAGAATTGGCGCGGGATCGTGGTCGCCGGTGAGCATGAGTGTCACGGGCAACACGGCCGTCGTGGGGTCCTTCTTGTCGGGAGAACTGGGCGGCTGGGCTAGGTCGCGCGCCAGGGTGGGCAGAAGGAAGCTCCCGCGCACAAGCCAGGTCGTCTCGACCTTGCTGGGGCTGGCCAGGGCGATGGACGGGGTGCCTGCAAGCGCGGGTGAGTCTGGTCGGGGCCGGCAGGCGCCGATGTCGAGGTCGCGGGCTCGGGTCGCCCTGCGCTTGCGTTCACGCTTGGCTTCCACCCGGGTGACCACGGCATTGCTCCGTCGGTCGAACAGCAGCAACGTCGTCTGCCAGGTGCCCGAAGCGGACGCGACCTCTGGGATCTGGTCGATGAGATCGAAGCGGTAGAGCTTGACGGCGCGGCCCTCGGGGATCTCGGAGGGCGCTGGCGGGCGCTCGGACGGGAGCAGCTTGTCGGGTTGGCGCGACTTGTCCGGCACACGGAAGACCCGAGCCGCCAGGGTTTCGTCGTCCTCGAGCCGGCTCATGACGAGAACACCGCGCTCTTCCAAATCGACGGTGGCGTTCTCGCGCAGACTGGAGCCACGGATCACCACCACGGGCACGCCCCGCCCTCGCCGCAGCGAGGCTCGCCGGGGACCGTCGAGCAGCAGGCCATCCAGCTCCGATGCCTCGAAGGGCGCCAAGGCCTTTTCTTCCAGCCGTGTGCTGGTGGATCCGAACTGGGCGTCGGACCAACCGAGCATGCCTTGCTTTGCGGGCGAGGCGACGGCGAGGGAGCCCGTCGCAAGCACGACGCAGGCGAGGACCGGCGCGACCCGCGGTGTCTTCATGCGTCCGCGTCCAGGATGTCGACCAGGACCGGATCGGAGATGATCGCGCGCGATATGGCCCAAACGGCGTAGCGCTGCGCCCGCAAGTCGGGGGCTGCCTTGAACAGATCGACGGCGAACTGCCCTTTGACCAGCGGGCCTTCGGTGGAGCCGTAGATGGCTGCCTGCAAGGGCAGCAGCACGGGGGTCGGATTCTCGTCGCCGGTGAGCAGCAGCGAGATGGGAACCACGGCCACGGCCTCGGGCGCGCCTGCGTCCACCCACCCGTCCGCCAGCGCCCGTTGCTCGGCCTGGGAGCCCGGGGGGCCCGGCAACGGGCGGATCACGTCACGAGGAAGCAGAGGCAGAAGGAAGCTCCCGCGCAACATGCACGACGCCCCGGGGCGGTCGACGGCCGAGGGCTCGATGGCCAGCGTGAAGCCGGGCCCGGCGGGTGGCGGCGGTGTGTCCAGGCGTGGGCGGAAGAGATTGGTGGGCGGCCCGCCAGGCATGGCCACGGCGGGCGGGTAGCCGGGACGTCGCTGCGCGGCCAGGAACTCGGCGACGGCTGGATCGCGGTTCGGGGCCTCGCAAAGACGCGTGACCACGGGGTTGCTGCGTTGATCGAAGAGCAGCAAGGTGGTCTGCCACGTGCCGGGCCTCCATGGAAGGTCGCGCAGGCGCTCGGTCACCGTCAGGCTGTACACCCTGACCGTTCGACCTTCCGGGATTTCGTCGAGGTCGACTTCGTCCGGGGTGTCGTCGTCGGGCGGCAGCGTGGGCTGGCGGAACGCGAAGTCCACCAGGGTCTCGTGCCCTTCGAGCCGGGTCGCGACGAGGATGCCCCGACTGTCGAGGTCGAGTGTCGCGTTCTGGGCCAGCGTGCATGCGCGCACGGCCAGCAGGGGCAGCGTGCTGCGCCTGTCCAGCCGGACCTCCTGCGGGCCGTCGAGGATCAAGCCTGCGAAGGACTCGTCCGACTCGAACCTGTCGAGGAGCTGTTCCTCGATGGCGGTGGAGGTCGTCCAGAACGCGTCGTCCGCAAGTCCGAAAGCACCTTGGTTCATGGCGTCCCCCTACAGTTTCTCCAGCAAGTACTTGCCGAGCGCGGCGGGCAAGAGGAGCTTGCGGCACAGATCGCAGAAGAACCGCGTGATCGTCGCGGCGCCCTCGCCGAAGATCACGCACGTGCCGCCCAGGCCCGCGAGATCCTTCTTCTTGTTGTTGTAGTCCGCGTCGGAGATGCCCTTGGCGCAGTGGCCGCCTTGATGGCCGCGCCCGGTGTACGAACGACCGTGCTCCTTCTTGACGTTGGGGATGCCGGGGATGGAGATCTCGGCGGCGCACATGCCCAGGGCGTGGCCGATCTCGTGCACCATCGTCTTGTTCAGGCTCTCCTCGGAGATGGCGGCGGGGACGTTTTCGTACGCGGCGACCAGGATCAGGTTGTTGGTGGCCGAGCCGAGGTACGGTCCCTTCGCGAGCTGGACGCGGAAGCTGATGGTGACCTTGTCGCCCGCGGTGAACGCGGTCATGACGTCGACGGGGAGGGGGCACGACAGCTTGCCGCGCTCCCAGATGTTGTTGGCGTAATCGAGGGTGCAGTCGGCGAGCGGGATCTCTCCGCTCTTGCCTTTCTTGGGGATGCTCCACGAAACCTTGCGCAGGGCCGCGGTGCCGTCCTTGAGCGAGGTCGGCAGAGCACAAGGATGGCTCTTCGCCTTGGGGTCCAAACTGCGGATGGTCACGCCCAGGTTCGATCCGGAGACGTGCTTCGCCTCCAAGGTGAACGCGTACGAAGACAAGGGGCCGGCGTCGTACTGGAAGTCGCAAATCAGGAAGTGGGCGTAGAGCGCGTCGTTCTTGTTCTTGAAGGAGAGCCTGTGGAACTCCTTCTCGTTGTGGGTTCCGATGACCAGGGCTTGGCGGCCGAACCCGGGCTTGATCTGGTTGCCGTCGATCCAAGCCCCGGCGGGACCGCTGCCGACGGCGATGGCGCCCACGGGCTCCTCGACCATCTCGACCTTGATCTCGTTGTAGCTGTCCACGAACAGGAAGGGATCGGGCTTGGCTAGCGCCGCCGGATGGCTGATCTGGAAGTGCAACTGTCGCCAGGTGACGAAGTACCGGTCGTCGTCGCCGTACTGGTCGGTGGTGCCGATCTCGACCTTGCAGGTCTCGCCACCCGAGAGCGGCAGGTAGAGCAAGCAGGTCGCGCTGCCGTTCTTGTCGAGCTTCACGGTGCCCTTGTGCTCGTCGCCCGTGATCTTGACCGCGATCGCGCCCAGCTTGCGCGGGTGGCCGGGATCGTTGCGCTTGGTCTTCTCGCCGAAGGTCGCCCGCACGTACACGGTCATGCCCTCGGACTCCGCGAGCTTCTCGGCGTCGATGGCCTCGAAGGTGCCCTTGATCTTGATGGGCAGGGCGATCACCGGCCCCTTGTGATCGAGGCCCATCTCGGCCTTGTCTCTTTCGCTCTTCAGGTTGACCAGCTGCTGGATGGGCAATTCCTCGAAGGTCCCGTCGTCGATCTTGTCGAACTGGACCTGGAAGGGAATCTTCTCGAGCTCGACGGTCAGCTTGCGGCCTTGCGCCGACTCGATGGCGTCCTCTGCCTTGACCTTCCAGGGGAAGGCCGCGCGGATCTTGATCGGCTCGGGCCGCTGCAACACCACCTGGGCGGTCTTGTCCTTGGCCACCTTGGGTGGTGCCTTGATCGGCTTGTCCTGCTGGAGCAGCTTGAGCTGCACCGGGGTGTCGTGACCTTGGGGGACCAGCTCCAAGGTCTTCGGCCAGACCTGCCAGGTCTCGGCCCCGTCGTGCAGGTCACCGCCGTGATCGACCTTGTAGGTGAGCTCGTACGGCCACTGCGTGACCTTGGCGTCGTCGATCTTGGGCGCGGTCGGGCTCCAGGTGAAGGCGGTGCCTTGCAGGGGCGCCGTGTGCCTCGAGTGCTCGTTCCCGTCGACGAACAAGATGAAGTCGACGGACTTCTCGGGCGACTCGCCTTTGGTGACGGCGAGCCTCAGCGTGAGCTTGGTCTGCTCGAGGATGGGGACTGCGTCAGCCAACGTATCTCCTCATGGCGTGGCGAGCCGGACGACCAGGGGTTCGGAGATTTGCCGCCGGGAGAGGGCCCAGACCGCGTAGCTTTGCGGCTCGAGATCCGGCGTCAGATTCAGGAGATCGACGGAGAAATGGCCCCGGGCCATGTTCTGTCCGCGCATGCGCTCGAGCGGATCGTAGACGGGCACGCGCATCGAGAGCACCACCGGCGCTGCGTTCTGCTCGCCGGTGAGGACGAGCTGCACGGGCAACACCGCCACCGGATCGCCGGGATCCCGCGCGATCCGCGCTTTCGTCGGGGACCCCACCAGGTCGCGCGGCGATGCCGGCAACAAGAAGCTGCCGTGCACCATCCAAGATCGCGCCGCGCCCTGACCCGTCGGGCCGGTGCTGGCCAGCACGATGGCGCTGTCTTTGGGCGATGGCGGGCAGGCCGGCCCCCCGCGGTACGAGTGGCGGCCTTGGTCGAAGGGGGGGAAAACCTCTGCCAGGGTGGCGTGGTCCTTCGCGGACTTGTCCGCCGCGCCGTCGACGCGGGTGACCACCTGATTGCTCCGTTGGTCGAAGAGCAGCAAGGTCGTGGCGTAGGTACCTGGACGCGTGCGCACGTCGGGGATGCGCTGGTCGAGCGCCAGGGTGAAGGTCTTGACCGTGCGGCCCTTGGGCAAGGTGGCCGGGTCGCGTGGCGCCGCGGGATTGCGCGGCTCGTCCGGCTGTCGATGGGCCAGCGCCGCCAAGGTTTCGTCGGGTTCCAGGCGGGTCGCCACCAGCACGCCCCGGCGTACCAGGCTGACCGAGACGTTGTCCCGGATGGTCGATGCGCGCAGGCCGACGAGCGAGATGTCGTCGTGCGCGGTTCGCGGGACGCGCCTCGGCCCATCGATGAACAGGCCGAGGAAGTCCGTAGCGCCGAAGCGTTGCCGAGCGCGCTCTTCGAGGGCCTGGGTGTCGCCGCGGAACTTCTCGTCGGGAACGCCCAGGGCGCCCTGTTTCGCGGCGGGGGGCCCGCCGGCCCCGAGGCTCGAGAGCGCGAGCACCGCCACAACCAGCCGGGCCCCGGCTCGCATCCTGGTCATCACTCGCCCGCCACCGGCAGCATGGACTCGGTCACCAGTCCGAGCAACACGGGCTCGGACAGGACGCCGCGAGAGACCGCCCAGACGGCATAGCTTTGGATGAAGACGTCGTCCGGCAGCAGCTTGAACAGATCGAGCGCGAAGTAACCGCGCGCACCATCGCTGGAGTCGGTCGCATCGAAGGGACCGTAGACGGGCACGTGCAGTTGGATCAGAAGGGGCTCGGCCCTCTGGTCTCCAGTCAGCAGCAGGGCGACCGGCAGCACGGCGATGGCGTCGGCATCGCCCACGTCGACCCAACCGTCGGCGATGGCCTGGCGCTCGGCCTCCGAGCCTGCCGGCCCCGGCAGGACCTTGACCATGTCGCGGGGCAAGATGGGCAGACGGAACGTGCCGCGCAGGACGCACGAGCGTTCTCGGCCGTGCACGGCCACCCGCTCGACGGCCAGCACGATGCCTGGACCGGATGGCGGCGCTGGCGAGTCCGCCCGTGGCAAGTAGGGATTCGCGTGTGCATCTGGCGGCGGCGAGATGGCGGGGGGAAAGGCGGGCCGGCGTTGGGCGTTCAGGAATTCCTCGACCGCCGGGTCGCGGGTCGGGGCCCCCTCCAAGCGCGTGACCACGGCGTTGCTGCGCTGGTCGTAGAGCAGCACGGTGGTCTGCCAGGTCCCCGGCTTCCAAGGCAGCTCGGGCAGTCGATCGATGAGAGACAAGCTGAACGTCTTGACGGTCCGGCCTTTGGGCAGCTTGGCCGGGTCGCGGGGATCGGCGAGGCGTCGAGGCTCGTCGGGCTGGCGGAACGCGGTCGCGGCAAAGGTCTCGGTTCCTTCGAGATGGGACGCGACGACGACGGCCCGTCGCTGCAGGCCAAGCCCGATGTTGTCGCGGATGCTGCACGCCCTGATGCCCAGCAAGGGCACCGTCTCGCGCTGGTCCAGCCGCGCGGCGCGCGGGCCGTCGAGGCCAAGCCCCATGAAATCGGTCTCGCTGAAGCGTTCGACGAGGGCTTCCTCGACGGGGTCGGAGTCTTCCCAGAACTTCTCGTCTTTGAGCCGGAATTCGCCTTGGTTCATGAGGGGCACCTAGAGTCTTTGCAGCAGGTAGGCGTTGAGGGCCGCGGGAAGCAGCAGCTTCTGGCAGAGATCGCAGAACGACCGCAGGCGAGAACCGCCCCCCTCTCCGAACATCACGCACGTGCCGGGCTTGCCGCCGAGGCTGCCACCGCCGTTGTAGTCGGCGGCTGTGACGCCCTTGGCACAGTGGCCGCCGCTGTGTCCGCGCCCCGTGTAGGCGCGACTGTGTTCGGCCTTGGTGTCCGCGATGCCCGGGATCTTGATCTCCGAGGCGACCATGCCAAGGGCGTGCCCCACCTCGTGCACCATGGTCTGTACCATCTTGTCCTCGGGCCGCGCCGTGGGGTTGTACGCGGCGATGAGCAGCAGGTTCTTCGTCGAGGAGCCGTTGTAGGGGCCCACGGCCAACTGGATGGTGAAGCTGATGTGGACCGTCTCGCCCGCCGTATGGTCGGCGATCACGTCGGCGGGCAACGTGCACGAGATCTGGCCGCCGGTGCCCTGGTTGTTGGCGTAGTCCACCGTGCAACTCGCCACGGCGACCGTGCCCTTCTTCTTCTTGCTGGGGATTCGCCACGCGAGCTTGGTCAGGGCGGCCTTGCCGTTCTTGATGGACGTGGACAGTGCCGCCGGCAGATCGTCGGCGCTCTCGAAATCCGTGATCGGGATGTTCAGGGTGGCGCCGGTCAGGTACGCGGCGTCCAGCTCGAACTCGTGCGAGCTCTTGGCGCCGGCGTCGAACTGGAAGTCGCAGATGAGGAAGTGCGCATAGCGGGCGTCGTTCTTGTTCTTGAACGAGAGCTTGTGAAAGGCCTTCTCGTTGTGCAGACCGATGACCAGGGCCTGACGGCCGAACCCGGCCTCGACCTCGTTGCCGTCGATCCATGAGCCCGCAGGCCCGCTGCCGGCGGCGATGGCGCCCACCGGCTCTTCGATCATGTCGACCTTCACCTCGTGGTAGCTGGCCACGTACAGCATCGGGTCGGGCTTGGTCAGGCTGGCGGGATGGCTGATCTGGAAGTGAAGCTGGCGCCACGTCTCGAACGAGCGCTCGTCGTCGCCGTAGGTGTCGGTGCTGCCGACCTCGACCCTGCAGGTCTCGCCGCCGGACAGCGGCAACTGCAGCCGGAAGGTGGCGGTGCCCTTCTTGTCCAGCTTGACCGTGCCCGTCTGCTCGTCGCCCGCGGTCTTGACCCCATCGGCGATCAGCTTGCGCGTGTCGGTGCGCTTGGTCTTGTTGCCGAAGGTGGCCTTCACGTACACGGGCATGCCCGCGGACTCCGCCAGCTTCTCGGCGCTGAGCTCCTCGAGCACGCCGACCACCTTGACGGTAAACGCGACCTCGTGGCCCTTGCCGTCGGTCCCGATCTCCGCCTTGCCCTTCTCGCTCTTCACGTTGACCATCTGCTGGATGGCCAAGTACCTGCCGTCGGCGGGCTTGTCGAACTCGACCTGGAAGTAGACCTTGTCCAGCTCGACGGGCAGCTTGCGTCCTTGCCCGGTCTCGATGGGGTCCTTCTCCTTCACCGTCCAGGGGAAGGCGGACTGGATGCTGAACGCCTCCGGACGCTTGAGCACGACCTTGGCGGTCTTGTCCTTGGCGATCTTGGGCGGCGCCTTGATCGGCTTCTTCTGCTGGAGCAGCTTGAGCTGGACGGGCGTGTCGTGGCCCTTGGGCTCGAGCTCCAAGGTCTTGGGCCAGACCGTCCAGCATTCCACCGCGTCGTGGGTGTCGCCGCCGTGCTTGACCTGGTACTTGAGCTCGTACGGCCACTGCTTCACCTTGGCGTCGTCGATCTTGGGCGCCACCGTGGACCAGGTGAAGGACGCGCCTTGCAGGTTCGACGTGTGCTTCGAATGCTCTTCGCCATCCACGAGTAGGATGAACTCCACCGACTTCTCGGGGGTCTCGCCCTTGCTCACTTTCAGGCTCAGCTTGAGCTTGGTTTCTTCGAAGATGGCAATGCTGTCAGCCAAAGGCCTCTCCTGTCAGGACCGATGCAACGGCTAGGATTTCTGGATGAGCACCGGCTCTCGCATTATGCAGCGTGATTGCTCTCTGGCAAACAACGGATCCTGCGGCGGCCCAATCTTCTCGGTTGCAAAGCCAGGTCGTCTGGGTCTTACTTGTGCTGCCTCGTTTAGGCGAGCCCGGGGCCCCGGGCTGAGATCAGGACCGGATCCGTCCTAGAAGCCTTCGAACCTGATGCGTCTCGCACCGCCGTAGGGAAAACAGGCCTCGCTGCACCAGCAGAGGAAGCCCGGCCCGAACGTGGTTCGGCCGCGGAAAGAAGACTTCCTCGTGTCACAACCGCAGAATGCCCGTCGCATGGTCTACGTGAACGACAGCGCGCGCCCTCTCGACGGCGAGACCACCCTCTTGGCGCTGCTTGGCGATC
This sequence comes from uncultured Myxococcales bacterium, assembly GCA_964647025.1. GTDB lineage: Bacteria > Myxococcota_A > Polyangia > Fen-1088 > Fen-1088 > Fen-1118. Next base: position 19,156 of record CAZYFU010000077.1, on the reverse strand, counting down.
TGGGCTTGGCGGAACGTGCCGGCGTGGCGGTGGCGGTGAACGATGCGGTCGTGCCGCGGACGGCCTGGGATGGACGGACGCTTCTCGACGGCGATCGGGTGCTGGTCATCCGCGCGAGCCAAGGCGGATGAAGTTGGTCGTGGTTTCGCCGCCGGACGACCGGCCACACGAGAGCCGGGTTTGCCGCGCCCTGTTCGAGGCGGGGATGGAGCGCTACCACCTGCGCAAACCGCTCTGGACGGAGGCGGCGACCGCGGCGTGGCTGGAAGCGTTGCCGACGCGCTGGCGAGCGCGGGTCGTGCTGCACGGGCATCATGGCTTGTGCGAGGCGCTGGGCGCGTGCGGCGTGCATTTCCGCGACGACGACACCGCGCCGACAGAGCCCGCAGGGGCGCATGCGTTCGCCAGCCGCGCTTGCCATTCGGTGGACGCGGTGGCCGCGGCGCTCGGGCGTTACGACGCCGTACTGGTCGGCCCGGTGTTCGCGTCACGCAGCAAGCCCGGCTATGGGCCCATGCCCGAAAGGGAGCGCGACGGGTTGCTGGGTTTGCTCGCGACCCGGGCGCGGACGGCGAAGACCGAGGTCATCGCCATAGGTGGCGTCGATGCCTCGTCTTTCGAGCGTTGCCATGCCATGGGGTTCGACGGCGCGGCCGTGTTGGGCGCGCTGTGGAACACCCCGGATCCCGTCGCGGCGTTCTTCACCCTGAAGGCGGCCGCCGAATCGACAAACCACCACGCTGAAGGCAGTTCACCATGAGCACCCCCCTGATCATCGCTGGCGTCGAGCTCCGCTCGCGCTTGTTCCTCGGCACCGGAAAGTTCGGCGCGCCGTCCACCATGAAGAAGAGCCTGGCTGCCTCGGGCGCCGAGCTGGTCACCGTCGCCCTGCGTCGGGTACGCACGGACGGCGCGTCCGACGATCTGCTGTCGCACGTGGACCTCGACCGCTACCGGCTGCTGCCAAACACCTCGGGCGTGCGTGATCGCCGCGAGGCCATCCTGGCCGCGGAGCTCGCGCGCGAGGCGCTGCACACGAACTGGCTGAAGCTGGAGATCCACCCCGACCCGAAGTACCTGATGCCCGACGCCGTCGAGACGCTGGCGGCTACCGAGGAGCTGGCGCGACGAGGGTTCGTGGTGCTGCCGTACGTGCACGCGGATCCGGTGCTGTGCCGCCAGCTCGCCGACGCTGGCGCAGCGGCGGTCATGCCGCTCGGCGCGCCCATCGGCAGCAACCAGGGCCTCGCGTCGCGCGCGTTCCTCGAGATCATCATCGCGCAACGCCAGGTGCCGGTGGTCGTCGATGCGGGCTTGGGTGCGCCGTCGCACGCCGCCGCCGCGATGGAAATGGGCGCGGATGCCGTGCTGGTCAACACGGCGATCGCGACCGCGGCCGATCCCGTCGCCATGGCGGCGGCGTTCGCGCAGGCCGTGGAAGCCGGCCGTCTTGGCTACGAGGCGGGATTGCCGGCACAAGGAACCATCGCCCAGGCCTCGTCACCTCTGACGGCCTTCCTGTCGTAGGCGACGCATGGGCTTCTCTCGAGTTTGGCAAGACCACGACTTCGCCGAGCGCGCGGCCTTCATCGCCAGCAGGACCGCAGCGGACGTCAGGCGCGCCCTCGTCCAGGCACGCGGCGAGCTTTCTCTGGACACCTGGGCAGCGTTGCTGTCGCCGGCCGCGGCGCCGTTCCTGGAAGAGATGGCACACGCGAGCCAGCGATGGACGCAGGAGCGCTTCGGCCTGACCATGCAGCTCTATGCGCCTTTGTACCTGTCCAACCTGTGCGCGAACGTCTGCACGTACTGTGGCTTCAGCGCGCACAATCGCATGGAGCGCTTGGTGCTCGACGACCGGCAGATCCTCGCCGAGGCCGACGCGCTGGCGGCGATGGGCCTTCAGCACGTGCTGCTGCTCACCGGTGAGAGCCCGCGCGTGTCGGCGGACTACCTGGCGCACGCGATCGCGCTCTTGCGCCCGCGCTTCGCCAGTCTGTCGTGCGAGGTACAACCCCTGTCGGTCGAAGAGTACGCGCGGTTGGTGGAGTCCGGGATGAGCGCCGTGATGGTCTACCAGGAGACCTACGATGCGAGGGCCTATGCCCGCCACCACCTGCGCGGGCGCAAGGCCGACATGCCTTGGCGGCTGGACACGCCGGATCGGCTCGGCCAAGCCGGGATGAAGAAGATCGGGCTCGGCGCGCTGTACGGGCTGTCCGACTGGCGCGCCGACGCCTGGTTCGTCGGGCTGCATCTGCGACACTTGGAGCGGCATTGTTGGCGCTCGCGGCTCAGCATCTCGTTTCCCCGCCTGCGTCCGTACGAGGGCGGCGCCGAGCGCCCGGCCGGGCTGCCAGTCACGCCGTTTTCCGAGCGGGATCTCGTGCAAGCCATCTGCGCCTTTCGCCTGCTGAGCCACGACGTCGAGCTGTCTTTGTCCACGCGCGAGAGCGCCCACTTCCGCAACCACGCCTTCCGGCTGGGCGTCACGGCCATGAGCGCCGGCTCGCGCACGAACCCGGGCGGCTACGCCAGCAAGCCCGCCTCGCTCGAACAGTTCGCCATCGACGACTCGCGCAGCCCGGCCGAGCTGGCCAGCTTCCTTCGCACACATGGCTACGAGCCGGTGTGGAAGGACTGGGACGCGACCTACGACGGCCAGACCGTCGAGCAGAAGGCGGTCGCATGCTGACCCCCGACGAGCGCCAACGGTACGCGCGGCACTTGTCGCTGCCCGAGTTCGGCGAGGCGGCCCAGGACCGGCTCAAGCGCGGGAGGGTCCTGGTCATCGGGGCCGGCGGCCTCGGCAGCCCGGCGCTGCTCTACCTGGCGGCCGCGGGCGTCGGACGCATCGTGGTCGTCGACGACGACCGCGTGGATGCCAGCAATCTCCAACGCCAGATCCTCTACCGCGAGCACGACATCGGCAGGCTCAAGGCAAAGGTCGCGGCCGAGGAGCTGCGTGCACAGAACCCGCTCGTCAGGGTCGACGCCATCACCGAGCGGTTCCGGCGCGGCAACGCCCTCGATCTGGTCTCCGCCTGTGACGTGATCATCGACGGCTCGGACAACTTCGCGACCCGGTACCTGGTCAACGACGCTTGCGTGATGACAGGCCGGCCCTTCGTCTATGGCGCCATCCAGGGCTTCGAAGGTCAGCTCGCGGTCTTCAACTGGCAAGACGGACCGACCTACCGCTGCCTGTTTCCCGTGCCGCCCCCGCCCGAGCTGGCGCCCAACTGCGCCCAGGTCGGCGTGCTCGGCGTTTTGCCGGGCGTCGTCGGCACCTGGCAGGCGACCGAAGCCATCAAGCTACTGTCCGGCGTGGGCGTGCCCCTGTCGGGCAAGCTCCTGCTCTGGAACGCTCTCACCATGGCGACGCAGACGCTGTCGCTGAAGGCCGACCCACGCAGCCGTCCGATCCGAGAATTGCCGCGCGACGTGGAGGCCGCGTGCGCCGCCAGCATCGAGATCGACGCCTCGGAGCTGGAGGAGGCGATCACCGATCCAGCCGTGCAGATCATCGACGTCCGCGAAGCATGGGAGCGCGCCGGCGACGCCATCGAGCCCTCGCTTCACGTTCCCCTGGCCGCGCTCGAGCAGCTTGGAACAGCGGACGTCTTGCAGGGTCTGCACCGCGACGCACCGACGGTGGTCTACTGCGCCCACGGCATCCGCAGCCTGCGCGCAGCCGCGATCCTGCGCGAGGAGGGCTTCCGCCAAGTTCGGAGCCTGCGCGGGGGCATCGTGGCCTGGCGGAGCAGGCGGTAACATGCTTCGCCCCATGCGCAACCGACTGATCGTTGCAGGTGCGTTGTCCGTGCTCTGGGCTCTGGCTCCGTCAGCGGCCGCGGCAGAAGACGAAGGCTTCCGAACGCGGCTGCAACTCAGCTTGGGCGCGGTGGCCGGCAACAACGTGCTGCCGGCGCCCCTTGCGCCAGGGGTCTCGGTGCTGGTCGAGCGCCGGCACTTCGGGTTCGAGGCTGGGATGCAGGTCGATCCGGTGATCGTGTGCGACAAGGACAGCCGAGAAGACAGTTGCGGAGTGCTCGTCTCGATGGATGTCGGGGGGCGCGCCTCGCTGCCTCTGGGCAGAAGCTTCGTCGTCTACCTCTCGACGCGGCTGCAGTGGCTTCGCATGACCAAGGCAGACGACAACGAGCTTGGCGTGGCTTTTCGACCGGGCGTCGCCTACCAACGCCAGGGGCCCGGCCAGCGCTTCGGCGCCTTCGTCGAGGCCGGGCCGACGGTGCTGTTCGGCGACCACCACGACTATCCGACGGTGCGGCGCGATGGCTCGAAGATCGTGCCGATGGCGATGGCGGGAATCCGGCTCTAGCAGGGTCTCGCGGCCCGCCAGCTAGACTGGCGCCACGGCAACGGTCAGCACGCAGTCGACTTCGCGCCGCCACACCACGCGCAGGCCATCGAGCATGCTCTGGTGCGGCAGCTTCGCCGTCACCTTGACGTCGATGGGGTCCCAGCCCTCGGGGCAACCGGCGAAGGCCTCGCCGACCAACTTGACCACGACGCCGCGGGTGTCGAGGCGCAACCCCAGACCGATCAACTTCAGCACCGCCTCCTTGGCGCTCCAGATGCGCGCCATGATGACGTTGCGGTCGTCGCCGCCCGCGTCGACGATGGAGGCCTCCTCGTCGGTGAAGAACTGGCGAACCAGCGCCGAATCGCGCGGCTCGACGGTCTCCAGGTCGGCGCCGATGCGGGCCTGCCGGTTGGTGGGCGCCGCTGCCATGCCGATCTCGCTCCGGTGCGAGATCGAGATGGGGAAGGGCCAGCCGCCCCGGCCCTCGATGAGCACGAAGGGCTCGCCCGAGGGTTGGTTGAGCACGCTGATCTCCTGATCGCGCAGATTGGGCTCGTCCGATACTTGGCGCACGAGCAGCTTGGCGGCGATGCGGCCGAGCAGCCACTTGCGCCGGCGCGGGACGATGCCGAGGCCGCTCAGGATCTTCTCTTCACGAGCGCTGAGCAGCCCCAGCCGCGCTTGCCCTTGGGAGACCCCGGGCTGCCCACTGGCACGGACGAGCAGGTGGCGGAACATCAGCCCGCCACTTTGCGGAATGGTCCTGCTTCCTCCTCGGGCAACGTATTCGGCATGCGTGAGGTGCGATAGCCCTCGAACTCCACGTGTACCTTGCCTTCACCGTCGCGAACTCGGGCGTCGAAGGAGAGCGCATCGCCGGGATGGGCCGTCACCTCGGCGACCACCGGGCCGCTGACGGTTCCGGAATCGCGGATGATGATCCGGTCGACCGCCGCGGGCAACGCGAGCTGCCCGGTCTTGCCGATCTCCCAAACCCCTGCGGTCTGGAAGCACAGCTCGATGAGCCGCGGGCCGACCAAGCTACCGTGGCTTGCGTCGGTGGTGTCGAGGGGCAGATCGCCCTTCATGCAGCCGATGACCTGATTGGGTCCCGCAGCCTCGACCCGGTCGAGCACGCGGTAGGCCGGGCCGTGGAAGTAGACGCGGTAGATGGCCTCACGACCGATCTCCTCCTCGCTGCGATTGAAGGCCTGCACCTGGCGAGCTTCCGCCGCGGCGTCGAGCACGACCACGCCCGAGAAGTGGAGCTTCTCTTCCGCATCGCGACCGACGATCTTTTGCGTGGACGACAGCGTGGCGAACACGCGAATCTTTCCGTCCGTCGACAAGACCGGACGCGCGCGAACCACGACGGCGCGGGCCTCGTTCCGGTAGTACTTCATCGGCGCGAGGAAGCGCATGTCTTCGAGCCCGACCACGTGATGGCTGGGCGCGAGCAGCCAGGCCGCCTCGGCGAAGGTCTCGATGCCCATCACACCCGGCAGCACCGGGATGCCGTCGATGGCGTGATCGTAGAGGAAGGGCTCGACCTTCGGGTCGAGCGTCATCTCCGCGGTCAGGCCCTCATGCAGGTTGTAGGTCACCTTGCCGAAGGGCAACGGCAGCGACTTGTCTTTGGCCCGCGCTTGCAGGCTGCCCTCGGTGTCGATGCCTCCGTCGGCGTCCACCGGCTGGACCAGGATGCCGAGTCGTCGGCCAACCACGGCCTCGCCCGAGTAACCGGCGAGGAGCGCGTTGCGAATGACCGGCAAGCCCTCGGCGGGATCGAGCATGTCGATGCCGGCTTCCTTCATGATCTCGGGAATGCGTCCGCGGGTCGCCATGCCGATGCCGCCCCACGCGGTCCAGTCGAGCGCGATGCCGAGCGAGCCCGGACGCGTGCCCGACCACCAACCGACGGTCTTGCACATGAAGTCGTTGCCCGAGCTGTAGTCGGCCTGCCCGGCGTTGCCGAAGCGACCGGCCACCGACGAGAACACGACCATGGCCTTGACGTCCATGTCGCGGGTGGCGGCCATCAGGTTGAAGAGGCCGTCGGCCTTCACGCGGAAGACCAGATCGAACTCCTCGACCGGCTTGCGATCGAGCGAACGGCTGCGCTCGAGGCCGGCGGCGTGCAACACCACGTCGAGCTTACCGCTCGTCTGCTTGATGTTCTCGACCACCGCCTTGACCGCGTTGCCGTCGAGCACGTCGACCTGGCGATAGAACGCGCGCCCGCCGGCTTCCTCGACGGTGCGCAGGGCTTCGAGGATGCCCGCCTGGCGTTCCAGGTCGAACAGCTTCTCCTCGATCTGCGCGGGCGTCGCACGCCCCTTCTCGGCCTTCAGGCGCTCGAAGACCGCGCGCTTGGCGGCTTCGCGATCCTTGATGGCCATCTCGATGAGCGGACGCTCGCTGTCCGGCGGCATCTGGCGCGCGTCGAGCAAGTAGAACGTCCCGCGCGAGGCGGCGGCCAGGTCGCGAACGATGGCGACCGTGATGGCGCCGGCGCCGCCGGTGACCGCGAACACGCAGTTCGAGTCCAGCGCGACGGGCGCCTTGGGCACAGGCGATGCGGTGAAGAGCTGCACGCCCACGCTCACGCGCAGGTTGCCCTGGTAGCCGATCTCCACGGCGCCCGGATCGCGCTCGACCTCGTCGAGCAGCGCGCGGGCCACCACTTCGCTGGGCATCTCCTCGGGGAAGTCGACCGCCTTGACGAGGGCGTCGGGCCGCTCGCGCTTGGTGGACTTGACGAAGCCGACGACAGCGCCACCGAGCGGGCTCTTGGCGCCGCCCGGGACGTAGCCGTGGTGGCCGCCCATGCGCGTGCCGGCGATGAGGAAGGTGCCGGCGTTGGCGAGGGTCTCGTACAGGCCCCGAACCGCGCCGTGCAGAAGCAGAACGCGATCCCGGTACTGCTTGCGGAACTCGACCAGGTCGATGTCGGCCAGCGACGGACACGGGTCGAGCGACGCGAGGAAGAACATGCCCGCGGTCGGCCCCGCGGCCGCCCAGGCTTGCAGCTTGGCCTCGATGTCGGCACGCTCGGGACGGGTGTCGATGCGCAGGACCTGAACCCCGCGGCGCTCGAGCTCGTCACACAGCAGGCGGCCGGCGCCACCGTTGTCGGCGACGACCACCACGCGGCTCCCCTTCTCCAGGCGCACCGCCGTGCGCTTGCAGGCCGCAAGCGGCGGGCGGAGGACCAGGGTCGGACGGCGGAGCACGCCGCTCTCGAACGGATTCGCGGTCGAGGTCACGATCGTGGGGGTCACGGACGGGACGGCCGGCGCCGGCGCCGGCGCAGGCGGGGTCGACGGCGCGGAGGGACCAGCGGGCGGTGGAGACGCCGGGGTCGGTGCATCGGGACCACCGCCGATGTTCGTCTTCACGAACTCGATCACGTGACGAAGCGTCGGGTAGTCGCGCAGCTTCAGGTCGTCCTGGCGAGGAATGTTGAAGTCCTCGCGAACCTTGGCGAACACCTCGGCCTGCTTGACCGTGTCGACGCCGAGGTCGGCCTCGAGATCGAGGTCGAGCTCGAGCATGTCACTCGGGTAGCCGGTCTTTTCGGCCACGATGGCCAGCACCTTGCCCACGATGGGATCGGTCGAGGCCGCAGCCGGAGCCGGGGCCGCGACCTGCGTCGGGCCAGGAGCAGGAGCCGCCACAGGAGCCGGAGCAGCGACCTGCGCCGGGGCAGGAGCAGGAGCCAGCACAGGAGCCGGAGCAGCAGCGCCAGCGGAGATGCCCTTGCTGGTCTCCACGAACCCGATCACGTGCCGCAAGGTCGGGTAGTCCCGCAGCTTCAGGTCATCCCTGCGCGGGATCTCGAACTGCTCGCGAACCATGGCGAAGACCTCGGCCTGCTTGACCGTGTCGATGCCGAGATCCGCCTCGAGGTCGAGGTCGAGCTCCAGCATGTCACGCGGATAGCCGGTCTTCTCGGCCACGATGGCCAGCACCTTCTCGA
>CAZYFU010000077.1:0-10750 GCA_964647025.1 uncultured Myxococcales bacterium | reverse complement strand
AGCATGTCACGCGGATAGCCGGTCTTCTCGGCCACGATGGCCAGCACCTTCTCGAGCACGTCGTCAGTGGCAGGCGCGGCCGCGGGCACGACCGCGACCGGAGCGGCTGCCACGGGCGTGGCGGGCACCGGAGCGGCAGCGGCCGGCGCGGTGGCCCCCGGCGTGATGCCCTTGCTCGACTCGACGTAACCCACGACGTGCCGAAGCGTCGGGTAGTCCCGCAGCTTCAGGTTGTCCTGGCGAGGAATGTCGTACGCCTCGCGAACCATGGCGAAGACCTCGGCCTGCTTGACCGTGTCGACACCGAGATCCGCCTCGAGATCGAGGTCGAGGTCGAGCATGTCACGCGGATAGCCGGTCTTCTCGGAGACGATGGCGAGCACCTTCTCGAGGACGGCATCCGTGGAGGCAGGCGCGGCAGCCGATGGGGCAACCGGCGCCGGGGCCGCAACCGGGGCCGCAACCGGGGCGGGAGCCACGGCGACCGGGGCCACGGGGGCGACAGCCTTCGCGACCACCGGGAGGGCCGGGGCTGAGATGCTGGCCGACGGGCCGGTGCCGGCTTGCCAGCGCGATGTCGCGGGCTCACGAGCGGGCTGCCCCTCGTCCTTGATGCGCAGGGTGCGCTGCTGGACCTCCAGCGACGGCTTGGCGTAGCCGGAGACGTCGGCGAGCCAACGGTCGTAGCCGGCTTGGTCGGCGATGCGCTGCTCGACGCCCGGCACGCGGCGGAAGAGCGACATGGCGATCTGCGAACCGAAGCCCGCGGCCAAGCGAAGCGCGAAGTTCACGTCGTAGTGACCGCCCTTCGAGAGGTTGAGGGTCCCGAGCTCGGGGTCGGGCTCGCGGAAGTTCGGCACCGGCGGCACGACCTGCTTCTCGAGGATCTTGACCGCGACCGCGTCCTCGACGCCGACGCCCATCGGGTGTCCGGTGAACCCCTTGGTGTTGGCCACGACCAAGTCGTTGGCGGATGAACCGAAGGCCTTGCGCAGGGCGAACACCTCGGCGGCGGCGCTGCCCCCGCGGGCCGGGGTGTAGGTCTCGTGCGAGATGAAGGCGAGCTGCTTGGCCATGGCGTGGCGGTCGAGCCCGTGCTTGCGCTCGACACCGGCTACCAGCTTCTCCATCACGCCCTCGATGTGCGTGACGTCGAGACGCGTGCCGTGGAACGCGCTGTTCGCCACCTCGGTGCCCAGCACCTCGACGATGCCGCGCATGCCGCGCTCCCTGACCGCGTCCTCCGACTCGACGACCATCGCGCAGGCGCCCATGCCCATCAGCATGCCGTGGCGACGACGGTCGAACGGCAGCGCCGCATCCTCGACCTTGCTGTCGGTGGCAGCCGCGCCGGTGCCGAGGAAGCCCGCGCCCATCCACTCCATCAGGTTGTTCGAGGTCAGGTCGTCGGCGCCGATGACGATCACGCGGCGGCAACGGCCCATGCGAATCCAGTCTTCCGCGATGCTCATCGCGATGGTGGTCGACGCGCAGGCCGAGTTGACCTGCGTGTTGGGGCCGCGAATGCCGAGCATCTCGGCGAACTGCGAGTGCCCCATGGACAGCACTTGGAAGATGAAGCGGCGATCGAACTGGTAGTCGGCCTTCTTCTCGCGCGCCTCGTAGAAACGCATGACCTCGCCGACGACGTTGTCGAAGCCCGGGAACGCGGACGAGAAGATCACGCCGGTCTCGTCGGCCATGGACAGCGGCAAGCGCCAACGATCGGGCAGGTAGCTGCCGGTGGTGGTCTTGCGGTAGTGGCGCACGAGCGGAATGCCGGCGTCGCGCAGCGCCTCGATGCCGGCGCCCACCGCCAGCGCGGTGGTGATGTCGAACACCTCGGTGCGCTCGCTGGGGATGCCGAACTCCTCGGCCAAGTTGAAGGCGCCCTTGCGCCCAGCCAGGCGGATCACCTCGTCAGCCGAACGAATCGGCTCGATGCTGGGCTCACCCACGTCGCGCTTGTGCAGGCGCACGATGTTCTTGCCCAGCATGCGCTCGCGCACCGACTGGGGTACGGGCTCGATAAAGGACTCGCCAGCCAGGATGCGGTCGACGTTTCGGTCGTCGAATACGCGGCGGCTCTCGCCGGGCAGGCCCAAGCCCACGCCAGAAATCACGATCGATCCGTCCGATCCGTCGTTGGCCGGGGCCGCGGCCCGCACATTGCCGCCCTTGTACAGCGCCATGCCCTCGTCGAGGAATCGCGCGAACAGCCGTCCGAGCCCTTCGTAGTCAGCTTGGCCGGACGAGGAACCGTGGGAATTGCTCATGGCAATGGGTGCTCCATTCGAATGCGTGGTGATATCAGTGGGGATCTGTCCGCGCTTGTTCTCGGCTGCAGCACGCAGCTCGGGAAGTCGCGCCAGTTGTTCGGGCCGGGGAATACCGGCTGCGTAGAGGCCGCACATCGCATCGTGGAACGAGCGCACGCCGCCTCGCTTGGGGTGGTTGGTGGAAAGACAAAGGATGTCGGGCTTGTCTTCGAGGTTGTTCTCGGCCAGCGCTTGCAGGGCGCGCTTGGGACCGACCTCGACAAAGATGCGTGCCCCCTCGCGGTAGCAGGTCTCGACGCCCTTCACGAACTGCACCGACGACGCCATCTGATCGGCCAGTCGGCGACGGATGGTCTCCATGTTGTCCGTGGGGTACAGCTGGCCGTCGATGTTGCCCACCAAGGGGATGGCCGGCGGGTCGAGCTGCATCTCGCAGATGGTGCGGTACAGCGCATCGGCCGCGGGCGCCACCACCTTGCTGTGGAAGGCGTGCGAGACCGGGATGATCTGCGCGGTCATGCCGAGATTGTTGAAGAAGTCCACGGCGCGATCCACGGCGTCGCTGGCGCCGGCGATCACGGTTTGCTTCTTGCTGTTCATGTTGGCAGGGGTGATGTAGCCGCCAATCTCGGGCAAGCGACGAACGATCTCGTCGGCGGGACCGAGCACGGACGCCATCTTGCCCTTGTCGCCGATGGACACCGATGCCATGGCCCGCGCACGGGCGCTGACCGCGACCAGGGCCTCGCTGAAGTTGATCATGCGCGCGCCGACGGCAGCGGCCCACTCGCCCAGGCTGTGGCCCATCACCATGTCGGGGAACACGCCGTGCTTGCCCAGGAGGCGCATGATGGCGATGTTGGTCGCGACCATCGCCGGCTGGCAGATGGTGGTGTCCTTGAGCGCCTCCTCCGCGTCCTCCATGCCCGCCTTGTCGCCGGCATCCTTGTACACGTAGCTCGTGAGCGGCCGTCCCAGGATCGGGCTCATGGTGGCGTCGGCCTCCGCGAAGGTCTCACGCACGATCGGGTCGGGCACGTCGGCCAGCATGTTCACGTACTGCGAGCCTTGACCCGGGAACAGGAACGCGACCTTGGCCGCGGGGCCACGACCGAAGTGGATGCCCTTGGTCTGAAGGATGCGCCACTTGCGCGCGTCGTTCTTGTCGAGCGCATCGATGGCGGTCTCGCACTTCTTGGCGAGGTCGGCACCGTCCTCGAAGGAGATGACCAGGCGGTTTTGGGCAGCCAAGAACGCGGCGCCGGGCGGCGTGCGATCCGGCAGCTTGCCGGACCTGGCGTCCGCCATGGCTTGCCCGAGGCGGGCGCGCAACCCCGGCAGATCGGCGTCGGCGACGGCGAGCATCTGGCCGAGCATCGGGGGGCGGTCGTCCTTGACGGCGGCCGAGACCGCGCTGCCCGCGCCGGCACCGTACGAGGCCGGCACCTGCACCGTAGGCTGCCGCTTCCCGAGCATCCCGGGCACGTACTCCTCGACCACGATGTGGAAGTTGGTACCGCCGAACCCGAACGAGGAGACGCCACAGCGACGGGGCGCGAACGACGGCCGCTCCCACGGCCGCGCCTTGGTGTTGACCTCGAAGGGGATCTTGTCGAACGAGATCGTCGGGTTGGGCGTCTGGTAATTGATCGTCGGAGGCAGGATCTTGTAGTGGCAAGCCAGGATGGCCTTGAGCAAGCCCGCGGCGCCGGCCGCGCTCTTGAGGTGACCGATCTGCGACTTGACCGATCCCAACGCGATCTTGTGCTTGATGGACGTCGACTGGAAGAATCCCGCGATGCACTCCAGCTCGGCCGCGTCTCCCACGCGAGTGGACGTTCCGTGGCCTTCCAGCAAGGTCATGGTGGCGGGGTCGAGCCCCGCGCGCTTCCACGCACGCTCGATGGCAAGCTTCTGTCCGACCGGGTTCGGGGCGGTGATGCCCTTGCCTTTGCCGTCGCTAGCGCCGCCGATGCCGCGGATGACGGCGTAGATGCGATCACCCGCCTTCTCCGCGTCTTCCAAGCGCTTGCAGATGAACATAGCGCCGCCCTCGCCCATCACGAAGCCGTTGGCACGCGCATCGTAAGGGTACGAACCGTCGGCCGAGAGCGCGCCGATCTTGCAGAACTTGATGAAGGTGGTCGCGCCCATGTTGCGGTCCATACCGCCGGCCAGCGCCACGTCGTAGTGATGGTCGACCAAGCTATCCACCGCGGCCTGCAAGCCCGCCATGCTCGAGGCACAGGCCGCGTCCGTGGTGAAGTTCGGGCCGCGCAGGTTGTACACCGCGGCCACGCGGCCAGCGACGATGTTGGTCAGCTCGCCCGGCATGGTGTCTTCGGTGGTCTCGGGCAAGCGCCGCTGGATCTCCGCCTGCAGCTCGGCGAGCAGTGCTTCCCGCGTGGCCGTGGGCAGAGCCTTGAAGGCATCGACGTCACGGAGCGCTTTCGCGTATTCGGGGAAGGACAGGCGCAACACCGTCTCGTAGTGGCGCTCGCCGCCCATGGCGTTGCCCAGGATGACGGCGGTGGACTCGGTGTTGAGCGGCCGATCAGGATGGCCAGCGTCGCGCAGCGCCTCGCCGGCGCACAGCAGGGCCCACTTCTGCCCGTCGTCCATGGCGGCTGCGACCCGGGGCGGGATGCGCAACTTGGTCGGATCGAAGGAGACCCCGCGGACCCAACCGCCGATCTTCGAGTAGGACTTGCCCGGCGCCTTGGGATCGGGATCCCAGTAGTCCGCCGCGCTCCATCGATCGGGCGTCACTTCGGAGATCGAGTTCTTCCCTTCCAGAACGTTCTTCCAGAAAGTCTTCGCGTCGGGTGAATCGGGCAGGATCGCGCCGACGCCAACGACTGCAACTGCACGTTCGGCGGGATCTCGTGTCGAACTACTCATCTATCGCTTTCCTCCAGATCGTTCACAAGGCAATTGCCGGCCTACCGGGTAGGCCGGCGTTCGAGCCATTTCGAGCTACGGGCGAGCCGCGTCTTGCTCGTTCACGGCCTTGGCAACGACGTCCAGGTCGTTCATCAGGCCCTTGGCGGCTGCATTGATCCGACTCATCTGCAGCGCGCTCTCGAAGGCGGCCATGCCTGCATCGTCGACGGCGTCCATGCCGCGCACCAGGCGAACCGCGAGCCCCACGACATCGAGCGCCATCTCTCGCGCGCACACCCGCGACATCGCCTTCACGGCGGTCGGCGCGAAGAACGGCTGGTACTTGGCGGCGCCGCGACCGGCGGCGTACAGGGCGAAGTTGGCCGCGATCTCCGCACGGGTCATCAGCTCGCCCAACTGGAACAAGACGTGCTGGTTGCGGGTCAGACGCGCCACCCGGCAACGCTCGGTGGTCTCGAGCACCGCGCGCACCGCCAGCGCGGCGACGTCAGCGCCCACCTGCGGATCCTCGCGGTGCAGGCCGTCGAGAGAATCGGCCATCTTGCGGTAGAAGCCGCCACGCTCTTGCAGGTGAATGCGCCAGCGATCGCGGGACACGGTCCACTGCATGATCTCGCTGGTGCCTTCGTAGATGGTCGTGATGCGGACGTCGCGGCGGGTCTTCTCGACCTCGTACTCCTTGGTGTAGCCGTAGCCGCCCATGGCCTGAATCGCGGCATCGGCCGCGGCGTTGCCCTCCTCGGTGGCGAACAGCTTGGCGATGGCGCCTTCGGTCTGCAGGTCGTTCTCGCCGGCGTCGAGGCGGCGCGCCACTTCCTCGATGTACGCGCGGGCAGCTTCCAGCTTCACCACGTGCGGGACGATCAGCTTGTCCATGTAGCCCTGCTTCTCGGACAGGGTCGTGCCAGCCTGCACACGCTCGCGGGCGTAGCGGATCGCCTTGAGCATCGCGGACACGCCGCCGCCCAAGCCGAAGGCCGCGACCATGAGGCGCGTGAAACCGAACACCGACTGCGCGTGGATGAGGCCCTTGCCCTCGACGCCGCCGACCAGATTCTCCGGTGGGACGAAGACGTCCTCGAAGGTCACCGGCGAGGTGTTGGACGATCTGATGCCGTGCTTGTTCTCGTGCTTGCCCGGGATGAGCCCGGGGGTACCCTTCTCGACCAAGAAGAAGGTCGGCCCGTCGGGCGTCGCCGCCAGCACCGAGTACAACTGGGCGTAGCCGCCGTTGGAGATGAACTGCTTGGTGCCGTTGATCTTGTAGCCCTTGAGCTCGCCGTTCTCGATCACGCGCTCCGCCTTGGTACGAATCGCGGACAGCTCGCTGCCGGCCAACGGCTCGGTCACGGCGTACGCGACGATCAGGCCCTCGTCGCCGATACGCTTGAGCCAGTGCTTGCGCTGCTCTTCGGTCGCGCCCACGACGATGGGGTCGGTGCCGAGGAAGATCGCGAGGAACGCGGTGGCCACCCCGAGATCGAGGCGCGCCATGTCTTCGGAGACGCGATACACGTCATACGCACAACCGCCGAGGCCGCCCAGCTCCTCGGGGATGAACAAGAGGTGCAGACCGATCTCCGGGCCCAGCAGCTCCTGCACCAGCCCCAGCGGGAACTCGTCCTTCTCGTCGAGCTCGATACGAACCTTGGCGGGCAACTTCTGCTTGCCGAACGAGCTGATCGTATCGAGAAGCATCTGAAGTGAATCTTTGTCGAGTCCTGCGTTCTGCATTTCTTTTCTTGTCTCCTGGCGCGGCCGACCTCGGCCGCTCGGGGCGGACGATGCTGGCATAAGCGCGTTCAAAATCAAAACAGGGATCGACAGCGCAATCCGTCGATCCCTGACTCACAACGCAATCACTTGAAATTACTAGTCAACCCGGTGAAGCCTTCCTTGTGGCTTGGGTGAAAAGCCTGGACGCGGAGGAAAAGTGCTCGCTCCAACCCGCGCTCAGTCGAGTTTCCAGCGCGGATCCTGGTTCTTCTTCTTCTCCTGCTCCTTCTTGGCCTCGGCAGCGGCCTTCTCTTTTTCGCGCTGGGCTTGAGCCTTCTTGGCCTCGGCCTGCGCCTTCTTGTCCCGCTCCTTGATCTTCTTCAGGGCCGCCTCGGCTGCCTTCTCCTCGTCACGCTGGCGCTTGGCCGTGCACTCCGGGGGCTCGCAGTCGTTCTCGCACTGGCACTTCAGCTTCGCCTTGGGGACCTTGTTGCAGTGGCACTGGTCCTGTGCGTCCTTGTAGCAGCCGCAGGCGTTGATTTCGGTGGCAGGCGGCGGAGGCTCGGCCTCGACCTGGGCCCCCTTCGCCTTGGCTTGCGTGGCCGGGGAAACAAACGTCACTAGGCTGAAGACCGAAATCACGGAAAGCAGCAGTCGCATGGCGTTCTCCTTTGCAGGCCCAATACCACGGGTCCGGCGGCCTGTGCAATGGGTGCGGCAGCCGCATTGCCTCTTGCGCCAGGTGGGGAGCGGTCGCATGATTTGCCACCGGGCAAAAGTGCTGGTAGCAGAAAGACAGGAGCCTCGATGACCCAAAGCCTGATGGCCCGCGACAAAGCTGTAGCAAAGAAGAAGGGGCTGATAGCCCTGTCCGCGTGGGTGGGATCGGGAATTCTGTTCTACCTGCACGCGCCAATTCTGGGCTTACTCGGCGTGGCAGGCGGACTCTTCCTGACCTACCGCTGGTTCATGTTCCGGGCGCGTCGCGGCATGCGCTTCTAGCCCAATGCCACGGCCGCGAAGTCACGGCTGAATGAAGAGCGGCGCAGCTTGTTGTTGTTTCTGCTGCTCGGCAGCACGGCTGGGCGGGGGCTGGGTGGGACGGCCAACCCGGTGAAACGACAGGGGCAAATCCACCTGCACGCCCTTGCCCTGGAAGGACGGAAAACGAATGCCCTGGACGATGTTGTGAATGCACCGCTCTGCGTCGGCAGGAGCGCCATTGACGCGCACCAAGCTGGGCCGACCGCTCGGATCGGCTTCGAAAGAGACCGCGACCATCGGGTCTTCGGTCAGCGACGAGAAGCAAGCAGCCACCCTGCCCATCGCCCCTTGAATGCTCTGGTTCAGGGCCTCGCGGGTGAGCCCATTCGGGTCGCCGTTCAAGGTCTGCGGCGCCCTGGTACCACCGGGTGAGGTGGGGACGGCCACGGCGGCCGGCGCGGGATCGTCGGCCACCACCACGGGCGCGATTGCCTCGCCCGGCTTGCTGCGGTACTCGAGGCCCTCACCTTGGGTATTCTCGGGAACGGACGGCGCTACCTTGGGGACAGGCGGCAGCGGCGGCGGCCCCGAGCTCTTCGAGCAGCCACCAACCAGCAGAGACACCCCGGCGGTGACCCACAGCGCTTGCTGCCAGACGCGAAGGAACATGAAGCGCATCCTCGTCAGAACGCCAGTCTAGCTTGATCCGGTGGACTTGGGAAATCGGGGCCGTGCCAGATCGAGGCCCCGGGCGTCGAACGCTCAGCGCTTGCCGGCCGCGTAGAGCGCTGCCAGCGCCGCGCCGATGGCCTGCGAAAGCTCACCCAGCGCGGACGGGAGAATGGTCACGCTCTTGCGCTGCACAGGCCACAAATAGGTCTGGGCCGTCTCGCGAACAATCTTCAGGTAGCGCTCACGGAAGGCCTTGGTGGTGTTCTCCGGATCCATCAGGCCGCCGCCAATGACCACGAACCTGGGGTCGAGCGCCATGCAGAGGCTCGCCACGTGCAGGCCCATGGCGCGCGCTTGGAAGTCGAACAGCTCCACCGCGATGGCGTCACCCTCTTGCGCCAGGCCACGAAGGGCCAGGGCCTTCTCCCGCGGCGTCTTGCTCGATTGGGCCAGCGGGTGCTCTGGATTCCGAATCAGGCGCTCGTCGAGCAGGTACGGCAACCCCGCCAACGTCGTGTAGAGCTCGGCGCACCCCCAGTCGCGCCCGCAACCGCACTTGTAGGGCTTCGCCCCGAGCAGATGCAGTGGCGCCGCCATGTGCGCGGTCTCCATCGCGGCCAGGGTGTCGCCGACCATGGGAAGCCCATCTTCGCCGATGTAGGCCGATCCCAACCCCGACCCCGGCGCCAACAGAAGAACCGATCCTTTGCGCGCGCCGCGCGCGTGCTTTGCCTCGCCGACGCCACCGAACGCGCCGTCGTTGCCGACGATGAGGGGAAGCTCGCGCCCTGCCTTCTTCTTCAAGGCCCGGCTGTAGGCAGCGTAGAAATTCCAACCGTCGAACGAGGTGGGCAAGTTCGCCGAATGCGCGAGGACACCGTAGCGCTCGTAGGGACCCGGGATCGCGAGGCCCACGCCCTTGACCTGCTTCCAGGTCAGCTTGTTCGCTGCCAAGTATCGGTCGATGGCTTCGATCCATCCGGCGACCACCGCCTGCGGACCTTGCTGCGAGCTCGTCGGGTGCTGCAACAGCTTGCGAGAGACCGTCTTGCCGTCGGCCCAAACCGCGCCGATCTTCGAAGTGGTCGCACCACAGTCCGTTCCGATGAAGAGTCGATTCTTGGCAGCCATGGGCGGCACTTTAGAATATCTTCGCCGAGGACGTCACCTATTTGCGTCGCGAACGGCGTGCATGAAAGGCTACCTCCGCCATGAGAATCGGAATCGACCTAGGCGGCACGAAGATCGAGGGAATCGCCATCGATGACGAAGGCAACGAAAGACAGCGCCTGCGGGTCCCGACGCCACGGGGCGACTACTTCGCCATCTTGCAGGCGATTGCCTCGCTGGTGGACGCCATCGAGTCCGCGCAGGGACGGAGAGGTACGGTCGGGGTCGGCATCCCGGGGGCGATATCGCCGGCCACCGGGCTCGTGAAGAACGCCAACTCGGTAGAGCTGATTGGACACCCTCTGGACCAGGATCTGAGCAGGCGCCTCGGCCGAGAGGTGCGCGTGGCCAACGATGCGAACTGTTTCGCGCTCTCCGAGGCCGTGGATGGCGCGGCGGCTGGCGCTTCCATCGTCTTTGGCGTGATCCTCGGAACCGGTGTCGGAGGTGGCGTCGTGGTGAATGGCCGCGTGCTTGCCGGTGCACACGCCATCGCCGGGGAGTGGGGACACAATCCCCTGCCCTGGCCCAGCGACGAAGAACGCCCGGGGCCGGCCTGCTACTGCGGGCGCTCGGGTTGCACCGAGACCTTCCTAGCAGGGCCGAGCCTCGCGCGCGACCACCGCGAACACGGCGGCCAAGACCTGACCACCGCCCAAATCGCAGCGCAAGCCCAAGCCGGCGAGTCCCAAGCGCTCGCCACCATGGCCCGCTACGAAGACCGCATGGCCCGCGCGCTGGCGGTCGTCATCAACGTGCTCGACCCCGACGTCGTCGTCCTCGGAGGCGGCGTCTCCAACGTCGCGCGCCTCTACCGCGAAGTGCCCCTGCTGCTGCCGAAGTACGTCTTTTCCGACAAGGTCACCACCCCCATCGCGAAAGCCAAGCACGGGGACTCGAGCGGCGTGAGGGGCGCGGCGTGGCTGTGGCCGCCGGGCTAGCTAGAGCTTGTCGGGAAATTCGGAGAGCAGAGCGCGATGTCAGGCCATCCCATGAGTTCGGGGCGGGCAGCTACCCGATTTCGC
>CAZYFU010000076.1:0-29280 GCA_964647025.1 uncultured Myxococcales bacterium | reverse complement strand
AGGACCTTGGGCTCGCTGAAGGAGACGAAGTCCTTGGTCAGCATGTAGTAGATGCTGTGCGGATCGCTGGCCGACGGATTGCTGTCGATGGGGGTCGACCAATACACCATGAACTGCTGGCTGGCCGCATCCCAGATGGTCTCGGGGGCCCAGACGTGTTCCGCGTTCAGCGCCACGGTAATGTACTTGGCGTCGGCGAAGGTCGCCATGTCCTTGGAGGTGGCGTGGCCAAAGCCGCGATCCTGGACGCAGCCGGACTCGCCCCAGGGCACGCACGAAGTGGTCCAGACCAGGTGGTACGTGCCGGTGGGGTCGCGCATCACGTGCGGATCGCGGAAGGACTTGCCGCCCACCGTGGGGGCCATGAAGACCTTGCCGCCAGCAATCGCGCCCCAGTAGAGCGCATCGTGACTTTGTGCCAGGCGCAGGCCATCGCCGCGCGCCAAAGCCTGCTCGGCGAAGTAGGTGAACAGGTAGTGCCTGGCGCTCGGCCTGCCCTGACGGTACAGGTCGACGATCTCTTCGGGCTCGAGCACCCGAGCCGCCACACCCAGGTCGTCGATGGCGCCCGCTATCCAGTCGACGGGGCCATCCCAGCGACCGCGGCCGACCACCAAGGGCCCGCTGGTCTTGAAACCGCCGGCGCAGGTGGCCTTGCCCGAGAGCATGCCGTCCACGTAGAGCCGCTGCTCGCCGCTGCTTGCGTTCCGGGTCGCGACCAGGTGGTACCACTCGCCCACGCGCGGCTTCAACGTGGACTCGGCGATACAGCCTTTGGCCGACGTGTCGTCCTTGGGGAAGGTCGTGAAGGCGAAGTAGCTCGAGTCGCGCTTCTGCAGGTAGAAGGTGCTGATGCTTTGGCCGTCCTGGGAAACGAAGGTGTCCCAGGTGTCGAGCTTGTCGAGCTTGACCCAGACCGACACCGAAAAGCCGGCCGAGGCATCGAAGACGGGGGCCGAGGCCGTGGCGCTCGCCTGTGTGCTGGTCAAGGCGAGGTGCTTGCCCGACGGGCCGTCCACGAGCTGGGCCTTGTCGACGGTCAGGGGCAATGCGCGCCCCGCGGCTTCGGGGACCTCGCTGCCGGTGATGGATTCGAAGTTCCAGAATCCGACGAACGCGGAGGGTGCGCCGCCGGCTCCGCCGCTGCCGGTGCTGGTGGCGCCTCCCGTGCTGCCTCCGGTCGCGGTGTTGCCCGTCGTGACTCCGCCGCTGCCGCCCGTGCCGCTGCGCCCGCCCGCAGCCGATCCGGCCGCGCCGGTGCCCAGACCGCTGCCGCCCGATCCGGGGCTGCCACCCGCCTGGACGCCCGCCGCCCCGCCTTGGGCCGTGGTGCTTCCGCCCCGCGCACTCGACGCGCCCGCTTGTCCCCCTGTGCGCGAGCTCGACGCTCCGGCCTGGCCGCCCGAGCCCCCGGACTGCGAGCTCGACGTGCCCGCTTGCCCGCCCGATGCCTCGACCCGCGCGGCGTCGTTGGACGCAGCGCCCCCGCCGCCACATCCGAGCGCAATCAGCACGAACACGGGCAGCGCGGCTCTGGTAGCCCGAGCGGCTCGGTCCGACTTGGTCCACGGGCTGCTGGATTTCACTGGTCCCTCCCGGCGCGTTGGTGACGGCGACCATAGCATTGTCGGTGGCCCAGCGTCTTTGTCACCGCTGCCCGAGTCGTGGGGAGGGCTGAATGTCACGCGGCTCGGCCGAAGTCGAGCTGGGGATCGCGCAGCCTCGGCCGGCGCGCCGGGCTCACGGGTTTCATCGAAGGGGGCGTCCGCCCGAGCTGGAGAGACCGGCGATCACGTGACCGGCTCTTCGTCCGAAGCCGCGCCGGTCTCCAAGGCTTTGGCGACCATCTTGCACAGCTCCGCGAGGGTGTAGGGCTTGTGCAGGAAGATCAGGCCATGCTGGGGTGGCTGGCCGCGCAGCACGTCGGCCTGGTTGTAACCGCTGACCAGGATCACCGGCAGGTCGGGACGGAGCGCACGAAGCGCGGCGAGGGTCGCCCACCCATCCATGTGCGGCATGGCGACGTCGAGCACGGCCAGTCGAAAGTCGCCGGGGCGCTGCCTGAACTTGTCGACCGCGTTCAGCCCGTCCGTGGCGGCGACGACCTCGTAGCCCAATCGCACGAGCATTCTCTCGGTGTTGTGGAGCAGCCGCTCCTCGTCCTCGGCCAGCAGGAGCAACCCCGGCTGGGCGGGCAACCCGACGGCCGCTGCGTTCGGCCTGGGGGGGCGGGCGGCCACGAGTGACAGCGGCGCATGCGGCAGGAAGACACGGAAGGTGCTGCCCCTCCCGATCACGCTCTCCACGCTGACCATGCCGTCGTAGGCTCGGATGGTGCCCAGCACGACCGGCAACCCCAAGCCTCTGCCGACGAACTTGGTGGTGAAGAACGGGTCGAAGACCTTCTCGACGGTCTCGGCGGTCATGCCGCAGCCGCTGTCGCGCACCTCGAGGCATACGTAGCTGGCGGCTCTAGGTGTCCAGTCCGCCGGAAAGTAGGTCCTCGGCATCCTCGCGCCCGAGACGGCCCGCACCGAGACCTGGATTTCTCCCGGCGTGGCGCTCATGGCCTCCCACGCGTTGGTGATGAGGTTCGTGAGCACCTGCCGGATCTGATCCGGGCTGACCAGGACGATGAGCCCCGAGTCCCGCAGGTCGAACGTGAGCTTCACACCCGCGGGGACCGACGCCTCGAGCTCGGGACGCGCCTCGCGTAGCACCTCGGTCAGATCCACGGTTTCGGTCTTGCGCACGCTCTGACCGAGATAGGCGAGCATCAGCTCGCTGGTCTTGGCCGCGCGCAGCGCCGATTCCCGCGCGATCTCCAGGTCCTCGAGCACGTCGACGTTGTCCGACAGCTCATCCATGGCCAGGTCCAAGCTGCTCACCACCGCGCCCAGCATGTTGTTGAAGTGGTGAGCGATGGCCGCAGCCATGCGGCCGAGACTCTCGGTCTTCTCGGCTTGCCGCAGGCGCGCCTCCAATTTGCGTCGCTCGTCCTCGGCGTGTGAGCGTTCGACCAACACGCCGATCCGGTACGCCATGGTCATCAGCAGATCGACGTCGCTTCGAATGAAGGGCAGGGGCTGGCAGCGCGCCAGCACCAATACCCCTCGGCAGTCGGTTCCCTCGCCCTTCACGGGCAGCCAGACCGCAGCTTCCACACCCAGCTCGCGCAGGTACGCGTCCACTTTCGAGTCGGCGCGCGCCTCGGTTGCGGACCTGGGCTCGCCGTTGCGAAGCGCTGCGGTCGTGTAGCTGATCTCGCTGCTGAAGGCGACTCTCTTCTCCATGCCGGCTGGCAATCCCAGCGCCGCGAGCGGGGAGAAGCTGCCGTCGGGCGCAGCCGCCAAGAGCACGACGACGTCCGCCAAGAAGAGCTCGGAGAGGGTGGCGAGCACACGGTCGAGCACGCGGTCGAGGGGGCCGGCCTCGTTCAGAACGGCGAGCATCCTGGCCAACCTGCTGGCATCGCGGATGGCTATCTGCAGCGCCTGCACGGTGGCCTCGTGTTCGGCGCGCAAGCGGTCCAACTCGTCGACCGACGAGAAGGGCGTGCGCTTTGGCGAGGGAAGGTCGGACATGCCTGTCAATAACGGGTGTACGCTAACGAGAATACGCTACAGCGCCAGGGTGGTCAGGGTGGCGTTGTGGGTGCCGAGCACCCCCGCGGTCCTGGCGAACTCCGCACAGCAGTAGAAGCCGAAGGCGCACTTGTCGCCAGCGGCCGCCTGCATCAGACGCGCCTCTTCGGCCGCGCGGGGGCCGAAGATCTTCGCCCGGGCAGCACAGCTGAAGGTCAGCACCACCCGGGCCTCTGGGTTCGCTCGCAGCGACTCCTCGACCACGGGGCCCGAGATGGACATCAGGCTCTCCGCCGAGCCTTCCATGACCTGCACGGCGGCGCCGGTCGCCGGGATACAGCCATGGGTCGTCAGGGTCCCCTGCGGTGTCTTGGTCCGGGGAACGCGGATCACCGTCGAGCCATCCGGTTGGAGCAATCCGAATGGGTGACGGATGGCCGTGGCCCAGTACTGCTCCGGGGATAGCTGCCCGGCTCCGATGCCAATCTGCTCTGCATAGACGTCGGCAGCAGGTCGGCCGTTGAGCTCGATGATTTCCGTTCCCTGCGCACGCGTGACGAGGAGCGGGATCCCGATGGGGCGCCAGCCGTGACGGGTGATCACCTGCAACGGATGTTGGCTGGCGATCCAGACCACGACGGCCCCTTCCTCGATGACCGCATCGTCGTGGAAGACGACGGTCCGCACGAACTTCTGTTCGTCGCCCGCGCCGGCGCCCACCAGCGCGACCTTGGGGCCGGTCACGCGATACACCCCGTGTACGAACTCCTGGAGATCTCCCGCCATGGTGTCGATGAGGAGCAGGACCGCGGCGTGCGGGCTGCTTCCGGCCGCCTGCTGACTTGCGTGGGTCAGCGCCTGTCCGGCGCGGTCCAGGTCGCCACGAATGTGGCCGCGAGACGCGATTCCGAATCGGTACCCTCCGGACGTCAGCACCAGGACGGCCACGCCCTCACCGAACCCGAGATACTCGCCGTTCACGATCTCGCCCGAGCCGCTCGCGCCGACCAGTGGAGCCTCGCCGGTTATCGAGCGGACAGCCGCGAGCAGTGCCGGAAGGTCGTAGCGCGGCGTCGCGAAGACGAAGACCAGGGCAGGTTTCTCCCCCGAGAGTTTCGCCATGGCCGCCGTGGCGGCCGCCTGACCGGCCTGTCGTGCATCCAGTTCCCGACTGAGTCCGGTCCCTGCTCGAATTGTCGTGGTGTCAGGCCTGGGTGGTGTTTCTGATGGCATGGGCTTGGCTCTGTGTGGAGGCGGGGTTGGGGTATGCTTCGGCTTGCCATGGTTTCTGTCAAGCCAAAGGCGCACGAATTGCCAGAGGCCTTGGCCAAGCGAGGCTGCCATACTACCCACCAACCGAATCGAAGAAGCGCCGAGCCCGCCTTCTTCCGCAAACGAGGTTCTTCCATGACAACAGCGCCCTCTCTGTCGCCAACCGTGCTTGGTCGTCTCCTCGCTCTTGGCAGGGTCATCGGACTGGCAGGGGTCATCGGTGTGGCGGGCGTTGCCTGCAACGAGGCGACGATTCAGGGCAACGCTGGCGGAGGCGCTGGCGGTGGACAGAGCCGCGACCCGGGAGGCGCCGGCGGCTTCCACATTCCGCTTTCCACGCCCGGCTCGACCGGTGGGTCTCCGGGCGGCGGCTGCGCTGAGAGCGGCACTTGCAGGATCAAGATCCCCGAGGGCTGCGGCGATGGCACGAACAACCAGAATGGCATCGAGGAGTGCGATGACGGCAACGTCTTGCCCGGAGATGGGTGCAACGGCAACTGCAAGATCGAGCGGAACTGGAGCTGTGAGAAAGAAGGCAAGTGCATCCGTCAGGTCGTCTGCGGCGACGGGAAGGTCGGCCCGGGCGAGGTCTGCGACGATGGCAACGCGAGCGACGGCGATGGCTGCGACGCCACCTGCACGGTTCAGGACCCAGCATTCGGCTGCGTCCCCGGGCAGGTCTGCGTTCGGATCTCGGTCTGCGGAAACGCACGCATCGAGCCCGGCGAGGACTGCGACGACGGCAACGACTCCGAGGGCGATGGTTGCAGCTCCGCGTGCCACCTGGAGGGCGGCTGGGTGTGCCCGAACCCGGGCAAGCCGTGCAAGGCGGCCCCGCGCTGTGGCGACGGTGTCATGCAGGGAACCATCGGCGAGGCCTGCGACGACGGCAACCAGCAGGACGGCGACGGGTGCTCCGCGGACTGCAAGAGCAAGGGACTCGGCTGCGTCTGTACGCCGGGCAAGCTCTGCCAATGCCCGACCATGAGGTGCGGCAACGGCGTCCTCGAAGGCAGCGAGAAGTGCGACGACGGCAACACCGCGAGCGGCGACGGCTGCAAGGCCGACTGCTCGGGCGTCGAGGCCGGCTTCCAATGCCGGGTGGTTGGCAAGCCCTGCACCCCGAAGTGCGGTGATGGCGTTGCCTCGGGCGTCGAGCAGTGCGACGACGGAAATGCGAAGAGCGGCGATGGCTGTTCCGCGACCTGCAAGTTGGAGATCGGATACAAGTGCGCCGGCGCCCCCAGCAAATGCACATCCACCACCTGCGGCGACAGCAAGATCGAAGGCGCGGAGGGCTGCGACGACGGGAACGGTCTCTCGTTCGATGGCTGTTCGATGGACTGTCAGATCGAGCCCAAGTGCGAGCCCGGGACGGGTTGTAGCTCCCAGTGCGGCGACGGAATCGTGCTCGATGAAGCGTGCGACGACGGCAACGGCGCCAGCGGCGACGGGTGCACGAAGGACTGCAAGGAGGAGTCGGGCTGGACCTGCAAGCAGCCCGAAATTGGCGATAGGATGCTCGTCCCTGTCGCCTACCGCGATTTCCGCTTCGGCAAGCCGGCCGATTTCGAGCCCGGCGCCAGCGGTTCGTACAACCCAATTTCGGGAATGGTGAATGCGAGCCTCAACGACAAGGGCAAGCCGGTGCTGGCTTCGCCTTTGCCCAACAACGCCCACGTGACCAGCGCGGACACGTTCTCTCAGTGGTACACGGATGTGTCCGGCGTCAATCACACGACTGCCTCCAAGCTCACCCTCTGGAACGACGGCAAGGGCAACTACGTGAACCGCTATGGCTCGAACGGCGAGCAGTGGAACACAACGACGCCGGCCAACTACTGTGGGACCGTGGTGGACGCCATGCTCGATGCGGATGGCAACCCAATCCCGTGCACGTTTCAGTACCAGTACGATCCGACGACCAACCCGACTGGGGGAAAGACCGATTGTCAAAAGCTGGAGGAGCAAGGGTACGTGCAGCTCGAGGGAAGCTGTCACGACGAGAACGGCACCTACAAGGCCCAGTACATCGTGAGCAAGGCGGACGGAAATCCTCTCTTCTTCCCGATCGATGGCGACACCTTTACGCCCGCGTCAGAGCTGCTGCCTGCCCAAATCCCGCCCTACTACGACGCCTCGGCCTCCTGGCCCTTCGACCTCGATGCGAGCGGCAAGAAGCGCCTGCACAACTTCAGCTTCACCAGCGAAGTGCGCTACTGGTTCCTCTACGAGGCGAGCAAGACTTACACACTCGACTTCGTCGGCGATGACGACGTCTGGGTGTTCATCAACGGCAAGCTGGCCGTGGACCTTGGCGGGATCCACACGCCCATCGACGGGAACATCGTGATAGGAGCCAACGGGAGCGGGACGACCACCGTGACCGCGACCTATCCGACGAGCCCGGCGCCCACGCCCACGAAGTCGTCAGTGTCCCTGGGGCTGCAGGACGGAAGGGTCTATGAGATCGCCGTCTTCCAGGCGGAACGACAGACGGCTGGCTCGTCTTACAAGCTGACGCTGAGTGGTTTCAATGCTGCGCCTTCAGACTGTGTTCCTTCGTGCGGCGACGGGGTCATCGTGGGCGACGAGGAGTGCGATTGTGGCAACGACGCCAGCCGAGTGCCGAAGGATCGCTGTGCCGGTCCCAACGACAATCCCGCGTACAACGGGTGTTCGTCACGATGCAAGTGGGGGCCTTACTGCGGGGACGGCGAGAAGAACGGCGAGGAGGAGTGCGACAACGGCGACAACAACGACGACTACGGTGTGAGCGACGGCTGCGCCCCTGGCTGCAAGTTGCCGGCGCGCTGCGGAGACGAGAAGATCCAGACCGACTTCGACGAGGAATGCGACGACGGCAGCAAGAACGCGGCGAGCAGCGATTCCATGGTTGCGTACGGCGGGTGCATGGCCAACTGCAAGCGCGGCGGCCGCTGCGGCGACGGCATCAAGAGTGGCCCCGAGCAGTGCGACGACGGTGCGAACGACTCCACTTACGGAACCTGCAACCCCGACTGCACGCTCGGTCCGCGCTGCGGCGACGGCACGATCCAGTCGGACTACGGCGAGGAATGCGAGCCGATCGCCTCGAACGATCCCGCGTGCACGCCCGCGTGCCGCAAGCCCGGTGGCTGTGGCGATGGCGTGACTCAGAAGCCCGAAGAGCAGTGCGACTTCGGCGCGCTGTTCAACAACGGTGAGTACGGCGGCTGCGCGCCGAGCTGCATCTTCGCGCCCCACTGTGGTGACGGCATCATGAACGGGCCCGAGCAGTGCGACGACGGCATCCTGGACAGCTCGTATGGCGGCTGTACGCCACAATGCAAGCTCGCGCGCCATTGCGGAGACAGCTTCGTGGATCCGGAGGAAGAGTGCGACAACGGACCCGAGAACAACGGCACCGACGGCCGCTGCACCAAGGAGTGCAAGAAGGTCATCTTCCTCGACGGCTAGCCGATGCGGCGTCAGCGCTCGTAGGCGCCGATGTCGGGGCGGGCGTCGCGCGTCTTGCGCGTGATGTCCATACGCGGACAGTTGGTGGGATCGGCCCCGTCGATGAGGGGTGAGCCGGAGGCAGGAACGAAGCTCGCGGGCGGATCGTCGAACATGGGGGCCGCCTGCCGTGAATGCCGGTCGAAGCCGGCCTTCTGCCACTCCGCCAGGGTGATGCCGGGGCCCGGCGGAATACCCACCCATCGTGACCCGTCCAGAGTGCAGAGGTTGAAGTCCGCGCCCGCCAAGGCAGCCGTGGGTGGGACGAGCAACCTGTAGCAGACGCTCTCTTTCGGGTCCGTCGCCGTGAAGGCGATGGCGTTGTTCTCGATAACGTGCCCGATGCCGGAGAATATCGTGATGGCCGCCGCGGAAGTTGCCGCCTCTTCGAAGTAGAAGGTGTTGTTGCGAATCACCGCGAAGTTGGCGGGATCGTCGAGCACTCCGTCCGACTCGGCGTAGTCCGAGTCCCCGTCGGAGCGGGGCTTCGTGCCGCCCACGCTGATACCGATTCCGTCTCGGTTCATCACGAACAGGTTGTTCTCGATGGTGCAACCCGTGCAGTTGCTGTTGTCGCTGCCGACATTGCCTAGCCCCTTCACCACGTTGTTGCGAATCAGGGTGTTACGAAATGCGCAGCCGTACCCGTAGCCACCACAACCGACGCCCGGTCCCCAACACGCATCGGTAGCCTGGGCGGCGTCGATGACGTTGTCCTCGATGACGACGTCCTGATGCCGGCCATGAACCACCACCGGCGCGCCCCGGCAGACTTGCTTCGTATGGTGGATTCGGTTGCGCGCGAGGCGCATGCCCCGCGCGGTGTGAACGACCGAGCGTCCACGCACGCGGTGGGCTTGCGACGCGAAGTAGATGGTGTGGGTCAGGACATCGCGGGCTCCGTTGTTGTCGAAGAAGTTGTCCTCGACCGAGCAGTGGTCGCACACGCCCAGGTAGGCGATGTTCGCGTTGTTGGTGATGCGCGAGTTGCGCAACACGATGTTCGACGACACGCCAAAACGCGGGCCGTCGCCACCGGCGATGTGAACCGTGATGCCGAATCCGTCGCTCTCGATGTTGCAGAGATCCACGTCGGTGGTCTCGTTGAAGAAGAAGAGCGCCACGTCGTCGCTGCCGCCGTGGAGGTCGAGGTTCAGCACCCGATAACCTTCGAAGTGAGCCGGCGGATGGATGAAGCTCATCAGCGTGGCGCCGGCGCCTCCACCGTCGATCCAGAACGACGGCGGCCGCGAGTCCGCCCGACCCCACGCGGGCACGTAGTCTCGGATGTCGCAGGTCGCGTCCCTTCGGCACCTTGGATTGGCCCAGGCGGCCCCGTCCCTGAGATTCCACCGGCCGCCCCGACAGAACGCCACGGTGTCTCCGGCCTGCATGCTGGCGAAGACCTCGGCGGCCTTCGCGTAGGATTGCAGTGGTGCGTTCGGAGTCGTCCCGGCGTTGCGGTCTTGCCCGGCGGCGCAGCGAGGATCCGCGCCCGCTTGACAGTCGCACACGTAGTGGACGCGTCCGGTGCTGCGCAGAGGCTCGGAGGCGCAAGGCTGCCTGGGCTGCGCCGTCTCGTGGCGTGGCCCGGCCCCCGCCGGCGCCTTGGATGGTGGCGGTGCCACCCTCGCGCACGCGCCGATGGCGCCGAGGAACGGGAGCAGCGACCATCGGTACGTGAATCGGAAGCCAGAGCGAGACGAAGGTCGCACCACCATGTGCGGTTTGATTGTGGAATGACGGGTTGGTAGCAGACTCCGACGCAAAGTCACCCAAGGGTGACGCGACCGGGTTGCGTCTGTCTCACTGCTTCCACTGGGGTGCGCTGACGTCGGTCGAGGCGGTCATCGGAGACTCGCCGCAGCTCGAACGACTGCTCTCTCGCCTTTACCATCGGCAGCAGGCCTC
This sequence comes from uncultured Myxococcales bacterium, assembly GCA_964647025.1. GTDB lineage: Bacteria > Myxococcota_A > Polyangia > Fen-1088 > Fen-1088 > Fen-1118. The sequence continues at coordinate 19,015 of CAZYFU010000076.1, read as the reverse complement.
AGGGGCCGCGCGCGTGGTTCAGGGCATGGAGTAACGCGACCGATTCGCTGCCTCGGCATCCGAAGGGCAGCCCGCGGAGCTCCGCGAGGCGTTTGCTGGAGAGTCCGCCCGCTGGGGCGCGTCACGTATGTCATTGCTGCACCTTCGACCGGAATCGCGTCCGCGGAGCCGGAGTAAAAAGCTCGCGTTCGTCATCGGCTACACGGTTCTGGCGGCCGGGCTCTACCTGTTCGTGCGGAACCTGGACGGTCAATCGGTGCTGCGCGCCCTGGCTCACACGAAACCGGCGGGCCTGGCGGTGGCCTGCCTGCTCACCCTGGCGCAGCTGGTGTGTCGGGCGAGCGTGTTTCGCACGCTCATGGTGCCCCTCGTGCTGATCCCTTGGTTGCGGGCGCAGCGCTTCACCCTGGCGAGCTCCGCAGCGACGGCGTTGGTCCCAGGACGCGCGGGCGAGTTCATGCGCGCGTACCTGCTCAAGCGCGACGATCGCGTGTCCGTCGCGTCGACCGCGGGCGTGACGGCGGTCGAGAAGCTCGTCGAAGCCCTGGCCCTGTCCCTCGTGCTCGCCCCCATCCCATTTCTTCTGCCCCATGTGCAGCCGTGGATTCGCAAGTCGCTTTTCCTCATTGTGGGGCTGGCCGCCGTCCTGTGGTTGGGCTCGGTGCTCATCGCGGGTCGGCGCAAGTTGCCCCGCATGCTGACCTCGTTTGGCGCGGGGCTCGCGGCCGTCCGCCGACCATCTTTGTTCGGTCGCGCGTTGCTGGCTTCGGTAGGAAGCTGGCTCGTCGACCTCGCCTGTGTGCTCGCGGTGATGCACGCGGTTGGGGTGACCGCTCCGGCCGCGTCGGGGATGTTGGTCATCCTGGCGGTCAACCTGGCCATCGCCGTTCCCCTGGTGCCCGGGAATCTCGGCGTCTTCGAGCTGGGCGCCATCGCGGCTTTGCAGCCGTTCGGCGTGAGCTACGAACAGGGGCTGGCCGTGGGGCTTCTCTACCACCTGGTCCAGGTGGTCCCCATCGCCGTGCTCGCGCTTCTCGACAGTCGGTTCGTCATCAAGGCCGACCGGTGAAAGCGCTTTTCGTGGTCACCGCCTCGCCAGCTCTTCCGGTGCGGTTCGCCGCAGGTGCGCGTATGCGGCCATGACCTTGCGAACATAGCCCTCGGTCTCGCCGTTTTGGGGGACCGTGCGTCTCACGATGGAGCCTGGACCGGCGTTGTACGCGGCTACCGCCAACCGGACGCTGCGGAAGGTGGCCAGTTGCGTTGCAAGGTAGCGCCCGGCGCCGTCGATCGATTCGCTCGGGTCGAAAGGATCGGAGACTCCCAGCAGCTTCGCCGTGGACGGCAAGAGTTGCGACGGTCCCATGGCACCGGCGGAGGAGATGCGATGAACCCGGCCGCTCGACTCGATCTGTACGATGGCGGCGAGCAGGCCGCGTGGCAGGCGGTGCTTGGCCTCGGCCTGCGTTACGGCGGCGTCGATGTCGGCGTGACCTGTGAAGAGACAAACCGGGCGGTGGAGCGCATAGTGGCCCAGGGCCGCGAGCTTATTGCGCACGAAGAAGGGCGACAGCGGGAAGACCACCGAGTTCCCGAAGAACGCCACCGTCAGGTTTAGCAGGACGAGCGGGGCGAGCAGAAGCGGCGACCAGCGCAGCCACCGAGGAATGCGCTTGAGGCGGATGCGATCGGTCAGGATCCGCTTGCGGGGCATCCCCTCTCAATAGCCGGAAGCGGCGGCGCCCACAAATTACTGCCGAGCCAGCTTCGGAATCCCCGTGGGGTCGAGCTCGATGTCTATCTTCTCCAGGCCTGCCCGCCCTGGCTTGCCCAGCGTCAGTCTGACGATCCATGCCTTCCACACAGGTGGGTCGTTCGGGTAGTAGTCGAACACGAAGTTCCCGATGCTGTAGACGATGGGCTTGTCCTTGTACCACTCCTCGTCCTGCGTGATGTGCGCGTGTCCGCCGATGATCGCGTCGGCCCCCGCGTCGATGAGCGCGTGCCCCAGGGCCTTCTGTTCGGGCGTGACCGTCGGTTCGAGATCCTCGCCCCAATGGAGGAAGAGGACCACGAAGTCGGCTTGCTTCTTCGCTTGCCGGATGTCTCGGACCGCATCTTTCTCCAAGAGCCAGGCCGTGCCCGGTGTCCCGGGCCCCGCGGCGAACCGACGGGGCGGGTAGTCGCTATAGCCGAGAAATGCGATGCGCTTGCCGCCAGCGTCGAGCAGGAGTGGGCGGCGGGCCTGCCGGGCATTGGCACCGCCACCGAAGAAGGAAATGCCGTTTTCGCGCAAAAGCTCGAGCTCGCTCGAAAAGCCGCGCTTGCCCCAGTCCCCCGAGTGGTTGTTGGCCAGCGACACCGCCGAGAAGTGCTTCTTGAGGAGTGGGAGTGCCTGGACCGGGCCGCGGAAGGTGAACGCCTTGGCCTCGGGATGGCCCTCCTTCACGATGGCGCATTCCAGGTTGCCGATGGCCAAGTCGGCGTCGTGCAGCACTTGGGCCACGTTGGCGAAAGGATCTCCGCCCATGGTTACGATGTGGCCAGGCCCGCCGTCGAGCATGATATCGCCAGCGAAGACGATGCGGACACCGCCGTCTTCCCCACGTGCGCTGCCCCCGAGCGCGCAAGCCAAGGCCAACACGAGCAGGCGGGCCGCAGTTTTCATCGGCGCAACCTAGCAGCCCGTGGCCAGAGTCTCCACCTGCGCGCACCCGCCTATTGGCTCGCCATCCGATCCTTGGCGGCCGTGGCGGTCTTAACGAACTCCTGCCAGGACACCAGTTGGTTGATCTGCGCCACAATCCGCCCGTCGGGTCTGACGATGCGAATGGCCGGCAGGGTCTCGACCTGGTACTTGGCCTTCAGGGCAGCCAGGCTGTCGTCCTCGCTCTCCCGGCTCAGATCCACGCGCAGCAAGACGAACTCGGCCAGCGTCGGCGCCACGTCGGGACGGCCGAAGACCTTCACGTCCATCTCCTGGCAGGGCAAGCACCAGTCGGCCATGAAGTCCACGAGCAAAGGCTTCCCGCTCGCTCTTGCGTCGGCGATCGCCGCGGGCTCCGAACGCAACCACTCGACCTCGAGCGCGGGCGTGAGCAGGTAGTTGATGGACGCCAGTAGGCCTCCGACCATCAACAAGATACCCGCGGCCTTGCGCGCTGCTTTCCTCTTGCCGTCGGAGAACGAGAGATGGATCGCGCCAATGCCGACTCCGGCGAGAGCGGTCGCGAGGGCGACCGCGATGAACAGCCCACTGTTTCCGGTGAGCGCCCGCAACGCTGGCACGATGGGGCGCAAGTAGTAAAGGCCCGCGAGGATGAGCGCGACGCCGAAGACGCTCTTGACCGCGTTCATCCACGGGCCGGAGCGCGGCAGTTGCATGGAGAAGCCGGCGATGGCCCAGAAGGGCACGCCGATGCCGGCGGCGTAAGTCGCGAGGAGTGCGAAGCCGAGCACACCATCGCGGGTGGTCGCCACGTACGCCAGGATGCCTGCCAAGGGTGGCCCCGTGCAGGGTGCGGCGATGAGCCCGCCCACGAGCCCCATCAGGAACGCCCCTGCGAAGCCTCGGCCGCCGACCCGGGAGAGGCGTTCTTGCAGGGCGGCGGGCAACGCCAAATCGAACGCTCCGAACATGGACGCCGCCATGGCGAAGAAGAACAGGGCCAGGGGAACCACGACCCACGGGTTGGCCAGGAAAGTACCGAAGGCCTTGCCCAGTAGCGCGAAGGTGGTGCCCAGCGTGCCGAACATCACTGCGATGCCGGCCACGTACGCCGTGGCGAGCAGGAACGAACGTGCCCGCGACGAGCCCCCACGTCCGCCGAAGATGCTGATGGTGATCGGAATCATCGGATATACGCAGGGCGTAAGCGACGTCAGGAAGCCGGCAGTCAAAGCGAACAGGAACGCGTGCAGCGTGCCGCGGTCGGCGGCAGCCGCGAAGTCCGCGGCGCTGGCCGCGGCCGGTACGAGTGACGTGAGCAACGCGACCGCTGCGGGCAGGCCTCGAAACAACCGAGTGCGATGCGAATTCACGTCAACGATCTAGCACAGGACTGGGGCGATACCGTCTGCCAGACCATCGTCTGTCCGGCCGCGCAGGGGGACCACCCGCAAGCTCAGGGCGTTGGCCTTCCGGTCGCCGGACGGATGATCTGCCCTGCCCGGAGGGCGCCGTCGCCGGGTGCCCAGCCCCCCTTGTCATCCATCACCTCGTAGCTCGACATCAGCATCGGCCGCGTGGCGATGGGCCTGTACGATCCCAAGAGCGCGAAATGGAGGTGTGGCGTGAACGCGTTCCCGGAGTTCCCGCAGCGGCCAATGATCTGTCCGGCCCGAACTTCGTCGCCCTCGCGAACCGTCACTGAACCGCGCTTGAGGTGCCTGAATTCCGTGAGCTCGTCGGCTGTGTGTCGAATGATCACGAAGTTGCCGGCTTCGTGCCTCTTGCTCTCTTTGAAAGGTGGCAGCTCCCGGGCGCCATCGCGGGCCCAAACCACGCGTCCGTCCGCCGGCGCGAGGATCGGTCGCCCATAGCAAGGATGGTCGGCGAGGCGGACGCGGCTGCGGAACACAGCCTCCGTGACCGGCTTTTCGGCGGGGACCAGATCGTAGGCGAAGGCGGCATACCCTTGGTGTGTACCGTCGCTGTCCGCCCCTTGTAGGACTCCCCAGATGCCTTCGACGGGAAGAGCCAGGACGGTCTTCTGCGGCGGTGCCGAGGCCAGGGCTACGTTGCCCGCCGGAGGCTCCGCGACACGCCTGGGCTTGGCCGCGCTCGAAGGAGCCGCCTTCGATGCCAGCACGAGGGCGCACAATAGGGCGGGGCACACCACCGTCGGTGGAATCCTCTTTCGCCTTCGGCAGGGCATGGTGGACACAATCATAGTCTTACCCGTCGATTCTCGAACCGCGACACAGTTGTCAGTCTTGGACAGACCCCGGTGCCAGGAAAACATTCAAATTTGAATGACTTTTTCCGTTTCGCGCCGGGTTCATGGCATACTCCCCCACCATGCGCATCATCAGACGCTACTCCAACCGTAAGCTGTACGACACCCAGGAGAGCCACTACGTGACTCTCAGCCAGGTTGCAGGGCTCGTCCGCAATGGCGAAGAAATTCGCGTGATTGCCAAGGACACCAACAGCGACCTGACCGCAGCGACTCTCGCGCTCATCATCTTCGAAGAAGAGAAGCGCGGACCGCGTCTGCCGGTCGCTGGGTTGCGCCGGATCATCCAGACCGGCGTGATCTAGTCCCGGTTCTTAGCTTTGAACCTGCCTTGTGCCCCGGTCGCTCCGGCGGCACGAGGCAGTTTTTTGTGTGGCCGATCAGATCTACACGCCCCATGCGGCGCAAGGCCTGTCGAAGCACGGGCCAGTTGGCAGGGTCGTGGTAGCGCAGGAACGCCTTTTGTAGGCGACGCCGAGCCTCGCCCTTGACCACGTACACGGGGGCGACGGCGCTGCGGTCGATGCGATGAAGTGGGTCGTGCTGGCTGTGGTACATCGCCGTCGCAAGCGCCATGGGCGTGGGTAGGAACGCCTGCACCTGATCGGGCCGAAAGCCGTTGCGCTTACACCAGAGGGCCAGCTCGACCATGTCCTCGTCCGTGGTCCCCGGGTGCGCCGCCATGAAGTACGGGATGAGGTACTGTTCCTTGCCCGCGTCCCGCGAGTGCCGTTCGAGGAGCTGTCGGAACTTCTCGTAGGTGGCGATCCCGGGCTTCTGCATCTTCGCCAGCGGGCCGGGCTGCGTGTGCTCGGGCGCGATCTTCAGGTAGCCGCCCACGTGGTGCTTGGCCAACTCCTCGACGTAGGCGGGCGATCGGACCGCCAGATCGTAGCGGATGCCGGAGCCGATGGTGATCTTCTTGATCCCCTGGACCTGTCGTGCACGACGGTAGAGCTCGATGAGCGACGTGTGGTCGGTGTCGAGGTTGGGGCAAACGTCGGGGGAAACGCACGACAGCTTCCTGCAAGCCGATTCGATCTCGCGGCTCTTGCAGGCGAGGCGGTACATGTTCGCCGTCGGACCGCCCAGGTCCGAGATGACACCCGTGAAGCCGGGCGTACGGTCGCGAACGTTCTCGATCTCGCGCAGGATGGACGCCTCCGAGCGGTTTTGGATGATGCGTCCCTCGTGCTCGGTCAGAGAACAGAACGTGCACCCCCCGAAACACCCGCGCATGATGCTGACCGAGTTCTTGATCATCTCGTACGCAGGTATCGGCTTGCTCACATAGCCCGGGTGCGGTTTGCGTGAGTAGGGCAAGTCATATACGGCGTCGAGCTCGGGCGTGGTCAACGGAATGGGAGGCGGGTTGAGCCACACGGCGCGATTGCCGTGGCGTTGGACCAGGGCGCGGGCGTTACCCGGGTTGGACTCCAGGTGAAGCATCCGCGAGGCGTGCGCGTACAGGATGGGCGAACGGGTGACCGCCTCGAAGGACGGAATCCGGAGCGCTGTCTTGGTTCGATCAGCGGACTGCCTGGGTGGATGGTCCGGGTCGCGGGCGTCGACGGTGACGACCCCCTCCGGCTGCCAGTCGGTCGGGCAGGCGAAGGCGGTTCCGCGAATGTCCACCAGCGTCTGCGGCGATTCGCCAGCGGCCAAGCGATGCGCGATCTCCACCACGGCGCGTTCGCCATTGCCGAAGACGAGGAGATCCGCTTTGGCATCGAGGACGATCGAACGCCTTATCTTCTCGGACCAGTAGTCGAAATGGGCAACCCGGCGCAAGCTCGCTTCGATGCCCCCCAAGATCACGGGCACGTCGGGAAAGGCCTCGCGGCAGCGTTGCGCATAGACGATGGCGGCACGGTCGGGCCGCAGTCCTGCCTGCCCTGCCGGCGAGTAGGCGTCTTCGCTGCGGATGCGCCGTTCGGACGTGTAGTGGTTCACCATGGAATCCATGTTCCCGGCGGTGATTCCGAACATGACCTCGGGCTTGCCGAGCGCCATGAACGCATCTCTCGACTGCCACGGCGGCTGCGCGATGATGCCGACGCGAAAACCCTGCTCCTCGAGCACGCGAGCGATCACCGCGGCGCCGAAGCTGGGGTGGTCGACGTAGGCGTCGCCCGTGACCAGGATGACGTCGCACGCGTTCCAACCCAGCACGTCCATCTCGTCGCGGGAGGTCGGCATCACCTCGGCGGTACCCAGCCTCTTCGCCCAATGCTTGCGGCGCGAAAATAGGCGCGGTGCGGCCTGGCTGCCGGAGGGATCGTTCGAGGCGTGTCTCGGATGCATTCGGCGCAAGCCTAGCAGCCCACGCTTCGGGCAACGAAGGGAATACCTGCGCCGAGGTTGGCCACGTTACCGGCCTCTGCCGTAGACCATCGAGAAGAGCATCTCCGCGGCGTCGAGCATCGCTGGGCCGGGCTCGTCGAGCAACTCACCGGGCAGGTCGATGATCGCGCCGCCTCGTTGGCAGGGGAGGAGGTGCTCCATGCCGGGGTACTTGCAGATCCGATCGACGGAGCCCTCCCGGGTCACGATGATCTCGGGCGCCAGCGCCAGCACCTGTTCCGCGGACAATGCCGGCCATCCTCGATAGTCGCGGGCGGCGACGTCCCGCAGTCCGGCCGCGCTCATGATGTCGTGGTACGAGGTCCCGCGCGTCCCGGCCTGCAGATCCGGTCCCAAAATCGACAAGAAGAGTCCCGTCCTGCGCGGCTGGGCCCCGAGCGAGGCGGCGACCTTCTGCATCCGGAGCTCGAAGCTCTCCATGAACCGCTGCGCTCTCTCCGGCGCGCCGATCAGCTCGCCCAGGCTCGACGCCGTATGAATCAGGCTGTCCCGCCCTCGCAACTGGCCGAGGTCGAACACCTGAACACCGGCCTCGCGCAAGCGCTCGGCGGCGCCTGGCGAGCCAAACCGGTTCATGAGTACCAGATCCGGCTTGAGCACCAGGATGGCTTCCACCGGGCCGAAGCCATCGATGGTATGGAGGCCGGCGTATCGGTAGCCGTCGCGCTTCCGCTCCGCGGCTGCGCGGCTGACCGCGCGGATACGCGTGCGCTCGCACATCTCGACGAGGAGGCGATCGGTGACCAGGTTGGTCGAGACGATGTTGCCGTACCGTCGCAACGGGACGGTCGTGCCCGAGGCGTCGACGATCCCCCACTCGCCGTTGGGAAGGCGGACGCGCGGCGCACCCCTTTGGGGCACACCGGAAGGCGTGGCGGTCGCCTGCATCCGCGCCGGGCCCTTCGGCCACGCCAGCACCGCCGTGGCCAGCATCGCGCTTGCTAGCGCCGCGCCGTTGAGCACCCGGACGCGATTCACGGCCTTGGCGCTCCCGCCAGACGGTAGCCGAAGTGTGCGCCCGGCAGCAGATCCACGCCGAAGACCTGGCGGATGGGCTCGGGGCTGATCACGTCGCGGATAGGGCCGGCGCGAAAGGCCTGTCCCTGCTGCAACAAGAGCGCCTTCGTGCAACAGGCCAGGGCTTCATCGAGGTGGTGCAAGGCTACGATCACGGCATGCCCACGCGCCGTGAGAACCTGCACGCGATGGAGCAGCGAGAGCGCATGCGCGATGTCGAGCGCGGCCGTGGGTTCGTCGAGGAGTAAAACCCGTGCGCCGGTGGCGAGGGCGCGAGCCAACAGAACGAGCCGTCGCTCCCCGTACGACAAGCGATTGAACGGACGCTCGGCCAGGGCTGTCGCATCCGTGGCTTCCAGCGCTGCCGCGACCGCGTTCTCGTCGTCCTTGCCAGGGCGGCCCCAAGCGTCGCGATGGGCATAGCGTCCTTGTGCGACCACCTCGCGCGCGCGCAGCGGTGCATCCAGATCCGAGTGCTGTGGGACGTAGCCAAGCAGCTTCGACCGTTCACGACGCGAGAGCGATGCGGCGGGCTGACCGCCGAAGCAGACCTCGCCGTCGTGCGGGAGGATCCCGGCCAGCGCCTTGAGGAGGGTGCTCTTGCCCGCACCATTGGGGCCGATGAGCGCGATGCTTTGCCCAGCCTCGAGCGTGAGTGATATCCCGCGCAACACCGTGCGCTTGCCCTGAGCCACCCCGATGTCACGAGCCTCGAGGAGGGCAGCGCTAGCCATGTAGCGCCTCGCGGTGGGATCGGGCGAGAAGGTAGAGGAAGACGGGCGCACCGACGATTCCGGTGACGACGCCGAGAGGGATCTCGCTGCGACTGGGTAGCACCCGCGTGATGAGATCGCAGCAGACCAGGAACGCGCCGCCGAGGAGGGCTGCCGCCGGGATCAGGCGGCGGTGGCGCACGCCCACGATGGGGCGCAGGACATGGGGCACAATCAAGCCGACGAAGGCCACGTTCCCTCCCAGGGCGATGGCGGCTGAGGTCAGCACGGCCACCCAGACGATGGTCCATCGCCGCGCCTGTCCGACCTCCACACCCAGCGTGCGCGCTTCGTCTTCGCCCGACAGCATGACGTCGAGTGTTCCCGACCAGGCCCAGCATGCCGCGAGTCCGATCAGGATGAACGGAAGGGCTGCCACCACCTGGCGCAGGCCGGTGCCGGCGACGCCCCCCAAGGTAAACGACACCACGGCTCGGCCGAGATCCCATTGGTCCTGCGCGAGGCTGGTCGCAAATCCCCCGAGGGCGAGGAAGAGCGACGAGAGGATGAAGCCGGTGAGGATCAGCATCAAGGTTCCGGCCCGCTCGCGGCAGAAGGCAAGCACGATGGTCAGCGAGATGGCAGCACCAAGCAGGCATCCCACCGGGAGCACCATCTCGGACGGAAAGCCTTGGCCGATGCTTCCCCAGGCCAGGAGCAATAGCGCGACCTGGCCGCCCAGACTGGCCCCCGCCGTGGTGCCGAGGATGGATGGGCTCACCAGCGGATTGCGGAAGACCCCTTGCACCACGACGCCTCCTACGGCCAGCGCGGCCCCGGCCAGCATCGCAGCGGCGATCCGGGTCGCACGCAGCTCGAGCAGAACGCCGAGGATCGATGGATCCGAAAGACTGCCGTGGCCCACCAGGAGTCCTGCCACCGTGGCGCCCGCGAGCAGCCCGAGGAGAGTTCCGTAGACGGTGGCGATCTTCATGACCTGGGAGCGCCCCATGGCGGTAGGCCCCGGTAACCTAGGGACCTTCGCCGTGCCTTTCGCGACGAGCAACCATGCGCGCGGGGGCAAGCTAGTCGCACGCTTCGGCCACTGTCAAGGCGGGCGCCTGACGCGGCCCCATTTTCTGATCTTTCTTGATCGGTTCTGATAATGTCTTTCACGATGAGCTTCGAGGAAGAAGGCAAGCGCTCGGGAGCGAACCAGGAGATACCGGATGTGCTTCCCCTCTTGCCGGTGCGCGACTTGGTCGTGTTCCCGTACATGATCGCGCCGCTACGCGTTTCGCGGCCGGTCTCGCTGGACGCCGTGAACCAGGCGTTGGCGACGGAGCAGCGGATGTGCTTCATCGTCGCCCAACGCGAGGCCACCGAGGAGGATCCCAAGCCGTCGTCGCTCTACCGAACCGGCACCGTGGGGATCGTCATGCGGATGCGCAAGCTGTCCGACGGAGGCATCAAGATCCTCGTGCAGGGGCTGTGCCGCGCGCGTATCCAGCGTTTCTTGACCGACGTGCCCAACTACAAGGTCCGGCTAGACGTCCTCGAAGAGCTTCCCACGCCGGCGACCATGGAGGTCGAGGCGTTGGTTCGCACCGTCAAGCAGAACGTGGAGCGGGTGGCGGAGCTGGGGCGCACCGTGCAGCCCGAGCTGGCTTTGGTGCTGCAAAACGTCGACGAGCCGGGGCGGATGTCCGACTTGGTCGCGTCGAACCTCACGCTCAAGCTCAATGAAGCGCAGTCGATTCTCGAAACCGAAGACCCGGTGGCTCGCCTGACCAAGGTGAACCAGTCGCTCGAGAACGAAATCGGCATCCTCGAGATGCAGAACCGCATCCAGAGCCGCGCCAAGGAGGAGATGTCGAAGACCCAGCGCGACTACTACTTGCGCGAGCAGCTTCGCCAAATCCGCCACGAGCTGGGCGACGACAATTCGCTTCGGGACGAGCTCGAGGACATTCGCCACAAGATCGAAAGTGCCGGTTTGCCCGCCGAGGCGCGCGCCGAGGCCGACAAACAGTTGCGCCGGCTCGAGCAGATGAGCTCGGAGAGCGCGGAGGCGGCCGTGGTGCGCAGCTATCTCGACTTGGTGGTCGAGTTGCCGTGGAAGGATCCCGAGGCGCAGCCCGTCGATCTGGCCGCAGCCCGCAAGGTTCTCGACGAAGACCACTACAACCTCGAACACGTCAAAGAGCGCATCCTCGATTACCTGGCGGTTTACAAGTTGCGCAAGGACGGTCGTGGCCCGATCCTCTGCTTCCTTGGTCCGCCCGGGGTGGGTAAGACCTCGCTCGGTCGCTCCATCGCCCGCGCGTTGGGCCGGAAGTTCGTGCGCATCTCCTTGGGCGGAGTGCGCGACGAGGCCGAGATTCGCGGGCATCGCCGCACTTACGTGGGCGCGTTGCCCGGCCGCATCCTGCAAGGGCTCAAGACCTCGGGAGCCAAGAATCCGGTCTTCATGCTCGACGAGGTGGACAAGCTGGGGGCGGACTATCGCGGCGACCCCTCGGCCGCGCTCCTCGAGGTACTGGACCCCGAGCAAAACCATACCTTCCGGGATCACTACCTGGGGGTCTCGTTCGACTTGTCGAAGGTTCTCTTCATCGCCACGGCGAATCTCGCCGACACGATCCCGGCGCCGCTGCGTGACCGCATGGAGACGCTGCGATTGTCGGGCTACAGCGAGGAAGAGAAGCTGGTCATCGCCGAGCGCTTTCTCTTGCCCAAGCAGATTCGCGAGGCCGGACTGTCGGACAGGGATCTCCAGGTTGGCAGAAGCGTCCTGCGCAAGGTCGTGTCGGAATACACGCGCGAGGCCGGCCTGCGCGAGCTCGAGCGCCAGATCGCCCAGTTGGCCCGCAAGGTGGCGCGGAGGATCGTCGAAAAGGAGTCGGCTGGTCCGGTCAAGAAGGGCAAGCGCACCCCGATCACCCTGGAAGAAGTCGGGAAGTTCCTCGGACCGCCCAAGTACATCCCCGACGAGCGGCAACAGACCGACGAGGTCGGCATCGCCAACGGCTTGGCCTGGACCCAGGCGGGCGGCGAGGTCTTGCACGTCGAGGCGCAGGTCATGGCCGGGAAAGGGACGATGGTCCTCACGGGTCAACTGGGCGACGTCATGAAGGAATCCGCCCAGGCCGCCTTGTCCTTCGCGCGTGTCCAGATCGCCAGCCTTGGGGTGGAGGGCGACTACTTCGCCGATCGGCAGATCCACATCCACGTGCCAGCCGGTGCTGTCCCCAAGGACGGGCCCTCGGCGGGCATCACCATGGCCACGGTTCTTGTGTCCCTCGCGACCGGAATTCCGATTCGCCGCGATGTCACGATGACCGGTGAGCTGACTTTGCGCGGGCGGGTGTTGCCGGTGGGGGGCCTCAAGGAAAAGCTCTTGGCGGCGGTGAGAGCCGGGATGCACATCGCCATCGTTCCGGCAGGCAATCTGCCCGAGCTGAGCGAGCTCCCGGAGCATCTGCGCCAGCGCATCCGCATCGAGCCCGTACACGCGATGTCCGAGGTGCTCCGAATCGCGCTGGCGCGGCCGATCCGCGCAAGCGGCTGGCAGGTTCCCGGCCATCCGGTCTCCGGCAAGCGTTCGCACACCAAGGTGGTCACTCACCCGCGCAGTGGTGGAGCGGCGTAGTCCGTTCACCAGGTCCGCAACAAGACCCTGGATCCGAGGCAGCGTGGAGGGCAAAATCCGTCCTCATGAAAAAGCCCGGCGTCCTCCTTCTGATCTTCTTGAGCAGTGTCATCTCCGCCTGCGGACCAAGCATCGATTCGGCAGCGAAGGCGGACATCGACAAGCGCATCGCTGCGATGGTGCCCTCGGGGGCTGCGTTTGCCGCGCCCACGGGATTCGCGCCCAAGCCCGTGGTCGTCGGCCAGTGGACGCAGCACAAGATGGTCAGCGAGAAGGGGCAGCCGTCGCTGATGACCTACAAGATCGTCGGCCAGGAGGGCGACGCCTACTGGGTCGAGGTCGCCAACGAGAACTACTACGGCAAGACGGTGACCAAGATCTTGCTGTTCATGGGTGACAGAAGCAATCCAGCCTCCATGGAGATCCGTGCGGTCAAGATGAAGGACAAGGATGGCCGCGTGTCCGAGCTGCAGGGCCCCATGATTCATCTCATGCGATCGATGTACCAGTCCTCGGTGAATATGCTCGTTGTGTCATGGCAGGGCCTGCCTCAAGAGCACGTGAGCGTGGCGGCCGGTACGTTTGCCGCATGCTTCAAGGCGATGACCGATGCGAGCTGGGGCGTTTGGCGTTCTTCCGCAACGTCGTGGATGCACCCTGGGGTTCCAATCAGTGGGCTGGTGAAGAGTGTCGGAATCTCTCAGCCAACCACCATGGAGCTCGTGGGGTTCGGCGAAACGGGCGCCACCAGCGAGATCCCCTAACCGCGAGTTGCTTGGTCCGATTTCCCGGGCCTGGACCAGGGCGGTGGCGCTGGTCGGCGGGCCGGGCGGCGCGGCGGCGGACTGGGAGTCCAAGCCGGGGCGGGCGGGCCGTCGTCACCTGGTAGCGGTGCTGACAGGAGGCGCCGCGGTCACGGGTAATACAGGGAAATCCAGATTGACACGATCCCCGATTCAAGCGCTGCATGAGTCCCGTCGATCCTGATTGGGTGACGATCGACAAGCCCGCCAGCGAATCGACCGGCCTGGTTTGCAAGCGGGTATTCCGACTCCGCTAGGATTTGTTCACGTCGATCACACCTCGGGCCCCTCGGACCGCGGTGTGAGAAACTTCACAACGACAGGTGCGCTTGTGCTAAGAACAATCGTTGGTCGCTCGACCAGAAGGAAGTGAATAGCCGTCATGTCTGCAGTGCTTCAACAGTCCGACTACGCGATTCGATGCCTCCTTTTTCTCGTCGAGCATCGCGAGCGACTGGCGACCAAGACCGAGATTGCCAAGGCGGTGGATGCCCCCGATCTGTTCGTAGCGAAGATTCTGCAGCGTCTGGTCAAGGCGAACGTGTTGGTCTCCGTACGCGGAATCCATGGCGGTTTCTCGCTCGCGCGGGAGCCATCCGCGATCTCTCTTCTCGACGTGCTGGGTGCCTCGCAGTCGTCCCTCGCGTTCCGCCCGTGCGTGCTCAACCCGAAGGCGTGCGCTCTGCAGGATACGTGCCCCAGCCGTCCGGTGTGGGTGAAGATCTACGAGAACACGATTCGGGAACTGCGCCAGACCACGTTCGACAAGCTGTCACGCGATCATAAGGCGAAGACACGCGCCTGTTCGCGCCGCCTCGCCGCGCGACACTGAGTCGACGCAGGCCGTGGCCGTCTGACCCTCCCATCCGGTAGACCGCCGGACTCTCTCCTGAGCTGCGGACTCCGTCGCGCTATGCAATCAGGCTCGACGAGTCCTTTTTATGCCGCTGGCATCCAAGGTGTACCAATGCTGGAGGAGCGCCAATGGCAGATTCTGCAGAGCTTCGGATCAACGGAAAGTGCATCGAGTTACCGATCCTGACTGGTTCCGAGGGGGAGAAGGCGATAGACATTCGCCAGCTGCGCGCGCAGACAGGGTACGTGACGCTCGACCAGGGCTTCATGAACACTGGGGCGGTGACCAGCAACATCGCCTTCATCGACGGTGATGCCGGCATCCTGCATTACCGTGGCATTCCCATCGAGGAGTTGGCCGAGAAGTCGACCTTCGTGGAGGTGGCCTACCTCCTCATCTACGGTCAATTGCCGAACGAGGACGAGCTCTCCCGCTTCTCCTCGCTGCTGACCTTGAATTCTGCCCTTCATGAGGACATGCGGCACTTCTTCGACCGCTATCCGACCACGGCGCACCCGATGGCGATTCTCTCGGCGATGGTTTGCTCGCTGTCATCGTTCTATCCAGAAGCCTTGAAGGTGAACGACCCCGAGCGGAACGAGCAGACCATCACGCACCTCCTGGCGAAGATTCGAACCATCGCAGCCTACTCGTACAAGAAGTCGGTGGGCGAGCCGTTCGTCTACCCGCGGGACAACCTGAGCTACTGCGCGAACTTCCTCAACATGATGTTCTCGGTACCGTCTCGCGAGTACGAGATCGACGAGGAGATCGTGAAGGTACTGAACCAGATCCTGATTCTGCACGCGGATCACGAGCAGAACTGCAGCACCTCGACGGTGCGCCTGGTGGGCAGCGCCCAGGCGAACGTATTTGCGGTCATCTCCGCCGGCATCTGCGCCCTGTGGGGGCCCCTGCACGGTGGCGCCAACGAGAGCGTGCTCGACATGCTCGAGGACATTCATCGTGATGGCGGGGGCACGCAGAAGTTCATCGACCTCGCCAAGCGCAAGGACTCGGGCTTTCGGCTCATGGGCTTCGGCCACCGCGTCTACAAGAACTACGATCCGCGGGCGAAGATCATCAAGGCCGCGTGTGACAGGGTGCTCGCGCGACTCAAGCGCAAGGACCCGTTGCTCGACATCGCGCGCACGCTGGAAGAGGCGGCTTTGAAGGATCCCTACTTCGTCGACCGGAAGCTCTATCCCAATGTCGATTTCTACAGCGGGATCATCTACAGGGCCCTGCGCATCCCGACCAACATGTTCACTGTCATGTTCGCGATTGGGCGTGTCCCCGGCTGGCTCGCGCATTGGAAGGAAATGCATGAGGATCCAGCTACGAAGATCGGCCGGCCTCGTCAGATCTACACCGGCCCGGTGAAGCAGCACTACATCCCCCTGGATCAACGGACCTGATGAAGATCCACGAGTATCAGGCAAAGGAGCTGCTCTCGAAGCTGGGCCTGCCCGTCCCCATGGGCGTGGCGTTGCTGGATCCCAGCGGCGCCGGCGCTGCTGCCGAGCAGATCATCTCTGCCACCCAGAATCCGACCTTGGTGGTGAAGGCACAGATCCATGCCGGCGGCCGCGGCAAGGGCGGTGGCGTGAAGGTAGTGCGCGGGACCGACGAAGCTGGCCAAGTGGCGGCCGGGATCTATGGAAAACCGCTGATAACGCATCAGACCGGACCCGAGGGAAAGGTGGTCAAGCGGCTGTTGATCGAGCAAGGCGTGCCAATCGCTCGCGAGCTGTACGCCTCGGTGCTGGTGGATCGGGGCAGAAGTCGCGTGGCGGTGATGGCGTCGGCAGCGGGTGGCATGGACATCGAAGAGGTGGCGGCCAAGTCACCCGAGGCCATCTTCATCGAGCACGTGGACCCCGCGGTGGGGCTCTCTGCATACCAAGCCCGGAACCTGGCCTATGCGCTCGGTCTCGAAGGGGGCGAAGCGAAGAGTGCGGCGGCGTTCCTGCTCAGGCTCTATCAAGCGTTCATGACCCTCGACGCTTCGTTGGTCGAGGTCAACCCCTTGGTGGTGACCGCACAAGGGCAGGTGCTGGCGCTCGACTGCAAGATGACCTTTGACGACAACGCGCTCGATCGCCACAGCGACTTGACGGAGCTGCGCGACCTCGACGAGGAGGACGCGAGCGAGACCCAGGCGCGAGCGTTCGATCTGAGCTTCATCAAGCTGGACGGGACCATCGGTTGCATGGTCAACGGTGCCGGTCTCGCCATGGCCACCATGGACATCATCAAGTTCTTCGGTGGCAATCCCGCGAACTTCCTCGACGTCGGCGGCGGTGCTACCCAAGAGAAGGTCACAGCGGCGTTCAAGATCCTCACCTCGGATCCGGCGGTGAACGGCATCTTCGTCAACATCTTCGGCGGCATCATGAAGTGTGACGTCATCGCGGCCGGGATCATCGCGGCTGCTCGGGAGGTCGGTCTGCATGTTCCCCTGGTGGTTCGATTGGCCGGGACCAACGTCGAGCTGGGCACGAAGATGCTGGCGGAGTCGGGGCTGCCGATAACGACGGCGACCGACATGGCCGACGGCGCCAGGCGTATCGTCGCGCTCGTCGCAGGGAGGAAGGGCTAGCCATGTCCATCCTGGTCGACGCGAGCACCCGCGTGGTGGTGCAAGGGCTGACCGGCGCGGCCGGCACCTTCCATGCGAAGCAGATGCGCGAGTACGGAACCCGCGTCGTCGCGGGCGTAACGCCAGGGAAGGGCGGAAGCACCCACGAGGGCTTTCCCGTCTACGACACCGTGGCCCAGGCGGTGGCTGCGACTGCCGCCAACGCCAGCGTGATCTTCGTTCCTCCCCCAGGAGCGGCAGACGCCATTCTCGAGGCGGCCGCCGCGGGCATCGAGCTCGTCGTGTGCATCACGGAGGGCATCCCGGTACTGGACATGGTCCGTGTACGGCGTGCGTTGGAGGGCAAGTCGTGCCGACTGCTTGGCCCCAACTGTCCCGGCGTCATCACCCCCGGGAGCGCGAAGCTCGGCATCATGCCTGGCTACATCCACAAGCCCGGAACCGTGGGCATCGTGTCCCGCTCGGGAACGCTGACCTACGAGGCCGCCTACCAGTTGACGTTGCTGGGTCTGGGGCAGAGCACCGCGGTTGGCATTGGCGGCGATCCCGTGAAGGGGCTCGACTTCGTCGAATGTCTCAGCCTCTTCGAGCGCGACGATGAGACCAAGGCGATCCTCATGATCGGCGAGATTGGCGGGACATCGGAGGAGGAGGCCGCGGCGTTCATCAAGGACCACGTGAAGAAGCCCGTGGCCGCGTTCGTGGCCGGTCTGACAGCGCCGCCGGGCCGTCGCATGGGGCACGCCGGTGCCATCATCAGCGGTGGCAAGGGCAGGGCGGCCGACAAGATCGCGGCACTCGAGGATGCCGGCATCGCGATCGCCCCGACCCCCGCCGATTTGGGCCAGACCATGGCCAATGCGATGGGGTAGCCTGTCGTGCCGCAGCCCCGGTGTTTGAGGTGTCGGTTTGCGGAAAACAGGACGGGAGATGTCGCAATACGTCCGCGAGGGCGCCGCTCGAAGGTGAGCGGTGAAAGAGGACTCGGATTGGCCTGTTTGGGGGAGACGTGAGGTCAATTCGGGGAACACGGGTGCGATTTGGTGGTGACGTCGCGGTTCGGCATGCTAAGTAGGAAACCATGGCAGCGATCTGGTCGTTTCTGCGATCCACTATAGGGTTGAAGGTGCAGATGGCCGTGTCGGGATTCGTCCTGTTCGCCTTCTGCATCGAGCACGTGGTCGGGATGATGCTGTTCTTCAAGGGGCCTGCCGTCATCAACGGCTACGGTAGCCTGCTCCGCATCTCGCCGACGGTGCTGTGGACTGCACGCAGCGTGATCCTCGGGGCGGCCATCTTGCACATTTTGACCGCGACGGCACTCTACCTGCGCCAGCGCGCTGCGCGGCCCGTGGGCTACCAGACGCGGCGGTGGCGGAGCGTCTCGTATGCGGCGCGGACCATGAAGTACTCAGGCCCGCTGGTGCTGGCGTTCGTGGTCTTCCACATTGCGCACTTCACTTTGGGCGCGAAGGTCGCGCCGGTGCCTCACGTCGAGGGTGACGCATACGCCAATATCTGGAACAGCTTTCAGTACGGCTGGCTCGTCTGGCTCTACGTCATCGGGATCTGTCTGGTGGGGGTGCACATGCTCCACGGCGGCTACAGCATGTTCCAGTCGATCGGAATCAAGCACCCCAGGATCGACAGGGTGATTCGGGCGGTCTTCGGCGGCGCCACCATCGCCTTTGTCGCCGGCTTCATCTTTTTGCCCTGCGCCGTCTACTTCAAGCTGGTGGGAGGCTGATCATGGACCTGAATTCGAGCGCTCCTGGCGGCCCCGTCGAGACGGCATGGTCCCGGCACAAGTTCGAGATGAAGCTGGTGAACCCGGCCAACAAGCGCAAGTTCAACCTCATCGTGGTCGGGTCGGGGCTTGCGGGCGCGGCGGCGTCGGCATCGTTGGCCGAGCTGGGCTACAACGTTCGTTGCTTCTGCTACCAGGACAGCCCCCGCCGCGCGCACAGTATCGCGGCCCAGGGCGGAATCAACGCCGCGAAGAACTATCAGAACGACGGCGATAGCGTATTTCGCCTGTTCTACGACACCA
>CAZYFU010000075.1:0-29385 GCA_964647025.1 uncultured Myxococcales bacterium | reverse complement strand
GTAGTCGACGTCGAGGGTGTGGGTGGTGACGTTGTCGAGGAAGCGCTGATCGTGCGAGATGATGATCGCGCAGCCGGTGTAGGCGGCCAGGAACTTCTCCAGCCAGCGGATGGTGAGAATGTCGAGGTGGTTGGTCGGCTCGTCGAGCAGCAGGATGTCGGCGCCGGCCATCAGGACCTGGGCCAAGAGCACGCGCAGCTTGAAGCCGCCCGACAGGGTCGACAGTGGCAGGCGGTGCACACGCACCGGAATGCCCAGCCCCTCCAGGACCTTGCTCGAACGCGCCTCCAAGGTGTATCCGTCGTGCGCGGCGATCACGTCTTCGAGCTGGGCGATGCGCGCGCCGTCGGGCACCGCCTCGTGCGACAGGCGCCGCTGTTCGCCGAGCGCCTCCCAGACCACCGCGTCGCCGCGCATGGCCAGGTCGAGGATGATGGCGTCGTCCTCGAGAAAGCGGTCCTGGCGAAGCACGCCGAGCCGGGCCCGCTTCTGCAGCGTGATCGTGCCGTGCGAGGCTTCTTCGTCGCCCGCCAAGAGCCGCAGCATGGTGGTCTTGCCCGAGCCGTTGGCGCCCACCAAGCCATAGCGGTTGCCTGCGTTCAATCGAAGCGTGACGTCTTCGAACAGAACGCGGGCACCGTATTCCTTGGCGAGGTCGGTCGTGTCGATCATGGTCTGGCTGCGCCGCCGGGTGGCCGCGAGGTCCGCGAACCTAGCAGTCTGCGACCAAACCTTCTACGTCGATCACCCGAGGGCCATCTTGTGTCGCCGGCACCAGTCGAGCAGCACGAAGGGCGCCCAGATGCGTGACCAGTAGAGCCCAGGGGCGCTGTCGCGGAAGGCACGCCAAAGGCGGCCCAGCGCATCCGGGTCGAGCCCCACGTCGCGGGCCAGCGCCCGGTCGGCGAAGGTCGCCTGGATCTGTCCGGCCAGACGATCCTTCGCCCACACCTCGATGGGCAAGACGAACCCGGCCTTGGGGCGATCGAAGATGGCCGGATCCAGACCCGGCATGGCCAGCTCCTTGAGCAGCCGCTTCTTGCCGAGCGGGCGAAAGCGCGCTGCCTCGGGCACGGCTTGGGCGGCCTCCACCACCCGATGATCGAGCAGCGGCACCCGCACCTCCAACGACGGCGCCATGCTCGCCACATCGGTGTCGCGCAACAGCCGCTCGCCGATGAACAGGGCCAGCTCGATGCGGCTCACCGCATCGAGCGGTGCGGCCGACGCTACGACCTGCGCCAGCTCTTCGAACCGTGGCTTGGGTAGCCCCGATACGGCGTCGAGCGCGGGGGTGGTCCGGCCGAGCTGGTCGATGAAGTCCCGCGTGTAAAGGCCGTACGCCACCTGGTACAGGGCAAGCATGTCGCCGCGGGTCGCGAGCAGATCGCCGAGCTTTCCCCAGCGCGTTTGCGGCGGCACCTCGCCCGGCCTTCCGGTCTTGAGGCGTGTCACCAGGCGCGCGACCGAACCGAGCAGCCCCGCGGGGACCATGCGCAAAGCACGCCCGATGGATCTGCTCGACGGGAGATCGCGGAAGCTGCGGTAGCCGCCAAACAGCTCGTCGCCCCCGGTGCCCGCCAGCGCGACCGTGAAGCCCGCCTCGCGGACCACCCGGCTGACGAAGTAGGTGTTGATTCCGTCGAAGGTCGGTTGGTCCAGGCTGGCCAGCGCGCCATCGAGGTCGGCGCCGAAACGCTCCTGGGTCAGGGTGAACTCCTGGTGCTCGGTGCCGAGCGCCGACGCGACCTTTCGGGCGTAGCTCGACTCGTCGAAGGCGGCCTCCTCGAAGCCGATGTGAAAGGTCTTGATTCTCCCGGTGCCCGCGCGAACGGCCAGCGCCGTCACCGCGCTCGAATCCACGCCGCCCGAAAGAAAGACCCCCAGCGGGACATCACTGACGAGGTGCTGGCGGGTGGCGGTGAGCAGCTCGCTTCCAAGCGTGTCTACCGCCTCGTCTTCCGCGACGGTCGTGCGACCGGCCAGCGACCAGTAGCGCCGCGGGGTCAGGTCGGGCGCGTCCAGATCGAGCCACAGCGACGAGCCTGGCGGCAACAGGAAGACGCCTCTTGCGGCCGTACCCGGGCCCACGACGAATCCGTTCCACAGATAGCTCGCCACTCCGAGCGGATCGAGGTGACGTTCGAAAAGCCCGGTGGCCAGCAGGGCGCGCAGCTCGGACGCGAACAGGACGGCGTTGCCTGACGGCCTTTTCACCCTGGCGTAGTAGAGCGGCTTGATGCCGAGGCGATCGCGGGCGAGCAACACGCTTCGGCGAGCACGGTCATAGAACGCGAACGCGTACATGCCGCGCAGGCGAGTCAGCGCCGAATCTCCCCAGCGTCCACAGGCGTGCAAGAGCACCTCGGTGTCTCCCGTCGAGCGAAAGCGCTCGCCTTCGGCCGCCAGATCCCCGCGCAGCTCGGCGTAGTTGTAGATCTCGCCGTTGAAGATCACCACGTTCCGCCTCGCATCGTCGACCATCGGCTGATGCCCGTCGGGGGAGAGGTCCAGAATGGCCAGGCGTCTGAATCCGAAGACCACGCCGGGGGTCTCTTGCGTTCGAAACAGCCCTTCGTCGTCGGGCCCGCGATGCGTCTGCGCATCCATCATCAGTCGAACGCCGCGTTCCAGACCCTCATCAATGGCACCAACGGCGCCGGCGATTCCGCACATGCTGGGATGATTGTGTCGCGGGAAAGCCCAAACGCAATCTCGCGCGGCAACCGATGAGAAACATCGCGAGAGGGGGCGGGATGGGCGTCGTCACCTTTGTCGGGACCTGGCATCGAAAGCCGTGGTGAGTGAGGCGTTTTGCATTCTGGATCGCCGCTATCTCAGCGTAACCAACATCCCGTACTTCACTGACGGCGGCGGGCGGGTTCTGTTCGATCGCGCTTGGCACCACGACCTGGTTCAACACCTCGAGTATCTGCCGGGCTACATCTTGGCGGCGCCCCGTCGCGAGCTCTCACCCGCGCAGCACGAGGGGGCCGAGTTGGTGCCGCTCGACGACGAAACGCAAAAGAAGATTCGCATCATCCCCTTGCCGGACTCGCGATCGCGAGTCCGCGCCTTGCTGGACTTGCCCAAGACCGTGGCCACGGTCTGGCGCGCGGTGGGGGGCTCGGACATCGTTCACAGCGGTATCGCCGGCTGGCCGTATCCCATGGGATGGCTGGCGATTCCGATGGCGCGCGCACGTGGCAAGAAGATCGTGGTCATCGTCGAGAGCGCGCCCTGGCGAAGGCCCGCCAATGCTTCCGTCGTTCCGTTACGGAAGCGGATCGAAGGGGCGATCTACGAGACGTTGGGACGGTTGGGCTGTCGTCTGGCGGACGTCTCGTTCTACACCCAGCCCGCCTATCTCGATCAGTTTCACGGTCGTGCCCGCACGCCTGCGTTCGTCGCGCCCGCCACATGGGTCAATGCGGAGGACGTGCTCGACCACGAGCGGGCATGCCGAGCCTGGGACGAAAAGGCGCGCCAGCCGGTCCGATTTCTGTTCGCGGGCCGGCTGGTGGCAGAAAAGGGCATCGAAATCCTGCTTGCGGCTGCCCAGACGCTGGCGAAGGCGAAGGTGAGGGGTGCGTTGCATTTCATCGGCGATGGTCCACTTCGATCGGCGGTCTGCGCGGCGGCGAGCGATGGCCCCTTCGAGGTTCGGGCTTTTCCTCCCGTCGCCAACGGAGAGCCGTTTCTCGAGTTCCTGCAGAGCCACCATGTCGCCATCGTGCCTAGCCTCTCCGATGAACAGCCACGCATCGTCTTCGATGCCGCCGCGCGCGCGGTTCCAGTGTTGGCCTCCGACACCGACGGCCTGCGTCCGCACGTGGAGCACCGACGTACTGGCCTGCTGGTCCCGCCGGGTGATGCGCCAGCGCTGGCGGTTGCGATGTCGGAGATGGCGGCCACCGGTTCGCACCTCCGTAGCATGGGGCTCGAAGCCCTGCAGCGCGTGCGGACGCGCACCCACCGTGCCATGCACGCCGACCGCTCGCGTCGGCTGGCCCAGCACTTGCTGTGACATCCGAGCGTCGCCCCACGGTAACCGCCGTGGTCGTAGCAATCGTGCCCAACCAAGCAACTACTTGCGCAGGGGAAGGCGTCTTCCCATCCGGACCATCTAACACCAGCTCCTCTCATTGCGATGGACAGCACGCTTCACATCCCCAAGGAATCCTCCCAGCCGTGGACAGGCGTCGTGATCGCCAGCAGCTTCACCGCGGATCCGCTGTTGGGCCCGTTGTCGCTCATGCTGGAAGAGTCTGGGCTCGTGACGCCGGCCGTGCTCGCGCCCTACGGTCAGCCATTCCAGCAGCTACTCGACGCCAACAGCGCGTTCGCGCACAATCGCGACGGGGTCAACGTCCTTCTGATTCGTTTCGAGGACTGGCTGCGCGGCGCTGACGGTCAGATCGACCGCGCGGACGAGCGCAGCGCCAGCGTGGAGCGCAACGCTGTCGACCTGGCAACGGCCGTACGGGCCGCAGCCCAGAGGGCGGCGACCCCGCTGGTGGTGGGCCTGTGTCCGCCGTCCAGCGCGCTGCGATCACGCCCCGAGTTGCGCGTGTCGTTGCAGGCACTGGAGAAGGCGTTCCGCGCCGACGTCGCGGATCTGTCGAACGTGCGCTTTCTGTCGATGGATGCTTTCGAGGACTGGCCCCTCGAGCGGCTGCTCGATCCCGAACAGGATCGGTTGGGTCATGTCCCCTACACGCCACGCTTCTTCGCGGCGCTCGCCCACGACGTCGCCCGCCTGGCCCACGCGCTCAAGACCCAGCCGGTCAAGGTCTTGGTGCTCGACTGCGACAACACTTTGTGGAATGGCATCGTCGGCGAGGACGGGGTTTCCGGCATCCGAATCAGGGAACGGGAGACGGATCTCCAGCGCTTCGCGCTCGAGAAGAAGAAGGCCGGCGTCCTGCTTTGCCTGGCGAGCAAGAACAGCGCCGCCGACGTCTTCGAGGTGTTCGAAAATCGCGACGACATGGTCCTCAAGCTCGACGACATCGTCGCCGCCCAAATCCACTGGCAGCCGAAGTCCGAGAGTGTTCGCGCGCTGGCCCAGGAGCTCAACCTCGGCCTCGACAGCTTCGCCTTCATCGACGACAACCCGGTGGAGTGTGCCGAGGTTCGCGCCGCGTGCCCCGAGGTCTTGGTCTTGAACCTGGGCGAAGACGAGGATCCCGTCGCGTTTCTCGGCAACGTCTGGCCGCTCGACGTGCTGGTCGTCACCGACGAGGACCGCCAGCGCAGCGACATGGTCCGCGAGAACCTGGCGCGCGACAGACTGGCCAAGTCGTCGACTGGCATGGCTGCGTTCATCGAGGAACTCGATCTGCGGATCGACATCGCGGCGCCGACGGCGAGCCAGATCGCACGCGTCGCGCAGCTCACCCAGCGCACCAACCAGTTCAACTTCACCACGCGCAGGCGCAGCGAGGCCGAGATCGTGCAGGTCGCACAGCAGGACCAGAGCTGTCTCGTGGTGGAGGTGCGAGATCGCTTCGGTGACTATGGTCTGGTCGGCGTCGTGATCTACGGCCTTTTCGGTGAGGCCTTGCTGGTCGATACCTTCCTGCTCAGCTGCCGCGTGCTTGGACGTGGTGTCGAGCATGCCGTGCTTCGAGAGCTTGGCAAGATCTCCGCGTCGGCTGGCAAGGCGCGTATCGAGATGCCGTTCATTCCCAGCAAACGCAACATGCCGGCCCGGCGCTTCTTGGACAGCCTGGCCGCAGAGGTGCGGGAGGAGGGCGAGGCGTTGCGCTTCGTGATGTCCACCGCGCAGGCCTCCGAAGTCGCATACGCGCCCGGGCAGGCCCCGGTGGAGCTGCCTACCCCGAACGAGAAGGCGCAGACCGCGTCGCCAGCCCAGTCGGTCGCTCAGGCAGTCACCCGATCGGCGCGCTGGAACCGGGTCGCGCGTTGCTACCGCAGCCCCGACGAGATCCTGGCGGCGTCGCGCCAGCGCTCGCGACACGATCGTGACCTGGCCAGCGAAGCGGTGTCACCGAAGACCCCGACCGAGGCGGCGCTTTGCGGGATCTGGTCCGAGGTGCTGGGGATCTCCGAGGTGGGTACGAACGACCACTACTACGACGACCTCGGTGGGACGTCTTTGCAGGCGGTGACCATTTGCGCGCGCATCGAGCGGGAGCTCGGCGTGCGTGTGCCGCTGGTCGCGTTGCTGGAATCGCCGACGATCTCGCTGCTCGCCCCGGCCATCGATCAGCCGAAGACCAAGCAGGCGCTCGTTCCTCTGCACACGGGCGGTGACGGCACTCCGCTGTTCCTGGTGCACGACGCCGACGGCGAGGTCCTGCTCTACCGCAACCTGGCCGAGCGACTGGACGATCGCCCGGTCTACGGTGTCCAGCCCTACGGGCAACCCGAGACACCCATCGTGCACACGCGCATCCATGACATGGCCGCGCACTACGTGGCCGAGATTCGCGCGCTCTACCCGCACGGGCCCTATCTTTTGGGTGGGTTGTGCGCCGGCGGGGTCCTTGCCTACGAGATGGCGCTGCAACTGGAAGACGCCGGGGAGAGCGCTCACCTGGTGGCGGTGTTCGACGCCGCCGACGTGGAGGCCGAGCGCGAGCCTCACCTCGAAAACCAGCGACGGATCGGCCGCGTTCGCCAGGCATGGAAGCAGAGCTCGCCGGCAGGGATCGCGCGCATCGTGGCCGGCAAGCTTCGTCGCTACACGGGCTACCAGATCCGTCGCAAGTGGACCCAAGCCCGAGATCGCATGTCCATCGCCGGGCTACGGGCCTGCCTGGATCTCGGCATTGCTCCGCCGCCGTGGCTGCGCAGCATCGACATCCGCCGCGTGTACAACGTCGCCGAGTCGGAATACCGGCCGCGCCGGGCTTTGCGGCACGAGATCGTGTTGTTTCGCGCCAGCGAGGGTGAGGGCCCGGACGAGCCCTACCGCCGTCTGTACCGTGATCCGCTGCTTGGTTGGAGTCGGCGCAGTCGCGAAGGTGCGCGCGCCTACGACGTGCCGGGTGGGCACGGCAGCATGTTGCAGGAGCCCCACGTGGCGGCGGTCGCGGACATCCTGCGCCCGTACCTGGCGTCGCTCGGCCAGGCCGCGAAGGGTGCCGCGGCATGACCACCGTCCCGTCGGCGTCGCTCGGGGCGGTGGTGATCGGGCGTAACGAGGGCGAGCGCTTGCGACGATGCCTGTCCTCGCTCGCGGGGAAGGTCGACCACCTGGTCTATGTGGATTCGGGCTCTACCGACGGGAGCGTCGCCTTGGCCAAGCAGATGGGCGCCGCTGTGGTCGAGCTCGATATGGGGGCGCCCTTCACGGCGGCGCGCGCCCGCAACGCCGGCCTCGGCCACCTGCGCGCGCTGATGCCAGACGCGACGCTCGTGCAGTTCGTCGACGGCGACTGTGAGGTCGATCCGGACTGGCTCGCCCGGGCGGTGCGGGTCGCCACGGAGGATCCAGCCTTGGCCGTCGTGTGCGGGCGCCGGCGAGAACGGCATCCGGGCGCTTCGATCTACAACCGTCTGTGCGACATCGAGTGGAACACGCCGGTGGGGCCGGCCGATGCATGCGGCGGAGACGCCCTGATGCGCATCCCGCCCCTGGCGAGCGTTGGCGGCTACGACGGGAGCCTAATCGCCGGAGAAGAGCCGGAGCTGTGCCTGCGCTTGCGCCAACATGGCCATCGCATCCTGCGCATCGATGGCGAGATGACCCTGCACGACGCGAACATCACCCGGTTCGGCCAGTGGTGGAGGCGGACGGTTCGCAGCGGACACGCCTATGCCGAGGGCTTCCTCTTGCACCGGCGCGACTCCGAGGGGTTCTGTGCGAAGCAGGTACGCAGCAACTTCGTCTGGGGGGCTGCGGTGCCCCTCGGCGCGATTGGGCTCCTGCCAATCTGGCCGTTCGCCTCGGCCTTGCTGTTGGCGGCCTACCCGGTGCTGGCGGCGCGAGTATTCCTGTCGATGCGCAGACGCGGTTTCTCGCGCTCGGACTCCGCCCTCTACGCCGTGTCCGTGGTCGTCGGGAAGGTCGCTTGTGCACTCGGCCAACTTCGCTATTTCTGGCACCGCCTGCGTGGGCAGCGCAGCTCGATCATCGAATACAAGGGTGCCGAGTCCTCCAAGGGCTGAGCGTGCGGCTCCGGCGGGTCGCGCTCGAGCGCGCCAGCGGAGCTCAGGCGTCTTGGCCGGTGGTGACCTCCGACAGGGCCTGGGCCAACAGCCGTACGTGCGGTTCGCGCAGCACGCCCAGGTGGTTGGCCGGGACGCTGCGGACCACGACGCTGTCGGCCCAGCCCTTCCAACCCTGATCGGGCGCCACGCGCACGTAGGTCGGCCAGGGCTCCTGGCTTGCGCACACCACCAGCACACGCGTCGAGAGCCGGCCCGGCCTCGCGGCGAAGCGTGCCACCTCGGCATCCACCTCGGGACCGTCCACGGGGAGGTCGATCGCGGCGGGAGGATCGGATCGCTTCTTCTCCACCAGTCTCCGGGCCGATCGCCAAGCCATGACCCGTGCCAGTCGCTTGCGGACGGATCGCATGACCTCGCCGGGCGCATTCCAGGTCTTGGAGAGTAGGCCGTAGAGCTGCCGCGCCCGGTTCACCTCGATACCGTGGGGCAAGACCGCATCGATGATGGTCACCATGGCCACGGTTTCGCCGCTCGACTGCAACTGCCTGGCGACCTCGTACGCGACCACACCGCCGAAGCACAGCCCGAGCAGGTGGTACGGCCCCGTCTTTTGCAGACCGCGGATGAGCTCGACGTAGCGGGCGCCGATTTGCTGCAGACTCGGTCGCTCATCGACGCCCGGCACATATCGAAACGGAATGTGGATCCCGAACACCGGACGGTCTTCCAGAAGCTCGAGCGCCAGATCCTGGTACAGCGTCACGCCGAACAGGCAGAACAAGGGGGGCTCGGCCGGGTTGCCCTGTCGCAACCGCGCGATGATGGGCGCGTCTGGCGAGTACTGCTGGCCGACGTTCTTCGCCACACCCTCGACGGTAGGCGCGGCGAAGAACGCCTGCATGGACAGTTCGATGCCAAGCTCGTGCTCGATGCGCGCGACCGTTCGCAAGGCCATCGCCGAGGTTCCACCCAAGGTGAAGAAGCTCTGATCCGCCGGAACATCGGCGATGCCGAGGACCTGCGCGAAGACCCCGGCGATCCGCCTCTCCGTCGCGCCGGCGAAGCTCGTGGATGACTTGGGCGAGACCGCCAGCTCGGGCTTGGGGAGCGCCTTGCGGTCGATCTTGCCGTTGCTGTTGAGCGGGAAGCTCCGCAAAGGTAGGTACGCGGCTGGTCGCATGTAGGCGGGCAGGCTGCGCTCGGCGGCGGCGATCAGCGCCTCGTGCGAAGCCGCGCCGACCCAGTACGCGATCAACCTGGCGTCTCCGTCGTCGTTTCGGTCTGCGATTACCAGCGCCTCGCGGACCTCCGGCACACGCCGAAGCACGGTTTCGATCTCGCCCAGCTCGATGCGGAATCCGCGGATCTTGACCTGGTGATCGATTCGGCCCAGGCACTCGAAACGGCCGTCGGCGAGCTCGCGGCCGAGATCTCCCGTCCGGTAGATGTGGTCACCCGGCGGGCCCATCGGATTTTGCACGAATCGTTCGGCGGTGAGCTGCGGCCGTCGGTGGTACCCGCGTGCCAGACCGGTGCCTCCGATCCATATCTCGCCCTCCTCGCCGACCTGCACCGGTCTTTGCGAAGAATCCAAGATATACATCTGGGTCTCGGCGATGGGCTTGCCGATGGTGATGCGCTCATCTCCGGGCTCGATCTTCTGCAGCGACGACCACACCGTGGTCTCGGTCGGGCCGTACATGTTCCAAAGCTCGCCGCCGCGGGCGAGCAGTCGATCCGCCAGCGCCGGTGAGAGCGCCTCTCCGCCACACAGCATGCGCAGCTTGTGGTCGCCCTGCCACCCGGCCTCGAGCAGCAAACGCCAAGTCGCCGGGGTGGCCTGCATCACGTCGATGGCGCTGGTCTCGAGCTTCTGCTTGAGCTTGCGGGCGTCGTGAGCGGTCTCGCGATCCGCGATGACCACGGTCGCGCCCACGCAGATGGGCAGCAGCAGCTCCAGCTCTGCGATGTCGAACGAAGTCGTCGTGATCGCAAGCAGGCGCTCTTCGGGGGACAGTCCGGGACAGCTCGCCATCGATGACAAGAAATTGGTGAGCGCGCCTCGCGTGATCTCGACACCCTTGGGCTGCCCCGTCGAGCCCGAGGTGAACAAGATGTACACCAGCTGCTCCGGCGAGCACGGGATCTGCAGCGGCGAGGTGGGCGCGTCCGCGGCCGCCTCTGCGATCGTGTCGAACACGATGGTATGCGGCTGCGGCGGCAAGCTCGTTCCCGAGTGCGTGAGCAGGAGCGGCGGCTTCGCGTCCTGCAGGATGCCCTCCAGCCGTTGGGTTGGGTGCGACGGGTCGAGCGGAAGATATGCGCCCCCCGCCTTCAGCGTGGCCAGCATCGCCACGAGCTCGAGTGCGCCTCGCGGTAACGAGATGGCGACCGGCACGTCACGGTCTACGCCCGCCGCCCGCAGCCGATGCGCGAGCTGGTTCGAGCGGCGATCGAGCTCGGCGTAGGTGAAGCTGCCCTCGGGGGCCTCGGCGGCGACCCGGTCGGGTACGCTGCGGACGGTTTGTGCAAATGCCTCCAGCAAGTCCGCCCACCGCGCAGCCGCGGTATCAGGGTGGGCCGCCGGCTGCAATGGACGGAGTCGTGCAAGTGCCATGTTTCGCCTGCCAAAGAGCTGCTTGTTTCTCGTTCAATGCGCGCGTGGCGTTGGACTTGCCGCGCACGAGACACTGGGTTTGGTAGGACCTGAGGAATCGTCTGAACTCGAGGTCGTCGTAGCGGGCCGCGCCTTTGGCCGCGCTCTTGAGATAGCCCCACAGCATCGCAAGCCCGCCGATGACGAGCGGGTGGCGAGGCATGCGGTACACGGCGCTGGCCGCCAGGTACATCGGAGCGGTGCCCATGAAGTATTGCCCGAAGCCCCACCGCATCCGCCCGGTCCAGATGCTCTTCTGGCTCGATCCCATGGGGCGCAGGTGGATGAAGCGCAGGTCCTCTCCGTCGCGGCTCTCCGCGATCCAGCCCAGCATACGGCAGCGATGGCAGTCGATGCCGTCCCACATCACCTGGCGGACGAAGCCACCTATTTCCCGGAAGCAGTCGACGCGATAGAACTTCGTCATCCCCACCGACATCTCGTCGCCGATCAATTCGGATACCAGCTCTCCGGTTTTGGGGTCGACGAAGTAGGGCTTGCCCGAGGTCGTCCCCACGCGTGGTTCCTCCTCCATTCGCCGCATCAGCGCCTCGAAGTAACCAGGCGGCAGATCCAGGTCGAGGTCGAGCTTGCACAGATAGTCGAAGTCGTCGAGCGTGACCGTGTCGAGACCGGCGTAGAAGGCCTCGATGACACCCGGCCCGACGCTGCGCCCGCCCCTGTCTTCGCGACGCACGATGCGCAGATAGGGCAGGCGCGCGGCATACTCGGCAAGGACGGCGGGTGTCTCGTCGGTTGAACCGTCGTCCACGACGACCCACAGCGCGGGGGGGCGGGTCTGCTGCGACACGCTGTCGAGCGTCCGCCGCATGAAACTGGCTTCATCACGGCAAGGGGAAATGAGGACGTAGCGAGTCTTGGACTGCATGCTGGTTGAGGCCGCTGTTGCCACGCTTGGATGGCAACAGCCGCGGCAAGGTTCTGCCCGACTGGAAGTATTTGCCGACCTGTCCCTTCCGCCGGGCATCCAATCGGTGTTCTCACCATGACCACTGAAAACGCGCAGCCCACGGGGCTCGAGACGATCCTGCGTCCGGGGCAGGTCGTCGCCGGGAAGTACCGCGTTGACCGCCTGATCGGCAAGGGCGGCATGGCGGCGGTCTGGGCAGGCGCCAATCAGCGCACCGGTAAGCGCGTGGCGCTGAAGGTGATCTTGCGTTCCTTCGCGGCCTCGCCAGAGGCCGACGAGATGTTCCGTCGCGAGGCGCTGGCCGCCAGCCGGGTGAACCACCCCAACGTGGTCAATGTGTTCGACGTGGTCGATCACGAGGGAATGACGTGCATCGTGATGGAGCTTCTGGACGGCGAGCCCTTGGGCGTCTACTTGGCGAAGAAGGGCGTGCTCAGCGTGGCGGAGGCCATTGCCTTGCTCTTGCCCGCCATGCGTGGTGTGGCTGCCGCGAACGCGCTAGGGATCATCCACCGGGACCTCAAGCCGCAGAATGTCTTCCTCTGCATCGGCGCGGGTGGCCGCGTCCTGACCACCAAGGTGCTCGACTTCGGCATCTCGGTGATGGTCGAGCGGGCCAGCGGCGCGGATACCGTGGTCACCACGCATGGCACGCCTGCGTACATGTCACCCGAGCACATCATGAACGCGCCCGACATCGACGAGCGCGCCGACGTCTACGGCTTCGGCGTGCTGCTGTTCGAGACGGTGACCGGCCAACTGCCTTTCTCGGGCGAGCCGAGCCCGGCGTTACTGATACGCATCTTGAACGAGCCCGCCCCCAAGGCTTCGTTGTTTCGCCCCGACCTTCGCGCTGACCTGGTGGACATCATCGCGATCGCCATGGCCAAGAATCCCGACGATCGCTTCTCGACGGTGGAAGAACTCGTCCGTGCGTTGGAAGAGCACTTCTTGCTGGTGGCGCCGTTGCCGCGCTCGCTCACCCCGATGGTCGGCGTGCCGCTGTTCGATCGGCCGAGCTCGGGCGCGGGCGTGGCGGCCCCTATGCTCGGGCCCGTGCGGCGTAAGGCGAGCTCGCAGGACCCTAGCGGAGGCGCGACCCGGCAGCTCTTCCGGCTGGCCACCGACGGCGGTGGCGATGTCGGTGCGTCCCGCCCCACGTCTTCACGAGGCCGCGCCGGGAAGGCGCCAGCCACGACCACCGAGCTCGCAAGTCAGGACCTGATGGCCGTGGGAATCCTCGACGGCCGGCGCCCGATCCTGGCGAGCGTTGGGGCTTTCGTGGCGGCGCTTCTCCTCGTGGGGTGGTTGGCGATGCCTCGTCATCGCGCTCCTGCAACGCCACCGGCGAATCCGCCTGCGCCCGTGTCGGCGTCGCCGGCCGCGGCGCCATCGCCACCCGCGGTTCCTTCCGTTCCCGTTGCGCCGATGCCACCGCTCGGCGAACCATCCGGGCCCATGGTGGCGGCACCGGGTGATGATGTGCCCGCGCAGTCCAAGGCCAGCAACGCGTCTGCGCGACGGCCCGCTCGGGCTTCGGCAGCTCCCCTGCGCAGCAAGGTCAGGAACAGCATCGAGCCCAAGCCCCTGGCTCCGCCAGCCCCGGCAGCGTCACCTCGCGCCGTCGAGGCCCCCATGCTGCCTCCGCCCCGCGCCGGCACACTTTCGGCGGACGACTTCTGATTGCCTCACGCGCACCTCGAGTCGCGCCGCCGCCGACAGAGCAGGCCGATATACCGGTGCGACCACAGCCAACCGCGGGCCGGAATCCCGCTTTGCCGCCGAGACCGCGCCTGGCGTTGGCGCTCCTGCTCGCGCTCACCGCGCTGACGCTCTCGCCGGTGCTGGCCGCGATACCTCCGGCTCGACGACTCCCGGCACATCCTCGAGAACCCTGGACTTGCGCCGCCATCGCTGTCGTCGCTCAGCGGCTTCTGGATCAAGCCGTACTTCGGACTCTACATACCCGCGACCTACACCGTGTGGTGGGGGCTTGCGGCCCTCGCACGCGCCGTGGGGCTCACGCTCGCCCAGGGCGCATGGCTCTTCCACGGGCTCAACCTGGCCCTTCATCTCGCGAACGCGACCTCGGTGTTCTTTCTGGTTCAGCTGCTGTTGCGGCGCGCGGCCCGTGGGGCGCCGCTGGCGGCCTACACGACCTCCGCCACATCCATCGGCAGATACACCGAGAAGCAGCTCCCCTTGGTCCGCGTGCTCGTCACCTCGATCCATCCGCCATGCTCCCGCACGATTCCGTACGCCACCGACAGCCCCAAGCCCGTGCCTTCGCCCACGTGCTTCGTCGTGAAGAACGGCTCGAAGATCCTGGGCAGGATGTCGGGCGCGATCCCGACGCCTTCGTCTTTCACCGAGACCATGGCGTAGCGCGGATTCTCCATCCCCATGTACACCGGCGGCGTGACGTCCGCCGGGGGAACGGCCGCGTCGGCCGCCACCGTGATCAGGATCTTGCCCGGCTTCTCCGAGGCGTGGATGGCGTTCACCAGCAGGTTCACCAGGACCTGCTGGATCTGCTCCGGGTTGGCGGGCGGCTCGGGCGGGTTCTCGGCGATGACCAACTCGAAGGCGAGATTTCGTTTCACCGCCAGCGGTGACAGCATGGCGACGGCTTGCTCGACGACCTTCCGTAGATTGGTCGGCTGTCGTCGTTGCGCCGGTCCGGGCGCGCTGCTGGTCCGGCCCCGTGCGAAGTCCATCAGTTGGCGAACGATGTTGGTGATGCGATCGATCTGTTCACTGATGATCCTGGCGGCGTCGCGTACCTCGCGCGGCAAGGCCGCGTTGGCCGCCACCATGTTGGCCCGCACCAGCGCCACCCCCAACGGCGTGCCCAGCTCGTGGGCGATCCCCGAGGCCAGCTTGCCCACCGTGGCCAGTCGATCCGCGTGGCGCAACTGCTCCTGCGCGCGCAGGCGCTCTTCGGTCTCGGCATGGAGCGCGTAGCGGGTCTCCATGAGTCGCAAGCACATCGCGTTCATCTCGGTTGCCAGCTCGCCGATCTCGTCCCGCTGCCGGATGGTCAGCGGGCCCTCGATGTCACCGCTGCCGATGCGGCGGGCCTTGTCGACCAGCAACTGCATGGGTCTGCCGACGAACCAGATGCCGACCAGGGTGCACAGAAGCCCCGCACACCCGATCCCAATCAGCGTCACCACCCCGGTCCTCAGCAAGGTGTCGCGTTCGTAGGCGTTGGGCATGGCGAGCGACTCGGAGATCTCGATGAACCCGGGGCACTCGGTCGCGGTGCATACCGGAGCCTGGGTGACGATGGTGTCCTTCGTCAGGGCTCCACCCGCCCTGTCCGTGCTGTCGACCCACCGGACGCGCAGGTTCTGCGATGGCGCGGACAACTTCTGCACGAGCTCCATGGCCGCTTGCCGTCCGGCGTTCTTCCATACCTCCGCCACGGCCTGGCTCATCACCCGGGCCAAGACCGCGTGGTCTTCGCGGATGTCGCGGTCGAAGAGGGTGTGCTCGCGGCGAATCCGGTAGTAGGCGTTGGCGACGAATACCAGCGTGAGACCGACGACCATCGCAAGGATCAGCTTGCGTGCCAGTCGCATCGGGGCGTCTCAAGCGCTGGCCGTGGGCGCGGGAAGTCTCTCGCGAACCAGGGACAGCAGCTCTTCCGGGCGGAAGGGTTTGGCCAGCAGGACAGCACTGCCGAGGCTCTCGACCTGGGCGCGAAGCGTGTCGTCGGGAAACGCGGTGACGACGATGATGGGAACCGAGATGCCCGAGTTGCGCGCGGACAGGGCGACTTGGAAGCCGGTCATCCAAGGCATCCGCACGTCCGTGATGAGCAAGTCGACCGGCCGGTCGTCGGTGAGCAAGACGACCAGATCGCCGCCGCTGGAGGCCTCTGCCACTTGGACCCCGAGGCCCGAGACCAGCTCGCAAAGCACGCTTCGCATATCGTCGTCGTCTTCCGCGATCACGACGCGCGGCGGTCGTTCTTCTGCAATCATTAGCGCTCCCGAGAGTTGCCAGATCTGGGTATGAACCACCGGCGGCTTTTGTGCCAGGCCGGATTATTGAGTTTGCGCGGGACGCGGCCGAGGTGCAATCCCCGTCGCGAAAACAGCCCCGACGTCCCCTTGCACGCGTCGAGAATGCGCTAAGCTTGCCGCGATGGTTCGGGTTGGTGGCGCGCACCCTGCGCGGCATCGGAATGGCGTCGTTCGAGCTGCGGGACTACGTGGCGGCGTTCCGGGCCTTCTCGGCCGCGCTGGTCGACAATCGTAAGGCGTTGACTGCGGGGCAGCGCGAGCATACGCGCAACCTGCTCGAGCGCAGCCTACTGTTCGTCGGCATCTACACGCTCGAAACCGACCCGCCCGACGCACGGGTCGTGATCGACGGGCAGCCAATGGAGCGCGGGCCGGACGGCAAAGTCTTGCTGAGCTTCGGCTCGCACATCCTGGAGGCCAGCAAGCCCGGCTACAGGGGGCGCACGATCTCGCTTGACGTGCGTGGAGGCGAGCGCAAGAAGCTCATCGTGAGCCTTGCCAGGGAGGCCCCCGCGCTAGGCAAGCATGCTCGGCCAGCGCCGCCTGCTCCCACTGCGCCCGCCATCTCGGTGGGGACGACAGCCGGGTCTTCGGGTACGGGCGGAGGGTGGTACTGGGGCGCCGGTGGCGCTGCGTTGCTTGGCTTGCTGCGGCATCCTACTGGGTGTTCGAGGACGCCGAGCTGCGTTCGTGTCGCGGTCCGGCGAAGGGACTGTCCTGTAACAACGAATCGGCGATAGAGGCCAAGCGGACCCTCGCCATCGCCGGAACCGCAGTCGCTGGGGCCGCTGCGGCTACCATGGCGGTCATCGGTGTGCTCCGAAGGCGGACATCGCCCGATGCGCGCGCGGAGCGCTCATTGTCCTGCGTCGTGCTCCCGGGAGGCATCTCCTGTGCGAAGGCGTTTCAGTTGGGACGCGCAACCGCCGATGTGCCTCGTCGATGTGTGTGCGGCCGGGCAGGGCCAGATGTAGATCCGCCGATCGTGGCGAGCGAGGCGCGATCCTGCTCGCGGTCATGATGATCATGATCGTCCTGCTTGGCCTCGGCATGTCGGCCTTGTTCCTCACACGATCCAACGTGCAGATGTTGACGAACACGAACCTGCGCAACCAGGCGCTCTACGTCGCCGAGGCAGGGCTGGAACGGGCGCGCGACATCCTGAATGGTCCGGTGGCGCCGGATCTGACCGCGCTCATGGGGGGCGCGGGGCACGTGGCGAACGCCTCCGACGAGATCCCCATCGCTCTCGACACCGTTTCGAGTCAGCCCTTGGGGCGCGGCGCGATCCTGACCGACACGGGCGGCGTACCGCTTTTGCGAGTCAACTATCCAACCAGCGTTTCGCACAGCGAGGCCGTCCCCGGCAACCCGAACGGCGTGGCTTCCCAGTTGATGGGGGTCTACACCGTCTACATTCGCAACGACACCGCGGAGTGCCGCATGGGCAACTTCACCGTCGACGCAAACCAGGTCGTCGTGATCAGGTCGGAGGCCTTGGCCAGTGACGGCCGGACCTCCGTCGTGCTGGAGATGACCATGGGCGCGTCCGCCACCGGCGGTGGCGCATCGGGGGCAGGGGGGATTTCGGCCGTCCTCTGCAACGCGGGCAAGAACGCCTGCGACGACAACAATTCCGTGCAGAACAACGTCGTGGTCAATAACTGAAGTGGTAGAAGAAGAACGCGGCGCGTGTCGCCCTTCTTCAGCCCATGTCCAGAATCGACGCCAGCTTCTCCGTTTGTGCCCTATTCGGGTTCCCTGCCCGCCATTCGATGGGGCCTGCGATCCACAACGCGGCCTTTGACAAGCTCGACCTGCCGCTCGTCTACGTCTCGCACGACGTCGCCCCCGCCGACCTCCCGGCTGCCATGGCGGGCATTCGCGCCCTTGGTTACCGTGGACTCTCGGTGACCATGCCCCACAAGGTCGCCGCCATGGCCTTGGTGGACGAGGTCGACCCCGTGGCGCGCGCCATCGGCTGCATCAACACCGTGGTCCAGCGCGACGGCCGTCTGTTCGGCTACAACTCGGACGGACAAGGTGCCCTGGATGCGCTCCAGCGGGCGGGGATCGCCGTCGCGAACCGCCGCGTGTTGGTGCTCGGTTCGGGCGGCGCCGCGCGCGCGGTGGCGATGACGGTTGCCTTGCGTGGCCAGCCCGTCGAACTGGAGATCCTCGGGGTCGTCGATGCCGAGCTCGCTGCTTTGGGACGCGATATCGCGGACCAGGCCGGACGTAAGGTCATCACGCGTCACCTCGACGAAGCGGCGTTGGCCAAGGCAATGGCCGGGGCCGAGGTTCTCTTGCATTGCACCTCGGTCGGGATGACGCCGGACACCGAGAAGTCGCTGGTTCCGCCAGCGTTGCTTCGGCCCGAGTTGCCGGTCTTCGATGTGGTCTACAACCCGCGGCGGACCCGATTGCTCAAGGATGCCGCGGCCGTTGGCTGCAAGGTGGTCGAGGGCATGGAGATGTTTCTCGGACAGGCCATGGTGCAGTTCGAGTTGTGGACCGGCAAACCCGCGCCCGCGGAGACCATGCGCGCGGTCATCGAGGCACGGCTGTGAACCTGGTCCTGGTCGGCTACCGAGGCACCGGAAAGAGCGCCATTGCCGGCAGGCTGGGGAGACTGCTGTCGTTTCCCCGGGTCAGTCTCGACGAGGAGATCGTGCGGGAGGCCGGCAAGACCATCCCCGAGATCGTGGCGGCCTCGGGCTGGCCCTTCTTCCGCGACATGGAGGAGCGAATCTGTCGCAAATTCGGCGGCCAAGACGGTCTCATCATCGACTGTGGCGGCGGCGTGGTCGAACGAGAGGCGAACTTCCAGTCTCTTCGGGCCAATGGACGGGTATTCTGGCTACGCGCGATACCCTCGACCATCGTGGCGCGGATCGGCGGGGATCAGCAGCGACCGTCTTTGACTGGCAGCAAGAGCTTCACCGAGGAGGTCGAAGAGGTGCTTGCCCGTCGCGAGCCGCTCTACCAGCGAATCGCCCACGACCACATCGACACCGATGGGCGCTCCTTGGACGACTTGGCGGGTGTCATCGCGGCGCAGTTTCGCGCAGTCGCGGGCCTGGCACAGGCGAGTCGATAGGCGACTGACGAGACCGCGTACCATGCCTCCCTGAGGCGCCGGGTCCCCATACCCTGGGGGTGCCACCCTCCGTGTTCCGCTTTCCAATTGCCTCCGAGCCAAAGAAAGCCAATGGATCGGCCACGGTCGAGCTGGGCTCGGGGCTTGCAAGGGTCAGGCGTGAAGGAGTGTACGAAATCATCCAATGGCTATCGAAGTAACACCGAAAGTCGCGATCGCAAAGAAGCGGCAGCCCGCCTGTTTTCCGCGATCCTTCCCCCGTCCTGGGTCCTTCCGCCCTCATAATGTGTTAGATATCTATCCAGTCGCTGCGCTTGCCCGCGCGACAAAGCTATAAGGAGAACAATGTTGGACTCACGCGACAATTCGGTTCTCAAGTCTCTGAAAGAGCTGCGCAAGCAAGAAGAAGATCGGGTCAAGAAGGAAAAGGCCGAGGCCCAGGCTCGCGCGGACGCCGAACGACGGGCGAAAGAAGAGGCTGAGCGCCAGGCCAAGGAAACCGCCGAGAGAGCCCGCCGGGAGGAAGAGGCGAGGTTGGCGCGCATCGAGCAGGAGAAGGAAGCGCGTGAGCGCGAGGAGCGGCTGCGCATGGAAGAGGCCGAGCGCCGCGCCCGCATCGAAGCAGAAACCCAGCTTCAGCAAGAGAAGATGCGGCTCGATGCGCAGGCCAAGACCGCGGCCAAGGCGGCCAAGAGCGCGCCCGTGGGACTGATCGTCGGCATCGTGGTCGTCGTCCTTGCCGTCGCCGGTGGCATCATCTTCAAGATCAAGTCCGACCACCAGAAAGAGCTGGCTGCCCAAGAGGTAGAGAAGCGAACCGCCCTCGAGCGCGAGAAGCTGCGGGCGGCCGAGCAGGAGCGCAAGCTCGAGCTGCTCGAAGCGAGCTACAAGAAGCAGCTCGCCGAGGCCAAGAGCGATGCCGAGCGTGCCGCCATCCAGAAGCAGCTCGACGATACTCGCGCCAGCCGTCACGCCGCGAGCAGCACTTCGCGGTCGGCCTCCACCAGGAAGGAAGAGCCCAAGAAAGAGGCGGCTCCCACGGTGGCTCCAGATCTCATCAAGAAGAAGAAAGACGTCTCGCTCGATCCGCTCGACGGCCTCAAGCTGTAGATCCAACTCACGAGGCGGGCGAGCCGGCCGTGTCGACTCACCCGCCTCGACGCGGTCGCACGGCCAGGCTCTCCAGGGCGTAGTCCTCGCGCAGGAAGGCGTCGGTGACCTCGTTCACCGCGGCCTCACTGGTCATCGCCACGTCCATCTGGCGCATGAACTGCAGCAGCCGCCCTATGTGCTCGATCATCCGCGCGGTCTCTTCCCTCGGCATCTTGTGGATGCGGCCCTGGGTCGAGTCTCCGGTGACGTCGACGGAGAACCCCCAGACCTTCAAGATGGCGGCGATGGCGCGGGCGCGGCGACTGCGGCGGGGCAGGTCGGCGGCGCCGCCGCGGAAGAGCAGGTGGACGTAGTTCTTGTTGGTGGTCTCTCCGCAGTAGGCGTCGACGATGCTGAAGTGATAGCCCACCCGCGCCGTGTAGTTCACGTATCGGTCCGAGACCAGCGCATAGCTGGGATCGCGGAAGCTACGTTCCTGTTCGGGGCTGGTGAGCGCGTGGTTCACCACCACGGACGCGAAACCGCCGAGGTCGATGGGCCGCGCCCCCCAGCGGGGGATCTTGGGGTGGAGCATCCCGCGCAGGAGCGCCGCCAGGGGCACCGAGGTGATCTGCGCGACCTTGATCCGGTTGCCTTTCACCGTGTCCGCGATACCGCCCCCCAGGTCGATGATGTACAGATCCACGGGTAAGAACACGTCGAGGAAGTACGCGGCCGACCGGAAGTCGTCGAGTGATTCGCCCAGGCGAAACATCTCCTGGTACGAGCGCTCGTGTACGTAGCGCGTGAGATCGTGCAAGGTCGTGCAATGCTCGGGTAAGAACTCCGGTGCGTCGGGATCGGTGAGGTTCAACGGGACCACGCACTCCGCCACCCGGCGCAGCAGCCAGCGCGTGCGAATGTCACCCGTGCGGCGCGCCGGTGTATCGCCCGCGCGCACGCCACCCGAGGAAACGTCGACCAGACCCGCGTAGACGTAGCCACCGAACGCATCCACGGTGACCTGCCGGCCGGCCGCGATGGCCTTGCTGCCCTCGCGTGTTCCGAGCAAGGTCGGGATGCGAAACTCGCGCGCCAACGAGGCCATGTGCCCGGTGGTGCTGCCGGTGTCGGCGACGATGGCCGCGGCCCTGTCCATCACCCGGACGAACTTCGGCGACGGTCGCTTGACCACGAGCACGCCGCGATCGGGGAAGTCGTCGAAGTCGCCATCCTCGTCCAGGTGAACCGCGACGCCTGTGGCGACCCCAGGACAGACGGTCTCTCCGCTACGCACGAGCAACGTCGCCCCCGAGACCGGAGGGCGTGCTTCGGAGATGCTGGACAGAAGCTCCAGCGGGCGCGACTGCAACACGAAGACGTTTCGCGCTTCGTCCATGGCCCACTCGATGTCCTGCGGTTCCCCGAAGTGCGCTTCGAGCCGCCTCGACCAATGGGCCAGCAGGGCGGCCTCCGCGTCGCTGAGCAAGCGGCGCTGTCCGTCGAGCGCCATGTCCATGTCCTCGGCGACCTCGTCGGGGTAGCCGTCAGGCGGCGGGTATTTCGTCGCCCGGCCACTACGGTTGATCACGGCGTGCGCCTCGCGGCCTTCCTCCAGGGTCACCTCTACGGTTTCCGGGATGGCAGTGCCGTCGGCGATCTGCGCCCCGAGACCCGGCGTGACCTGGATGATGACCTGCCCGAGGTCGGCGCGGGTCGGGTCGCGCGAGAAGACCATCCCGCCTGCCACCGCCGGCACCATGGCCACGAAACCGACCGGCATCGCGCCTTCGAGGACCGGCAAGCCTTGCAGGCGGCGGTACTGGACCGCGGCCGGCGAGTGCAGACTGGCCACGACCTGGCGCCAAGCCTCCACGAGGTCCGCCTGCTCGACGTGCAAGAACGTCTCGTGTTGCCCCGCGAACGAGAGGAGCTCGTCCTCGCCGAGGGCGCTCGATCGCACGGCGATGGCGCAGGCTCTTCCTTCGCGGGTCGCCAGTCGCTCGTAGGCATCTGCGATGGCTTGCTCGACCGCGAGAGGGATCTTCGCTTTCGCGATGCTGGTGCCAAACTCGCTGCTGGCGCGATCCGCGTCGTGGCGAGTGACCGGGCTCGTCTGGTCCGGATCCCCGAAGCGATCGAGTTGGTTGGCTTCGAGCAGCTCTCGATAGCCGCGCACCGTCACGGCGAATCCGTCCGGCGTCGGGAGTCCGACGCGATTTCGTATCTCGCCGAGGTTTGCCATCTTCGCCCCCACGTGGTCCACCTCGCGGTAGTCGATGGCGTTCAAGTCGATCACCAAGGGCAACGCATGCTCCGGCGTAGGCTCGACCAGCGCAAGCAGCCGAGCCTTCACCGCTTCGAACGGCGGCCACAGCGCCTCGTGACGACCGTCGCCGATGGCGTTCAGGCTTCCGATCATCGTATGGATGTCGCCCAACATCAGGCGGGTCGCCTCGGCGACCTCCGCGGGCGAGCAGGTTTTACGGCCCGCGAGCTTGGCGTCGAACTCGGCCAGGTTGCGTAGGAAGGTGTCGTTCGCGGCCAGCAGGCGGCGGAAGGCCTCGTGATGTTGCCTGAAGCGGGCGAGCTGTACCTCGCGTGCCACCTTCGGCTGTGGTGTGCGCAGGCCGATGACCTCGAGAAAGAGCAGGCTGTGTCGGCCGAGCCACCGAAGTCCGCGGAGGAACGTCTTGCTCGCCTGCCGTTTCGTTGGCTCCGGGGCCTGCGGCAGCGGCGCGTCCATGGTCAGTCACTGCCCCGCTGCCGGCCGAGTGCCGAGCTGACCGCGGCGAGGAACTGCCTTCCGCTCCGCTTCCAGACCCCATGGACCGCGAGCGCGGGGGCGGCTTCGTCGTCGATGACGATTTCGACCCATCGGGTGGGCAGCAGCAACCCGTGAATCATGCCGGCCACACCGAGCAACACCAGTACCGGGCCGGTCACCGCGAGCAGGTCGCGCAAGAGCAGGGCCCCGAGGACGATGATCAACCCGGTCCCGACCTCGCCCCATCGCCATTCCGTGCGTCGCTCGATGCTCCTGACCTGCTCGTAGGACACTCTGTCGACCACGGTGCTCGCCGGGTCTTTCGCGCCATGGTCGGTCCGTGGCGACGCGCCGGTGACCAAGGTTCCGCGCACCCGGATCAGACTGTGCTCGGCCGCGAAGTAGCTGACGGTGGTCTGCTCGGGCTCGCGCAGCAAGGACTCGGTCAGTCGGAAATGCGAGTGCACCACGTGGTGCTCGGTTGCGATGGCTTCGCCTGGCACGGCGGCGCTCGCTTGCTTCCGCGCCAGCTCGATTGACAACTGCAGCGCGCGCTTCCGAAAGGCCTTCTCCGCCAGGTCGCCGCGGGCCCGTCTAGCTGCCAAGCCGGAGATCTCGGCGCGCACCTCGTCTAGCGTCGGACTCTCCACGCTCTCCGTGGTCGTCATCGAATCGTGGCCTTTGCTGCGTACCCGTCCAACCTGCCGTCCGGACCGGCCTCGCTCAGTCGTCGTACGGGTACTCTCCCGGGGACGTCGCCTTGGCGTGCAAGCTGGGTATCAACGAGATCACCACGCTCAGCACCAGGACGAACGCCACGATGACCCCGAACCAGGGATCCCACTTCTTGATGGTCGAATCGTAGAGCAGCCATAGCAGAAACGAGTAAAGCAGAAGATTGCCCAGGATCTGTCCGAACTTTCCCATGGCGCGCCTCCTAGACCCTTCCTCGCAGCCACACCCAGTAGATGACCGCGGCGACACCCAGCGATATCGCCAGCAGAAACATCCAGTAGACCAACATGGAATTCAGCATCCGCTTGATGAGGCTGCTTTCGCTGCTGACCGTCACGGCGGTGTCCTTTTCGTTGGCGGTCATGAAATCACCAGGGGCTTGACCCAGTCCGGAACCCATTCGCCATGTCTGTGTCGCCGCGCGAACCACACCAGCGACAGGATGAACAGACACAAGAAGGTCATCTCGCCCAGGGTCAACATGACCGCGAAGAACGACAGCCACTCGACCCTCTGACCCGTGAGCACGTACGCCAGACGCA
The DNA here is from genome assembly GCA_964647025.1 of uncultured Myxococcales bacterium. Lineage (GTDB taxonomy): Bacteria > Myxococcota_A > Polyangia > Fen-1088 > Fen-1088 > Fen-1118. Next base: position 5,389 of record CAZYFU010000075.1, on the reverse strand, counting down.
TCACCGCGCCCATCGTGGCCAGGATCAGCGAGTAGCTCAAGATGTAGCGGATCGCGGGGCCGCGCACGTATGCGGTGGCGATGCTGCCGAACTGCGCGCCGAACAGGGCGCCGCTGATCATGAAGAGGACCGCCATCATGTCCACGTGGCCCTCAATCGAGTGGCGAAGGGCGCCGTATCCGCCCGAGAAGACGATCTCGACCAAGTCGGTTCCAACCGCGATGTGCGTGGACGCGCCCACCAGGTATACGAGGGCGGGCACGCGGATGAATCCGCCGCCGACACCAAGGAAGCCCGCCAGGAAGCCGGTGGCCACGCCGACGAGCACGATGACCCACATCGAGACGACGACCCGCGCGGTCCGGCACCGCACGATGGGGCGGAGCGGGATCGACTGAAACAGACGCGGCAGCGAGCTGGTCTGGAACTCGCGCCCAGCCTGGCGTCCTGCCTTCTCCAGGTCGCGCATTTGCCGATGCGAGCGTCGTGTCTCGATCTGGGTGTAGAGGAACAGCGCGAACATCACCACCACCGACGTGATGAGCAGAACGATGCCGGCCAAGCCGAGCTGCTTGAAATAGACGAGCACGCGCACGCCCAACTCGACCCCCAGCATGGTGCCGGCGATCATGGTCAGGGCGAGCGTCCAGTCGATATTGCCGAGCTGCCGGTGCCGCAAGGTCGACACGAGCCCCTTCCCGGCGATGTGGGTCATGTCGATGCCCGACGCCATGTAGCCGGGAAAGCCAAAGACGATGAGGGCCGGGGTCACCATGTATCCGCCGCCCACGCCGATGAAGCCACCGACGATGCCGACCGTGAACCCGACGAAGACGAGGAGAGAGACCGGGGCGCTTACGCCAGCAATTGCGAAATCGAACATGGTCGTCTCCTTACGGTTTCACGTGATGCCGGATCTTCTCCAGCTTGATCCCGAGCATGTCGGTGAAGCCTTCGGCCATGAGCCCGAGCGAAAGCCCGAGCAGCGCCACGATCACCATGTTCCACACGCCTACCCACGGCCATGTCTCGATGCCCTTGTGCTTGAAGCTGTCTTTGAACTTGAAGCCCTTGGCTTCCTTGACCTCCCACGGGACCATCACCTTCAGCGTCGCGTCGGACAGCACCGCGCGCTTGCCCTTGGTCAGCACATCGTCCGAGATTACGCCGTTGCTGTTGCGCGGCAGCCGTTGCCCCTTCTGAACGCGCACGGCCTGCAGCCCCGACAGGTTGTCACCGACGGTGACCTGCAAGATGGCGGGATTGTCCTTGCTGGCGCTCTTGAACACGTCGGCGTTGACGGCGTATCCGTTGAGCGAGGCGCGGTGGTAGAACCACTCCGCCATCTGCCCGCTGGTGTACGACCGGACCGCAAAGACGATCACGGCTGTCGCAGCCAGCGCCCAGAAGACGAACTTCACGATTCCTCTTCCTCTCGAACTGCTGTCGGTCATGGTGTCGCTCGCGGTTGAGATGGTTGCCGACGGGGACGCGGCCAAAGGGCCGGTCACCGACGAGCCGGCCGAGTTTATACCTGCGCCACCGGCTTGTTCTACAAATCGTCCGTCGGACCAGCGGCCTGCGGAGGCCATCGTCCATTTGTGCTTCGAGGCTACTGACGGGTGCGTGGAAATCGATGCGGGAAGAGCCAGGAGCGCAGACGGTAGCCGAGGATCATGCGGATCATGCGCAGGCCCAGCCGAAAGGCGACCCACTTGTTTCCGGTCACCGACGAATGCCCGATGCGCTTGGTGTAGTTCACCGGAATCTGGATGATCTTCATCCTCATGAGGATCGAGAGCACCATCATCTGGGGGCCGAAGAAGCTGCCGTCGATGGTGAAGAGCGGCTGCATGTCGAGCAGCGCCTCCCGCCGCACGCACCGCAGGGTGCACCCCACGTCGGTGAGCGAGGTGGTGTTGAACAGCATCTCCATCATCTTCGCGACCCAGTAGTTGCCCCACTTGAGGAAGATGCCCATGTTCGCCCCTCTCCAGATGAGCTCCTTCATGGTGCGCGTCCCGTAGACCACCTCGAAGTCATCGGAGTATGCGAGCATCTTGACCGTGTCGTGGCCTTGGAAGGTCCCGTCCGGCTCGGCCACCAGGATGAGATCGCCCTTGGCTTCGCGGAAGCCGCGTTGGATGGCCGCGCCGTAGCCCTGCACGGGCTCGTGGATCTCTCGCGCCTTCGTGCCGGCGACCTCCTCGCTGGTCCCGGGAGCGGCGTTGTTGTTGATGACCAAGATCTCGTCGATGAACCCGCTCGCTTCGAACTCCTCGATGCAGCGCCGGATCGACTCACGCTCGTTGTAAGTGGGCAGCACGAGCGAAACCAGTTGTCCCTTCCAGATGGCCGGTCCCTTTCTGCCACTGCGTGTGTGGCGCAGTGGGCGTGCTGATGGTCGGATGCAGGTGGCAGCGTACCAGAAAAGGGATCTTGGCGACGACTTCTCGGCGCAAAGGACGGTATAACTAGGCGTGCTTACGAGAGCCGTGCGATCCCACCGCGCAGGACCGGTTCGGGTCTCTTCGCTGTGGCAGATGTTGTTGGTGATCCTCTCGGTCGCGCCCTGGGGCGCCTGCCGTTCGAGCTGTGGCAAAGCTGCCGGGCCGGGCGCCGCGCCGGCTTCCCAGGTCGCCGCGCCGTCGGCCACGAACCGCCTCGCCATGCCGGTGACCGTAGCCCAGCTCGACAAGAGCCCGTACCACACGAGGCTCGAGCTGACCGCGGATGCCATCTACCTTCTGACCATGGAGGGGGCGTTCCGCTTGGCGCCGGGGCAGCCGCCGCAGGAATCGAAGCTCGATCTCGGCGAAATCGGCGTGGCCACCCCGTCGTCGTTCGTGTTCTGGTCGAATGGCTCGTTTTGGCTGGCGCCCAAGAAGGGCGGGCCGCCTGGTCGGCTGGCCAACGTCAAGGAACGCCCGATATTTCTCGTCTCGGTCGACGAGCGTTTCGCATGGCTCGCGCCCGACGGAGAGGGCCGGCACACGGTATACGTCTTGCGCCAAGGCCAGCCTCACGCGGTCCACACGCTGTCGGGCACGGTGGCGGGCGCGACGATGGTGGACGACCGCGTGATCTTCGTCGAGCGGGTCGAGGGCGGCTGGCGCCTGGGCTCGGTGACGACCGGCGGAGGCCCGGCCAACTTCACGGCGACCCGCAAGGGGCCCTACCCGGCCATGCTCGCGGCCGCGGGTGACGTGTACTTCTACTACTGGGAGGACAAGAAGACGTCCGAGGTGTGGGCGGTCTCTCCGGATCTGCGCAACGAACGGGTCGTGGCAAGTCACGTGACCTGCTCCCCCTTGGCGGTGGCAGACCGCGTCTTCTGCGTGAACATGGAGGGGCTCTACGAGATCTCGCCCAGCAGCGGCCTGCCCAAGCTCCTGTACCCGGGCGACGGCGCGTCCACCACCGCCATCACGGCGGATCGCAGTCGCATCGTCTGGGTCCGTGAACGGGGGGCCGACAAGCTCGAGGTCAAGCTCCTCGACCGCAACGCGATCCCCTGACCGCACGGCGCCCACCGCGCGAGGGTCTCCAGCCACGAAAAAGCCCCGGTCGCCACGAAGGTCGGCCGGGGCCTTGGTCTGCGAACCTGGTGTTAGCGCTTGAGGTAGCTCAAGAGCCAGGTCAACGCCGGGCGCTTGGTCCCGCTATCCGTCATGAGACCGGTGCCGTCCCTCCAGGTGGCGCCGACGATGTAGCCCCAGTAGGTGACGCCGGTGATCTTGGGGTTCTCCCAGGCCCACGTGACGAACTCCCTCATTCGCGTGGCCTGCTGGTTGTCGTCCTGGATGCCGATGTCCATCTCGGTGATGTGCAGCGGCAGACCGGTCTGATCGATGATCTTCTGGCCGAAGTTCGTCATCGTCGACTGCGATACCTTGGCGATGTCGTGCGACTGGGCCCCGACCGCATCGATGGGCGCGCCAGCCTTCTTGACGGCGTTGATGAGGGAGATGATCCGGCCGTTTTCGTTCGAGTATTCGATCGTGTTGTAGTCGTTCACCACCAGGATGGCGTTCGGACAAGCCTCCCGGGCCCACTTGAGGGCACTGACGATCCAGTCCCACCCGCTCGCTCCCGCTCCGCCCATACCCTCTCGGTAATTGGGCACGGGGTGTAGGGGCTCGTTGACGACGTCGATGACTCTCGTGTTGGGATAGCGTTCGCAGAAGGCCTTCATCCAGGCCTTCACGGCCGTTTCGGCGTTGCTGTTGTTCACCCAGCTCGGTTGCTGCGAGCCCCAGATGAAACAGTGCTCCTTGAAGATGATGTTGTTGTCCTCGCAGTACTTGTACATCTTGTCGAGGGAGTTCCAGTTGAACGAGGTCTGGCCGCCGCCCTGCACCGAGCCCCACTTGCCGGCGTTCTCCGCGCTGAACTGATCCCACATCTTGGCGAAGTCCGACCGGATGGAGCCGCGGGTGTCGATGTTGCCGAACCACTTCTTGAGCGGGCCCGTCGAGCCGGTGGAGCCACCTGCCGCCGGCGCGCCACCGCCGCCGGTCGAGCCGCCGGCTTCGACCACGCCGCCGGTGCCCCTGTTCCGGCCATCGCTTCCGAAGAAGGAGCCGTCGCGGTTCGCTCTGCCGCTGTCGGCGCCGGCGTCAGCGGCCGTCATCGCGCCGCCCGTGCCGACCTTGCCGCCCGTGGAGGATGCTCCGCCAGCTTGGCTGGATGAGCCGCCGGCCGCAGTCTCTCCACCCGAGCCCTTCGTTCCCCCGGTCTCCGTCGTTGCGCCTCCGGGCCCGCCCGAACCCCCACTGCCACCATTCGCGACGACGTTGCTTCCGCCGACACCTGTTGCTTGAACGTCTGGCTGCTCTTCGCAGCCCACCAAGGACATCATCCACAACGCCCCAGTCACGCTAAACGCCAGTTTCGACAGGAAATGCATCGAGAACCTCCTAGCTCTGCAAAACGGCCGCTGGTTGGGAGCCACCTCGGCAAGTGAGGTGGCTTCTGGGATTTGCTTGTGGCGGAGGTTGTTGCCAAAGATTCTGGAGAAATCCCCGGAGCGCCTGTGACAGATGTCTGTCGCGCATCCGCGACACACATCGCCAATAGGCAGCTTCTGTAGACCAAAGGATCGGTTCAATTAATTGATCAGACTGGCTTGCACGGTGCTCGCACGCACAGCGGAGCGCCTGCACCTGCTATCGCGCCATGGGTCATGAAAGCTGCCGCCGCTCGTCGTGTCCCGGCGAGAGCCCGCTGAGCCTTGTTGATGACGGGTGTCCGCAGAGAACATATAGACCATCTGCCGACACAATCGTTGCCGACCACGGCGAACCGGTTTGCCCTCTCGGTTCGGGTCACGGCGCCTAGCTAGAGCTTGTCGGGAAATTGCGGGCCGCCCGAAGGGCCGGCCCGCGGC
>CAZYFU010000074.1:4153-29798 GCA_964647025.1 uncultured Myxococcales bacterium | reverse complement strand
CCGGGGCCGAGGCGGCACCAGCACTTCTCAGGCTACCGTGATCCCGCGCATCTCGCTTTGCGAGGACGAAGCGCAGAGCGTCTCCGGCAACGTACGCCCCTCGCCCTCCAAGTGCGACCGGGCCAACCGGCGCGCGAGCACGCGATCGGCCGAGGTGAGCATCCGGTAGGCCGTGTCCCGAACCAACCGCTCGCGAAAGCGGTAGGAAGCCTCGCCCAACCGCACGTCCCGATCGATGAGGTTCTTCATCACCAAGATCTCCATCCACTCCGCGATGCTCTTGCGTGCGTTCTCGCCCAACAAAGCGAGCAGCGATTCGACGCTGAAGTTCTTGTCGCCATACAGGCTCGCTGCGCGCAGGACACGGCGTGCGTCGGGCTCGACACCTTCCACGCGACCTTCCACGATGGCATAGACCGCATCGGAGACGCCCAGCGTGCCTTGCCGCGTGCTCGCGACCAGCTCTTCCAAGAAGAGGGGATTGCCCTCCCAGCGATCCGTGATGAATTCCTCGACGCTACGCGAGCAACCGGGCGAGAGCTGCCGCAGCAGACTCAGGCCGTGCTTCTGCGACAACGGTCGAAGCCGCAGGCGCTGAGCCGCGCGCGCGCTCCAAAGGCCCGGGAATCTGTCTTCGACCTCGTCGCGTCCCGCCCCCATCACGACGATCGGCCTGTCGTGCAGCACCTGAAGAATGCGGTCGATCATCTCCAAGCTGGGTCCGTCGGCCCACTGCAGATCTTCGAGCATCAGGATGAGGCCCGATCTCTCGCAACGAGCGGCCAACCATTCGGCGAGCGCACCTTCCACGTGAACGCTCGACTTGCCTTGGACGTCGACCCCGGCTTCCGCGAGCACCCGTGCGAGCGTGGGGTACCTTCGATCCACCCGCAAGAGCGACCCGCAACCGCGGACGATCACCGGCGGCTCGCCCTCCAGCCGTTGCACGAACTCGCGCAAGAGCCGAGTCTTGCCCGCGCCGGGCGGCGCCAGGATGAGGACCGGCCGGGCAATCCTCTCATGCAGGCTCTCTTCGAAGAGCGACTGCAACGAGGCGAGATCCCGTTCTCGTCCGAGAAAAGGCGTCTCCGCACCGGCAGCTTCGCCCTGACCATCGCCATCGCACGTGCGATTCTCGTCGAGCAGCAACAAACCATTCGCCGTGCCCGTGGTCGAGAACCGCATGGGAAGCAGCCTGTGCGTGGTCTCGTCCAGGCGAATCGTGCCGGGCTCTTGACCTTCCATCAGCGTGGGCAGGCGCTCCATGAGCCGCCCCACTGGCAGCCGGCCGAGAAACGTCGCTCGCCCGGTCGCGATGGCGATCTTGGCATCCGGCTCGATCTTCCTCAGGGCGAGCGCGGCCGAGGCAAGCTGGATGGCCTGCTCGTGGGCCGTCGACACCGTCGGCGCGGTCATGAGCAAGGTCCGGTTGATCAGCCGATCCATTTCGCAGGCGCAGGTCTCGAGCAGACGCCGGATCTCCACGCTGCGCACGTCTTCGTCGTCGCGGATGGTACGCGTGCTCGTCGACGGCCACGCCACGGGCCTCGGTCCCAAGCGCCGCTCCGCCAGCGGACGCGCCCCGCCGACTCCGTCGCGTTTGCCAAGCGACACCAGCATCGCGCACGCCAGGTGCTCCTCGATCTCGCTGATGGCATCGCGCCGGGCGTGCGATGGAGGCGTGGTCGCAGCATTCTCGCCGCCGATGCCGCCCAAGCACCTCTCCAACTTGGCGAACTCCTCGGCCAGGTTGGAAGCGGACTGCGGACGCATCGTCGGATCGGGCGCCAGCATCGAGTGCACGAGCGCGCACATGCGATAGTCGAGCCCAACCCGCTTGGCTGCTATCTCGGGCACGCGCCCTGCGCAAACCTTGGTCATCACCTCGAGCGGAGTCTCGCCCGTGAACGGCGGGTCGCCGGTGAGCGCTTCGTAAAGGACGCACCCGAGCGAGAAGATGTCCGCTCGGCCATCGACCTCGCGTCCACGCGCCTGCTCGGGCGACGTGTAAAGCGGCGTCCCCACCGTCGAGCCTTTGCGGGTGAGACGCTTGGCATCGTAGACCCGGCGAGCAATGCCGAAGTCGAGGATGCGGATCTCGGTCAGCCTCCAGCCGACGAGGAAGATGTTCCCGGGCTTGATATCGCGATGAACGATGTTACGCGAATGCGCGGCGGAGAGCGCCTCGAGCACCAGTCGTGCCAGGTGTGCCGCGGCCGCCGGACCGAGATTGCCCCGCCCGAGGCGGTCTTCCAGCGTCTCGCCTTCGAGCCACTCCATCGCGATGAAGGGGGATCCATTGGGCGTGATGCCGTGGTCGAAGTATCGAACGATGCCCGGATGCGACAGCTCCGACAACACGCGGGCCTCTTGGTCGAAGCGCTGCTGCTCGATGGTGGTGCGCGAGTGCAGGATCTTGAGCGCGATGAGGGCGCCGGTCTGGCGGTCGATCGCTTGATACACGGTCCCCATGCCGCCCATACCGGCTTGGTTCTTCAGCTCGTACCTTTCGGCGAAGGGCGTACCGCCCCCCGGCGTGCCTGGGGTCACAGGGGACATTCATCGGAAACCATAGGTGAGCCCTTGAGAGTTGGAAGCGATTTTTCGTGGTTTATCTGTAAATCCGGATATACTGATTGTCGTGCCGTCCAAGATAACGGATATGTTTCAGCTCTGGGCCGACCCGGTAAGGATCAGGCTGGCGGCGTTGCTCGACGGCAACGAGCTCTCGGTCGCAGAGATTACGCAGGTCACCCGCATGGTGCAGTCGCGCGTGTCGACCCACCTCGGGAAGCTGCGCGACGCCGGCGTGCTGCGCGATCGCCATCAAGGCACCTCGACCTACTACGCCCTGAACGAGAGCATGCCCGAGACCGCGCTGCGGCTCTGGCAGCTGGTGGACGCCAATCGCGACGAGGCGGAATGGCAGGCGGACCGCGCGCGCTGCGACGAGGTCCTGCGTCTGAGGCAGAAGCCGGGCGGCTGGCCGGACTCGGTGGCGGGACAGATGGACCGTCACTACTCCCCGGGGCGGACCTGGGAAGCGACCATGCTGGGGTTTCTGAGCTACGTCCGCCTGGGCGACGTGCTCGACGCGGGCTCCGGTGACGGCATGGTGGCCTCGATGCTGGCCCCGCGTTGTCGCAGCATCACCTGCCTGGACGTGAGCGCCAAGGTTCTGCAAGCAGCCCGCCAGCGACTGAGCGAGCTTCGCAACCTCCGCTTCGCACCGGGCGACATTCACGCCCTGCCCTTCCCGGACGCGCAGTTCGATCACGTGCTCTATCTAAACGTCCTGCCCTATTCCAAGGAACCGGCGCAGGCGCTTCGGGAAGCCGCGCGCGTCTTGCGCCCGGGCGGAGACCTGCTCGTGAGCACACTGGCCGATCACGACCATGCCGACATCACCAGCGCCTATGGGCACGTGAACAAAGGCTTCCGGCCCAGCACCTTGCGCCGGTGGCTCGCAGACCAGGCTGGGCTGCTGGTCGAACGCTGCGAGATCACCTCGCACGAGAAACGCCAACCCAACTTCGCCATCTTGAGTGCATTCGCGCGCAAACCTGGCACCCTTGCGGGGGCCACGAAGGAACGACCATGAACCGAGAACAGCGTATCGCCTACCTGAAGACCGCCATCACCAAGCGCATCCTCGTCATCGACGGTGCGATGGGGACCATGATCCAGCGCGAGAAGCTGGGCGAAGCCGACTTTCGCGGTCAGCGTTTCGCGAACCATGGCCACGAGCTGCGCGGCAACAACGACGTGTTCGTGCTGACCAAGCCCGACATGATCGAGAAGATCCACGCGGCCTACCTCGAGGCCGGCGCCGACATCATCGAGACCAACAGCTTCAGCTCGACGCGTATCGCGCAAGCCGACTACAAACTCGAGGACGCGGTCTACGATCTGAACGTAGCCGCCGCGCAGGTCGCGCGCCGGGCCGCGGATGCGTGGACTGCCAAGACGCCGGATCGCCCGCGCCTGGTGGCCGGATCGATGGGGCCCACCAACAAGACGCTGTCGCTCTCGCCCAAGGTGACCGATCCCGGCTACCGCGCGGTCACCTTCGACGAAATGCGAGAGGCGTTCGCCGAGCAGGTGCGCGGCCTCATCGAGGGTGGCTGCGACCTGCTGCTCGCCGAGACGACCATCGACACGCTGTCGCTCAAGGCATGTCTGGCCGCCATCGAAGACGTGCTGGCCGAAAAGAAGATCGACATGCCGCTCATGCTGTCGGGGACCATCACCGACAAGAGCGGGCGCATCCTGTCGGGGCAAACCCTCGACGCGTTCTACACCTCCATCGCGCACGCACGCCCGTTCTCGGTCGGCATCAACTGCGGCGGCGGGGCCACGCAGGCCCGGCCCTACATGGCCGAGCTGGCCGGCCTCGCCGCGTGCTACGTGAGCTGCTATCCGAACGCCGGGCTGCCCAACACCTTCGGCGGCTACGACGAGACGCCGGATCTCACCGCGGGTCTGATTCACGAGATGGCCGCCGCGGGCCTGCTCAACATCGTCGGTGGCTGTTGCGGCACCACGCCCGACCACATTCGAGCCATCGCACAGGCCGTGAAGGACGTACCCCCGCGGGTGCCGGCGAACGTCCCGCGCGAGGAGCTACGCCTGGCGGGCCTCGACACGCTGACCGTCGGCGCAAGCTCGAACTTCATCATGATCGGCGAGCGCACCAACGTCGCGGGGTCGCGCAAGTTCGCGAATCTGATCAAGGCGGGTGACTTCTCCGCCGCGCTGGCCATCGCGCTCGATCAGGTCCGTGGCGGCGCCAACGTCATCGACATCAACATGGATGAAGGGCTGCTCGACGGCGAGAAGGCCATGACCCAGTTCCTGAACCTGCTGGCCAGCGAGCCCGAGATCGCGCGCGTGCCGGTCATGGTGGACAGCTCCAGCTGGCCGGTCATCGAAGCCGGGCTCAAGTGCCTGCAGGGCAAGGGCATCGTGAACTCCATCTCGCTCAAGGAAGGCGAGACGGACTTCCTGGCCAAGGCCCGCAGGGTCAAGCGCTACGGCGCGGCCGTGGTGGTGATGGCATTCGACGAAGAAGGGCAAGCCGTCACGGTCGAAAGACGCATCGCCATCTGCAAGCGCGCCTACGACCTGCTGGTGAAGCAAGCCGGGTTCGAGCCCGGTGACATCATCTTCGATCCCAACATCCTCGCCATCGCCACCGGCATGGAGGAGCACAACGGCTACGCCAAGGCCTTCATCGAGTCGATCCCGCTCATCAAGAAGGCTTGCCCCGGGACCCGCATCTCCGGCGGTGTCTCGAACCTCTCGTTCTCGTTCCGCGGCAACGATCCGGTGCGCGAAGCGATGCACACCGTGTTCCTGTACCACGCCATCACCGCCGGCATGGACATGGGCATCGTCAACGCCGGGCAGCTCGGCGTGTACGCCGACATCCCAGCGGATCTGCGCGAACGGGTCGAGGACGTGATCTTCAACCGCCGCCCCGACGCGACCGAACGTTTGATCGAGGTCGCCGGCCAGGTGAAGGGCGAAAGCAGGAAACGGGCGGAGGATCTGGGCTGGCGAGAAAGCCCGGTCGAGAAGCGGCTGGAGCACGCGCTGGTCCACGGCATCACCGACTTCATCGTCGTCGACGTGGAGGAGGCACGCCAGAAGCTCGGCAAGCCCATCGACGTCATCGAGGGACCGCTCATGGCCGGCATGGGCGTGGTGGGCGAGCTGTTCGGGGCCGGCAAGATGTTCCTGCCCCAGGTGGTGAAGAGCGCGCGGGCCATGAAAGAGGCCGTCGCACACCTCCTGCCGTTCATGGAGGCCGAGAAGACCGCGACCAGCAAGCCGCGCGGCAAGGTGTTGCTGGCCACCGTGAAGGGCGACGTGCACGACATCGGCAAGAACATCGTGTCGGTGGTGCTGGGCTGCAACAACTACCAGGTCGTGGACCTGGGCGTGATGGTCCCGTGTGCGAACATCCTCGACGCCGCGCTCGCGGAGAAGTGCGACATCATCGGGCTGTCGGGGCTCATCACGCCGTCGCTCGAAGAGATGGCCCACGTGGCCGAAGAGATGGAGCGCCGAGGTCTGCGCACGCCGCTGCTCATCGGCGGCGCCACCACGAGCCGCGAGCACACCGCGGTCAAGATCGCGCCACGCTACCAGGGCCCAACCGTGCACGTGCTCGACGCGTCTCGCGCAGGGCCGGTGGTCAGCGCCCTGCTCGACGACAAGCAACGCGACGCCTTCGATGCCAAGAACCGCTCTGCCCAGGAAGAGTCCCGCCAGCTCTTCGCGGACAAGCGCAAGCGCACGCTGCTCGGCTTCGAGAGCGCGAACGCGCGCAAGCCCGAGATCGCCTGGAACGCGGCCGACCTCGCCAAGCCCTCGTTCCTCGGCCGCCGGATGATCGCCGACCAACCCTTGGCAGAGCTGGTTCCCTTCATCGACTGGACCTTCTTCTTCACCGCCTGGGAATTGCGCGGACGCTACCCGGCCATTCTCGAGCATCCCAAGTACGGCGCCGCGGCCCGCGACCTGTTCGCCGATGGCAAGAAGAAGCTGGAGGAGATCGTCCAGGGCAAGCAGATTCGCGCTGCCGCCGTGTACGGCTTCTGGCCGGCCGCGAGCCAAGGCAACGACATCGTGCTCTTCACCGACGAGAGTCGCAGTCAGGAGCTGCTGCGTTTCCCGATGCTCCGCCAACAAGGCGGCGAGGGGCCCTACCGCTGCCTGGCCGACTTCGTGGCGCCGGCCGAATCCGGTCTGGCCGACTACGTGGGTGCGTTCGCCGTCACGGCTGGTCTCGGCGCCGACGAGCTGGCCAAGCAGTACCAGGACGCCCGCGACGACTACAACGGCATCATCGTGAAAGCCCTGGCCGACCGACTGGCCGAAGCGTTCGCGGAGATGCTGCACGCCAAGGTCCGCCGCGAGTGGGGCTACGGTATGAGCGAGAGCCTCAGCAACGAAGAGCTCATCGCGGAGAAGTATCGCGGCATCCGCCCGGCGTTCGGCTACCCGGCCTGCCCCGAGCACAGCGAGAAACAGAAGCTCTTCGGCTTGCTCGACGCGCCTTCGGTGGGTATCAACTTGACCGAGAGCTTCGCCATGTGGCCGGCGGCCAGCGTGAGCGGGATCTACCTCGGCCACCCGCAGTCCCGTTACTTCGACGTCGGCCGCCTGGGGCGCGACCAGGTGGAGAGCTACGCTGCCCGCAAGGGAATCAGCGTGGCCGACGCCGAGCGACTGCTGGCGTCGCGGCTCGGGTACTAGGGACACGGGCAGCTGACACGACGGAGCCGGAAAGCTGGAGGACGGTCTCTCCGGCTCCCCTGCTCCGTTGTGCGCGCGGGCCTTCGTCCATGCCGGCCAGGCGGACTACTTCGCGAGGTAGTTCTTGTGGACGGGCTTGCTGGGGACGACGGGATCTTCGGTGGTGAAGAGCACGTTCTTCGAGGTTTCCTTGCGCGAGACCTTGGTGCGCAGGTTCTGCTTCTCGGCCCGGGCGGCGCCGGATTCGGCGTCGGCGATCAAGCCGTGGACGGCGCTCGCGTCGGGCGCAGGAACGGCTTTGTCCGACTTGCTGGCCACCGCCTCGGTCGCGCTGGCCTTGAGCAACTTGGTCTTCATCTTGCCGAACAGCCTGGGCGACGCGAACACGTCCACCGAATCGACCTTCCCGTTCACCGCCACCGCGTAGCCGACCACGTCGTCCCGCGCCGGAATCTGTTTCTCGATGTTGCGAAGGTAGTCGTCGACCGACTCGCGCACCTTCCGGTCCTCGAGCGTCAGTTGCAGGCTGGTCGACGACGCCGGCGCCCGCACCGAGCGCCCGAGCTTGGCCCCCATCTCGGCCTGTGCGACGGCCACCGAGTTCCAGACCGCGCCTTGGCTGCCCGCCACCTTCACGGCCATCTTCTGCCGCTTGGTCACGAGCGCGTCGTTCGACGAGGCGAAGTGGTGCACGGGCTCGCTACCGCGACCGTGCCATCGTCCGGACTCCACGCAGAAGACGTTCAACCCCACCCGCTTGCCGTTCGGGGGCAAGACCGTGTCGTGCTGAAGGACGCGATCCTGTCGCCCGCCCTTCACGATGTCGCCCGACTGCAGATACACGGCGTCCTTGCCCTTGTTGCTGGCCACCAGGCGATTCACGTCGCCGGTCTCCTCGACGGTGACCACCTTCTTCGCCAGGGCCTCCTGCAAGGTGAGGACCTCCTCGTGCTTGGCCGCGTTCTTGTCGTGCACGGCGAACACGGCGAGGTTCTGGTACACGTACGGCCCCGTCAGCTCCAGGGTGGCAAGCGCGGGGGCGTCGGCCGTGGCGGCTCTTGGGCCGAGCAGGCAAGCAGCGGCAACGATGACGGCGGGAAGAGAGAGACGAGCGAGCGTGGTTTTCATCGGGAACCTCCGCCTATTGCCCATCGCAAGTTCGAGGCCAGGCAAAAGCCCGCCGCGATCCAGGGCCTGCCCAAGCCGACGAGTCTTCGGAGTTGGCGAACTGTAAGGGGTCTTTACAGCGTCACTTCTTCGAAGGCTTCGTCTTCACGCCCGTCGTGGGCGCGAGAGGGCGCTCGTCGTCGCTCGGTTTCGACTTGGGCGGGGACTCGAGCAACGGGATCGGCTGCTGCGTGGCCGGCGCGGGCACCTGCTGCATCGGCTGCGGTTGCACCTTCTTCACGTCGAGGAATGGCTCGTTCGCGCCGAGCGGTCCGCGAGACTTGCTGCCAAGCTTGCCCGCCAATTTGTCGCGCCCTATCTTGGCGGCGTTGGCCTTCGCGGCTTTGACAGAGATCCGTATGCCATCGGCTGGCGCGGCGGACTTTGCGGGCGACACCACCTGAGCTTCCTCGGGCGGCACCAGTACCGGCGGGGCTTTCGCGACCGGCGCAGGCGCAGATGGCGCAGGCAACGCCTTCGGTACCTGCTTGGTGGGCTGACGGCCCTGCCCGGGCAGCAGCAGAAACGCCACGAGCACCGACGCCGCCACGCCAGCGGTGGCCAACAGCACCGGCTTGCGCGCGGATCGCGAAAAGGCCCGCGCGAGCTCTCGCCTTGCCTCCAGCGCCGAGCCTATCCGGGACGCTGGGTCTGGCTGCAGCAGGCGAAGCAAGAACGGGTCTACCCTGCTCGGAACCTCTCGCCGCAGGCGCTGCAAGGGCGGGAAAGCCCCCTCGGGTCGCTGCCCCGCCAGCGACTCGTACAGCATCACCCCCACGGAGTACAGATCGCTGCGCGCATCGACGGACCGCCCAGCCCGCTGCTCGGGGGACATATAGGGAAAGGTCCCGAGGATCGCGGCGGTGCGGGTGAGCTGCGTCTTGCCTGTGCCGGTCTGAAGATCGAGGTGGGCGATACCGAAGTCGGCCAGCCGCGCGCCATCGGACGCGAGCAGCACGTTCGCCGGCTTGAGGTCGCGGTGGACCACGCCCCGGGCGTGCGCGTGTGCCAGGGCATCGAGGAGGCCCGCGAAGATCGCCTGCGCCTCCGACAGAGCGAGCGGCCCTTGTTCCAGCCGGGCGGCCAGCGTCGGCCCCTCGACCAAGTCCATGGCGAACCAAGGCACGCCTTGCATCTCACCGTGCGCGCGCACCTTGACGATCCCGGGATGGTCCAGCTTCTCGAGCAGCGCGACCTCGCGAGAGAAGCGCGCGCGAAGCTCCGGCTCCGCGGCCAGCGTCGGCGACAGGAACTTCACCGCCAATGGCTGGCCGTCACCCAGCGAGCGCGCCCGATAGACCGTGCCCATCCCGCCCGCGCCGAGCAGGTCCTCGACCATGATTCCGTCGAGCTCGACACCGGACCAGCGCCGCTCGGCCACGAAGCGCGGCTTGCCCACCAACGTCTCCAAGCGGGCCGCGTCCACCTCGACCAGGCAGGTCGGGCAGTGCAGAGACGGCACGCCCGCTTCGGCTGGCGGCAGGGGCGTCTGACAGGCAGGACAAAGGAACTGGGCTGCAGGTAAAGCCACGCCCCGATGGTACTACCAGGAACCGGCCCCTGGGAGGGCGCTTCGCCCCTCGTCAGTGCGGCAGCTCGGCGCGGGGCTCGAGGACCTTGATGCGCTTCTCGGCGACCACCTGCGTGCCTTGGAACGGCTGTTCGACCTCGACCCGAACGGTCCACAGCCCCACGTCGAGTCCAATCGCGGTATCGATGGTCGACTGGCACCGACAGTGGCACGGCTCGCCGGACAGGAGCTCACGCACGGTCGCGACGTTGCCTCGCGTGCTGAAGACGACGTTGGCCTCCAGGCAGCAGGGATGGCTCAAGATGTGGGTCACGACCGCGCCGCCCGGCTCGACGTGCACGAGGACATCGTCGGACTGCTCGGAGACCGGGGTTCCTTGGGAGCGAGGTTGCTTGGCACCGGCCAGGCAGCCGGCGAACGTCGCGCGGGATTGGCCGGGATCCAGGTACGCAACCATCGCAGCCACATCAGCCGTGGGTTCGGCTGGCGGGTGGGTCGCACAGCCGCAGGCCACGGCGATGAAGGAGACACACGAACCGATCTCGACGGCCGTGAACGCTGCCATGCTTCGCTCCTAGCAGAGAAACCAGGCCGAGCAAAGTCCGGCTGCGGCTTGGCGCTATCCCTTCGGCGATCGCTTGCTGGCCAGAGCCGTGACGACCAGGCGCTCCCGGTCGATCGAGAAACGGACCGGCCCGGGCACCTCGTCGACGGTCTCCTCTTCGCAGAGCGAGTCGATGACGATGGTCACCTTGGCAAAGACCCGCTTGGCGCCAAAGACGCTGCCTCCGACCAACGGGGCGTGCTCTGCTCGCGCGGACAGTTCGGCCTGGGCGCGCTTGACGGCCAGGCGCGCATCACCCAAGCGGGTCTGGAGCTGAATCGTCAGGGTCTTGCGCTGCGAAGGGAATCGACCGGACACGCCGGGCTGCTCCGTACATCGGGCGAGCGCGGATTCCAGGTTCTTCGCCAGCGCGAGCGCATGGGCCAGCGCCGCGCGCGGCTTGGCTGTCTGTGCATCGAGGCCGGCCTGGTAGCCCGCGTGGACCGTGGTCGGCACGCACATCGAGGCGCCCAGAACCGCCGCGCTGACGTCGGCGCCCGCCAACACCTTGCCACCGATGATGCCGCCGCGAATGATGGTCACGCTGCCCGTGGCGAGCACGGTGGAGTCGTGGCACTCGATGTCGACCAGGACGTCGCCCCCGCATTCCACCTGGACCATGTGCAGGTAGTGCACCTGTAGGTTGCCGCCGCTGACCAGCCTGCCTTTGTGACCGCCATTGACGCCCCCCTTGATGGTGAGCGTCCCGGCCACCTCGATGGTCGCCGCGCCTACGGCACCGTCGATGACGACGTTCTTGGCCGACTTGATGTGGAAACCGTCGAGGACGTTCCCGCGCACCGTCACGTCACCGAAGAAGTCGATGTTCCCCGTCTTGAAATCCAGGTCGCCCGGAATCTCCAAGTGCTGCTCCACGGACAGGCGCCCACCCGCGAAACGCACGCACCCCGGCTCGACCGCGACGACCCGCGAGGGGCTACTGGGGTCGGTCGCCACCCGGTCGCCCAGCGCAAAGGGGCAGGCAGGCGCGGGAATGCTTTCACCAAGCACCGTGGTCCCGGATATCGGCGCCGCTGGAAGCTCGCACAAGGCCTGCCCCGCGCGCACGTTGATGAACTGCCTGACCTCGTGCAGATCGACGGTTTCGTCCGAGTAGTCGCGCAACGAAGCGATGCCCATCGGAACCAGCCAGTCGATCTCCCCCCACGCCTCGGGCGGCGTGCCCTTGGCAACCACGACGGGCTTGCCGTCGCCCATCAGCGAGCCCGCGATCTCGGGCAGCCGGGCGGCCTCTTCCTCTGTCAGCCGAACCTTGGCCCCATGAACCAACGCGATCACGGCGTCGGGCGAGCAGTCCGCCCGAGGCGAGCTTCTCACCAGCTGGACCCAGGCCGTCAGTCGATCGGTCGCCACCAGCAACAGCAACTTCCATCCATCGCCCTGCGCCTCGGCGAGGATGTCCGCCTTCGGATTGCTTGCGTCGGGCAACCTGCCCATGGCTCACTTCGGTGAATCTCTGCGATCCTGCTGCTCCCGAGCATGATCATCGGCACGTCCGCGGGCCGAATTTAGTCAAACGCCGAGGACGGCTATGTTGCGTGGACTGAGCGCCGTGGGGAACACCTGGACGACGTCGGCGTCATAGCCGTGATTCCGCAGATACAGCGCCCTATCCACCGCCAGGAAGATCTCGAGCACCCGCCCCAGCATCGAGCGCGGCAACGACAGTCGGCGCTGGGCCAAGTAGTGCGCACGCGCCCGCTGCCCGGCGTCGGCGATCTCGTCTGGGGTGGGGGCCGGAAAGCCTCGTACCCGACAAACCGCCTCGGCGAAGACGGAAAAGCCTGCGTTTGCCTTGCGACGGTTCACGCCCCGCATCTCCTCTCCCGCGGGGATCGTGGATCCGCGCGCCGCCAGCATGTAGCGCAAGGCCAGTCGCGCCTCCTTGGTGGCAAGCGCTCGGCGCAGGTCCCCCTCGATCCCTTTCGTCCTGGCGAGGACGTTGGCCAGTCCCAGTATCTCGCGCGGAAAACTCGGACCGCCGGGCACCAGCGACACGCGCTCGCCGCCGCGAATCTTCTGCGGGCAGCATCCAAGGAGCAATACCCGCGCCCGCGTGGCCACGGCCGACGTTACCAAAGCGTCACCCAGATCGCCGCAACCGTGTAGGGCCATCAGCAGGCGCTTTGAGCTGGGTGGCAACGACGCCAGGGGATTGTCCGCCGCGAACACGTCGGCAGCGACGAATCGGACCGGCCGCTGCCCAGCCAGGGCTCGGGCGACTTCGACCCGGTGCGGATCGCGCTCCACGCCCAGCGTGGGAACGGCCAACGCGGCGGCGGCCCGCACGGTCAGGTGTCCGTGACCTGCGCCCACGTCTACGATCTCGCTGACGTCCGAGAAAGCATCTCGCAGAAGTCCCAGCAGCGCCGCCACCTGGCCCCGTTTGCGCACATTCATGGAGCGGCAGTCCACGACGCCAGGCTGCGAGGCCAACGCCGGCACGGCGTCGGTCAAGGCCAAGGCTCGCTCCGCCAGCTCGCGCAGCGACGACGGGCACGCCGGATCGCTCACGAACCAGGCGGCGATCCCCTCGGTGTCGGCGCGGTCCAGATCGCTATCGGACAGGCCCAGCAAGTAGTCGTGCCAGCCCCACGCCACCGACCAGGTGGGCGGCGTCGCCCCGGCTCGGATCAACACCAGGTCCCTGGTGTCGGCGAGCAGCCGGATCGAGGCGTCGTGGGCGTACGCGATGTCCATGCTGGCTTTCGCGGCCCACATTACCTCAAGGGTACTGGTAAGATGACGTCGGAGTCGGCCCGCGCAGGAGGAAGAAGAACCGATGGACCACGGAAAGGTCGCTGAGCGAACGAAGCTCGAGATCGAGAAGCTCTTCGTCTCGCTCTTCAGACACATGGCAGAGGGCGTGGCTCTGCACGAGGTGGTCTTCGATGCGTCGGGCGAGGCGGTCAACTACCGCATTCTCGACGTGAACCCTCAGTACGAACGCTACACGGGCCTTCCAGCCGAGGCCGTCATCGGCAAGCTGGCCAGTGAAGCGTACGGAACGCCGACCGCCCCGTACCTCAAAGAGTTCACGACGGTCGGACTGGGCGCGCCACCCGCCCGCCTCGACACCTACTTCGCGCCACTCGATCGGCACTACGAGATCAGCATCGCCCCCCTGGGCCACGGGTTCTTCGCCACCATCTTCCTCGACGTCACCGAGCGCAAGCTTCAGGAGTCGGCGCTGCGCGAGAACCAATGGTTTCTCAATGCCTCGCAGCGGGTCGGGCGCCTTGGATCGTATCGATTCAACGTCGTGACCGGGACCTGGATCAGCACTCCCGCGATGGACGAGGTGCTCGGGACCGACGCCAGCTTCGCAAGGACCAGGGAATCCTGGATGTCCTTGGTTCATCCCGACGACCGCGACATGATGGCCAGGCACCTCAGCGAGCACGTCATCCGCGACGGCAACGATTTCGATCATCGCTACCGGATCCTGCGCCGCAACGATGGATCCCTGCGCTGGGTGCACGGCTACGGAGAGCTCGAACGGGGTGCCGACGGCCAACCCACCTTCATGATTGGAACCGTCCAGGACATCACGGATCTGATAGCGAACGAGCACGCGCTGCAGGCCAAGACCGACGAGCTGGACCGCTTCTTCCGTCTGACCATCGACCTTCTGTGCATCGCCAACGTGGAGGGTCGATTCGTGCGCGTGAACGAGGCTTGGACGACCTCGCTCGGCTGGTCGGTGAGGGAGCTCGAGGGGTCGAGCTTCTTGGAGCTGGTTCACCCCGAAGACATGGCGTCCACCTTGGCGGCGGTTCAGGCGCTGTCGACAGGTCACAACGTCATCGATTTCGCCAACCGCTTTCGCACCAGGGATGGCCGCTACCGCGTGATCGAGTGGCGCTCGAGCCCGGGCCCCGGAGGACACGTCTACGCCGCGGCTCGCGACGTCACCGAGCGCATCGAAAGCGAGCGGGCCCTGCGCGCCAGCGAAGAACGCTTCCGGCGCATCTTCGACCTCGTCCCGAGCCCGCTCACCCTGACCGACATGAGCGGCAAGGTGCTCGACTGCAACCAGGCTTTCTGCACGGTCAGCGCGCGCGCACGCACCGAGGTCCTGGGCCACACCACCCTCGACCTCGGGCTCTGGCCCGATACCCAGAAACGGAAGGATCTCGAACAGACGCTCGCCAGCGAAGGTGAAGTCCATAACGTCGAGCTCGAGCTCCGACAGAAGGACGGAAAGCTCCTCACCGTCCTCTGCTCCGGGCGCGTCGAAGAGGTAGGCGGCCAGACGGCGATGCTGCTCAGCACGCAGGACGTCACCGATCAACGAAACCTCGAGCGACAGATGCTGCACAGCCAGAAGCTGGAAAGCCTGGGTGTCCTGGCCGGCGGCATCGCCCACGACTTCAACAATTTGCTGGCGGGCGTGCTCGGCAACGCCGATTTGGCCCTCGCGGACTTAGAGCCGTGCTCGCCGGCCCGCGAGAGCCTTGCCGGCATCAGCCAAGCCGCCAGGCGGGCTTCCGAGCTGTGCCGTCAGCTCCTCGCCTACAGCGGCAAGGGCCGCTTCCAGGTGCAGCCGATCGACTTGGCCGAGCTGGTGCACGAGATGGGGCAGCTGCTCACGATCAGCATCAGCAAGAAGGCCGTCCTCAAGTACCACTTCGCGCCCGATCTGCCGTCCATCGAGGCGGACGCCACGCAGATTCGCCAAGTGATCATGAACCTGATCCTGAACGCCTCCGAAGCCATCGGAGAGCAGAGCGGCGTGATCTCCCTGAGCACGGGGGCCGCACGCTACGACGCCGAGTACTTGGCTGGGGCCTACTGTGCCGAGCAGATAACCCCAGGCGAGTTCGTCTACCTCGAGGTCTCGGACACCGGCCACGGCATGGACCGCCCCACGCAGGACCGAATCTTCGACCCGTTCTTCTCGACCAAGTTCACAGGTCGCGGGCTCGGGCTCGCGGCCGTGCTCGGAATCGTTCGTGGACACCGTGGGGCGATCCGCGTGTACAGCGAGCCCGAGCGAGGCACCATGTTCAAGCTGCTCTTCCCCGCGGGTACAAACGTAAAAGCGAGAGCAGCGGACAGAGCCCGAGGCAACGATCCTTGGCGGGGCCAAGGCACGATCCTCGTGGTCGACGACGAGGAGGCCGTCCGCAGCCTCAGTCGGCGAATGCTCGAGCGCAGCGGCTTTGCGGTCGTCACCGCCAACGATGGTCGCGACGCGGTCGAGAAGTTTCGTATCGACTGCAACGCGATCGTGCTGGTGGTGCTCGACTTGACCATGCCCCACCTCGACGGCGAGGCGTGCTTCCGTCTGCTGCGCGAGATCAAGCCCGACGTGAAGGTGCTGCTCAGCTCGGGGTACAACGAGCAGGACGTGGTCAGCTTGTTCACGGGCAAGAGCCCGGCGGGCTTCATCCAGAAGCCCTACACGACCCACGAGCTCATCACTCGAGTTCGAGAGGCCCTGGGGGGCTGACCAGCTAGCCTTGGACGGCCAGGCCGTCCTTCGGGTCTTTGGACCACAGGTCGATGGACAGCTCGGCGATCTTCTTGTCGAGCGTGGGACGGCTGATGCCGAGGATCCGGGCGGCGTGGCTCTTCACGCCGCGCGCGCGCCGGAGCGCGGCTTCGATGTTCTGCTTCTCCACGCGAGCGACCGCGTCGGACAGCCGATCGTCGGGGCTGGCGGCGCTGCGGGATGACAGCCGCATGGCGAACCCGATGGCCGCCATCACGTCGTCGCGGTCGATGGGGCTGGGATCCCGCGGGTCGCGCAGCACCAAGATGCGCTCGAGCACGTTGGCCAGCTCGCGCACGTTGCCCGGATACTCCCACGAGGACAGGGCCGACTCCGCGTCTTGGCCGAGGCCGGGCGAACGCAGTCCAAGCCGCGCCGCCGTCCGGTCGAGCAGCACCCGCGCAAGCAGCGGGATGTCGTCGCGACGGTCGCGCAAGGGCGGCAGCATCAACGTCACGACGTTCAGACGGAAATACAGGTCCTCGCGAAACAGGCGCGCCTTCACGTCGGCGGCCAAGTCGCGGTGGGTGGCGGCGACGATGCGCACGTCGACCTGCCGCGCGATGGTCGAGCCCACACGGACCACCGCTCGCTCCTGCAACACACGCAGCAGCTTCACCTGCAGCGCGGCCGACAGATCGCCGACCTCGTCGAGAAACAACGTCCCCCCGTCCGCGGCCTCGAACGCGCCCAGCCGCGTGGCCGTCGCACCGCTGAAGGCCCCTTTCTCGTGACCGAAAAGCTCGCTCTCGGCCAGGCTCTCGGTGATGGCGCCGCAGTTGACCGCGATGAAGGGTCCGCGGTTCTGCCGGCTACGACTGTGTATCAGGCGCGCCACCTCCTCCTTGCCGGTGCCGGTTTCGCCCAGCAAGAGCACCGTCGAACCCACCCGCGCAGCCGCGGTCGCTTGCGACAGCGCGTCCACGAACACCGGGCTTCCGCCGACCGGCCCTTCCGTGATCTCGCGCGGCATTGGCGTTGGACGGTCGCCGAGGCGCAGGGTCGTCAGATGCCCGACGGCCTCCAGCCACGCCAGGTCCGGCAAGGTGAAGGGGCGCTCGGGCTCCCGGTCCACGTGCAGAAAGCCGCGCGCGTTGTCGTCGTGCCCCCAAGGCACGACCATCACCGAACGCAAGCTGTTCAGCACCACGCTGCGGACCCCGCGCAGCTCACGGCTGCCGAGTGCGTCCTCGACCAGGATGCCTCGACGAGAGCTGGCGGCCCGTTCGAGCAGCGTACGCGAGATGGACACCACGGCGTCTTCGCCATGCGTGGCTAGCGGAACGACCTTCTCCTTGGTCGCTCCCGCGTCCCCTTGCCACAGCCGCAAGAGCAGCGAGGTGCGCTTGGGAGAAAGCTCGGCCTCGATCGCGTCGAGGATTGCGGCGGCGGCCTCTTCTTCGTTGTGCGCTGCCGACAACTTGGCGGCCAGGGCACCCAGGCCATGCAGGCCGTCCTTGGCTGGTTGAGAGACCAGCGGTGCGCCAGGATTCGCAGCCGTGCTAGCCCGGCCTTGCGGGGCCACCACCAACGTGCCTGCGCCGTAACGCGCATTCGCGACATCGACGTGGTCGTCGGCGATGAGGAACAGGGTATCGCCGACCGCGATCTCGTCGCCCTCCGAGAGGGGTGTCGGGCGATCCACGCGTTCGCCGTTGACGTAAGTGCCGTTCTGGCTGCCCAGGTCCTCGATCATGGCGCGGGGTCCGCTGGCGTCGAGGCGGCAGTGCTCGCGGGACACCTTTCCGTCGACCAGCTGCAGGTCGGAGGCCGGGCCACGGCCAACCAGCAGGCTTCCGGTGAGCGGAATGCGGAGACCTTGCTTGGGACCGAAGAGAACGAGCAGCGCTGGCATTGCTCCCATTGTACAGTCATGGTGCGTCGCGGCCTAGCCCGACGGACCGCCAGGGAGCGCTCGAGGTCGGTGGGTGCTCGCCCTACCCGCTGAGCCGCTCCAGCGCCTCCGAGTCCACGATTCGCAGCCGCTTGCCTTCGACGATTTCGACCATCTCGCCCTCCACCAGCTTGCGCAGGACTCGCGAAAAGGTCTCGCTGGTCAGATTGAGGTGCGAGGCCACGTGCTTCTTGAGCCCGGCCAACCCCACGGTCCCGCGGCTGTCGGGCTTGGCCTGCAACAGGTGCCTCGCCACGCGCCCGTCGGCATCCCGCAACGTGATGTCCTCGAGAAGCCCGGTCAGGTGCCGGACCCAGCGGCTCATGCCCACGAGGAGCTCGAGACAGAAGGCGTGATCCTGGCGGAGCATGCCGAGGATCTGCGCCGTCGGAAGAAGCACGCATTGGGCGTCCTCGGTCACCTCGGCATAGGCCGGGCATGGAAACTCGCCGATGACCGCGACCTCGGCGAAGGTTTGGCGCGGACCGGCCAAGTGAAGCGTGTGCTCCTTGCCACCAGCGCCGACGCGATAGATGCGCACCACGCCGCTGCCGACGCAATAGATACCTGGACAAGGATCGTCCTGTTTGAAGACCAGGGTGCCCGCCGACATGGCAACCTTGCGCGCCATTTCGACCAAGCGCCGCCGGTGTTCCGGGCTGACCCCATGGAACAGCGAGCATTCGGCGAGGATGGTGGCCTTGTCCATGCGCCAAGATTGCGCGTCGACTTGATCCAGATCAAGGCGCTCGAAACGCGCGTTTGCCATGCTGCCGCTCACCGACCACCAACCACCAACCAGGAGACCGCTTCATGTTCTGCAATCAGTGTGAGCAATTCAGCAAAGGCTGCGCGACCACGGGGCCCGGCGTCTGTGGCAAGGACCCCGACGTCCAGTCGCTGCAAGAGATCATCCTCTATGGCCTCAAGGGAATGGCCGCGTATGCCCACCATGCGCGCCGGCTGGGCATGGTCGACGAGAACGTGAACGCCTTCATCGAGGAAGCGCTCTTCAGCACCCTCACCAACGTCAACTTCGACGCCGGGGCCTTGTTCCAGTACGCGATGGATCTCGGCAAGATGAACCTGCGCGTGATGCAGCTGCTCGACGAGGGTCACGTCAAGCGCTTCGGCAAGCCGTCGCCCACCGAGGTCGTCGAAGGGACGCAGGCGGGCCCCGGCATCCTGATCACCGGTCACGATTTGGTCGACCTCGAAGATCTGCTCGCCCAGTGCAAGGGCACCGACGTGAAGGTCTACACGCACGGCGAGATGCTGCCCGCCCACATGTACCCGAACCTTCGCAACCACCCGAACCTGGCGGGCCACTTCGGCGGCGCCTGGCAGAACCAGCGGCGCGAGTTCGCCGCCTTCTCGGGACCGGTCCTCGCCACCACGAACTGCATCATGATTCCGCCCGAGGCCTACGCGGATCGCCTGTTCACCACCCGGGCCACCGCCGCGCCAGGCGCGACTCGCATCATGAACAACGACTTCTCGGCGGTCATCGCCAAGGCCAAGGCGTGCAAGCCCCTCGAAGCCTCGCCCATCAAGAGGTCCACCGTGGGCTTCCACCACTCGGCCATCCTGGAGCTCGCCCCGACCATCGTGGAAGCCGTGAAGGCGGGTAAGATCAGCCGCTTCTTCGTCATCGGCGGCTGCGACGGCGCCGAGATGGGACGCAACTACTTCACCGAGTACGCCAAGCTCACACCGCCCGACTCGTTCATCCTCACCCTGGGCTGCGGGAAGTACCGCATCCGCGACCACGCCTACGGCACCCACCTCGGCCTGCCCCGGCTGCTCGACATGGGCCAGTGCAACGACTCGTACGGAGCCATCCAGGTCGCCGTCGCCCTGGCGGGCGCCTTCAACTGCGGCGTGAACGACCTACCGCTCACCCTCGTGGTGTCGTGGTTCGAGCAGAAAGCCGTGGCCGTGCTGCTGACGCTGCTCCACCTTGGGGTCAAGAAGATCGCCATCGGCCCGAACCCACCCGCCTTCATCACCCCCGGCGTATTCAAGGTCCTGCAAGACAAGTTCGACCTGCGCCTGACCAGCGACGATCCCGCCAAGGACCTAGCCGCCGCGATGGCCAAGTAAAGGGAACGGGGTTCATCTCTTCGATTCACCAACGGGCGACGCGCCCTTCGGGCACTCGGACCTCCGATTCGCCGAAGCCGTGGCGTGGGAAGGGGTCCGCCGGTGAAGGACCCGCCACGCCGAAGCAGGCGGGTCACCAAAGCCAAGCGCCCCCGAAGAGCGCGCCGCCCGCCGTCCCCTATTTCGCCAGCCACTCCATCCAAACGTCGATGGCCGTCCCCACCGTCGCCCGATCACCCGCGCGCACCAGCGGCGTGCGCAGCAGCAGCGGGTCGTCGACGAGGATCTGCTCGATGCGCGGGCCGGTGGGCGCGGCATACTTGAGCCCGCGCTCGAGGTAGCGCTTCCCGTCTCGGTCGATGAGCTTGTCCATGCCACCGACCGCGTTCGCGATCTTGCGCAGCTCGCCGGCAGAGGGACCCTTGGTGGCGATATCGACGAGCTGGAACGGCACACGCCGCTCCTTGAAGAAGCGCTCGGCCTTTCGCGTTTCCGAGCACTTCTTGGTACCGAAGATCTGCAGGTTCGTGATGGGCATCGGGCGGCACAGATTAGCGGTTCACGGCAGAACGACCAAGTGCCAGGTAGCTCGATGGCGGTTTCAACCAGCCCGGGCAAAGAGCCGA
Source organism: uncultured Myxococcales bacterium (assembly GCA_964647025.1). Taxonomy (GTDB): domain Bacteria; phylum Myxococcota_A; class Polyangia; order Fen-1088; family Fen-1088; genus Fen-1118. Next base: position 9,092 of record CAZYFU010000074.1, on the reverse strand, counting down.
TGTTCTTCACACCGCCCACGATGAAGCTCTTGAAGACCATCAGCCTGTACCTCGCCGTGCTCGCGCTCGGCGTCTTGCTCGTTCGGTACGGCCGCGGCCTGAAGTTGTCGCCATCGACACCACCGCCGCCGCCAGCGACGACGGAAGAACAAGCACCGGACGACGTGGGCCCCGTGGTCCGGCTCGACCCCTTCGTGACATCAGACGTCAACAGCGACGGCCATCACATGAGCACGGTGACCTTCGAGGTGGAGGTCGTCAACGGCCGAGCACGCGATCTCTTGGAGTCGCGCACCTCGGAGATCCGCTCGGCGATCCTCACCGTCCTGGCAGACGCCAAGCTCAGCGAGATCGGCGATCCCGAGGACTTTGCGAACCTGAAGAAGAAAGTCCAGAGCCGCATCGAGTCCGTCGTGCCCGCCGAGCTCGTTCGTCGCGTGCTCATCACGCAATTCCTGAGCATGTGAGCGGCTCTACAGGCCATGGTACGCGTGACCCAGGCGAAACCACGCGGTCACCGTCGGATAGTCCTTGCCGACGAGGGCCATGGAGGACGTTCTGCGACCCACGGTCCAGATGTTGATCGCGCGAAGCTGGCCGGCGCTGTCGCGCAAGTCGTCGACGATGCCGATGTGATCGAAGGGAGAGCCGTTGGGAATGCCGGTATCGAACACGACCACGTCCCCGGGGGCCAGCCCGTCGATCCCACGCCCGGCTCCCACGGCGCCCGCCACCGCGTGCCTGCGAAGAAGGGCCACCAGGTTGCCTACGCGCCGATGATCGATGACCGCGCGCGGAGCCTCGTTCTTGCCGGGGTAGCGCTCGGGATGCAGGCTGCGGTCTTCGAACACCCAGGCCTGCAGATCGATGCCGGCGCCGCGCACGGCACGAACCACGATGTCGGTGCACACCGCTTGGTTTGCGGGGATGTCGCCGCCGGGAAAATCGATGGGGATCACCTTCATCGCCGCGCTGGTGTACAGCGCGCCGGCGTCGATCTGCGCTTTGGCGGACGCCAGTACCTGCCGGGGCAGGTGTCCCGGTTGGCTCAGACGCCGATCGTCCTCGGCCGAGGCGTACACGTCCACACGTGTGCCCCTGGAGACCGCCGCGTACAGCGTCGTCACGTCGCGATCGTCGAGCGCGATGCAACCGAGCGTCCAATCCTTCGCGGAGCCACCGCCATGGACGCGGATGGAACCACCCAACGCCGTGTTCTGCGGCGGGACCTCGCCCGCACGAACCGCGCGCACGATGCCGAGGTACGTGCCCTTGTCGATGAGATGGTTACGCAAGGCTCGGCGGGCATCGTCCGCCGAGGGATACGACAGCCGCATGGACCGGGCGCCATAGCGGCCAGCCGCGGGGGCGTCGTCCAGCTCGGCGATGAAGTAGCGCCCCTCCGGGGTGGCGCCGTCGCCGCGCTTGACCTTGTTCCCTTCTGGATGGTCGGCGCCGAGCGCGACTCGGAAAGTCCGAATCGCGGCGTCGCCCTCCATCAAGAACAGCTTTCGCTCGCGTTTCCAAACCTTGATCCAGGTGTCCGAGACCACGTCGCTCGGAAGCCAACCCTCCACGTCCACGCCCACACGCACGCAAGTCCAACCACCCTTGGTCTCTTGGACGACCAGCCCGTGGTTGGCATCGACCCTGTCGACCACCCTGGCCGTCGGTGAGGGAGATGTCCGCAGCGCCGTGGCCCTGCGAGCGTAAGGTTCAGCGTCGGCACGCCCGACCAGGGCGAGCAGAGAGAGCGCGGCGAAAGCAATGGTCCTCTTGAAGGTCATGAACGATGCAGACTGCAACCGCGGTGCCGGGGGAAATCGCCGGCGAACGGCCGCCCGCTGCTCCCTCGGCGCAAAGGGGCTTTACAGTCGGTATGCAACCTATACAGGGGCTCAGTGAAGGACTGCCCTCGCCGCCGCATAGTCGCCCTCGCGAATCGAGCCGTTGCGCACGCAACGGACCTTTCCGTCCGCCGAGGCAAGCAGGTGAATCGGGATGGGCGTCGACGGGTCTTTCACGAAGGCCTTGACCCATTGCTGGTAATCGCTCTGGTTGGTGGCGCGCGCGACCTTGGCCGACCGCAGATCCTTCCGTTCGCCGAGGAACTTGTCGAGGGCGGGCCCCTCCTCGTCGATGGAGAGCAGGAGCACGTCCACGTCGACACCATCCTTGCGAAGCTCGTCCTGCCACTTGAGCAGGAGTGGTATCTCGCGCAAGCACGGCTGGCACCACGTCGCCCAGAGGTTCACCCAAGTCCGCTTGCCCGGAGACATCGTCGGCTGCGACCGACCCGAAGTCGGCGGCGCCAGCGGCGGCAAGCTCAGCCGCGGGGCATCGCTGGTGAAGCTGGTCTCGCACCAACGCGAGGCCGGCTCGACGGCGGCCTTGACCGCCTGGTAGCGCGCCGACGACGTGGGCTCGGAGCCCTTACCGCGGCAAGAGGATGCGACGAGGATGCTTGCGAGCAACAGCCAACGACTCATAGGCGACAGTCTATCCAGGCGATGAACGAAGATCGATTGAGGTCTGCGGAGGTACAAGACTCGCCGCTGCGCGAGCGCCGCCACTGGCAAAACTGTTGGTCGAGCTGCGCGAACTCCTCACCCAGCCACAGCAAGCCGACCTCTTGGTCGATGTCCGGATCCTGGAACTTGGCCTTGATGGCGTCGAGCACCGCGCTGCCGCGGCGATGGCTGAGGTCGCGGTTATGCTCGACCGAGCCTTCGGGGGACGCGCGCGAAACCACGAAGAAGTACGAGGCGCCGCGCCGGTCGGCGAAGGTCTGCTCCAGAAGCTCGACCGCGGATGGGTCCATGTCGGCGCGGTCCTTGTCGAATTGGATGATGGCCGCGCGCGACGATAGTGGTGCGAACAGGGCGTTGAAGTCGCCGCCCGACATGGACGCCACCTGACGTGCTTGCAGCGGCTGGCAACCCCGGGACGAACCGCCCGACACCAGGCCGCACGAGGTGAGCACGCGCTTGAGGATCACCTTCAGCTCGCCGCTGCAGTAGTTCATGTCCGACGCGCTGGCCGTGGCGACCTCGGGGGCCTTGCCGCCACTGTCGGCGAGTCGGCCCGCCGCCGAGCGTGTCCACAACGAAACCGACGCCCCAAGCCCCGCCAGCGTGACCAACATCAAGACCATGTGGGCGCGACCGGCATTCATCGCCGCACCTCCCCCTTGGCGAGCACCCGCGAGAGCACGTAGTCGAGTCCCAGATCCGTGTCCTCGTCGGGGATCTTCTGATTGCGCACGAACAGCTGCGGCGTCAGCACGGGCAGCGAATTGGCGACGATCCAGCGCAGACTCTTGTTGATCCGCGCCCGAACCACGGCGCCACCCACGCACCCCGCCAACGCCGGAAACTCCTGCTTGATGCGCGCGTAGACCGCCGATGGGTTGGCGCCCAGCGTGCGCAACTGGGCCTGGTTCTCAAACGCCCAGCCAAGCACGTCGCGCGCCTTGTCGCCGGCGCAAAGCACGGCTTCGCTGACCGCGCACGCCCCCGGGTGCAGTGACTCACCCACCATCCAGTTACACTCCTTGTCGAGCGGGAACAGTACGAGCTTGATTTGCAGGTCGCCTCCCAAATTGCTCGCGGCCAGCCGCTCGGAGAACGCCTTGCAGGCAGAACACAGCGGATCCAGGACCTCGACGGCAGGGACCCTTCCCTTTCCGGGCAAGCCGATCATCACGCCGTACTTGTCGTCGGGGTGCCTAAGCCCCGAGGTCTGCAAGAGCGACTCCGGATAGGCCGGCTTGAACACCAGGTAGAGCAAGAGCGGCAACGCCACCATCGCCACGCCCTCGACGAAGTAGAAGCCCCAAAGGCCAAGTAGGGAACCCTTGGACTGCGCCTCCTGCGAGCGCGGGGCTGGCGTGAGCACGTGCGCCACGATGGCGCTGACCAGCACACCGAACGAGGCCACGTAGATGCCCACGCACACCTTGCAGAAGGTGCCGATCTCGGTCGCCGAGATGATGGCGTACACGAGCGACGTCAGCACCGGCAAGAGCGCGGCCGCGATCAGAAAGCCCGTTTCCCGTCGAGAAACCTGCTTGCGCAGCAACAGGTCGACACCCCGGAAGAGCAGGAAGGCGAAGACCCCGAAGGCGGGCAATGCGATGGGCACGCCACCCCAGGTGAAGTCACGCAACACGGACGAGTACGGGCTCATCAGGACCGCGTGACACCCCGACGATCCGCTAGCGTCGGGCGCGGCCAACCCCGGGACGATAGAGCACGTGATCGAGTGAACCTGGCGGTCGAGGTGCGCGATGAAGTCGTAGGACGACACCGCGGCGAACACCACGCCGATGAGGGCGAAGATCGCAAAAGCGACGATGGACTTGCGCGGCGTCCCGGGCTGCTCCTGGGGATGGCCGCTCTCTCGGTTGGGCATTTCGGGGCGAAACATAGGTCACGCCGCCCCGCGATTCCAGTTCTGGGCCCCCCCGGTATGCCCCGCCGCGGCGCACGCGCCAGGTGTGTTCAGGCGGTCCGCGGTCGTGGTATCACTCTGCCAGGTGCCCATAGCTCAATTGGATAGAGCATCGGCCTTCTAAGCCGAGGGTTGCAGGTTCGATTCCTGCTGGGCGCGCAGCTGAATGGTCTGGAATTCTAGGCCTTTTTGACATGCATCCGATGTGGCAGAAATCGGTCAACCGGACCTTGTACCACCGGTGTACCAAACCCGGCGCTTTTCCGGTCCGGAACGGGCACTTCGATCGCCTCATTCAAGGCCTTTCCAAAGGAGAGCAGATCGATCTCCCGTCGAAGATACTCGGGCGCCAAGTGCCCGTAGACTTCGGTGGTCAGTCGAGGATCGCTGTGGCGGAGGATGCGTTGAGCCGCCGACGGATTCGCCCCTGCCATCATCAACAGCGAGGCGGTCGTGTGGCGAAGGTCGTGGAAGCGCGCGCTGGACG
>CAZYFU010000074.1:0-4053 GCA_964647025.1 uncultured Myxococcales bacterium | reverse complement strand
CCGCTGGACGGTGCCAGTGTCTTGATGGCGCGCCGGATAGGCCGGAGTGCGACACGCGCGTGACGGCGTTCCTGTGAACCAGCGAGAAGCTCTTGAAGGTGGCGAAAATGCGATGCTTCCGGCAGTCGCGACGTCCGCATAGCATCCACGCCGGCAACTGCGTCTACGATCACGAATCTCGGGCATGGCTTCGCCTCGGTCAGCACCTCTGGAGCGACTTGCCTGCGCGAGCGACTGTCAGGCTGACGGCTTGTACGGCAGCGCAGGCGGGAACGCCCAATCGGGGAAAAGGTCCGTGAGCTGCCTGGCCACGCCTTTCAACCTGTCGACGGCAGCGCGAAAGTTGATGATGAAGACACGGTAGGCGGCAAGAAACTCGTCACGTTTCTCGTCGTCGTGGGCGTGCACCAACGGAGCCGGGCTGCGGTCTGGGGCTTCGGGACGGTGGTGAGGATCTTGGGCCATAACCTTGCCCGCACCCATCGGTATGTGCCCCTTCTCCTGGTTGGCGGCGGACGCGGCGGCGTCAATTTCGCGGACCACGCGGCGGTAGTGACTCTGCTGCTGGTCGGAGGAGAGGTGAAGGACGCAGGGCAAGGGTGTGAGTTTGACGTCGTAGCTGGTGGCAAACTCACCCGGCTTCACCTCTCTGCCGGCAGCGCGGGCGCGGTACTCGGCGCTGCGGTCGTGCCAGGTGCCGCGCAGGATGTCGCCGTGGGTGAGGGTGGCGATGCAATTCGGTCCCGGCCAGTTGCCAGCGGCCGCCACCAGGCCCTCTTTCGCACCGTGGGACATCTGGTAGCGGATGCGAGCGTGCGCAGCCTCGTCGTCGGCGACTGGGATGGCTCGATAACGGCGCGACCAGACACGTTCGGGCCAGTCGTGAAGGCGCGCGACCTCTTTGGCGACGTTGGCGTTCACGAACTGCATGAAGCGGGCGAGTTGCTCAGCGTCGGATGGCGACAGCAGAAGATGAGCATGATTGGAGGCAACAACGAAGGCATGGATCGTCATGGCGTACAGGTGCTGCGCCTTGCCGATGACGCCAAGGACGAGATCGTTGAGCTCAGGGGACGGCCTGAGCAGTAGCCTGCCTTGGATGGTGCGGGTTGTGACCTCCACGAGGGACCGTTCTGGAATGAAGCGCAGTGGGCGTGACATACCGGGTTCTCGGTCAGGCACCCGGAGAAGTTGCCTGCAAGCCTCTGGCACGCCCACAGCGGGAGAAGTTGCCTGCAAGCCTCTGGCACCTCCACAGCGGGCACCTCCACAGCGGGCGGCGGGATTGACAGCTGGAACGGCATTATGGGCATCAGTCTTTGCCGAGCGGCTTCTTGCAGAACGTAATAGAAGGGCGTTTCTCCTCTTCATTCTTCTCTGGGCGGCTCTCGTCTCGAATCAAGAGCGCAAAGTAGAAGATCGCCGCTCGTGTGAATCGCAGGAGATCGGTCGCATCGGATCGCATCCGACCGTTGGCAACTGAGGGAGGATCCTTTCCGTCGAACCATGGAGGAAGGTTTCTCGACGGAACGTCTTTCCGCACCAAGCATAGTTCGTGTTCGAATAGGTTCCGATATCGACGCAGATGACTCCACTCGCCATCCTTCCGTTCACTAATATCTCTGGCGAGGCCGTACAAAGCTATGAGACCCGCGTTGGAGACTTGATTGAGCGCGATCCAGCGTGGGTCATCGTCTTTGCCTGTGGGGCGCCAGAACTTGTGGAAGTAGATCTTCTCTTGCCTTTCTGCGAGTTCGAAATGGTCGCAGACCCCGCGAGCTATGCGATCCAGAATGCCAAAGCACAGCCGAAAGCTGGTGCGCAAGAATTCACCCTCAAGCCCGATTTGTTCATCATCAAGCAGCTCTGTGAAGGTTCCCTCAAACGGCCGCAGGTCCCACTTGGGTGCGCGTTCAGGAGCAAGAGACTGATACAACAGGGCTCGTGAGAGGCAGTACTCCGACTTGAGCCGATTTAGCAGAAGTTCCATTCTTGGCACCTTCGCACCTGCCAGCGTTGAGCCGGAAGTCAGGATCGACAGATCGTCACGCCTTGCCCCCAGGCACCGGCAATAGAGGGCGTGTTCGGAGAGTGCCAGAGATTGCTGCAAGCACCAGAGCCAGTACGGATCATGAGAGGACGATTCCTGCTGGTTCTGCGAAACAGAATGTGGGTCCTCCTCCGTGTCGTAGCCATGCTCTCGAAGGGCCTTCGCAACCGCTGTGGCCTGCTTCTCAGCAAGTTCTCTCGCACGCGGATCCAAAGACTGGCTGTGCCTTGCCGTGTCGAAGGACTTGTAGATCTCGTACAAGAGCTTGACGGAGTAGGTGCCAGAGACTCTGTTCAAGTAGAGCAACGCTTGGCCTCGATTGCAACTTGCCATTCCGAAGCCTGGTGATGTCTCGAGAGCTCGGTCGTAGTAGTGCAAGGCATCCACGACTCGCCCCGAGCCATCAAGCGCGTTTGCGAGATTTGTCAGTATTTGCGGAGCGATGGCTGGTGGATGGGACTGAGAAAGAGCGCGCCAGTAGGATGACTTTGCCTTGAAGCAAAGTTCGACGCCCTGAAGATTGAAGCGCCAAGATGGCTGTGATTGCTCGATGTCGTAGAGGGAATTATATGCATTACCTAGGTTGTAGTGGAGCTGGGCGGAGCCATAGATGGGCTCCAGCTGGTCCCACTCCTTCTCATACAGGGACAGTCCTCGCAGGATTGGTGCGGCGAGGTGCAGGGCAGCTCCAGCGTCAATCAGGAGACCTGCAAGAGCCGCAACCTCGGTAGGCCGTAGTTGGGAACCCGGCGGGTACTGTGAGTCTGCGGCTGCAAGCGCCGCCCGCAACACGGCGGGGTCGCCAAGGTCAAGCGCCTTGTCGATTGCTGTGGCAATCTCTTCGAAGGACACCATGACGCATGGTAGGCGGCGCTTTTCCTCTTTTCAACCCTGAACGCCGCTGACTGCATGCCCAACGCGATGGCGTTAACGCGCGGGCGGCCGTCCGCGGCCGACCGTCGCGTTCTACGCCTTGTCAGCCGGCATCGCGCCCGCCTTCCTCCTTGGCAGCTGCAGCTTCGCGTGCCAGCCGTTGCCTCTCCCTCTCTTCAGGTGAGTAGCAGGCACGGACCAGAAAAGGCTCACGCTGCAGCCAGTAGACGTGCTCCACGTCGGTGACGAGCCTGCGCCCCCATGTGACCACGTTCTCGTACGGCGATACCAGTTCATCGTAGGCCCATGCCATGCATCCATAGCGCAGCTCCATATCTCCGAAAAGTTCTCCTTCTCGGATCCAGATCGAATCGACCGTAGGGCCACTCCACTCACGAAGCAAATAGCCGTAACAGGCTTGGCAGGCTCGCAGGAAACTCAGCAAGACTGCGATTTCCTCGTCGGGTGCAATTTCATTTGCCGGCTTGTCGTGGCTCGCAGCCCGCTGAGCATCAAATGCTGCTCTATGGAGAAGAAGAAACATCAGATGGTCGGCGAACGAATCGAAGCGAGACTCCATGTCGAACAACTTGAAGAGAAGCACCTGTCCTTCCTTGGAGTTCAGGCAAAAGAAGTCATCGAGCGGGAACGACATCGTCTTCTGCCGAAGGGCAGAAAGGTAGTCGCGCCGAATTTCTCGTTTGACGTCGGTGAAAAAGACACGGTCCTGACTGCGGTCATGAACGAACAGAAACACTGGCATCGGGAGATTCATCCAGTACTGCACCGTGGATGTGCCGATACCGCTGATGGTCGAGGTCTTCCGACTGCCTTCCTGTCGCCAGACCAGACTCTCCACTGCCTTGACCTGAAGCGCGAAGATCCATCCCACGACCTTCGACGCGGTTCCGCCCTTCTCCATCAGCGTGATCTCAACGATGCAGTCGAGGCCGTAGTCACGTTCCGTCACATGGCGAAGCATCCAGTGTTCCGGAAGGCACTGCGCGACAGCATGCAGTGATGCCGTCTCCTTGATGTGCTCTGCTGTTCGAATGGGGAAGTCCATCGTGTCCGGCGAAGTAACGCATCCCCCGGCAAAGCCGGGGGCTTTCGCGGAGTGAGCCGCTCAA
>CAZYFU010000073.1:0-30269 GCA_964647025.1 uncultured Myxococcales bacterium | reverse complement strand
CGATGCCGCGCCCGATGCCGTGCCCGATGCCGCGCCCGATGCCGCGCCCGATGCCATGTCCGATGTCGACGTCGCGTCTCCGTGGCCGAAAGGCGAATACATCTCGGTGGACGAGGTGTACGCCCGCCTGCAGGCCCGGGATCCGGACATGCTGCTCGTCAACGTGGTCGATGTGCAGTTCTACGATCTCGGCTTTCTCCCTGGCTCGTTGAAGATTCCATGGGACACGTTGGCTGGTCGGCTGGGCGAGCTCGATCCGGTTCGCCACGTCGTGCTCTACTGCCGGAAGGGCGTGCGCAGTGAATCCGCCTACACCACGCTCGTCGACGCCGCTTTCCCCTTCGTTTGGGTGATGGAGGGCGGGATCGAGCGCTGGACCGCCGCCGGGTACGCGACGGTCGCGGAATGAACCAGGCCGCTGGGCTGGAGGCGGAGTTGCTCCGGCTGTAGCCGTCGTCTCACTCGGCTCGCCACCAGCGGGCGACCTGGTCCACGTCGGGACCGTCGACGACGATGCGGCCATGTTCGATGGCAACGAAGCGGGTGCAAAGCTGGGCGGCGAAGTCGAGATCGTGGGTGGCGACCAGCATGGCGGCCGGCTGTGCGGCGAGCAGCCCTGCCAAGCTTCGCCTGCCCGGCGGATCGAGCGCAGCGGTGGGCTCGTCGAGGAGCAAGAGAGGAGGCTCGCCAACCAAGGCGCCCGCAAGGGCGACCCGTTGTTTCTGTCCGTGGGATAGGTGATGCAAGGATGCCTCGGCCAAATGGCCCACGCCGAGCGCGGTCAGCATCGCCCTGCCTCGGGAGGTGGCCTCTTCGTGGGCTACGCCGCGACGGCGCAGCCCGAAGGCGGTGTCGTCGAGCACCCTGGGAAACAACAACTGGTCTTCCGGGACGTTGAATACGAAACCGATGCGGTCCCTTATCGCGCGAAGATTCGCCCCGATGACGCGAACGCCGCAGACGGCGATGTCACCCTGAAAGGGCACGAGACCAACCGCGGCCAGCAGCAGCGTGGTTTTGCCTGAGCCATTGAGGCCGAGTAGCGCAACCCGTTCGCCCTCTGGTATCTCCAGGGAGACATCGGACAGGGTTGGCGGCGCGCCTGGCTCGTAGATCACCGAGACGTGCTCGAGCGTAAGGACGGGGGCGCTCATGGTACACCCCCAAGGCGCACCGCGATGGCCAGTCCGAGCGCGGCAGTCGCCGCCAGCATCGCAACCCAGTCCGCCCGTCGCAGCCGGCGACGTTCGCTTCGCTGGTGATCGAAGTCGCAGTATCCACGCAGCTCCATGGCGCACGACACCCGGTCGGCGCGCTGGACGATCCTCGGCAACCAGACCTGGGGTAGCGACGCCACCAGCTTGCACGCCGTGCGCAGGCCCGTCGAGGCCGATCGCACCGACATGGCCGAAGCGATCCGATGGGTCTCGTAGGCGAGGAACGCGGTCTGGTGAGCGATCTGGAGCAGAAGGACCGAGAGCGCGGGGGGCAGCGGGGCCAATGCCTGGCGGAGGTCGCTCGGGCCTAGGGTCGCGATCGTGGACAAGGTCACCACGAGTCCGCCCAGGGTTCGCACCAGCAAGCTGACCACGACGACGCCCGCGTGCTCGTGCCCAGGCACGAGCCCTGCGCCACCGGGCAGCAGCGTGGCGAGCGCAAGGTAGGGCAGGATCGCGACCGTCCCCAGTAGCAGCAGCACGGAAAGCAGGCGCGACGGCGGACGACAGACGCCGAGCCAAAGACATGGCAGGACGATGCCCAAGCAGGCGCCCAACGGGATGGTGGTCGGCGTGACCATGCAAGCCGCGAAGAGCAGCGTCCCCGCCAGGAGTCGTACCGACGGGTGCGTTCGCGCCAACGGTCCCCTCGCCGATCCCCAGAGGTCATGCCAGGCCGTGCGCATGGGCGTTCTAGCCGCGAGGCTTCGCGGCTGTGACCAGGTACCGATCGGCGTCGTCGACGACTTGGCTCACATCGAAGCCGGCTTGCCTCAGGGTGGCCGCGGTCTGGGCCGCCGGCAGCAGGACATCGCCAGCGACGGGACCGCCGACCCCCGCGTGGATCGCGTTGATGGCATCTCGCGATGCCAGGTGCCAGACGTGCAGGTGGCCACCCGGGCGAAGCACGCGCGCAAGCTCTCGCGCCACGGCATCTTGGTCGCGCAAGTGCGGCCACACGGAGAAACAGATCACTCGGTGGCTCGAAGCGTCTTCGAAGGGGAGTCGCTCGGCGCTGGCGAGATGGAAGGTCGCGCGGGGATCGGGCACCTTGGCGCTCGCGACCTCGAGCATCTTGGGAGCGATATCGACCGCGCGCACGCGTCCTGCCTGGTCGAGGAGGGAGAGAATGGCCAGCGTCAGATTGCCGGTCCCGCAGCCCATGTCGATGACGTGTTCCTGGGGCCCGAGCCCAAAGGCCGCCAACCCGTCCAGGAGTCGCCGGCGGAGCAACACGAGATCGTCCCAGCCGTCCCACTTGTCTGCGATGGCGTCGAAGTGGACGACGCGTGGATTCTGGAGGTCGTTCATGGAGGGGCTTCCTTCGATGGGGCCGCGGGGCGCGCGGACGATTGCCTGACGATGCGTACGACGGGAGGAATGACCACGAGCATCAGCACGATACCCGGCCATCCGCTAAGTAGCGAGAGCCCGGCGGTGAGCGTCGGTGGCAGATCAATCACGAGCGCGAAGCCGTAGACCAGCCCGCAATAGACGGCCCTCCCGAGGAGAAGCGCGCAGGCGACCAGGAGCGGTGTGTTCATGCCCGGCCGCAGCCTGAGCACCGTCGAGACCACGGCCGCGACGCTCGCGAGCTCGACGGCCATGAACCCCGCCACGGGTGGATAGAATGGCGGCATGCCAGTCACGGCAGCCGACAAAAGGGGGGTCATCGCCGCGGTCAGTACCGCGGGCAACGGTCGCACCAGGAAGGCCAAGGTCACGAGCGGCAGGTACATGGGCATGAAGACGCGCCCGAGGTGGACGAGGTGGAACAACACCGGCATCAGCAAGGCCGCGGCGCCGAACAATCCGGCGTAGGCCAGATCTCGCGGCGAATGTCGGAAGCGAGATGCCACTTCAGATCTCCACCTTCAACCCGAGCGTGGCATTCCAGCCGGGCATGGTGTACCCGGCGACGTAGGCGTACTGCCTGTCGAGGAGGTTGCGCACGAGGAGGTAGGGTTCGACGATGGCGCCGCGCTTGGCGGCCGTGTGACGGTAGCGCACCGCCAGGTCCATCACGAACACGTTCGGCATGGGCTGCCTGCCGTAGTCGGCCATGTAGAGGCCATGGACCCACTGCCCGGTGAGAGTCGCGGTGAGCATGTCCTCCGCGAACGCGTGCTTCGACTCCACCCTGAAGTCGAGCTTGGCGGCCGGGTTCTGGCGTGTGTAGCGACCGACGTCCTGCCAATTCGCCGACACCCAGGCCGAGAGCGGCCCCACGTGCTTGACCGCCGCGTGCCCTTCGACGCCGTAGATGGTGAGGTGGCCGATGTTGACCACCTCGGCCGCCGGCCAGACACCGAAGTACTTGATCAGGTCCTTTGCCTCCGTCCGGTAGCCGGAGCATCCGAAGTCGAAGTGGCCGGACAGGTAGCCGACGCCGACATCGGCGGTTTGTGCGAACTCGGCCTTGAGGTTCGGATTGGCGGTCGGATAGGGCAGGTACAGCTCGCGCAGGGTGGGTTGCCGGAAGTTGCGCGAGAAGTTGCCGCGGACGAATAGTCCCCGCCCGAGATCCCAGCGCGCCCCGGCCTTGTACAGGGGAACCGAGCCATATCGGCTGCTTTGCAGCCAACGCGCTCCGCCCACCAAGCTGATACCGTGCGTGGGCTTCCAGGTCACCTGTTGGTAGACGGATGCGTCGCTCACGGTGCCGACGTCGGGGCGCTCGCCCGTGATGCGATTCTGGACTGTCCCGGTGACATGCTCGGCCGCCAAGCCCGTGAGTGCGACCAGGGATGGGTGTACGTGCAATCGCAGCTCACCGATCGCTCCGCCCACATAGTCGCGGGAGTAGAAGCCGTCGTACAGTCGGTGAACCCCGAGGTTGAGGTATGGCGTGACCGTCAAGCGAATCGTCCGGCCGCTGAAGGCGACCTGCGCGGACGTGGTGTTGCGCCATACGTCGACCCAGTGATCCACCGTGGGGCTGGTCACCGGTCCCGGATCTCCGCCTTGCAGATGCACGAGCTTGTTTCGCACCGTCACCCGAAGCCGCGGCGACCACCGGTAGCGGAGCGCGAGCGAGGCGACACGATCGCCGCCCGCGGTGCCCGGACGGTGACCGTCGGTCTGCAAACCGGTAAGCGCACTGGCCACATCCCACGCGCCCCGGCGTCCGAGCAGTGAGACCGCTTGTCGCATGGTCGCGTAGCTGCCGAAGCTGCTGTCGCTGGCCATCTCGTAGCCATCTCGATCCAAGTCGAGCCACCGACTGCGCAGGATGACCACGCCGCCCATGGCGTTCGTGCCGTAGAGGGTCGAGTCGCCTCCCTTGATGACCATGACCTCGTCGATGAGGTGGGGAACGTAGGCGTCCGGGATCGGGTGGCCGAAGATGCCTTGGTAGTCGGGCACGTCATCTTCCACTACGAGGATCTGCGAGTTCGGGCTGCCGCCCAGGCCGCGGATCCTGATTCCGCCCGTGGCGCCGTTTCCCACGCCATGGATACCGATCCCGTGGCTTGGCACGTATACGTCGGCGGATTCTCGAGACAGCGCTTCGAAGACCGTGCTGGACGCAGCGCTGCGAATGCGATCGCCTTGGATGGTCGTGTTGTCCTTGCTTCGATCTCGCGCCGCAAGTCGCGTCGTGGTCACCACGACGTCGGTGCCCGATGTGGGGACGGCAGCGCTCACCTCGGGCGATGCCGTCGCTGCACCGTCCGAGGCTGCCACGGCGTCCTCGGGCGCTGCTGTCTCGGCGGCCTGTCCGACGCCGGCATCCTCGGGCGACCATCCACCGTCTTGGCCATGCACCGCGCGCGCGGCCAAGAACAGGAGCAGACCTGGCAGAAGGCATTCGCAGCGCATGACCTGGCTTCTCAATGTCCGTGGCCGTAGGGGCCCGGCACCGAGAAGTCCTGCTCCATGTCGTCGGGGGTTAGCTCGAACAGATAGAAGTGCCCGTAGTCGATGCTCTTGGTGGTGCGGGTTTGGTAGTTGAACCAGACCGGTACGTCGCTCGCGAGCGTTTCGTCGTGGACATCGACGGCTTGCGGTCGGCAGGAGGCTTCGGTGTCCATCTTCTGAAAGTGAATCCGATCCGAGCCCGGCAGGCACCGCCCGGGAGAGGTCGCGACCGCGTTGGCGAGGACCACGTTCCAAACGCATCCGCTGATGCTGGGGTTTTTGAGCAGGACGGGATCCGTGGTGCGATTGACGACGACCACTTCGGGATAGTCCAGCTCACAGCCTCCCAGCCAGAGCACCACGAGCGCGAGTCCGACGAGCCCAGGTTTGTGCGGTGCTAGACGTTGCACGGCCAGAGTCCGGAGCGGTCAGGGCAGACACTCGGGGTTCTGGGTGCGCTGGTCGTACGGCAGGAACCCGAACTCGGGCCAGAGCGCGAGGATCCTGTCATAGGCCGACTGTGGCATCGGTGCCACGCCTTCCGGCGGGCAGGAACCCTGGTGACTTGCGAGGTTGATGGCGATGCTGCGATGCTGGCCCACGACGATCTCCTCCTCGTTCTTGCTGGCGATAGGCAAGGCGTTGGTCGCGGCACAGGTGGGATCGTTCCAGGCCGCCACTAGCAGGACGTAGTCGAGGCCGGGCTTCACCTCTTTCTCGGGCGAGGTGGCGTCGAGGGGAATCGGGCCGAAGTCCACGCCCAGGTAGGACGACCGGCAGATTGTCCACGGCGGCTGGAAGCTCATCTCGGCGTTGTTGAAGTCGTTCTTGATGCTGGCGTAGGCGACGTCGTCCTCGCTCCCGCAGCCAGCCCCTGCGACCAGCAAAGCTGCCGTCCAGACGATGTTCAGCCGACGAATCGCGTGCATGCTCTTGATCCTCCTGGTGGTACGAATGTTAAGAATCGTGCCACCTTGCCCACGCCGCGCGCTGGTTGTCAACGGGAATGTGCTGACGTGGCTGCTGTCCTCCTCGGAACGCCTGAGGATCGGTGCACTTGGAACGAAATGTTCCAAGTGTGTTCCAGCGCGCGGATCCGTCGCGCAGACCGGATCAGGCGAGCTTGGGCGGCGTCGCTTCCTGGACCAGCTTGCGCGCCAGCTCCTCCACCCCCATCGCGGGTAGTTGCTCACCGTTGCGCAGCCGCGGAGACACCACCTTGGCCGCCATGTCCTTCTCGCCGACCACCAGCATGTAGGGGATCTTGTTCATCTGGGCGCGCCGAATCTTCGCGCCCAGCTTGTCGGACGACACGTCGGCATCCACGCGCAGGCCGGCCCCGGCCAGGGTTGCCCGAACCTCGTCGGCATATCCAGCGGCCTTTTCGCTGACCGTGAGGATGCGTGCTTGCTCGGGGGCGAGCCATAGCGGGAAGGCCCCCGCGTAGTGCTCGATCAAGATGGCCACGAACCGTTCGATCGAGCCCAGCAACGCGCGGTGGATCATGACCGGCTGCTTGCGGCTGCCGTCGGGCGCGACGTACTCGAGGGCGAATCTTTCGGGAAGCTGGAAGTCGAGCTGGAAGGTCGTGCATTGCCATTCCCGCCCCAGCGCGTCTCGCACCTTGAGGTCGATCTTGGGTCCGTAGAAGGCGCCGCCGCCTTCGTCGACCTCGAAGGGCCGGCCCGTCGCTTCGAGCACGCCGCGAATGGCGGCCTCCGCGCGCTCCCAGACCTTGGGATCGCCCATGAAGTCGGCGGGGCGCGTGGCCAGGAAGATCTTCACGTCCGTGAAGCCGAACAGGTCGAGGAGGTCGAGCCCGAACCGGATGCAACCGGCCATCTCGTCGGCGATCTGGTCTTCGGTCACGAAGAGATGCGCATCGTCCTGCGTGAATCCGCGAACCCGCAGAAGACCGTGCAACACGCCCGAGCGTTCGTAGCGGTACACGGTGCCGAGCTCGGCATAGCGAATCGGCAACTCCCGGTACGAGCGGAGCTGCGAGCGGTAGATGGCCACGTGGAATGGGCAGTTCATGGGCTTGACCAGGTAGCGCTGACCATCGATCTCCATGCCGCCGAACAGGTTGTCCTTGTAGTGCGCCAGGTGTCCCGATGTCTGCAGAAGCTGCTCGCGCGCCACGTGGGGCGTGACCACCTGCTGGTAGCCGCGCGCCACCACGGCCTTGCGGATCAAGTCCTCCAGGGCCTCTCGGAGAATCGCGCCCTTGGGGTGCCACAGAACGAAGCCGGCGCCCACCAGCTCGTCGACCGAGAATAGATCCATCTGCTTGCCCAGGAGGCGATGGTCGCGTTGCTTGGCCTCTTCCAGTCGGGCCAGGTGAGCATCGAGCTCGGCCTTGCTGCCGAAGGCGGTGCCGTAGATCCGCTGTAGCTGCGGGCAGCGCTCGTCCCCGCGCCAGTAGGCCCCGGCAAACGACAGCACCTTGAAGGCCGCAATTTGCCCCGTGCTTTCGACGTGCGGGCCACGGCACAGGTCCACGAAGTCTCCGTGCTGGTAGAGCGAGATGGTCTCGCCCGGCGCGATGGCTTCGATGAGCTCGACCTTGTAGCGCTCGCCTCGTCCGCGGAACAGGGCCAGCGCTTCGTCCCTCGACACATCTTGCCGCCTGAACGGCAGATCCTGGCGCACGATCTCGGCCATCGCCGCCTCGATCTTCTCGATGTCGGAGGGCTCGAACGGCTCGGTGTCGAAGTCGTAGTAGAAGCCGTCGTCGATGGCCGGGCCGATGGCGACCTTGGCGTTGGGGCGTAGTCGGCGAACGGCATCCGCCATCACGTGCGCGGCGGAGTGTCGAATGAGAGGCAGAGGGGATGAAGCTCGATTGAGGGCGTTGTCTTGCATGACGGCGGACGCGTCTGCAAGCCTGGTGCCATAGGGCGCGCGAGGACGATTCAGCCGGCCTTCGTCGACGACGAAGGGGCCTGCCATCGCCATCCGGTGCGCAACCGTTCGAAGTGGTCGCCGAACACCTCGGCGAAGCGGGCTTCGGCGGCCTTGCCCGTGCAGTGTCCGAGCGCGATGCCCTCGGTCAGGGCGTGCGCTCGTCGCGCGGCCCAGCAGATCTGGTCGTCGATCGCCGAGCGGAGGTGCGCGCCACCGAACACCATCTCCACCATGGCACCACCCGCGGCGCCTTTCGCCGCGAGGAGCGAATTGAGCAGGCCACGATGCGAGCAGCCCACCAGAACCGCGATCCCCCGTTCCGTCTTCACGGCCAAGGCCTGCTCGTCGGGGAAGAGATCCGGCGCCGCGTGGTCGCGTGCAGCGCCCACCATGAGCCCAGGCTCGCCCGCCTCGCTCTCTTCGCGCAGTGGGATCTCGCCGGTCAGCCAGAATCCCGGCAGGATCTCCCGAGCGTCAGACTCCTGGATGAATCGTCCGCCGTGTGTCTCCAGGTACCTTCGCTCGAAGGGCACGCCGATAGCGCGCGGAGCTTCTCCCCGCAGGCTCAGCCGTGACTTGAAGAACCCTGGCCGTACGTGGACCGGCGTCGGTCGCCGAGCGAGCGCGAGCACCGCGCCCAGCCCTCCCGCGTGGTCGTAGTGCCCGTGGCTCACCACGATGGCGTCGAGCTGCCCGAGCTCCTCGGCCAGCCCGAGCACCCTGGCATTGCTCACTAGCAAATCGCTCGCACCTGTATCGAAAAGCACGCGGCGTCCGTGCGCGAGGACCAGCAACGAAAGCCCATGCTCGCCGAGCAAGCCCGGCGTGTCGGTTGTCTCGTTCTCGGCCAGGACGATGATCTCCATGCCGGTATCCTAGCCCACGTCGCTGACCAGAACCAAGGAAGCACGGATCTTGGACTGCGCTCCCGGCAGTCCCCCACGCGGTTTGGATGCCGTGCTGTCCATGTCTGCCATGGCGAGGTCCATGGGCCTGCCGGCTCCGTCTACTTCTGCGAGCGTGCGCAGTCCCTTGGGGCATTGAGGACGTCGAAGCCGTTGTTGTCGAAAACGATGAGATCGGCCCGACCGTCATAGTCCATGTCGGCCAGACGAGCGTTCCTGCTCGTCGGATAGGGCGTCGCGGGTTGATCGAAGCTCCCGTCGCCGCGACCCAGCCAGAAGGTGATGCGGTTGTAGCTGGAGCCGGGGAGCATCATGTCCAGGTGGCCGTCACCGTCGACGTCGCCCACCGAGAACTGCGACACCTCAGCGAGGCTGTCGTAGGGGACCATCGCAGGCGGGGCAAAGGTGCCGCCGCCGAGCCCGAGAAACACACCGATCGCGGGGCTGGTGCCGTCGCGCAGGCCGAGAGCGGCGAAATCGATGATGCCGTTCTCGTCGAAGTCCCCCACCTCGATCCATTTGCCTGCGCTGCTGAGGCTCTTGGCAGCCGCGAAGGTCCCGTCGCCTTGGCTGGCCAGATAGCTGACCGAACCCGAGCCGGCGACCAGCAGATCCTTCTTGCTGTCGCCGTCCATGTCCACCGCGAAGATCTGGCCCGGACCGCTGGGCACCGGGTAGTGGGTCGCGCTTCCCAAGCTGGAGCCCCCTCGGCCCAGAACCACCGTGACGTCGCTCGCGCTCCGGCTGGCGGCGGCGAAGTCGATCTTTCCATCGCCGTTCCAGTCGCCCAGGACCAGGGCGTCCATCATGGTGTCGAAGTTGGTCAGGGTTCGGTCGTAGTACTCGGGGCTGCTCATCAAGAAGAAGAGGTTCTTGGCCTTGTTGCTGCCGATGACGATGTCCGGCTTGCCGTCGCCATTCAGATCGGCCATGCCGAACACCGAGCCCGCCTCGGCGGGGATGTCCCACGTCTGCTCCAGCCCCCAGCCAAACATGCCTGAGAAGATGCTCAACAACTTGTATCCGGTCTTGTGTCCCAGGATGTCGGCCAGGCCATCCTGATCCAGATCGCCGACGATCCAGCCGGCGGGCACGGAGTCTCCGCCCTGCATGCCCAACGCACGGAAAGTTCCCTGACCCAACCCCAAGTAGATGCCCAGGGCTTTCGCGGATCGATTGGCCATGACCAGATCGAGTCTGCCGTCGCCGTTGACATCGCCCACAGCCATGGCGTCCATCTCGCCCACGGTCGTCACCTGCGGAGAATGCAGGCTGCGCCCGTAGTTGGCGGAGAGAAGGACATACAGCTCGGAACCGCGGGGGATGCTGCCCACCACCACATCCAGTCGATCGTCGTCGTCGACATCGGCCAGGATCAGCGGTCCCTGTGCGTTGGACACGGCGATCCCCGCGCTGCCCTTCGGGTAGTCGCCGCTTGCCGAGCGTCGCAGGATCCACACCTCGTGGTTCACGTCCAAAACGATCTCCGCCTTGCCGTCGTTGTTCAAATCGCCCACGGCCAAGGCCGAAAGGCCCGCCACGGTTTGCAGCAACTGGGACGCCTTGAAGGTCCCGTCACCTTCACCATGCAGGGCGTAGATGCGGCCGTCACTCGTGCCTGCGACCACCAGGTCCAGCTTGCCGTCGCCGTCCAGGTCGCCCTTGTCCATCAGGGTCACCGCGCTCTCGAGCCCATAGCTCTTGGCCGGACCCCAATCGAAGCCCGTGGTACCCAGCAGGACGTTCACCAAGGTGCCGGCCCCGATGATCGCCACATCCATCCTGCCGTCCGCATCGAAATCGGCGGTCAGGGGTTTGCCGGACGCGGACACGGGCGTGCTGCGTGCCGGCCCCAACGAGCCATCCCCCAAGCCAGGCAGCACGACGATCGCATCGCCCCCGGACGACACCGCAAGCACATCGACCTTGCCATCACCGTCAACGTCCGCGGCCGCCATGGGCTCGACCACGTCCGCCGCAATTCTGCGCTCGGCCGCGAAGGTGCCGTCGCCCCCGCCCAAGAACGTTCCGATACCGCCGCCCGAGGTGATCAGGTCGAGCTTGCCGTCGCCGTCGAGATCGGCGGTGAGAACGCCGGTCGATCCCTCGGTCGGTGCCACCACGGGAAGCGCGGGGAACAGGATCTTGCAGGGCAGGCACACCCCCGACGCGCACCCGGTCCCCGTCGGGCATACCTGGCCACAGGATCCGCAGTTCTCGTTGTCCGTGGACAGGACCACGCAGGCGCCTTTGCACAGGGCCTCGCCAAGCTCGCACATGCGGACACAAGCGCCGTCTTGGCAAACCTGGGCGGCGTTGCACGAGAAGCCTCCGCAGTTGCGCGGATCGCTTCGCGGGTCGGCGCACACGCCGCTGCCCGCGGACTTGAGCGGAAGCTGACAAGCATCGGCGCACACGCCTTCGGAACAGTAGGCCGCGCACACATTTCCGCAGGCGCCGCAGTTCATGGGATCCTCGGTGAGATTGCTGCGGCGACCGTGACAGACCGAGGGCTGCGGACCGGCGAGATCCCGCGCCAGGTTGGCGTCGACCACGATTACGTCTGATTTGCCCGCGGCCGCGTCCAGGACATCGCTCGTGCCCGTGTCGGCGGCTCTGTCCCCGGACGCGTCGCGAGCCAGAGCGTCCGCCGGGACCAGCGAGCCATCCGTCATTCCTGGCCAAGGTGCATCCGCCTGCGTGCGTCCATCAATGGCAGCCAGGCCTGCGTCCGCCGGAGCCGCTGAGCCATCTGGCGACGCCCTGCCGGCCTCAGGCGCGGTGGCATCATCGGTACCCAGGGCGTCGCGAGGCGACTCCTCTTCCTGGCCGCAGGCATAGAACGCGTTCGAGAGAAGAACAGCGGACAGCACGAGCTTGATGGAGGAGGGCATGGTTCCTTTGCTGGGGCTGGGGAGATCGACGCGCCCGGCGTGGCGGGGACAGGGCGAGGCCGTTCCGTTCGGGATCGCCGATGACGGTCGTGACCTCCCGGATGGCGATGTCGATGCTAACTCAGCTCTCATGGGTGCCAGGGCCCGACTGCTCAAGATCTCCGGGAAATGGTCGAGTCTTCGGAGATCCCCATGTCGCCATTCCATGCCCGGGTAACCCGCCCCCGTTCGTCACGAGTCCCCCTGCCGTCCGGCCTGGCGGGGCTGGCTCTTCTCGTGTTCGTCGCCTGCGACGACGGAGGCACGGCCAAGGTCACGGCCGAAGTGGGCCCCCTCGACGACGGTACCGGCATCCGGAGCCAGATCGTCGTGATCAGCGACCTGCACTTGGGGGCGGACATCGCCTACTCCGAGCTGAACCTGAATCGGAAGCCGCTGGCGAACTTCCTCGACCAAGTCCGGGCGGCGCCGACCGTGAAGGAATTGGTCATCGCGGGCGACATGCTGGACGAGTGGTTCGTCCCGGCCACCGTCGACACCTACGCCGGAAAGGATCAAGCCGATTTCGTCCGCCGGATCGCGACGACGAACCAAGAATTGATCGAACTCTTCAATCGGATCATCCAGGAGGGGAATATCCAGGTCACCTACGTCCCCGGCAACCACGACCTGACCATCACCGCCGAGAACGTCGAAGCCATCCTGCCCGGGATCCGTCAGGCTCGCGACGACGTGCAGGGGCTTGGCACCTACAGCCCCACGGGCCTTCCCGGAATCGCCATCGAACACGGCCACCGATACAACTTCTTCTGTGCGCCGGATCCGTTCTCGAACAGCGCCATCGCGCCCGGCTCGATCATGCCGCCGGGCTACTTCTTCACCCGGATCGCAACGCAGCACGTGGTACAGAAGTGCACGGAGGCGGGCGAAGCCATCGCCGAGATCGCGCCAAACGCCACCGGCGGGGACAGCCAGCAGCTGGCGTACGCCTACTGGAGAATGTGGACGGGGCTGATGAAGGAGCTGCCGATCACGAACAAGTTGAACGAGAAGATCATCGTCACGAACATTGACGGGTACACGGAAACGTACGCGCTCAACGACCTGCTGCCCACCCAGCAGACCCCCGGCGGCACCATCACCATGAACCTGTACCAGGACGCCATGGAGAACTGGGACCAGAGGCAAACCTTCAACCACGTCGCCGTCCACCAGCCGACGTTGGAGTCCATCGTGAGCGCAGCCGATGGTCCCAAGACCGACGAGCAGGCCACAGCTCAGTACTTCACGAACCCGGAGTCACAGGTGCGGGTGGTCATCTTCGGCCACACCCACCAACCCCGGATCCTGGTATCGCAGGACAGCGCTGGGCAGAAGGCAGTCTATGCCAACACAGGGACATGGATCGACGTCAACCCGAAGCACCCCACGATGACCTTCGTCGTGATCACGCCCCAGGGGACAGCCGCCGACTCGCAGACCCGGGTGACACTCTACGGCTTCGAGCGAGAGGTCATGACCGAAATGGCGACGGAGTCCCTGCGGCTGTGAGGCCGTCGGCAACCGGCAGAACGCTAGCTCCCATCGAAGGATGAACCATGGCGTAGGTGCGCTCGGTCGTCAGAGGGGAACGGGGCGGCTTGGTACGTATTGGGTACGCCCCTCGGCGGCTTGGCGAACGCCTTGCGGCCTCTCTGGCTGCACCGCATCCACGGCCGATCACGCCTTCGTCCCTCCGGTCTTTGGGTTCCACTTCCTCGGGCTGGAGGTGGGGCTGGTCAGCCCATCCAGGACCGGAACCAAGAACACGCGGATTCGGTCGACGACGCCGGCGTCCTGCTCGGAAACGCCATCCGTGCGACCTTCGCCAGGAGAAGAACCGATCTCCCGAATGGGTTTCCGTTCGCGCTCTCATCCGGCTTCACCAATCTGCGAACCTGATTTGCGAACCTGATTGCCCTGCGACTCGCGCCTGTGGCACCCTTGGCCCCGTGCCAGTTTTGCCGCGACGGAGGACAACATGAGTGACATCACCCGCTTCGGCGTGTCGATGGACGACGATTTGCTGGTTCGATTCGACCGGCTGTGCAAGCGACGGAAGTACCAGAATCGTTCCGAGGCATTGCGCGACCTGGTACGAGATGCTCTAGTCCGTGACCAATGGGAGGGCGATGAGGAGATCGTTGGGACCATCACGCTGGTCTACGATCACCACACCCGAGAGCTGGGCGACAGCCTTACCCAAGTGCAGCATGACCACTTCGATGCAATCCTCTCGAACCTGCATGTCCACCTAGATCACGACAACTGCTTGGAGGTGATCGCGGTTCGTGGCAGCGCAAGTCTGGTACAGAAGGTGGCGGACTCGCTCATCGCCAAGCGCGGGGTCAAGCACGGCATGCTGTCCGCCACCACGACTGGAAAGCGACTCAAGTAGCGGCCTAGCTTCCCCGATGTCCGTTGGGCATGTGCTCGGCAATGAGCGCGCTAGCGCCTGCTGGGTTCCTTTTGCATTCGAGCAGCGCGGTCAGCATGAGCGGAACCACGATGGTGGCGTCCGACTCGACCACGAACATCGGCGTCTCCTTGGTCAGCTTGTCCCAGGTGATCTTCTCGTTCGGCGTGGCGCCCGAGTAGGAGCCGTAGGACGTCGTCGAGTCCGAGATCTGACAGAAGTACGCCCACGGCTTCACGGGCTGGTTGAGGTCGTACTTGATCGACGGCACCACGCAGATCGGGAAATCCCCCGCGATGCCGCCGCCGATCTGGAAGAAGCCCACGCCCTGGCCTGACGACAGCTCACGATACTGGTCGTAGAAGGCGGCCATGTACTCGATGCCCGAGCGAACGATCGACGGGTTGCACTCGCCGGCCTTCACGTACGAGGCGAAGATGTTGCCGAAGGTCGAGTCCTCGTGCCCGGGAACCACGATGGGCAGGTGATGCCTTGCCGCTGCCAGCAGCCAGCACTCGTCGGGATTTCCTTCGTAGGCATCGGCGCCGAGCGCTTGGATGAGCTCGTAGAAGTACTCATGCCAGTACCTTCGCTCGGCCTTGGCAGAAGCTCGGTGCCACATGGGGACGATGATCTTCTCCACGGCGCGAAACGCCTCGTCCTCGGGGATGCTGGTGTCGGTTACCCGGCGCATCCGATCGTTCAAGATCTTGGTGTCGTCGTCCTTGGTGAAGTAGCGATAGCCAGGGAAATCCCTGTAGCTCTTGTGCGCGACCAGGCGAAAGAGAGACTCCTCGAGGTTGGCGCCAGTCACCGAAAGCCCGTGAATCAAGCCCGCGCGGATGGCCGGTGCCAGGGTGATGCCAAGCTGCGCGGAAGACATGGCGCCGGCGATCGCCCAGAACATCTTTCCCCCCGTTTCGATGTGGCGCCAGTAGGCCAGAAAGGCGTCGCGCGTCTCTCGGGCGTTGAAGCTGCGATAGTTGCGAAGCAGGAAATCGAGGATAGGAAACTGGCTCGTGGCAGCGGATGTCTGGCAATCGAGGGACAGGGCGGGCATCGTGGTCTCCGTTTCTAGGGTGGGTGCGGCGGTCTACAAGTCGCTCTTGGCGATCTCGCCCAGGACCACAGACAACCCCGGCACACGCGTGGCATCCACGGCTCCGAGAACGATCTCGGCGGGGACACCGGCATCCACCAGTCCCGCGACGGCCATATCGCCCGCGATGCCGGTGACCGGATTGAAATGCAGATGGAGCGCCTGGCGAGCCTCGCCGGAACGGCGTTCGGTGAACGCCTACTTCTGTCGGCCGAACGTGCATGCAAAATCTCCCTGGAACGTGCGCGCGATCCACCGCCGGTCATGGCTTCGTCGCGTGGAGTGAGAAGGCGTCCTTCCCGGCGGCAGTTCAAGCGCGCCTATCCCTGATAGCATGAAACGATAAATCGTGCTATCACGAGTGTCGCCCGTCGCGGTGCCGGGAGAATCTCGAAGAATCGCGATGGCCAGGTGGTCGCGAGTGTTCCAGCTGCGACGGCTGGGAGACCTTCCTCGTGAGTGCCACCGCATCGCGAAGCGTGCCGCTCGCTCCGCGGGCTACGACGAGCAGACGGGCGCCAGGGCCCGTCGCCAGAGGTCGTTCGACAGCATGCAGCCCGGATCGAGTCGGCGTTTCAGTGCGGCAAAACGCTGAAGGCGGTCGGTTCCATAAGCCTTGACCACCTCCGAGGGATCGAGCACGGAATCCTTCGCGAAGTAGAACTTCCCGCCTGATGCCAACACACGTGCGGTCAGGGTGTGGGTCAGGTCCACGAGTTGCTGGCGCTTCCGCTTGGTCACGCGGAAGTCCATCGCCAACGACCAACCATCGAGCGCGTGCGACAGCACGAATTCGTCTGCACGGTGGCGCTTCATGACCCCGAGATACGGCCGAATGCCAGCCTTCTGGGACAAGACCAGAACATCTTTCAAGCAGCTTCGTGCCTCGGCGTGAGGCACGAAGACCTGATACTGGATGAACCCATCGGGGCCGTAGGCAAGTCGCCAGTCGGGTACGTAGTCCAGCAGGAAGGCGAAGCCAACGTGCGATTGGAAATAGGAGCGCCGATGCTCCCGCCAGGAAACATGGTACTTGCCCGCGTTGACCACGCGCATGCCGGCGTCGTTGGTCAGGAGGCGCATGATGCGCCAGATCTTGTCCTTGGGCAGAAACGCGAAGTTGGCTGGAAGCCCCTGTCTTTCGACGTGCAGCGATTCCTCGCAGCCGTGATCCTCACCGGGGCCGAGATAGTCGGCCACGTGAACGATTCCTCGCCCGACCGACTTGCCGGACGCGAAGCAGTCGACCCAACCCACCAGGTAGTCGTTCACCGGCAGTCCCTCCTCGAACAGGTCGAACATCTCGTCGAGGTTGCGCGCCGAGCGCGACTCGACCCGAAGGCCCCCGCTGTGAACGTGCTTGAGGCGGAGCTTCAGACGTGTGATGGCGCCGAGCAGCCCCATGCCTCCGATCGCCGCCGCAAAGAGATCGACGTTCTTCTCACGACTGCAGGTGACGAGTCCTTCGGCTGGAGTCAGCAGGTCGAGCTCGATCACGTGCTCGCCGATGGGGCCGGCGCGAAAGTTGTTCTTCCCGTGAACGTTCATGGCCAAGCACCCGCCGAGCGTCGGCTTCATGGTGCCTGGCACCACCGCCGGCCAGAATCCGTCTTGGACCGTCCTGCGCCAGAGTCCTTCGATGGTCAGCCCCGCCTCGGTCTCGATGATGCCGGTCGAGGGATCCCAATCGAAAACGTGGTTCAGCCGACTGGTGTCGACGACGATTCCCCCCTGGTTGATAGCCGCATCGCCATAGCTGCACCCGCCGCCGCGAAACCCGAGGTTCTGTCCCTCGTTTCTCGCCCAGGCGAACACCGTGGCCAGCTCCTCCGTGCTCCTCGGCACCACGTATCGGCACGCGGCCCGCACCGAGCGTCCGAACCCGTTGAGAACCCGCCATGAGGTTGATGAAGCGCTTCCCATATCAGAAGTTCATTCGGCGAAAGATGAACGATGGAATGGCCCGCACCACCGCCGCCACCCATGCCCACCGAGCTGGCACGAATCCCGATGCGCTGGTTCCGCGGCGGGACAACGCCAGGACCTGGCGCGCGGCCTCGTCGGCGCTGACCAGCCAGAACAGGCCCTTCTTTCCGCGGGTCATCGCAGTGTCCACGAAGCCCGGCTTGATGGTGACCACGTTGACGCCGTAGCGGGAGCAGCGATTGCGCAGCGATTCGAGGTAGGTGGAGAGCGCCGCCTTCGAGGTGCAGTAGCCGGGCGCACCCCGCCGGCCACGTTCGCCCGCGATGCTGGAGATCCCGACGATGGTTCCCGCGCGGGCGGCTTCGAAGCGGGCCGCAGCGGGATTCAGCCAAGCCATGGCCCCGAGCAAGTTCACCGCGACCATTTGCCGGTCCTTCGGGAAGCTGTACTCGCCCTCTTCGACCGTCGGCATGACCCCAGCCGCGTACACCACCATGTCGAGCCCCCCAAGCTCCTTGACTATCTTCTCGAACAACCCCGACGCGGCATCCAGATCCTCGACGTCGTGCGGGTAGGGCTTGATCTTGTCGGGCATCGTCTTGGCGATGCGTTCGAGCTCGGCCGCCCGCCTGGCGACGATCGCGACGGTCGCGCCATCCCGTGCCAGTTGCTTCGCGATGGCTTCCCCCATTCCCGAGGAAGCACCGACAACGATCGCTCTGCTCATTTGAGGTCTCATCTAGCTCCTCCTGTGCCGATGCGTCGATGGCGCGGAGTCAGCTGCGAGAGTGACGCGCTCGGCGATCTCGTCCATGACTGCCTGTCGGGTTCGCATCTCATCGGCGCCGTCGATGTGGGCCACGTCAGTAGCCCACACCCTTCCGACTGCGACTGGATCTCCGAATGTCACCGAGGCCGCCGCTCGTCTGAAGACGAGCCCCGAGTTCGGCAGCACGGCCTGCGTCCCGTCCAGCCTGACCGGGATGACGATGGTGTTGACCACGTAGGGATAGAGTCCGGCAAGGAACTGCTGCTGTCGTCCGTCGAAGGCTCGTGCGCCCTCGGGAAAGAGCGCGAGGACGCGCCCATCATCTTGCAGTCGGCGTGCCTGACGGAACGCCCGCCGGTTGATCCGCCCCATCAATTCGTCCAGATCCCGCCGCTCTGCCATGTCCCGCGGCGAGCAAACCAGGAGCGAGCCGAACATCGACAAACCCAACCTGGCGAACTTCGCCTGGGACGCGAACCGACCCGCCAGGAAGACGAGGCGTTCTGCCAGCTCACGCCCAGGAGGCGAGGCGTGCCACAGGGCCCAGAAGATCGCCGGCGCGTCCAGGTGGCTGAGATGGTTCGACGCCAAGGTGATGGGAACCTTGCCGACCAGCGGCGCTAGCACGTCCAAACGGCCCGAGCCTCGAACCGTGATTTGGCCCATGACCGGCGAGAGCAGGCGCAACATGAACGCGCGCCCGCGCGGCTCGGCCTCGGTCAGAAGCGACGTCGTCTCCAAGACAGAGGGGTCGTCGAACGGCCGCAGGGCGGGCACCGGTTGGGCGTTCCGGGCGTGGTGGATGAAGTCGTTCACCAGATCCTGGGCGTCCGCGCCGTTCACGCCGAGTTGCTTCAGGACTTCGACATTGCGCAGGAACTGCTCCTCCCAGGAATCGGTGGCGTGACGCCAATCCACGGCCGGTGGTGCCTCAAGACGCATGTGCGCCTCCGGCGTTCGACGAGCGCAGCCACGCGATGGTGTCGCGAAGAGTCTCGTCCGCCGAACGCGCAGCGAACCCGATCTCGTCTGCCCAGCGCGAACGAAAGCCCCAGTAGTGCGACGCCATCTCGACCACCACTGGATCCGGAAGCAACGAGCGCGAACCCACGAGCTTCGCGGCTCCACCCGCGAGTCGCGCCGCAAGTCGAGCCACGGTGGCGGGCAGGTAGGTGTGCAGTAGCTCGGCACCCGAGAGCTCTGCGCATTGGAGGAAGAATTGGCTTAGGCTGCAGCTCGTTCCTGGGAGGTGGTAGACGGCGCGCGGGTGGGGTGTGGTCATGATGCTCATCAAACCCGTTGCCACGTCGCGCACGTCGGTGAACGCGATCCCACCCCTCATGACGAACCGCTGGCGTCCCGAGATGAGTCTCTCGACCAGTCCGGTGGAACGCCCCACGTGATCCCCCGGGCCAAGAAGGACGGGCAGTCGGACGATGACCAGCTCGACGCCGAGCTCGCGGGCCAGAGCGCGAGCCTGGATCTCGGCCTGCATCTTGGAATCGTAGTAGGGCCAGCGCTTGATGGTCTCGCGACAGTAGGGTGCGCCCTCGTCCGCCGCCTCGTCAGACGACGAGAAGCAGCCGACGGTCCCCGATGTCGAGACGACGACCAGCCGCGCGCCAAGCCGCGCTGCCAGTCGAACCATGGCCAGCGTGCCCTCCACGTTCGTGCGATAGACCTCGGCCGAGTTGCGCCGACTGTGACGGACCAGGGCAGCCATGTGCACGATGGCCTTCACGTCCCCGAGCCCCGCGGACCACCGGGATGGCTCTTCGAGATCTCCAAAGACGGGGACAATTTGCTCGGCCCCCTCCAAGTCGCGCGCGGCGTTCCAACGCGCAGGCGAACGAAACAACGCCAGCGCACCAGGCACCATGGGGAACAGATGGCGGGCAAGAAACCCGCCAGCCCCGGTCACAAGGACACGTCCAACAGCGACGTCTGCCATGTCTACGATGCCGATGGGCGTCCGCCGATAGTCCCGTGCGGATCGATGGCCGATCTTGCGCCATCACGCCAGCGCAGGGCTGCGTCCGACATGGTCCTGGGCAAGAACTCTCGTCGCAGCCTGCCAATTCCGTGATGATGCGAGAGCGAGCCACCTGCGTTGAGGATCTCGTCGCGCGCGGCGTTCTCGATCTCGTGGTACACGGCGCTGGGGTTGGGCACGCCCTTGTAGTACATGGCGAAGTAGAAGTAGACGCAGACGCCGGTCGCGTAGATCTGGGTCACCCGCGCGGTGACGAACGGTCGCCCCGGCAGCTTCCGCGCCGCGTGCTCGGCGGCGATGCGCTTCTTCACGCGGTCGATGAGTGCCAGGGTGTCGGTCCATGCCACCGACGTCTCGAACGACTCCGCGATCAGCCAGTGGTTCAAGATCCAGTCGCGGATGTAGGCGATGCCATAGGTCAGCATGTAGCCGCGCTTGCCGTTGGACGATCCACCCGACATGCCGCCGTGACGCTTGGCCAGCGCATTCACCTGCTTCTGCTGAGCCTTGACCTCGGCCTTGCTCCCCTCGAAGACCAACGTGCACGCCACCATCTCGTCCAGCGAGAAGCCCTTGAGCTTGGTCACGATCCACTTCTCCAGCGCACCTTTGGTGGTGGCGCCCAGGCCCGTGGACTTCGGCTTGATGGCGAAGTTGATCTGGAGCTGCAGGTTGTCGACCATGCGCACGCTGGCCGGCACGTTCCCGGTCCCCGAGAGCTCGTACATGAAGGCCAGGCCGTGCGCCAGGTCGGGAAACAGGACCGAGCCATACACATGGGCCTCGGGGGCGGGGAACAGCTTGACGATGGCCTCGGTGATGATGCCGCCAGAGCCCTCGCAGCCCAGCATCCACCTGCGAACGTCCCCGCCCAGCGACTCTCTCGGCAGCGGGCTCGTATGGGACAGGATGCCCGTCGGCGTGACGACCCGCATGTCGAGCACGATGTCTTCGATGTTGCCGTAGCGGTTCTTCTTCATGCCGCTGGCGTGGGTGGCGATCCACCCTCCGACCGTGGAGAACTCGATGCTGTCGGGCTCGTGGCCGATGGTGAAGCCGTGCTCGGCGAGCTGCTCGACCACCAGGCGCCCCACGGCACCAGCCTGGATGCAGGCCATGTGGTTCACCGGGTCGATCCAGCGGATGCGATTCATCCGCCCGAGGTCAACCGCCACGATGGGTCGAACCTCGTCCGCAGGACAGCGCAACGCCTCGTTCACGCTGGTGCCGCCGCCGAAGGGCTGCAGCATCAGCGAGCGTGCTTCTGCCAGCTTCACCAACGCCACCACCTCGTCCTCGCTGCTGGGAAACACCACCACGTCCGGAACGCGCTCCAGACCGCCGTACTTGATGGCGTACATCTCGGACTGAGTCTGGCCATGGCCCCGTCGCAGTCGCTGCTCGGGATCGATGGTCACGTGGGCGCCCACCACCGTTCGCAGCGCCTGCACGAGCTCATCGGTAGCCCGGGAAGGCGGAATGCTGGTCGGGTAGTGCGAAGGATTGGTGTCCGTCGCACTGATGTCCGCTTGAAAGGCCGAACGTACCCAAGGCAGGAAGGCAGGCAACTCCTGGCCCGACAGCGGATAGCGCGTGCCTTCGAGCACGACGTTGTTGTCGGCGTTGATCACGAACCGGGAATCCTTGAATCCCCAGACGTCCAGCCGTGGCTCACCACCGTCCTCGGGTGGAGGTCCCGGATCGAATCGCAGGGATGCGCCTCCGCGAAGGAGAGATCGACTGTCACTGCATCTGGTCACTTGTTTCCTCTCGGTTCTCGATTCGCGTGTCCCGAGCTGTGGGGCAGGACATCGTAGTCGCGGGCCAGCGAGCGCAGCGCACACGCCCGACGGCTCGCGCACTTCGGGCAGCGGCGCTGGCGGCTGGATAGGAGGGCCGACAGCAGCCGGCGTCGTTCCCTGCGAGTCCGTCGCGTGTAGGTCTGGCAGGTCAAAGGCCAATCGACGATGTAGGAGCACGCGTGCTTCAGCTCGACCTCCCCGTCCACCTCCACCACACAAGGACCACTGCAGGTCTCAAGACACGGAATCTTGCTTGAGCAAAGGGACGATAGCTCGTCGGTGACCTTCTTGGTCACTTCGAAGAGTGTGGTGCCGGCTCTCACCCGAATACCTCGACCGTCGACGACGACTCGAATGGTCTCGGTCATTGCCGACCGCTCCGGTTGGAGGCGAATACCTGGACCGTAGCCAGGACAACTTCCAGGCAGTCGACGATGGGTTCGGTCAGCTGGTCCGGCCTGATGAACATGCACATGGCGCCTCCGTGCTATTAGGGTGCTCTTCTCGGGTGCGCTTGCTGGATAACACGGAACAGGGAATCGTGCTACGCGAATCGTCTCGCTCCACGGACTATTCCGTGGGCCGATTGGCGCGTGTCAGGCACCCAAGGCGTTGAAGCGCACGATCAGGTCGACCCTATGACTTGTTCGAATAGCTCGGCCTGGAGGTGGGGCACGGGCATCGTCATCGACTCTTGCCAGGTCTTTCCGTGAATCAACAGGCGCAAGGCTCGATTCACACCCGCGTGGGAGACCAGCAGATGCGCACCCGCCGGCAACGCTTGCCACCAGGAAGCCACTCGACGCAGAAACGCGTCCGGAAGCTCGCCGCCTGGTGGCGCTTTGGTCGACCAGTTCTCCAGCCATGACCTGTAACGAGACGAGTCGGCCGCCTCAATCGAGGCCCACGAGCGAAGCTGCCAGGCGCCGAGGCATATCTCTTTCAATCGGTCGTCTGTGGATAAAGGAGTCCTCAGCCGTTCCGCGATCAGCTTGGCCGGCTGTCGGCAACGTTCGGCGGGAGATGCCCAGACGTGGTCGAACCTGCGTTCGGGAAGCGAGCGCAGAATGGTCGATGCGGCCTCGTGAGCAGATAGGGCACAAGGGACTTCTCCGTTGCCGACGCAAAGACCCTCTGCCACCGTGGGTGCGTGCCGTACGGCGAGTAGGCTGATACAGCGTGTGCGTGTGGTCGGGATGGGCTGCCTGGTCATGAGCTCAGGGTTGCCACGCTACTCGATCTTCCTTGCTTCATCTAACGCAGTGCAAACGGCCTCCAGGCCGTCCAGGATACGCGGTCCCTGGCGGCTGATCGGGTTGGCTGGGACTAGCCACAACTGGCGGCTGCGCACAGCCTTCATGGTCGCAAAGGGCCTCCATATCGCGAAGGCCGGAGCGCCGGGGACGCGCACCGGACGAACGCCATTGACATTCTTCTCGCCGACATCGGCAGTAAGGATCACGTCGGGGTTGGCGGCCACCACGCTCTCGGTGGAGACTTGAGGCACGAGGGCCGGCTCCTTGCCGAACAGGTTTCGGCCACCGCACAGCCGAATGACATCCGAGATGATCTGCTTGTCGTTGACGGTCAACAAAGGGCTCTCGGCGATCTGGTAGAAGACCGAAACCTGCGAACGTCGATCGTAACGAGACCGAAGACTTGCGTAGCGGTCGCGGAAGCGCTTGGCGGCGGCATCGGCAGCAACCCGAGTATCGAGGAGTTGTCCGATGCGTTCGAGCGCACCCGGAACATCGTCGATTCGTCGGGGCTCGACGTGAAACATGGGGAGGCCCAAGGTCGACAGCTGTTCCACCTCGCGGGTGGCATTGCCGTGAAACCAGACCAAGATGAGGTCGGGTCGAAGGCTCGCGATCCGTTCGAGGTCGAGCTTCTGGTTGCTGCCCACTCGAGGAATCTGGCGCGCAGCCGCTGGATAGTCGCTGTAGTCGACCGTTCCGACGAGCCTGTCGCCCGCGCCAGCCTCGAAGACCATCTCGGTCACGCTGGGCGCGAGTGAGATGATCCGTTTGGCCGGGCGAGCAAGTCGTAAGGTGTGACCAGCGTCGTCGGTCACGCGTACGTCTGCGTGGGCCTGCGTGGCCTCGGCGACTAGCAGAATCAGGAAAATGGTGATCTTCATGCTTGATGCTCCAGCTTCGCGTGAAACCAACGGTTCTCTCCGTCGGCCACGACGCTCACCGACAGACCGTAGGCCAAGCCTATGGACTCGGCGGTCAACACCTCGTCACGAGGTCCATGGACCGCATTTCCCTGCCCGTCGAGCAGCAAGGCGTGGGTTGCGAGCAGCCACGCGAGGTTGACGTCGTGAACGGCGGCGAGGATCGTCCCCTGTCGCCGCGACCAGTCGAGCAGGCGGTCGCGCAACACGCTCTGATGGGACCAGTCCAGATGGGACGTGGGCTCGTCGAGCAGGACCAGCGGCGCCTCCTGCGCGAAGATCGTCGCCAGTGCCACGCGCTGGCGTTCGCCTCCCGAGAGCAAGCGCACGTCACGGTCGGCGAGGTGGACGCCGTCGAGCTTGTCCAGCCACTGTCGGGCGACGCGTTCCACCTCTACGGCGTTGCTACATGAATCGGTCGCGACGATGGCCGATGCCACGGTCTCCCAGGCGCTCACAGGAAACGGATCCAGCCAGAACTGCGGGCACCAGGCACGCACGCGCGCCAGATCGGGATTGCGCCACCGCCGCAGATCGCGGTCACCCAGCACGATCTGACCGGCATCGGGTGTAAGCAACCCGGCCAGTGCCATGAGCAGGGTCGACTTGCCGGAACCATTCGGCCCCAAGACCATCCACCGCTCCCCCGGGGAGAACCGCACATCGAGGTCGTGGCAAAGCAGCCGGCCATCGGGCTTGCCCCCGGCGCGAAGGGATACGCGATCGAGTCGCACGCCCCGGGGCAGCCAGTTCGCGAGGGAGGTCATGCGCGCCGCCGCAGCATCAGAAAGAGGAAGAATGGAACGCCCACCGCCGCCGACACCACGCCGACAGGAAGCTGCGAAGGTGCGATCACGGTACGCGCGACGGTATCTGCGAGCACCAGAAATCCCCCGCCCCACAGCGCCGAGAAGGGCAGGAGCTGGCGGGCCGATCGCAGCCCCATCAAGCGAACCGCGTGCGGTGCCACCAGGCCGACAAACCCGATGCTGCCCGCCGTGGCCACGGCCGCGCCAGTCGCGAGGCAGGCGGCAAGAATGGCCACTCGACGACGACGCGCGACAGGAGCCCCGAGCGTCCAGGCCCACGCGTCGCCTCGGGCGAGCCAATCGAGCTCGCGAGCAGTCGGCCAGACGAGCAGCAGAGCGGCGAGCATGGCAACCCACACCGGAGGCCACAGGGTGGCGCCGTTGAGATCGCCGAGCAGCCAAAACACAATCGGTCGCAACTGCGCGTCGCTGGCGAGCGCGAGGATGAACGAGACCGCGGCGCTGCCGGCGGTGCCGACCATCACGCCGACGAGCAGTACGATGGTCGTCCCAGACTGGATGCCGAACGGCAGCCTTTGTCCGAGGTTTCGCCAGGCGAGCGCGAAGACCAGGGTCATGCTCGCCAGGGCTCCGAGCATGGCCCCCATCTCGATTGCCAAAGGAAAGCCTGTGGGCACCAGCAGGATGGACAGAACCGCGCCGACCGAGGCCCCGCCGGTGACGCCGAGCACGTGTGGATCGCCGAGCGGGTTGCGGGTCACGAGCTGGATGATCGCGCCCGCGAGCGCGAGAGCGGCGCCGGTTCCGAAGGCGGCGAGCACGCGAGGCACGCGAATCTTCCACAGGATGTCCTCCGCCGGGATGCCCCATCCCGACGAGCCGCTGAGCACTCCGAGCGCCAACGCACCCGCGACGACGATGACGGCGAGGGTCGTCGCCGACACCAGGGACGGCATCACGAGCCGTGCCCCGGCCTGCTCGACTTGCAGGCGCGGTTTGGCCAATCCGAAGCTCACCACTCGATTCCTCGCATGGCCTTCACGCCGGCTTGGAAC
This sequence comes from uncultured Myxococcales bacterium, assembly GCA_964647025.1. GTDB lineage: Bacteria > Myxococcota_A > Polyangia > Fen-1088 > Fen-1088 > Fen-1118. The sequence continues at coordinate 4,437 of CAZYFU010000073.1, read as the reverse complement.
GCGTGCTTCTTGAACCCCATCTCGGTCACGGTGTCGGCGGTCTGGACAAGCGCATCCGGGGCAGCACGGCCGGTGACGATCGCGTGCTGCATGGGTGGGCGGCTCTTCAGCACCGGGACCACCTCGTCCGATGAGAGCCAGCGGTACTTGAGGGTGTAGGTAAATTCGTCGAGGATCACCAAGGTGATGGTTGGATCGCGAAGGTAGGTGCAAGCCAGATCCCAGGCCGCGCGGACGCTGGCGGAATCGCGCTCCTCGTCCTGCGTTTCCCACGTAAAGCCAACACCAGTCACGTGCCACTCGACCAGAGGGCTCTGCTTGAAGAACGCCTGTTCGCCACGCTGGTCTTGCCTTTACCATTGCCAGTGTTGATCAGCAGCAATCCGCGTTCGATGTCCGCCGCAGCGATAGAGGCGTCGATGACCGCCTTCTTTCGTTGCATCTGCTGGGCGTGGCGTTCCTTCGAGTCGTTGGACATGGCTAGACGGCGCTCCCTTCGAGGATTTTCAGGATCTTCGACGTGTCCAGGTGATGGGCGACGGCGTCGGCGAGCCGATCGATGCTCGCCTCGCGCAGCGACTTGATGTCGGGCGTGCTGGACGCCACGAGCCCGGCCCACGTCAGCAAGGCATCGCAGGCGGCGGGGCTATCGAAGAGCCCATGCAGGTAGGTTCCGAAGATGAGGTCGTCGTCGCTGCGCGCGCCGTCGGCACCGTGATCGAGGTGCAGGGCCGGACGGTCGAACGCCTTGCCCTCGCTGAGCCCGGCGTGGATCTCGTAGCCCTGCACGGCCACCGCGCTGCCTGCCAGCGTCCCGCTCGTGTTGCGCAACTGCTTGTGTGCCATCAGGGTGGTCTCCATATCGAGGAAGCCCAGGCCGTCGCAGCTACCGGGCAGACCTTCGAGGCCCTGGGGATCGCCAATACGGCGCCCGAGCATTTGGAATCCACCGCAGATCCCGATGAGCTTGCCGCCATGGCGCAGGTGCTTGGCGATGGCCTTGTCCCAACCCTGTGCGCGCAAGAACGCGAGATCGGCCCGCACCGACTTGGAGCCCGGCAGGACTATGAGATCTGCCGCAGGGATGGCGTCGCCAGGACCGACGAATTGGAAGTCCACCTGAGGGTGCAGCCTCAGCGGATCGAAGTCCGTGTGATTGCTGATGCGAGGGGTGACCGGGACCACGACGCGCAGCCGGGCCTCCGTCGATGCTGTCTTGGCGTCGCGCGGAATCGCATCCTCGGCTTCGAGCTGCAGGCCATGCAGGTACGGCAGGACGCCGAGCACCGGTTTGCCCGTACGGGCCTCGAGCCAGTCCAGGCCGTCCTGCAAGAGCGCCAAGTCGCCGCGAAACCGGTTGATGACGAAGCCCTTCACCCGCAGTTGCTCACTCTCGCTGAGCAGTGCCAGGGTTCCGACGAGATGGGCGAATACGCCGCCGCGGTCGATGTCGGCGACCAAGATGACCGGGCAGTCCACCGCTTCGGCGAACCCCATATTGGCGATGTCGTTCGCGCGCAGGTTGATCTCTGCCGGCGAGCCCGCGCCCTCGACCAGCACGACCTGGTACTGGTCGCGCAGCCGAGCGAAAGAGCCCAGCACGGCCGCGCGCGCCGTGCGTTTGTAGGCGTGGTAGTCGAGCGCCTCCATGTTTCCGATGGCGTGGCCCTGGACGATCACCTGCGCGCCCATGTCCGTGTTCGGCTTGAGCAGCACGGGGTTCATGTCGGTGTGCGGGTCGATCCGGCACGCCATGGCCTGCGCGGCCTGGGCGCGACCAATCTCGCCACCGTCGGGCGTGACCGCCGAGTTCAGCGCCATGTTTTGCGGCTTGAACGGCGCCACTCGAACTCCGGTGCGCACGAGCCAGCGGCCAAGCCCCGCGACCAAGGTGCTCTTGCCCGCGTCCGAGGTGCAGCCCTGCACCATCAGCATGCGCGCGGTCATGCTCGTGCTCCGGTCATGACGTCACCGAGGGCCGCTTCGAGCCGCTTCCATTGGTCTTCGGGGCCAGGTAAGCCAAAACGTACGCCGCCCGCGTGAGGCAAGGCCCGAATCAGGATGCCTCGTCGAGCGAACGCATCGAACAGCGCGCCGACATTCTGGGTGGGGATCCAACGAAACAAGGGACAGCGGCCTTGCGAAAGTAAGCCATGCGACGCGAGCAGCGCGTGCAGGCGCGCGCTGTCCTGCCGAAGCCGGATGCGCGCCTTCGTCATCCACGGCTCGTCGGTCAGCGCGGCCTTGGCGATCCAGCGAGCCGGATTGTTCACCTGCCACGGCCCGAGACGCACGCGCAGGCGATCGAGCAGGGCGCCTTCCGCGAGCACGAAGCCCATGCGTACCCCGGCCAAGCCCCAGAACTTGCCGAGCGACCGCAACACGATGAGGTGCTTGCCGGCATGACGAGCGATGCTGGCCGAGGGATCGGCGTCGACGAACGCCTCGTCTACCACCAGCCATCCACCTCGTCGAGCCAGGCGGTCGTGCCAGCGCAACAGTTGCTCCGCAGGCAGTATCTCGCCCGTCGGGTTGTTGGGATTCACGACCACCAGGACGTCGACATCATCCAACATCGGGTCGATCTCGGTGTCCGCGCCGATGGCGATGACGTCGTGGCCGGCGTTGCGCCATGCGGTCGCGTGCTCGCTGTAGGTCGGCACGCGGACGGCCACGCGTCCGAGCCTGCGCATCCACGGCAGCGTCTGAATTGCGCTCTGACTGCCGGCGACGGCGAGCACGTGGGACGTCCCGTGGGAGATCCCGAAGTAGCCACGCATGACGTCGACGAGACCGTCTTCCTCCTCGGGCAGGCGCGCGAAGACCGACTGCGGAACGGCCCCAACCGCCCAGCCGTGGGGATTGATGCCGGTTGAGAGATCCATCCACTTGGGCAGCGGAATCTCGTACAGGGCTGCCGCTTGCTGCAGACAACCACCGTGCTCGGTCAAGGCCAGCAGCCGCGCATCGTTCATCGCAGCCCCCAGATCAGCACGGTGGAAACTGCAGCGAGTCCAATCCAAATCACGGTTGTCGCGCGCACCAGCCGAAGTGCGCGCCGAATATCGCTTGCCACAGGCGCCGAACCGCAACCGAGGACAGGGCGATCCTCAAGGATGCCCTCGTAGGCGGCCGCACCTCCCAGCGAGACACCCAGCGCGCCCGCGCCGCTCGCCATCACGGGCCCGGCGTTGGGGCTATCCCACGAGGGGGCTTGATTTCGCCAACACGCTAGGGCGTCTGACGTTCGTCCGAGAATGGCGTACGACAGCGCGGTCAAGCGCGCCGGGATGAAGTTGAGAGCGTCGTCGATGCGCGCGGCGGCCCAGCCGAACGCGAGAAACCGCGGCGTGCGATAGCCCCACATGGCATCGAGAGTGTTTGCCAGACGGAACAGCAACGCGCCTGGGCCGCCCGCCACCAGGAACCAAAACAACGCGCCGAAGATCGCGTCGTTGCCGTTCTCCAGCACCGACTCGACCGTGGCAGCGGCGATTCCCGTAGCAGAGAGCGACTGGGTTTCGCGGCTGACGATGCGGGAGAGCGCCGCGCGGGCCTCGGTGAGCCGCCCGGCTTCCAGGTGCTCGGCGACCGGGCGCGCATGCTCGGCTAGGCTGCGGGCTCCGAGCGCGAAGTAGAGCAAGACCGCATCGAGCACCCATCCCATCGGCTGTCGGCACAGCCACACCGAGAGAGCGACCGGAAGGACCACCGCCCATGTCCAAGCCAGCAATCCGACGAGGCGCTGTGCGAAGCTTTGCCTCTGGCGGTTGCACCATCTCTCGAGGCACCCGGCCCACCATCCGAATCCAACCAGCGGATGCCATCGGCGAGGCTCCCCCAGAGTACGGTCGAGGACGACGCCGAGCACGAGCGGCAGAGCCCGGGTCATGACACGCTCTCCGTCCCTCGGGTGCGCCAGATGGCCACGCGCCCAACGCCGACCGCCCCCGCCTGAAGCGAAGCGCTCGATGCCTGACCTGTTTGAACGATCCCCTGCCAGGCGTGCCGCGCGTCCATGGCAGAGCGAGAGAAGCTCACAGAGAAGCCCTTCTGCCCACGCATGGAGAAGAGCCGGCATCGGTTTCGCCGACCGGACCTTCTCCGCGGAAGGCATTCGAGTCACGTTGGTCGCGAGCAGGTATCCTGGCTCGAGAGCGAGACGACGATGTCGTCCGGGCGTCGGCTCTCGCCTTCCCAGAGCATGGCTCCAGTGGCGTGGTGAGAACCTTCTTCTCTCTTACAGTGGCGGGACCGCGCCGGTTTTCCACCGGCTTCCCTGTGGTTCGAGGGCATGAAGCCCTCGACTCGCATCAACTATTCAGTTTTGGGAACAGACGGGAACCTAGGGATCCGCGTGCGAGCTGTCAAGGGCGAGCATGGCTCTGCACCACGCTTGACAGCACGACTCGCGATCTCTAGGGTGCGCGCAGGTTC
>CAZYFU010000072.1:16968-30861 GCA_964647025.1 uncultured Myxococcales bacterium | reverse complement strand
CGATGCGAACCGCAATTCCCCATTCCCGTGGGGGCAGAACTCGATTGCCCTGGGGAGGACGCCCGGTGCCGGTCATTCGCCCGACCAGCTCCGCGACGAGGCCCGGCCGCTCGGAGGTGCTGGCAAAGGCTCGGCGGGGTCCCGTCCGTCGTTCCCTTTGTGCCTGGGCCTGTAGCGTCGGCGTACCCACAGCGTCACGACCACCACAATCCCGGCGACGAGCGCGAATGCGACCACATTGAACACGGTGGGCTTGTAGAGCAGCGCCAAGGTCCGATCGACCACCACGCCGAGACCAAGCAACCCGGGCAAGAGGCCGACCATGTTGCCGAGAATGAACGAGCGGCGCTTCACGCCCAGCGCGCCCGCGGCCAGATTGAGCGCGCCGAAGTTTCCGAGAGGCACGATTCGCATGAAGACCACGGCCCAGAATGACTGTCGTTCGAGGAACCGCCGAACGCTCCTCTCGATCCGGCTGGGCAACCAGGCGACCACGCGTGGGCCGAGGCGCTTGCCGACAGCGTGAGAAATACTGGCGCCAAGGACACTGCCAGACCAGGCGATCGCGACGCCGGGCCAGAGACCGAACACAGCCAGCGTCGTCGTCGCGAGCAACGTCACCGGCACGAACAGAGCGCCGGCCAATGCATAGAACAACGCTACCAGCAGCGTGCCGGCCGGCCGATCCGCAATCCCGGTGAGGGTCGCGCCGACCAGAAATCGCAGATGCCCCGTCGCCGCCGCCCAGTGGCGAAACGCGAACCAGACCGCGATTGCGAGCGCAATGATGAGAAGCGGCCTCGACCAGCGACGGAACAGTCTGCGCCGCAAAGGGATCGGAACCGCGTTTTCGAGGATGAGCTTCGTACTCCACGGCTCGGGTGGATCCACCACGGCGCCGCCCAGCACCGCGAGATCGAGCGGCGCATCCGCCACGTTCGGCGTGAGCTGCAAGCGTCGCGGACTGTCCTTGGGGTGCTCGTCGACCAAGCGGCAAAGGGATCCGTGACTCGCCAATTGCTCCCGCACCGCCGCCTCGGAGATGCCCAGATGCTCCGCGAGCAGCCCGTTGCGCACGGAAGCGATCAGCTCGCGTGTCTTCTCGTCGCGGGCTTCGATGGCCAGGTCACATTCCGTGTCGAGCCCCATGGAGCGACTGCTCAAGTTCGAGGAGCCGACCTTCGCCAGGCGATCGTCGATGACGAGAATCTTGGAATGAACCTGAATGCTGCAGCTCTTTCCATCTTCGGACACCGTCGGGGTGACTAGCCGCAACCTACCGTGAAGGTCCTTGCGCAACAAGTGCCGGAACGCATGAGCTCGGAGGATTCCCATCGAGCTCTGTTCCTTCCATCCGACCTCCACCTCCGGCAGCAACAGCAGCACCTCGGGCCCCGCTTCTCGCGCCAGCTGCGCGCCGATGGCCCGCCATACTGGCTCGGCCGTGAGGTACTGATTCTCGACGTAGATCCAACGCTCTGCCGCAGCGATGGCGGCCAAAGTCAGAGCCTCGACCTCTTTGATGGGCCGGTGCCCCGGGCACAGATCCGTGCGCGCCAGCCCGACCGGAACGTCGGTCGCATCCGCGCGCAGAGCCTCGGGCCATTTGCCTCGGAGCCCCGTCGCTGGCGACGGAGCTGGGCATGGATTCTTCCGTTGTCGCAACCAACGCGTCCGCGCCAGCTCGCCAAGCGAACCGGCGGCGGCACCCGCCACACAAACATCTACGTCGTGGAACGGACCGTAGGGCAGCCCTTCGCCGTCCCTTCGTCTGTCGTCGACGATACGATGCTCGGACGTGTCCCACCGATGCAGGGTGATGTCGATGCCACCGACGAACGCCACGTCGTCGTCCACGACCACGATCTTCTGGTGGTGGGACGCGCCTCTCGGGTGGCAGTCGTCGAGCGCGAAGTGGAGCCTCGGATGGACCTGTCCGAACTCACCCTCCGGATTGCCCTGCCTCTCGAAGGCGTAGATGACGGAGTAGTCCCACAGCAACATGAAGATGTGAAGCTCTGGCTGTCGCTCGAGACAGTCGCGGAGCAAGGGCAGCAGGCGCACGTCGGGGCCCGCCTCGCCACCGTGCCGGAGAACGGTCCGGCTGTCGAGATCCCACCCCAAGATGAAGATGCTGCGCTCGGCGTTCCGCATGACAGACACCATCGCCGCGAAGGTCGCCGCCGCATCGTGAAGGACTGCGATGCGCGACGCGGGGACGACCTGCCAACAGGTTCGCCCGGGCTCGAGCAAGCGCGCGGGCGAACCGAGAGGATGCAGAGCGGCCACCTTCTCAGCCGTAGCAATTCCCGTGCGTGATCGCCTCACGCTCTGCCATGGGCGTCAGAAGATGTGTCCCGCGCCGAAGTACCCACCGATCGGGCGGGCGTCAGGGGACCACGCGAGGTCGGCGCGGACCACGAAGGTCCGGCCTTCGTGAAGACGCAGGCCCATGCCCACGCCATACTTCAGTCCCAGGCCCGTGCCGTCCAGCTCGGGGTGCGCCGAAGACAGCTCGGTCCAGGTGCGACCCGCGTCGAGAAAGGTCGCGACACCGAGTCGCATCGGCTTGCCAGCGACCTTGAACGACCACACGTCGCTGCGCGCCTCGAAGTTCCCGAACAGCTTCACCTTGCCGTGGTAGCGTTGTGCCGGGACGCCGCGGACCGCCTTACCGCCGCCGATCGCCGGCGTGTCGTCGAATCTGGCGAGCTCGTAGAAAGGAGGAGCGCCGATGAGCACGTCGGCCACCAGACGCGCGGACAGCGAGAGCCAGCGTGGCACCGGTGTGAAATAGACGCGCGACATGGCCTCGAGCTGCAAGTACTGGTACGGCATCCACTCGGCCACCGCTGGGCTGAACCTCGCGAGCATGGTGTGGTACTGCCCTTGGCGCGGAGCGGTCTCATTGTCCCGAGTGTCGTACTCCAACGCCAACTCCAACAGCTCGACTGCGTTGGATCTGATGTTGGAGATCAGCCGGCGGACAACGGGGTTGGGGCTCCTGACATCCCGGAGCAGCATCGACTGCGAAGGAACCTCCAGCCAGCTGGCTGTGAGAGAGCTTCCAGCCATCACGAAGAGGCCGCCAACGATCTTCATCCGAAGGCGTGCCGCGAGGGTCGGATGAATCCTGCGGTATTCCGTCTCGGACGACGGAAGGCCGCCGGAGTGGGTCGTGGCGTTCCCGATTCCGTAGTATCCGAGAGTACGCTCGTCGGTGTAGGACGGTCGCACTTCGATTCGAAACCGTCCGCCCGGGCCGAACCTGGGCACGGTCAACCGGGTGTAGATGTCGATGAACGGCACGATGAGGTCACCGTCACGCACCTTGAACGTGACGAACGCGGCATCTTCGACCTTCCAAACGAAGCTGCCCTCTTGGCTTCCCAATCGGGCCCAGTTGCTGAGCTGTCCGCCGCCAAAACCGACGTCGCTGTCGCCGCCCGCGATGGGAAAGAAATTGAACTCTCGCTTTCCCGCACTCCCCGGCGGGGCCGCGGTTCTGTCGGAGGACTCCGCTTTCTGGGCCTTCACCACCGACGGCGCTGCCAGCACCATCACGAGCGATGTCACCGGCAGCCAACCGGCTGTCGAGTGAAGCATCTTGCACATTCGTCCCGTCGGGGTGCACGGCCTATGCCGGCGACACCACGAGCCCGCCCAGCGATGGCAGCGACGACATCCTCGGCACGCTTCTCGCAGCCTTGGCGCCGGTGACGATCGCGTGTTTCGGCACAAGGACAAGGGAGGTATCCGATGGATGCTCGCACTGTCGCAGCCCTGAATGTGCTTCTAAGAGGTGAGCTATCCGCGGTGGTGTGTTACCAAAGGGTTCTACGGCGGCTACCGAACCCAGTCCGTGGACGCGAGGAAATCGAGGAGTCGCTGGATTCCCACCATGGCAGGGCGGCGTGCTTGGCGCTGGAGATCGCCCACCGAAATGGACGACCGCTGCCGCGCCCCGGAGCGTGGGCGAGGGTGCTTGGTCTGCTCGCCGGCGTGCTTTCGACGATCAGCTTCCGGATCGCCGTACGCCTGCTGGAATTGGTCGAGATCCGAGGAATCGAGAGATACGACAGCAGCTGGGTGGCGCTCGACGAATCCGCCCGAGAGCTGCTCGCCACGAGCCTCTTTCCGCAGCAGGTACTGAGCCACCAGAGCGCAGTCTTGCTGAACGAAATCGGCAGGCGGTTTGTGGTGAACGTCGACGTCCTGGGAAAAGCGGCACCGTTTTCGCAACGGTCCGGGGCCTGTGCCACACGGAGAGAGGGCATATCCGGAACGTAGTCGTCCAAGAGGGGCGATCGGCGCTACGGAATCGTAACAATCTGAAGGGGCCGAGTCACCTGCCGGTGACAGCCCCGTTGGGGAGAACTGCATGCTAGACATTCTTCTGGTCGATGACGAGCAGGGACTTCGCGATGTTCTCGAGGAGCAGCTGATAGAACGAGGACATCATGTAGAGACGGCGGACGACGGAGCGGCGGGCGTGGAGTGTGTGACGCGTCGACTGTTCGATGTTGTCATTTGCGATGTCCGACTGCCGCAGATCGACGGGCTCACCCTCTTCCGAAAGATCCGCAAGGAGGCGCCCGGTACCGACGTGATCTTGATGACGGCCTACTCCGAGGTCAGCCAAGCCGTGTCTGCGCTCAAGGAAGGTGCATACGACTACCTGACCAAGCCCTTCGACATGGACGAGCTGCTCCTGCAAGTGCACCGCATCGACGAGGTGCGCAGCCTTCGGCGTGAGCTGGATTCGGCGCGCAACGCCTTGGGTGACCGAGCCTCGTCGTCGCTGCTCGTCGGACAGGCCCCGGCCATTCGGCGAATCCAGGAGATGGTGAAGATGGTGTCGCAGAGCGACGCCCCCACCCTGATCACCGGTGAGAGTGGGACAGGCAAGGAGGTCGTCGCACGAATGGTCCACGAACAGAGCGCGCGTCGCGACAAGCCCTTCGTGGCGGTCAACTGCGGCGCGCTCGCGGAGAACCTCGTCGAAGCCGAGCTGTTCGGCCACGAGCGAGGTGCCTTCACCGGCGCGCTTCGCAAGCGCGACGGTCGCTTCAAGGCGGCCGACGGCGGGACACTGCTACTCGACGAGGTCGCCGAGCTGCCCTTGCCGGCCCAAGCCAAGCTGCTCCGCGTGTTGCAGGAAGGTACGGTCGAGCCGCTCGGTACCAACACCCCGCTGCGTGTCGACGTACGGATCATCTCGGCCACCCACCGCAACCTGCAGGAACGCATCAGGGCCGGGCTGTTCAGGGAGGACCTGTACTACAGGATCAACGTCATCGAGCTGCAGATGCCACCCTTGCGAGAGCGGCCGGGAGACATTCCCCTGCTGGTGAACCACTTCCTGGCCCGCATGACGCCGGCTGGAGCCGCGAGTCCCACGATCTCGCCAGCCGCCTGGGCGGCGCTGTCGCAGTACGCGTTCCCTGGAAACGTGCGCGAGCTGTCCCACGCAATCGAGCACGCGATGGTTCTCTCGGGGGGCAAGGAGATCGGTGTGCAGCACCTGCCACAAGGAATGGTCAGCTCGAACGGCGCAGAGCCGCGCGAGGCGGAGCTGCCGACCAACAACGACATCCGTCCGTTGCAGGCCGCCGTCCGCGACTTCGAGCACGCCTACCTGCTGCGTGCCCTGCGCGCCACCGAGGGCAAGCGCGCGCGAACGGCCGAGCTGCTCGGCATCTCCCGCAAGACCCTGTGGGAGAAGCTGCGCAGCGACGCCGACCGAGCCGCGAGCGCTTCACGGGCGTCGTGGACGCCGCCGGAGAACGAAGCCATCCGGAGCAGCTAGCCCGGACGATTCCTGTTGCAGGCGATGGAGCGTGCGTGGCCGATCTGATTCGCGTCGGCTGGGACCGCGGCGTCGACGACAGCGATGCCGCGTCCGAGAGAGAATGGCTCGTCGCCAATGGGCTTGGCGGATATGCGTCCGGCACCATCACTGGCGTGGCTACGCGCCGCTACCACGGGTTGCTGGTGGCGGCGCTTCCGAACCCGCGCGGGCGCACCATGATGTTCGACCACCTGGTCGAGCATCTCGTGCTTCCCGATGGATCGACAGCCCAGTTGGGCGGCCAGGAGCTCGACGTCAAGCCACACGACAGCGGCGCGCTGACCCAGTTCCGCCTGGAGCTGGGGCTGCCAGTGTGGCTTTATCGCGTCGGCGACTGGGTGGTGGAGAAGCGGCTGGTGCTCGCGCACATGCAGAACACGGTGTACATCCGCTTCCGGCTCATCGCCAGGCCGCCCGCGCCATCGACCGAGCCGCTGGGATTGCGACTGCGGCCGGCCATGCACTTCCGGGCGCACAATGCGCCGCTCTCGCGCCAGCTGGAAAGCTACACGCTGTCGCTCACCGGTGATCGCTTCGAGGTCTCGGGGCCCGGCCCCTGGCCTTCGCTCAAGATGCGCGTGGAGGGCGAAGCGCAGACCTTCCGAGCTTTTCCCGAACGAAACGACAAGGCGAACTACCGCTGGGAAGCCGCCCGCGGCTACGAGGCAAGCGGTGTTCTGTGGAGCCCCGGCTACTTCGAGTTGCTGCTGTCCAAGCAGTCCCCGGCATTCCTGGTCGCGTCCAGCGAGCCATGGGAGACGATGAACGCCGTCGAACCGGGCCGTGCTTGGGCCTACGAGCGAGAACGCCGCCTCCGCCTGCTGCACGGGGCGCCGCATGCCGGCGAGGACGATACGATTGCCGAGTTGGTGCTCGCGACGGACCAGTTCGTGATCGCGCCGGCGGGACGTACCACCGACGCCAGCCGCGCGCGTGCCCGCGGCGAGGACCTGCGCTCGGTCATCGCGGGCTACCATTGGTTCACCGACTGGGGACGCGACACGATGATCAGCCTGGAAGGGCTGACCCTTTGCACGGGACGCTTCCACGAAGCGCGTACATCCTGCGCAGCTTCGCGCAGTACGTACGCCATGGATTGATTCCCAATCTGTTTCCGGAGGGAGCCCAGGAGGGGCTCTACAACACCGCCGATGCCACGCTTTGGTTCTTCCATGCGCTCGACCGCTACGTGTCGTACACCGGCGATCGGGAGACCCTGGAGCTCCTCCTTCCCACCCTGGAGACGATCGTCAAGGCCCATCGCGAGGGCACCTCCTTCGGAATACGAGTCGACCCGAACGACGGGCTGCTGTCTCAGGGGCAGGAGGGCTTCGCGCTGACGTGGATGGATGCGCTCTGCGATGGCTGGGTGGTCACGCCTCGTCGAGGCAAGACGGTCGAGATCAACGCCCTGTGGTTCAATGCCATGACCCTTCTTTCGTCCTGGATAGAGGCGGACAGAGGAGAAGAAGCCGCTGCTCCGTATCGGGCGATGGCCACGCAAGCGCGGGAGTCCTTCAACCGACTCTTCTGGAGCGAGGAACGCGGTCACCTGGCGGATCTCCTCGCGGATGGCAGCCCTGACTGGTCGCTACGACCGAACCAGGTCTTCGCCATTTCTCTGCCCCATCCGGTGTTGGAGCGTTCGCGCTGGGCATCGGTGCTCGACAGGGTGTCGGACGCACTGCTGACCCCCGTCGGGTTGCGCACCCTCGATCCGAAGCATCCGGACTTCAAGCCCACCTACCACGGTGACCTGCGGACGCGCGACTCCGCCTACCATCAGGGCACCGTGTGGAGCTGGCTCATGGGACCATTCGTCGAGGCTTGGCTGAAGCTTCACCCGGACCAAAGAGACCACGCGCGCGCTCTTTTGCACGGGTTGCGTGACCATTTCGGTCGCAACTGCATCGGACAGGTCGCCGAGATCTTCGACGCCACCCCTCCTTTCCTGCCCCGCGGCTGTATCGCTCAAGCGTGGGGAGTTGCCGAGTTGTTACGGGCATGGCGTCTGACGGAGCCCATCCGAAACGGAGTACAGCCACATGGCCGAGACTGACCCAGTCCAAACCGCTGAGCCCATCGTCGAGAATGCCCAACCACGCTTCACCGTGTTGTCCGGCGTGCCCTTCCCGCTCGGAGCAACTGTCAGCGACAGGGGCGTGAACTTCGCCGTGTACTCCGAACGAGGTACGCGTGCGTTCGTTTGCTTGTTCGATCAGGATGACCATCGACGCGAATTGGCGCGCTACGAGCTCTTCGAACGCACGGCCCACGTCTTTCACGGCTTGATCCCGGACGTCGCCGCCGGGGCGCTTTATGGTTTCCGCGTCGACGGCCCGTTTGGCCCCGACAAAGGCCAGCGCTTCAACGTGAACAAGCTGCTCATCGACCCATACGCGCGGGCGCTGCACGGCCCGATCGATTTCAAGGGGCCAATCTACGGCTATCCCATCGGGGCAGCCGAGGGCGATCTTGCGTTCAGCAGCGACGACGACGCCCAGCACGTACCCAAGTCCGTGGTGTTGTCCGACGACTTCGACTGGGGCGACGACCGTCGGCCCGCGGTCACGTGGAGCAAGACAGTCATCTACGAGGCGCATGTCCGCGGACTGACCATGCGCCATCCCCAGGTGCCGCCCGAGTTGCGCGGCACCTACGCCGGGCTCGCACATCCGGCGGTCATCGCCCACTTGAAGAAGATAGGCATCACGGCCATCGAGCTCATGCCGGTGCACGCGAAACTGGTCGACGGGTACCTGACCGATCGTGGCCTGACCAACTACTGGGGATACAGTCCCATCGGCTACTTCGCCCCCGAGCAAAGCTACGCCTACGCCAAGACGCCCGGCGCGCAGGTGGCGGAGTTCAAGGGCATGGTGAAGGCCCTGCACGCGGCCGGCATCGAGGTCATTCTCGACGTGGTCTATAATCACACCGGCGAAGGCAACCAATCCGGCCCCACGCTCTCGCTGCGCGGTCTGGAAAACATGTCCTACTACCATCACAGCACGGCCGATCCGCGCTACCTGATGGAGTTCACCGGCTGCGGCAACAGCCTCAATCTCGGCGTGCTCTACACGATGAAGCTCGTGCTCGACAGCCTTCGCTACTGGGCCGCGGTCATGCACGTCGATGGCTTCCGCTTCGACTTGGCGCCCGTGCTCGGCCGGATGTGGCCGACGTTCGCCTTCGACAAGAACGCGACGTTCTTCCAGGCGGTGCACCAAGACCCGATGCTCTCGCGCCTCAAGCTAATCGCCGAGCCCTGGGATCCCAGCACGGGGGGCCAACAGCTGGGCAACTTCCCCGCGCTGTGGTCCGAGTGGAACGCGGCGTTTCGCGACACCGTCCGCGCCTTCTGGAAAGGCGACGCCGGCCGGGTCGGCCAGATGGCCTACCGACTCACCGGCTCGGCCGACATCTTCCAGGCCGGCGGTCGCAGACCGCACGCCAGCATCAACTTCGTCACCGCGCACGACGGCTTCACCTTGCATGACTTGGTCTCCTACGACCACAAGCACAACGAGGCGAACCTCGAAGACAATCGTGATGGCGTCGACGACAATCTGTCGTGGAACCACGGCGTCGAGGGCGACACCACGGACAAGACGGTCAGAGAGCTTCGCGAGCGCAGCAAGCGCAACATGATCGCCACCATGTTCCTGGCGCGTGGTGTCCCCATGTTGTCCGCGGGCGACGAGATCGGACGCACGCAACGAGGCAACAACAACGCTTACTGCCAGGACAACGAGCTGTCTTGGGTCGACTGGGACCTGACCGACGAGCGCAAGTCGCTGCTCGAATTCACGGGCCGGATGGCAAAGATGCGGCACGCGGCGGGGGTATTGCACGAGGACTGGTTCTTCCAAGGCGAGCACATCTCGGACTCGCGCTTCAAGGATCTGACCTTCTTCCGCACCGACGGCAACGAGATGTCCGAGGCCGACTGGAAAAAGCAGGACATGCGCTCCTTCGCCTATCTCCTCGGCGGAGACGCCCTGGTCGTTCCCGACCGTGCCGGGCATCGGCCCGTGGGCGACACCCTGCTCATGCTGCTCAATGGGCATCATGAGGAGGTCGCCTTTCACTTGCCCGAGGTCGGGTCGGTCCGCGGTTGGGAGATGATCGTCGACACCGGGTCGCCGCTGGCAGACGTCCGCCGGGTCACGGACGGCCTGGTCAATATGATGGCTCGCTCACTCGTGGTTCTGCGCCTGGGTCCGCAGGTTCCACCGAACCCTGGACCGCGGCCATGAAACCGCCGCAGAAGCTTCCTCTGTCGACCTATCGACTGCAGCTTCGCCGCGAGTTCCCTTTCGCGGCAGCCGAGGCGCTGGTCCCCTACCTGGGTGCGCTTGGGATCTCAGATCTCTATCTCTCGCCCATCTATCTCGCACGACCGGGCAGCTCCCATGGCTATGACATCCTAGATCACGAACGCATCAACCCCGAGCTGGGTAGCGCCGAGGACCTCCAGCGACTCCTGGACGCCGCGCATGCTGCTGGCATGGGGGTCGTCTTCGACGTCGTGCCCAACCACATGTGCATCGTCGGAGAGAGCAACCTGCGCTGGAACGAGGTCCTCGAGGATGGCGAGGCGGCTACCTCGGCCGGCGACTTCGACATCGACTGGGATCCCCCGAAGCCCGAGTTGGCGGCCAAGATCCTGTTGCCCTTCCTCGAAGAGCAGTACGGTCGGGTTCTGGAGTCCACGCTCTCGGTCGCGTTCCAGGCCGAGGCGTTCACCGTATCGTGGGGCGGTCCCCAGCTGCCGCTGGCCCCCGAGAATCCGTCGACGATGTGCCAGCACCCGACAGCGCCGAGGAATACCTCCTCTACCAAACCCTGGTCGGCGCGTGGCCGCTCGACGGGTTGGGCGACGCCGACTTCCGCGAGCGCACCGTCGACTACATGGTCAAGGCCCGGCACGAGGCCAAGAGGTTCACGAGCTACATCAACCCCAACCTTGCCTACGAGGTGGCGGCCGAGGCCTTCGTCGTGAACGTTCTCGATCCCGACCAGAACCTCGCCTTCCTCGAAGATGTCGAACGCTTCGTGGCCGGCATCGCGTCGGCGGGGTTGTCCAACAGCCTCGCGCAGCTCGTCGTCAAACTGGCTGCGCCCGGCATCCCTGACTTCTTCCAGGGGCGGGAGAGCTGGGACTTCTCCTTGGTCGATCCCGACAACCGGCGACTGGTCGACTACACCGGCCGACACGATCGGGTGCGAAAGGTGACCGCCGAGTTCACGAGTGGTGGCGCCGGAGCTGTGGAGGCATGGTTCGCGAACCCGAACGACGGCCGTATCAAACTGTGGCTGACCGTGGCCGGCCTTGGCCTGCGACGGCGCGCCCCAGCGCTGTTCCAGGCCGGCGACTATCAGCCGCTCAAAGCGCAAGGAAGGGCCGCATCGCACGTCTTCGCCTTCGCCCGCAGCCAAGGCCGGGCCGCCGTGCTCGCCGTGGTAGGCCGGCACCTCGTCGGCCTGCGTGGGCCGCTTTCGAAGGGCGAGGCTTGGCGTGACACCTTCCTACAGCTGCCGCCGACGTTGGCGAAGTCTCGCCTACGAGACGTCTTCACCGGACGCGCGCTTTCGTCAGACGACGGCCGACTCACCGTGGATCAGCTCTTTCGCTCGCTCCCGGTGGCGCTACTCGAGACCCAAACATGAGCACCACTGGACGACGACTGGCCCAAGGAGCCGAGATCACGCCCGACGGCGTCAGCTTCCGCATCTACGCCCCGGAGCACTCCCGCGTCGATCTGATGCTCGTATCGCGCAACCAGATCCTGCCCATGCAGCCCGAGGGCGACGGGTTCTGGTCGTTGCTTGCTCCCGACGTGAGGGATCGGGAGAGGTACTTCTACAGACTCGACGGCGAGCCCACCAACTACCCCGATCCCTGCGCGCGCTATCTCCCCGAAGGACCGCACGGCCCCGCCGAGGTCGTCGATCCCAGCACCTTCGTCTGGTCCGACAACGACTGGCGCGGAGTCCACGCCGTCGACCAAGTCATCTACGAACTCCACGTCGGAACCTTTTCCCCCGAGGGAAATTGGGCGGGCCTGGAGGCAAAGCTGCCATGGTTCGCCGAGCTGGGTGTGACGACCCTGGAGATCATGCCGGTCGCAGAGTTCGACGGGACCTTCGGTTGGGGTTACGACGGCGTGGCATGGTTCGCACCAAGCCATCTCTACGGAACGCCCGACGGGTTTCGCCGCGTGGTGGACCGCGCCCACCAGCTCCACTTGGCGGTCATCCTCGACGTGGTCTACAACCACTTCGGCGTCTCGGGCGACTACAGCTCGAAGTACTCGCGCTACTACGCAGGCAGCCGCAAGACCGAGTGGGGCATGGGGCTCAACTTCGACGGACCGAACGCACAGGCCATGCGCGGCCTCGTCATCGACAACGCGAGCTACTGGATCGACGAGTTCCACCTGGATGGCCTTCGCCTCGACGCAACCCAAGCCATTAGCGACACCTCGTCGGACCATATCGTCTCCGACCTGTCCCGGGCAGCACGCTCGGCGGCCAAAGGCCGACAGATCTTCCTGGTGGGCGAGAACGAGCGCCAAGACACGCGTTTCCTGCGCCCGTACGATTCGGGCAGGGATCTGGACGCGCTTTGGAACGACGACTTCCATCACAGCTGCCGTGTCGCGCTCACCGGCAGGCGGCAGGCCTACTTCAGCGACTACTTCGGCCACGCCCGTGAATGGATTGCGGCCGCCAAGACCGGCTTCCTGTACCAAGGCCAATGGTCGCGTTGGCAGGAGATGCCCCGCGGTCATCACACCTGCGGGCTGCCACCGACCGCGTTTACCTGTTTCCTGGAGAATCACGACCAGGTCGCCAACTCGCTGACCTGCAGACGGCTGTGGCAACAGTCGGGGCCGGGCCAGCACCGAGCGATGAGCGCGCTCCTCTTGCTTGGTCCTTGGCTGCCTCTGCTCTTCCAGGGACAAGAATGGAATTCGACAGCGCCCTTCTGTTTCTTCGCCGACCACAGCGCACAGATCGCGCCGCTGGTTCGAGATGGCCGCGCCGAGTTTCTGTCCCAGTTCCCCGGCTGCGCCGCCCACCCGGAGTTACTGCACCAGCCCTCGTCCGCCGAGACTTTCGAGGTCTCCCGGCTCCGCTGGGGCGAGACTGACCAGACCGATCACGCCATGGCCCTCCAGATGCACCGCGATCTCTTGCGGCTGCGGCGAACCGACCCGACCATCTCTCGCCTTCGGCAGGGCGTCGGGCGGCTCGACGTGGCCACGCTTGGTGCGGGCTGCGGAATCATCCGCTACTTCACGGGCGAAGGTGGCGAGCTTCCATCCGGAGATCGCGTGCTCCTCGTGAACCTTGGCGCGGACATCGATCTCGAAAGAATCTCCGAGCCCCTCCTCGCTCCACCCGCGGGACACGACCGCTGGGTCATGCTTTGGAACAGTGAAGAGCCCCGGTACGGCGGCCACGGCTGCGCCGAGCCCAACGCACCAGCCGGCCGTTGGGCCATTCCAGGGTGCGCGGCCGCGCTGCTGGCGCCAGTCACCTCGGCGGCACCGGAGCACGCCAAGGGCGGCAAGGACGCCAGCCAGTAGCGCTGTCGGCCCCCCGAACCGTTCGGAGCTCTAGAGGCTTTGCGCCTCGATGTTGTCGGGCAACAGATCCGCGATCTCGTCCGACCCGTTCCTGAAGCGGCGGCGGATGTCCTGGCGCAGCTCCTTGCCGGTCTTTGGTGTCCATAGCATCGCGGCGCTGGCGCCCACCAACACGCCGAGCCCGACCAGAGCGGCGGCGCCCAGGATCTTCGCCGTGGCCGACGCCGCGATCTGCAGCCCGACCATGCCCAGGACCTTCTCCTTGTTCAATTGCGTGATGTCTTTCAGCTTCATTCGAACCTCCTTACTCGGTACTCTTGGCCCTCACCTCTTCGATGCTCCGTCGGGATCGTCCGCATGACACCCCGATGGACCGAATCCCACGAGCAGGCTGGCCATGTCCTCGGCGTGCTCTTCCTCCACCGCCAGGATGTGCTCGAGCAT
>CAZYFU010000072.1:6236-16868 GCA_964647025.1 uncultured Myxococcales bacterium | reverse complement strand
TCGGGATTGAAGTTCGGTGCGCCGCCAAGCTGCACGATTCTCGCCGCGATCTGGTCGGCGTGCTCCTGTTCCTGCTCGGCGTGCTCGCGAAACTCCGATTTCACGCTCTCGGAGGCGATCCCACTCGCCATGAAGTAATGCCGCCGGTAGCGCAACGTGCACACCAACTCGGTGGCCAAGGCCTCGTTCAGCACGCGAACGACGGCGTCGCGGTCGAGGCCGTACGTCGACGTCAACGCGCCTTGCTCGATCTGCTCGCGCGCCCTCTTCCGCAGTGTCTCGATATCAGACAGAAAGCCTGTTTCGCTCACGACAACCCCCTTCTCGTTGTGCGCCGAAATGAGCAGCAAGCGACATGCCAGGTGGCAGGATGCCGCGGGTCGGTGGCACCGTCGGCCATGGCACGACTCTTGGACCGGATCGCGGCACCATGCGCCTGCTACGAACCGGTCCTTACAGGCTCCGAGCAGCCTTTGTCTTCGCGGTCCTCCTCTGCCCATCCCCCGCGGTCGCTCAGGACGAACGCCCCAAGGATTGGTGGAAACACGCGGTGTTCTACGAGATCTACCCGAGGAGCTTCGCCGATTCGAACGACGATGGTGTCGGCGATCTGAAAGGCGTAGAGAGCAAGATCCCCTACCTGCGCATGCTCGGCGTCGATGCGGTGTGGCTCACGCCATGCTTTCCATCGCCCCAGGTCGACTTCGGCTACGATGTCTCTGACTACCAGGACATCGACCCCGTCTACGGCACGTTGGCCGACTTCGACGCCCTCGTCACCCGCGCGAGACAGTCGGACGTACGCATCATCCTGGACCTGGTCGTCAACCACACCTCCGACCAGCACCCATGGTTCATCGATTCGCGTTCATCGCGGCAGGCGGTCCATCGCGACTTCTACATTTGGCGAGACGGACGCGACGCGAACACGCCGCCCAGCAACTGGGGCTCTCTCTTTGGCGGCTCGGCCTGGACCTACGACAGCCGGACGCGACAGTACTACTACCACTACTTCTACAGCCAGCAGCCCGACCTCAACTGGCGAAACCCCGCGGTCGAATCGGCCATGCTGGATGTGACGCGATGGTGGTACCGACGCGGTGTCGCCGGCTTTCGGCTCGACGCAGTCGATACGATCTTCGAGAGCACCGAGCTGGTCGACAACCCCGTGCTGCCGGGGCGGACCAGGCTCGGTGACCCCGTCCAGAACGAGAAGTACAACCGGCGGCTTCCGCAAAACCACGAAGTGCTCAAGAAGCTTCGGCGGGTCGCGGATGACTTCGACGCGGTCCTGCTGGGCGAGACCTGGACGCAAGACATCGCCGGCTTGAAGGAATACTACGGAGGGCACGACGACGAGGTCCAGCTACCGATGAACTTCATGTTCGCCACGGTCAACCGGCTATCGCCGTCGGCATTCCGCGCGCAAATCGCAGCCGCAGAGGCCACCGGCAAGTGGCCCGTGTACTTGCTCGGCAACCATGATCTCGTGAGATCTTACGATCGCTATGGCGATGGTGTGCACAACGACGCCATCGCTAAGCTGATGGCGGTCTTCTACCTGACCCTGCGGGGAACCCCGATCCTCTACTATGGGGAAGAGATCGGCATGCGGAATAGCGATCCGAAGCGTCGAGAGGACGTCAAGGACCCCATCGGCAGGCGCGGTTGGCCGAAGGAGAAGGGCCGCGATGGCGAGAGGACACCGATGCAGTGGAGCCCAGAGGCAAATGCCGGATTCACGGGTGGGCAGCCGTGGCTGCCGTTACCGCCAAGCTATCGCAGTCACAACGTCGAGACGGAGATCCGGGACCCAACGTCCATCCTCAACCTCTACCGAGAGGTCATCGCCCTCAGGGGTTCGCACCCTGCCCTGCGTGAGGGCACCTACCAGGCCGTCAACACCGCCGACCGACACGTGCTTGCATACATCCGGTCTTCAGGGGACCAAGCCGTGCTCGTCGCTCTCAACATGTCGAACGGCAAGCGTCGGCTGCGGCCCGAGCTGCACACACAAGGCAATGGACCTTTCCGGCTGGAGCGCCTCTTGGCCACGCAAGGTGCGTCCGCGAACGGCGTCACGGTGGTGCTTCCGCCGTTTGGTTCCGTGGTCGCGCGCATCCTCGCCAGCCCCTAGCCTGCCACCTGGCCTCCCGCTCGTGGACCGCTTATTGCTGTTTCGCCAGTTGGAGTCTCATCCCATGACCTGTAATCAAATATCGATTCACCCCATCCAACACCTTCTGCCAAACAACACAATCGCCCAGGCCGCCGCTCTGATGGACCTCAGCAGTGAGGACCTTCTGCCGGTGTGCTGGCTCGATGGCACCCCCGTCGGCGTCCTCACGGCCCATGACATCGTCGCTCGAGCTCTGGCGAGACACTGGTCGCCGGATCTCACGCGCGTCGACGAGGTCATGACCAAGCCGCCCCTGTTCGTTTTTGCCGGCACGCCGGTGGACGTAGCGTGCGAAATCATGGGCGATGAAGGGGTCACGCGCTTACTCGTCCTAGATGCCGCCGGCCACGTGGGAGGCATCGTTCGACTCAACGATGCGCTACTCAACACTTCGGACGAGCTGGCGCTGGCGACGGCGAGGCGCATGGCTGCCGGCGCCCGTTTCCGCACAGCGCCTCCATTGTCCACTGTGCAGGACCGAGACACCTACCTCGATACAGGGTCCTACGCCACCGCCGCGAACCCGGCGCGCGCGGAGGCCGAGCTCGTCCTTCAGGGCGGCACCAACGAGCTCAAGGAGTTCCCCTGAGCAAGGCCCATCACGTCCACGGCAGCAGCGTATGAACGGCCATCCCCTATCTCGCCGCACGCTCGCAATGCCGCTTGCTGCGAGGCCCTGGCACAGTTCCTGAATTCTCCCTGTCGTCGCAAGGAGCGAACACATGGTTCGAATAGCTCGTATTGTCGTGACTGTTGTTTGTCTTGTGCTGGTATCAGGTGGACTCGCGGCGCAGGCAGCGCCCTCCGAACGTCCGCTCAACCCGGGCCCGAAGACCACCACCACACGCTCGACCGCGATCGCCATACCGGAAGGAACGTCCGACCCTGCCCGGGACGACGCTTACTCCAAACGCGAAGCCCGCCATCCCGACGCCGCGCAATTTCGCGGCGGGGATGGCTTCGGGGTCTACGTGGGCGGCTCGGCTGGGCTGGTCGTCGTCCTTCTGCTAGTGCTGTTGCTGCTCTGATGACCCCGCCCCGTCTCGCGGCGGCGGCCTTCGTGCTGGTCGGCTGCGCGCAACTGGCGCCAAACACGCCTCCTCGAGCCGAAGGATGGACCGTCGTGCCCAGCGTGAGATTCGAAGCGCAGAAGGGGCGCCGCGATTGCGGCCCGGCCGCGTTGGCCATGTTGCTTCGTCGCTGGGGCCTTGCTGCCGCCCCGTTCCCCTCGCAATCGCCGGGCGTGGCTGCGGGAGAGCTGCGCGACCGAGCTCGAGAGCTCGGCCTCGCCTCCTTTGCCGTGCCAGGAACCTTTGATGACCTCGCCGCGGAGATCGCCGCGGGACGCCCCGTGATCATCGGCACGGCACGAACCCACGGCGGAATTCGGCGCTTTCATTTCGTGCTCGTGGTCGGACATGACCCCGCACGAGCGCGTTGGATGGTGGCAGACCCCGACCGGGGCTGGCGGGCCCTCGAAGAAGACGAGCTGGACGTCGCCTGGTCGGCCGCCAGGCGCACCATGGTCGTCGCGTTTCCGCGCAGCTAACCTGCGCCGCTTTCCTCGAGCGTCTTACCCGCGTATGCCTCGAGCTTTCGGCCGTCGCTGTAGAAGACGCGGATACCTTCGCTCAGCTTCTCGACCGCCATGGCGTCTTGGTTGTGCTGAAAACGGAAGTCCTTCTCGTCGAGATGCACCTCGGAGCTCTCCGCCAGCTCCGCGCTGTCGGCGCTCAACCTGCGCTCGACCGTTCCTGTGTTCTCTTCCAGCGCCCCGAGGAGCTTGGGACTGACCGTGAGCAGATCGCATCCCGCCAGCGCGGTGATCTGCTCGACCCTTCGGAAGCTTGCCCCCATGACCTGGGTCCGAATGCGAAACTTCTTGTAGTAGTTGTAGATGCGCATGACCGATGCGACGCCGGGATCCTCGTCGATGGGGATCTCGTCTCCGCTCTGCTGCTTGTACCAGTCGTAGATCCGGCCTACGAACGGCGACACCAGCGTGACCTTGGCATCGGCACAGGCCACCGCCTGCGCGAAGCTGAACAGGAGAGTCATGTTGCAGTGAATGCCTTCCTCCTCCAACTGTTCGGCTGCCCTGATCCCTTCCCAAGTGCTGGCGATCTTGATAAGCACGCGGTCACGGCTCACGCCTGCCTCGCGGTAAAGCTCGGCCAGGCGCCGGCCCTTGGCCACCGTGCCCGCGGTGTCGAACGACAGTGCGGCATCCACCTCCGTCGAGACGCGGCCTGGGATGAGCTTCAGGATCTCACACCCGAAGCTCACCGCCAGCTTGTCCATGAAGAGGGAGCTCCTCTCCTTGCCCACCGGGGCCATCTTCTTCGCATAGTCGAGTGCCCCATCGACCAGCCGTCGATACTCCGGATCCTGCACGGCCTTGAGCAAGAACGACGGGTTCGTCGTGGCGTCCTGCGGTTTGTACCTGCTTATCGAGGCTATCTCACCGGTATCGGCGACGACGGTGCTATAGCGCCTGAGCTGCTCCAGTTGCGACATCAGCGATCCTCCCCTTCCTGAGGGTGACCGCGATCTGCTGCCCATGCCAGTCCAGAAGGATTCCTGGCCTCGAGCGAAACGCGCACCGGTCGCCCCGCGCTGCTTCTCACCGTCAGTTCGAGCTCCCGGTCACACGCTTCCGCTACAGCGGCGGATGAGGCGCGGCACGCATTCGTAACTCCCGCACGGCGCACGCCGGCACCTCCGCCGAAACGCGACCAATCTCCGCACGGACGCGATTGGCACGACCCTTGATGGACCTGGGTTCATCCACGTTCCACGTCCTCCGGACGTACAGGAGAATCGCAGTGAATCTACCATCGAAAGGGATTCTATCTTCGGTCGTCGACGTCATGCAGACCGACGTCTACACACTCAGTCCAGAGACGCCGGTGAGCGCGGCTCTGAACATCGCTTACGGCAAGCACATCAATCATTTGCTCGTCGTCGAGAACGAGACATTGGCGGGGATTCTGTGCCGGGATGATCTTCGTCGGGCGGATCTCGCTTCTCCCGTGCGCAGCTGTATGACGACGCCGGTGCCTTGCGTGGGGCCGGACACTACGCTGATTGATGCCGCCGGCATCATGTGCGAGCAACAACTGTCGTGCTTGGCGGTCGTAATCGACGCCCTCTTGGTTGGAATCGTCACGCGGACCGAATTGGCCGACGTCGCGTTCATGCAGGCGACGAGCGAGTCGGCCGCGCCGGTCCTCGATGCGTGCATCGCTTGCGGCTCCCACGAGGGGGTGAAGCCGTACGCCGCCGTCCAACAAGCCCTGTTGTGCGTGAGCTGCGCCAGCGCGGTGGCCTTCCCGGGCGTCGCAGAAATGGCGTGAAGAGAGTCTCGAGGGCCGTACGGAGGCCGGCCGGCGCGCTGCTCGCGACCGGCCTGCGAAGAGGAGTTGCGATGACGTTGGGACGAATTGGCCTATCGACGGATACTCTGAGACCCCTGCAAAGGGTGGTCGACCTCCTGCTCATCTTGTTGGCGAACTCGCTCGCGCTGGCCTTGGCAGAGCCCACGGCGGCCACGGACGACTTCGCGCTGGTCTTTGCACTGCTCGCGTTCACCATCGCGAGCACGGTCGTTCCAGTTTACGTCCCGAGATTCAAGGAGGACCTGCTGGCCGAGGTGGCGCCCGTTCTCATCTCGTGGGCCATCGCAACCCTCGCCCTGAGCCTGGTGACGTGGACCTCGGCACCTGCGGCGTCGCCGACGCTGGCGGTCGCAGTGACGTGGCCCTTGCTCGCAGCAGGGCTTCTGGGTGGTTGGCGTCTCCTCGAACGCCCCGTGTTGCGTGGCATCTGGTCAAGTACCGATTCCCGACGTCCCGTGGCCATCCTCGGCGCGACGGCATCGGCTTTTCGACTCTGCAGACAGATCACGGAGCGCCCCTGGCTTCGGGTCCGCGTGGTCGGAGTGTACGACGACCGAGGCCCCGAACGTCGTCATGCACTCTGCCAGGGATGTTCCTACGGAGGCACGTCCGACGCCCTCGTGGCAGCGTGCATGGCCGGCGAGGTGGACATCGTCTACATCGCGCTGCCGTTGACGGCAGATGGTCGCCTTGGCCTCTTTCGGTCGAAGCTCGCCAAGACCAACGCGACGGCCTTCGTGGTCGCGGATCTCCTTCCCACGTACGACTTGCTGGGCGCCCGCTGGACAGCCATCGGGGGCTCCCCGCTCGTGAGCGTCCACGACACGCCCTTTCGGGGCGTCCACGCCCTGCTCAAGCGGGTGGAGGACGTCCTGGCAGGTCTTTCTGCGATGGTGCTTCTGGCGATCCCCATGACCGTCATCGCGATCTTGGTGAAAGCAACGTCCGCAGGCCCGGTGTTCTTCCGCCAGCGACGCTATGGCCTGGATGGAGCGGAGATCCGGGTCCTGAAGTTCAGGACCATGTCCGTGTGCGAGGATGGCGACTGCGTTCAGCAGGCACAGCGCAACGACTCGCGAGTGACCACCCTCGGACGCTTTCTGCGAAGGACCTCGCTCGACGAGCTGCCGCAGTTCCTGCAGGTGCTGACTGGGTGCATGTCGCTCGTCGGACCTCGTCCGCACGCGGTCGCCCACAACGAACGGTATCGAGCGCTCATTCCGCGCTACATGCTTCGCCACAAGGTGAAGCCCGGCATTACGGGCTGGGCGCAAGTGAATGGGTGGCGCGGCGAGACCCCGACCGTTGCGTGGATGGAGAAGCGCATCGAGCACGATCTCCACTACATCAACAATTGGAGTTTGTTCTTGGACGTGAAGATCGTGCTGCTCACGATCTTCGGCCGGGCCACCAGGCGCAACGCCTTCTAGCGAAACCCGGCTGGCACCGTGATTGCTACGTCCGATTCTGCGGACACTCCTTTGCGGCGGCTTCGACCAAGCACGCCGTCCACCGAGGAGTCGCACCGAAAGATACGCAAGGAAGACAAGGAAGATAAGGAAAGGAAGCAGCTATGGCACAGAATCAACGTGGCTTCGCAGCGATGGAGCCCGAACAGCAGAGAAGAATCGCGAGCAAGGGTGGAAAGGCGGCCCACCAGAGCGGTCATGCCCACGAGTGGAGTTCGGCGGAGGCTGCGGAAGCCGGCAGAAAGGGCGGACTGGCCTCGCACCATGACCGGACGTCTTTCCATCGCGACACCGCTGCCCACCATCAGTCCGAGGCTTCGAAGCGAAGGTCCGAGGGGTTTCACGAAACGGCTGAGCTCCACGAGGGGACGGCGGCGTCCCACGCCGAGCAAGCCGACGAGCTCGAAGCGAAGTCGCGGACGGTAGAGGCACGCATGGAGCACGCAAAGGACGAGCCTGCCATTGCCGAGGAGGACGAAGAGCTTCTGCCAGACGAGGAGGAGTCGGAAGACGAAGGCCATCGACGAAGGTCGACGAGATCAGCCCATCCGCAGGCCTCTCATGGCGACAGAGGTTGACAGGGAGCCGGTTCGAGGGCCAGGCGCGCGCCCCGTCGCACGCCTGGCCCTCGAGCTTTCAATGCCGGGTGAAGCGGGAGAGTAACGCGACCGCCCTGTCGCGGATGTTGTCGACCGTGAAGCCGTACTGGGCGAGCACCGTCGGACCGGGCGCCGATGCACCGAAGGTCTCGATGCCCATCACGTCGCCATGGCAGCCGACGTATCTGTGCCACCCCTGCGGGGATCCGGCCTCGACGGCGAGACACGGGATGCCCGGTGACAGCACGCTGTCTTTGTACTGCTGCGACTCGACGTCGAAGAGCTCCCACGAAGGCATCGACACCACGCGGGCGCCGATGCCGCGCTCGTAGAGGACGCGCGCAACCTCGGTGACCAGGGGCACTTCGGCTCCACTCGCGACGAGCACGACTTCGGCCGCGCGCTCCGATGGGTCGAGCAGAACGTACGCTCCTCGCCGCAGCCATTGCGCCCCAGCCAATCGAGCACGGTCGAGCACGGGAATGCTCTGACGGCTCAGGATGAGCGCCGTGGGCCCGTCGTTCTCGACCGCGAACCGCCACGCCTCGCTCGTCTCGTTGGCGTCCGCGGGACGAACCACCACCAGCCCGGGGATGGCGCGCAATGCCGCCAACTGTTCGATGGGCTGGTGCGTGGGGCCGTCCTCGCCCATCGCGATGCTGTCATGGGTGAAGACGAAGACCACCTTGGCTTTCATCAGGGCCGCCAAGCGAATCGCGGGGCGCATGTAGTCGGAGAAGGTGAGGAAGGTCGACACGAAGGGGATGGCGCCACCGTGGCCAGCGATTCCATTGGCGATGGCCGCCATGGCATGCTCACGGACACCGAAGTGGATGTTGCGACCAGCGTAGCCGAAGCCGCCGCCCGCCGCGCCTTGGAGATCCTGCGAAGCCAGCCGTGGCGGACCGAAGTCGCCCGCGTCCGCGAGCGCCGTTTGCGTCGATGGGTCCAGATCCCCCGAGCCACCGATCAGTGTCGGCAGCACCTGCGCCAGAGCGGACAGGACCTTGCCCCCGGCGGCCCGTGTGGCCATTCCCTTCGCATCCGCCGGAAAGGTCGGCAAGGCGTCTTCCCAGCCCTCCGTGCGAATCCCGCGGATGCGCCGCTCGAGCTCGAGCGAGACGTCCGGGTAGGCCACGCGATACTCGGCGAACTCGTCGTTCCAGGCCGTCTCCCAATCTCTTCCGCGCGCGACCGCCTGCCCGCAATGCTCGCGGACCAGCTCGGGGACGTGGAACGCCGGCTCGGGCGGCCAACCCAAGCGCTGCTTGGTGAGGAGGACCTCTTCCTGTCCGAGAGGCGCGCCGTGCGCTTCGAAGGTGTCCTGGCGATGCGGCGAACCGAAGCCGATGTGCGTCCGCACCGCGATGAGCGACGGCCTGTCCTGCTCTTCACGCGCCGCGGAGATGGCTCGGTCGATCGCGACGAGGTCGTTGCCATCCTCGACCGACTGGGTGTGCCAGCCGTAGGACTCGAACCTCTTGGTGAGGTCCTCCGAGAAGATGAGCTCCGTGGAGCCGGCCAGGGTGATCCGGTTGTCGTCGAACAGGTAGATGAGCTTGCCGAGCCGGAGCCGCCCGGCCAGCGACGCCGCCTCCGAAGCCACCCCCTCCATGAGATCGCCGTCGCTTACCAACCCGTACGTGAAGTGGTCCACGATGGAAAAGCCCGGTCGGTTGTAACGGGCCGCAAGGTGGGCCTCCGCGATGGCGGCGCCCACACCATTGGCGAACCCCTGTCCAAGCGGCCCCGTGGTGGTCTCGACGCCCGGTGTGAGCCCACGTTCGGGATGCCCCGGGGTGATGCTGCCCCACTGACGAAAACTCCTGATGTCGTCCAGGCTGACGGCGTAGCCGCTCAGATGCAGCAGGCTGTAGAGCAGCATCGAGCCGTGTCCGGCCGACAGGAAGAATCGGTCGCGATTGAACCATTCTGGGTTGGCCGGACTGTGACGCAGGAATCGATCCCACAGCACATACGCCATGGGCGCGGCCCCCATCGGCATCCCGGGGTGTCCACTGTTCGCCTTCTCCACGGCGTCGACCGACAGAAACCTGATTGTGTTGATGGCGAGCTCGTCCAACGAGTCCGCCGCCGTTACCGTTGCCTCGCTTCTCTGTTCCACTACGTCCTCCTTCTTCCAAAACGTCTCTGCCCCTTGCATTGCGAGACTGCCCGATTCTACGGCATGCACCACCACTTGAACCTCGTCACCTGCGAAGCACCCCTGTTTCTCTCCGATGGGCCGCCACCCCGAACCATCCGCTGTACCCCACGCATCGGGATCGACTACGCGGGCAGCTGGGCGCGACGGCTGCTCCGGTTCGTGGACCCGGACAGCGCCCTCTTGAGCGTCCCCGTCCGAGTCCGACACCGGTGGTAGCCAGCTGCGAACCCGACCGCTACTGCGGCGAAACCGGCCGGGTGTGCAACGTCACGGGATCGGTCTACGTCCCTGGATCACGCGAATCGCCACCGCGATGATGGCGAGCACCAGCAACAGGTGCAGGAACCCTCCGAGGGTGTACGAGCTGACCATGCCCAACAGCCACAGGAGGACCAGAATGGCAGCTATCGTCCAAAGCATCGCTTCAGCCTTTCTCGACCTGGCTTTGGGCTTCGTTGGCCTTCGTGCGTGCAGAGGTAACGACGTCATCCGCCGCGCTCGTGAACTTGCGCCCCACGGTCTCTCGGAGCTCCCGGCCACTCTGCGGGGCGAGCAGCAGGGCCACACCAGCACCCGCGATGGCACCGATGGCAACCAACCCCAGGCTCCACACTATCGAGGAGGCGGTAGATGTCTCACTGTCCAGGCCCAGCAGCTCCAGGATCTGGTCCTTGTCGAGGTTCTTGATGTCTTTGATGTTCATGCGTCGGCTCCTTCTCTTGCGTTTTTGATTCTGGCGAGATTACGACTCGACCTCGCCGAGCAGGCTGTCTTTGAGACGCGAGATCAGAACGGGAATCACGGCCATCTGTAGCGCCAA
>CAZYFU010000072.1:0-6136 GCA_964647025.1 uncultured Myxococcales bacterium | reverse complement strand
AGGCCCGACAGGAACGCCACGCACAGCGAGCGAATCGGCTTCTCGACGATCATCTCGGACAGTCCGCGCAGCCGTTGCTGCATCTGCGCTTGCACGCGCTCGAACGATCCCTGCGCGCAGTCCCGAAGCTCGGCCAACATGTTCTCCGAAGGTTGAGTCATTTGTATTTCCCGTCTTTGTTTGCTCGCCAACCACGCAAGCCACGTGCCACCGATGAGGCGACTGTCTTGCTCACGGGCGCGGGGTCCACTGCTGGCACGCCCTTTGAAACTCGCCCAGGCAATGGAGAGCCCGGCAGCCCCATCAAAGGGACCTCGTCGAGCGCGCAAGAGCCGCGTGGGGCTGGCGCTGCTCATCCTCGTCGCCGTGGTGCTCGCAGTCGCCATCGTGGTGCGCTTGGTCCTGGATCCCGTCGCCGCGCACCAAACCCGCAAGGCGCTGGACAAGCTGGAAGGCCTTCGCGGCGACTTCGCCAAAGTGCACGTGACGGTACTCGCGCCAGGTTACGAGATCACGAACCTCGAGTTGCGGGAGGAGAACGCCCCTCGCAACGCACCGCCGCTGGTGTTCGTGAAGAAGGCCCGTGTCGGCCTCGATTGGAGGGAGCTGCTTCGTGGTCGCCTGGTGGCCAGCGTGGCGCTCCACGAACCGAAGCTCAGCATCACCGCGGCCAAGACGACCAAGCAACAGCCGTCACCGAAAGCTCCCGATCTGTCCGCGCAACTCGAGGACGCTCCTCCGCTGCGCATCGACCGACTCGAGGTCTTCCAAGGCGAGCTTCTGGTCCGTTTCCCGGAGGGCGAAGACAATCCACGCCTCTGGATTCACAGGCTGGACCTGACGGGCCAAAACCTGGCGTCGAGGCCCGCGGGTGCTGGTGGCCGACCCGCGATGTTGAGCGCGCGCGCCATGGTCGCTCGCAGTGGCACGCTTCGGATGTTCGTTACGGCGAACCCCTTCGCGAGTCCGCTGGCCTTCGCAGGCGAGGCGTCCATCCAAGGATTGCGGGTGACCGACTTGCACGCCTTCCTGGCGGCCAAGACCGACGTCGAGGCGATTTCCGGGACCATCGACCTATTCGCGACTTTCACCTCGAAAGACGGCGCGATCAATGGCGGTGTCAAGCCGGTGCTCAAGAACCTCGAGCTCCGGTCAGCCGACCAAGGACCGTGGGCCGACGCCAAGAGCTGGCTGCTCGACAAGGCGGTCGACATCGCATCCGACCGCGTCCCCAGGCGAAACGCGGTCGCCACCACCATTCCCATCAAAGGAAAGCTCGTCGCCCCGGACATCCAGTTGTGGCCTGCCGTTCTCGGCGTGGTCCGCAACGCTTTCGTCGCCGGGTTGGTCAGCGGATTCGCGAACCTGCCGCCCGACACGGCGTCCGACAAGCAAGGCGTCCTCGAACAGACAGTGGACGCGCTTCAAGAGGACGAGGGCCCGCCCAACGCTCAGCCGAGGAAGAAATGAATCGATCTGCTCTCCATGTCAGCTCACTTGCCATCGCGCTCGCGGGCGCGTGGTCTTGCAGCCACACCCAAACCGCGACGGATCAGCCCAAGCAATCCGCGGAGCCAGAGCGGTCGCCCCCCAAGCGCGAGACCAAGCCCAGGGCTGACGGGCCCGAAGACCGGGGTGCGCGAGACGACGCGGCCTTGCCGCTGGCGACATCGCCGGCCGCGTTGTTCGAGCCGGGCGCAGTAGAGGCCCTTCAACGCGCCTTGATCGACCGTGGCTATCTTTCGTCGGGCGCATCCTCTGGCGGTGCACCGTCGGGCAAGCTCGATGGCCCCACGGACAAGGCCCTGCGGTCGTTCCAAGAGGACAGCAGCCTGCCCGCCACGGGGGTGCCAGACGACCTCACTGTGCGCAAGCTCGGACTGGATGTGTCCGACATCTTCAAGGCGGCACCGGCCGATTAGTCACTGGTACGGTTCTTGAAGATGTGGAGCGAATGACTCGCGTGAACGTCGCACCGACGGCCGATGGGCTCGTCGCGGAGGAGGCTCGTATGCGGAACGCAGACAATCCCAAGACAAGTACCGTGGTGTCCCCAACCGCCAAGCAGAATCACTCGGTGATGGACTCACCACAGCTAAAACCGCCGGCCGCGATGCCGGGCCGCAATGGACACAGGACGCCGTTCGCGCCACCGCGAGACCTGTCCACCGTCGAGTTGGTCAAGCAGATCACCAGCGAGGTGGGTCACCTTGCACAGAAGCAGATCGAGCTGGCGAAGGCCGAGCTCAAGGCCGATCTGAAGTCCGAAGCGACCATGGTGGGCGGGCTTTCGCTCGCGGCGGTGGGAGGCATCTGTACGCTCAATCTGCTGCTGGTCGCCGGCGTGCTGGCCCTGGCCACCGTGGTGGGAGGATGGGTGGCCGGGCTCATCGTCAGCGGCATTACCTTGCTGGCCACGGTCATCGTCGCCGTCATCGCCTGGGGAAAGAGGGTCCGCTCACCCATGGCCCGAACCAGGCGAACCCTGCGGGAGGACGTGCAATGGACAAAGCGACGACTGGTGTGAAGCCCCAGGCCACGCGGGATCAGGCTGCCGCCATCGAACGCGAGATCGAAAGCATCCGGGGGCATCTCGATGGCTTGGTCAGCGAGCTGGACAACCGCCGCCACGCCTTGAATCCCGTGGTGGCGGCACGGCGGCACCCGGCGGCCTTCGCGGTCGCCGGCGCACTGGTGGTCATCGCCGTGGGCACGGCCTTGGCCGTCCACAGCGCGAGGAAGCGTCGGCTCAAGTCGTGGCTTGGGCGCGGGCGTAGGCTGAAAGGCGCGCTGGGCGACCTCATGGAAGGAAAGGTCGCGACGATTGCGCCGAACTTCGGCGCGCGGATGCTCAGCGCGTTGGCGACCGCGGCGGCAGGTGTGGTCGGCAAGCGTGTCGCGACCCAACTGCTCTCGCGCAACGGCTAAGCGCTTGGACAACCGTTGTCTGCTTCCCGAACGCGCGTGGCAGACACCCAGGACCGCCTGCTCGTGGCGGTGGTCGTGGCCGCTGTCCTCGCCTCGTGCGCGCACGAGCCCGAAGACCCGGACCAGCCGGTGGTTCGGAAGCTGAGCATCGACGGGACGGAGGAAGTGTCGCAGAGCACCCTAAAGGCAGGCATCGCCACGGCCGCGACCGGCTGGTGGTGGCCCTTCGCCAAGAAACAGTACTACGACCCGTTCACCTGGCAGACCGACCTGCGTCGCATCGAAAGGATCTACCAAGCTCGGGGATTCTTCCAGGCGGAGGTGGCCTTCGACACGGTCAAGCCCGTCGAGGACGGCGTCGAGCTGGTGGCCCAGGTCGAGGAAGGCGATCCGACCACCGTCGGCTCGTTCGACGTACGCGGACTCGAAGCACTGACCGATGAGCAGCGCGAGCAGGTCCTGCGCGATGTGGCCTGGCAAGGCAACTTCTTGGAGAGTAAATGGGAGGGCGCCAAGGCCACCGTCTTGGATCGTGTGCGAAACCTCGGCTACGCGAACGCCACCGTCGAGGGCCGCGCGCTGGTGGACGTGGAACGGCACCGGGCCGATCTGTTGATTGTCGTGGCGACCGGTCGTCGCTATCGCTTCGGCGATATCCAGGTTCACCAGGAGCCATCGCACCGACTGCTCCCGCTGTGGGTTTGGGAACAGGTCCGCCTGGCAATCCCAGACGGGCGCTACTATGCCGACCCCCCATTGGCCGAAGCTCAGCGCCGGCTTGGCGCCATGGGTGTGTTCTCGGTGGCGAAGGTGTCGGTCGGCGACCCCGACGCACAATCGGATCGGCTGCCCATCGTGGTCGAGGTGCGCGA
Source organism: uncultured Myxococcales bacterium (assembly GCA_964647025.1). Taxonomy (GTDB): domain Bacteria; phylum Myxococcota_A; class Polyangia; order Fen-1088; family Fen-1088; genus Fen-1118. The sequence continues at coordinate 2,336 of CAZYFU010000072.1, read as the reverse complement.
AGCCCCGTTGCACTTGCTGCGCCTCGGGTTCGGCATCGAGTTCGATCAAGTGAGAGACGAAGGTCGGGGCGTGGCGGAGTGGTCGCACCTCGATTTCTTGGGTGGCATGCGGCGCCTGACCCTGCATGGAGAGGCCGGCTGGGCGTTCATTCCGAGCGCGTACGCCGTCGCGCGGGGCGAAGTCGCCGCGGCCCCCCGCAGCGGTCCGGTCGCGCTCTTGCGGGGCGAGCTGGAACAGCCGCGGTTTCTGTCGCGCCCGAGTCTGCGCGGACGCCTCTCGCTATCGGCCGAGCGCACCTTGGAGCAGGCTTACGACGCCTTGGGCGCGAGGTCCGCGGCAGGCGTGTCCTGGCTGCCGTGGTCCACGCTGTCGATCTACGCCTCCTACAACCTGCAGGGCTACTACCTCAACGGTCCAGCCATCGCGAGCGCCAGCGCGGCGCCGCTCACCTTGGGGTGCGCGAGCCAAAGCGCCAACTGCCTGGTCATGCTGTCCTACCTCGAGCAGGTGATCTCCTTCGATGCGCGGGACTCGGCCCTCGACCCCCATGTGGGCTTCTTTGCCAGCATCGCGTTCCAGGAAGGCGGTGGCCCTTTGGGCGGGGACTTCACCTATCTGCGGGTGCTGCCCGAAATCCGTGGCTACCTGGCCTTCGGCGAAGACAACGTGGTGACCATGAGCGGTCGGCTTCGGGTCGGCCAACTCCTGCACGGAAGCTCCGAGAGCGCTGTGGTCACGCGCTTCTTCGCGGGCGGCGGAGTGTCGATGCGGGGCTTTGGCGATCGACGCCTCTCGCCGCTCCTGCTCGCGCCCGCTCCCGCAACCCAGCTCGCCCCGCCCATCACGCTGACCTTGCCAGTCGGTGGCAATGGGCTCGTCGACGGGTCCTTCGAGACGCGATTCCACCTCACCCAGAGCTTGGTCCTCGCGTTGTTCGTGGACTTCGGACAGGTGACGACGGGCAACGTCGGACCGAGCGATCTGTCGAGGATGCTCTGGGCGGTGGGCCTCGGTCTGCGCTACAAGACTGCCATCGGCCCCATCCGCATCGACTTCGCACGTCGACTGCCTTGGGGGCGGCCGCCCCCGCTTTACGCCATCGACCCGTCCACCGGCGGCGTCAGCCAGATATCGTATCGGGTCAACGACGACTGCTTCGGAATCGGTGGCTCCGGCCACGCGACGCCGGTGCCCGATAGCTCGTGCGTGTTCCACATCGCCATCGGCGAGGCCTTCTGATGACGGGAGCGACCGCGACGCGACTCGTGCGCGCGCTGGCCCACCTGGTCCTCGTGCTGTTCGCGCTAGTGCTCGTGCTCGCGCTGTGCACCCTCCTCGCCCTCCGCACGGCTTGGGGTTCTCGCCTCGTGCTCACGCAACTTTTGCCTCGTATCAATGCCGAGATCCAGGGCCGCGTGGACATCGCGCGGATTTCGCTATCTCCCGGTCGGGCGGCGTTGTATGGGCTTGCGCTGCGAGATCCCGAAGGCGCCCCGGTGTTGCAGGCCACGAGCGTCGAGGTGCAGTTCTCGCCGTGGAGTCTCTTCCATCGCGAGGTCGACGTCCCGTCGGCGAAGATCGTCGCGCCCGAGCTGGATCTCCGATTCGACCGACGCGGCAACAGCAATCTCTCGCGGGCCATCGAGCAACGCCACGGTTCGGCTGGACGCGAGGCCAGCACACCCGAGGCGAATGAACCGTGGAGCTTCAAGCTCGGGCGCCTCACGGTTCGCGACGCCCGCGTTGCGGTGGTGGACCAGCGACTCTCCGCAGAGGCGGCTTGGAAGAGTGTCCGCTTCGCTGCGGCGGAGGTTCTGGTCGACGGGCACTACGGCGGAGAGGGGCCGCGTGGGTTCGCGATCAACCTCGGCATCCGAGGTGCACTGGAAGAACCGTTCTCGGCGCCTGTTCGCGTGTCTCTCGCAAGCTCCGGCGGTGTCAGCGGCCCAAGCGCAATCCACGCGCGCGCTGGCCTGGCGGTCGGCGATAGTCGGGCCGATGTCGTCGCGCAGGTTCGCCACGCTGGGGGGCTCGGCGCTGCCAGGGTCACGATCGAACGCGTCGAGGTCGAACCGCGGTTGCTCCGCGGGTTCGTGAAGGCCTGGCCCATCACGGCCGTCGTGAAGGGTTCCGGGGACCTGGCCTGGAACGCGAAGGACGGCGGCCTGCGGCTCGACATGAAGCTGGCCGCCGGGGGGACCGCTCTGACCATCGCGGCGGAAGCCGCCCGGGGACGATTGCGGCTGACCGGGATGCGCGTCTCGGCGCCTGGCCTGACGATGACTGCCGAGGGCTCGGCAACCTCGTCTGCTTTGGACGTGCGAGGCTCCGTCGC
>CAZYFU010000071.1:0-31746 GCA_964647025.1 uncultured Myxococcales bacterium | reverse complement strand
TCCTCGCTGCGGGGGTGGGTCAGAAGTCCACTCACATACCAGGCTGGTCACCTCGGCGGAGGCTGGCGGCGCGTGCGGCCAGTTGGTCGGGGACCTTCGCGCAGCACACGCCGCCTGCGCGATCCATTTCGGCGACGCACTGATTGCAGGGGACGCAGCCGCTCTCGCTGGCGGTGCAGATGCAGGGCAGTCTGGCGAGCGCGGTGAAGGACCCGCGGCGGCGCGCCCGAAGGCGCCTGGTCACGGCCGAAACGGTGCAGCCGCGTGCAATTCGGCCCCGGCCAAGCAGCTGGCGAGTCGAGGAGGCCCTCTCTTGCACCATGGGCGAGGATGTACCGGAGACGGCGTGCGTGGCATTGTCGCCGACGACAACGATGGAACGATAGTGGCGCGATCAAAGGCGACCGGTCCAAGAGTGGGGCCTTCCAGCTTCCTGGGCCACGTTGGCGTTCACGAACTGCATGGAGCGAGCGACCGCTGGGCGTTTTGCAGGGAGAGGCTGGGCGTTTTGCAGGGAGAGGAGGAAGGGTGCTCTCGGGGACGAACCGGAGAGGTCGCGCTATATGGGACTATTGTCGGCCAAGCCCAAGAGATGTTGCCCATCGCGCGCCAGAAGACCCTGGCATATGCCATCGCGAGAGGAGGCCATGGCCTGCATCATCGGAGCAGCTTCATGTCAAAAATGAGCGAGTCGTTTCCCTGGTAGACCAGCATGTCCCGGGTGAATCGCAAAGGGGGATCTTGTCTCAGGGGAACGCCGTCTCCCTTCCAGCTGGGTATGGCATTCACCTCGACGTGCTCCGCACGCGATGCCAGTTCGTACTCATTGTGTTCGCCACCCATGAAGAAGTGCTCGATATAGTAGTCCACTGATTGCTGTCTCAGATACTCCCGCAACTTTCCTGCCCTGACGTGCTCCTGGTATGCGAAGTTGTTCACCAAGCCGTCGCCGTTGATGATGCTTCGCCCAGAGAAGAACGCAACAATACCGGTTCCATCGACCATGAAGTACGTCGCTCTCTCTGGGAACTCCCGAAGATCGCGAGCAAGTGCATACGCGGGAGCGCGGACACGCGTGACGGGCCACTTCCTGTACAGGAAATGGTTCAACAAGAGGACAGCGACAGCGATCCCACTCAGGAGTGGTGCATACTTGGCCATTCTCGCTGTGGCCGAGCTTCTTTCAAGGACGGACTGTAGATCACATAGTAGGTGACCTGCTACCAGTATCCCAACGGTGTTTGGAATAACTAGGTACCAGCTTCCGATTGCGCCAGTACTGAACAGTAATAGCACGCCGAAGTATGCGAGTATGCCGACGCACAACATCGAGAGCGGTGTCCCAATGCGCCGTCGGTAGATGGAGATGCCCAGCAACGCTAGTACGCAAGCCACGAGGGGCCTTCGTTGTTCCAAGAAGAACCAGAGCTTGTACGGAGTCAGCACTATCGTGCTTGTCGTCTTTAGTGATGCCGATATTGTCGTGAAGTGTCCCCAATACAGGTAATTGAAAGCCGACAATGCTACGGGCGGTACAACTAGAATGCCAACTAGGACTATCCATTGCACTGGCTTGAGGGTGTTCAAGCGGCGATAGAGTGCAACGTGCAACAAGACCGGCCAGCACATGATCGGCGTGTCAGTCCTGGTCAGATACATTAGCGAGCAGCATATGGTCATTAGTCGCAAGCGGTGCCAGGAGTACCTGTCTGTGCAATGGATTATGTATAGAAAGTAAGCAAACAGTAAGCCGAGCAAGTGAGCCTCTTGACCGAAATTGTCGGCCAATAGAAGATATGAGTATGCAGCCAAGCAAAGGAATGAAATCCAAGGTCTGCAGCCAAATCTCCGCAGAGCGACTCGCCTGATGAGCATAAGAGCGACGGCGCTCACTGAAAGCTCCACGAGGAATATGAAACGCGCGAACGACTCTGGTGTCGGGCTATATAGCTTGAAACAGACTACTTGAATGGCCAGCCACAATGGGTGGAACCCGTTTGTCATGTTCCTGCCGTCAAATGACAGAGTCCCGTGTTTTGCAACGTTCTCGGCAATCTTCGAGTAGAAGAACGAATCGTCGTAGAACCAGTTCAGGAAGCCCGGGAATGGTTGGAATGAGGCGACGCCAAACAGCGCGGCGAGAGATAAGACGAACAGGATGTCGGTGACATCCGATAGTGAGGACTTGGGTCTGGCCGGGTTGCTCATTTGTGGTTTCTCCTTACCCCCTTGATGCGGCGGCCACGCCTGCCTTCACCGTACCTTCGCGACGAACGCATCGCACCCGCCCACCACCGCGTGTCCGGCGAAGGGCGAGAAGCACGCGTTGACCAGCACGTAGACCCCGCCCGAGGCGTCCACGGCCACACCAGCCGCGCTAGCCTGGTTGGGAGCGTCGCCGATGCGCAGAGGCCCCTGCAAGGTTCCCTGGGCATCCAGCTCCTCGACGAACGCGTGCGAAACCGTCGAACGGATGGGATCGGGGGCGATTCGCGTGCCGACCACCAGACCGCGCCTCTGGCTGTCCACCGCGACACCGGTCGCGCCTTGCCACCCGCTGTCGGCGATGGTGTGGGAGAAGATCAGCGTGCCGCGCGCATCGTACTTGCGCACGAAGCCCTCCCCAGATCTGGGGCCGCCACCTTCGCTCCGGGCGTTTTTGTAGCCGACCATCCAGGGGTTCCCGGCTCGGTCGAGGGCGACGGCCAAGGCTTCGTCGCTGTCGGTCGTCCCGTACTGACGGGTCCAGGCCACATAGCCTTCCTGGTCCAGCTTCATCAAGATGGCGTCGACGCCGCCAGCGCGCGGGCCTTCGAGCTCGCCGCTCGACGAGCCGGCGAGGTAGATGCTGCCGGCGGCATCCAGGGCCACGCCATACACGATCGTGCTTTCCAGATCGAGGTCGTAGCTTCGCACCAGATCGCCGTTCGGCGCGTAGGTGCGCAGCAATGGGCGTCGGCCCAAGGACCCATCGCTGGTGGCGCCCGCGACCGTGGCGTTGCCCTTGGCATCGACCGCGACGGCATTGGCATGATCCCAGTCGGCGGTGCCGAACTGCCGCGTCCAAGCCACGCCGCCGCTTCGATCGTACTTGCGCACGAACGCGTCCACCTCGCCGTGCGAGGTCCCCGCGAGCGCGCCAGCCGTGCGCCCCACCACGAAGATGCCCCCGTCCCCGTCGAGCGCCACCGCCACGGCGTGATCCTCGCGTTCCGTGCCGAACTGGCGGGTCCAGACCACGTCGCCGTTGGCGTCGAGCTTGCGCACGAATGCATCGTACGAGCCCAGCGCCGCGCCGACGAGCGAACCATCGCTGATGCCCACGATGACCACGTTGCCCTGATCGTCGACCGCGATGCCCGTCCCTTGGTCGTCCTCGGGCGTCCCCGTGCCGCGAATCCCGTCCGAGACCTGGCAGACGCGATCCGAGCTGCTGGTGCCCGCGATCGCTTGGGTCAGGAACCAGCCCTCGCAATCCCGCCACGGGGTGCAGGTCGCGGCGTTCTGGGCGACGCTGAAGCTGGCGGCGGGGCAGGGCACGCACTGCCGATCCGCACGTGGCGTCCCCTGAGCGCCAACGTATTGTCCAGGACCACAGTCCGTCCACGGCTTGCACGGTGTCTCCGGCAGTCCATCATGGTCGAAGCTTGCAGGAAGGCATCGCGTGGCGCCGGCATCGGCTGGGCCAGGCGCCGCGTGCTCGGGCGGAAACAGCGCCGAACGCCCGCCGCAGTCCGCGGCGACGACGAGGAACACCAGACCCTGCATGCTCGGCCCGAGCCGGAAACGACTGCGCATCGAGGCGGACACTCTACACCGGGACGGCTACTCGTGTGTGTCCTGCGGGCCGCCGTTCTTGGAAAGCTCGTCGAGCAAACCTGGCACGTCGGAATCCGTCACACCGACCTTCCGTGGATGACCAAGGACCAGACCAGCAGGCCGAACGCCAACGTGGTCGTGATGGCGCGCGCGACGTTCCAGGCCGCCCAGTGCGACTCGCGAAAGGCCGCCCGGACCGACGCCAGGTCAGCGACGGGTGTCGGATCGACCGCCTTGATCGCGTCGTTGAGCGGCAGGTGTACTGCAATCGTGATCACGAAGGCCACGGCATAGAGGCCCAAGGCGCATGCGATCCAGGGAAGGGTGCCGCGCCCCAGGTGCGCGAGCACGGCGAGGAGGGTGAAGACGATCGCCCCCAGAAAGCCGCCGCCGAGAAACCATGGATTGACGATGGCCCGGTCCAGCGCCTGGAACGCGCCCACGAAGGTCCGGGCGTCGAGCCTCGCCAACCCCGGCATGATCGTATGGGCGTAGAGGGCGAACGTGCCCGCCATCAATCCCATCGACACGGTCGCCAGCAACAGTACCAATGTGCGTAGAGTATCCACGGTACCTACGATGCTCCAAGCCTTGCCGAGGTCCCGTTGCGGGCCCAAGAGGTTGGGCGGGCCGCGGCTCAGAAGTAGTACCAGATGCTGCTGTAGTCGTCGGGGTCCTCGCCCATGGCCGCCAGCCGGCAGAGGTAGTCGTAGATGGGGATGTCCGTGCCTAGATAGGACTCGCGATGGACGAGCTGCTTGTCCCACGGATGGAACTCGTACACCCTGGCCCCATCGGGCAGGACGGACACGACGTCGCGGTGCTGGATGGCCCGCAGGTGGTTCTTGCCCAAGCCCGGGACGTTGTAGACCACTTCGTCGGTACGGCGCAGCCCAGGGAACATGCGGGACTCTTCCTGCTGTTCCTGCATCAGACGCGCCAGTGGCACCCGGTACGAGCGCGTCTCCTCCTTCCCCTTGGGCACGAAGGTGTAGTACGGATCCACGCCACAGCGCCGCAGCAGCAGGCGCAGGCTCGCGGCCTCGAAGCGACGCGATACGTACGTCGTGAAGACGAGCTGGTTGTAGACCGAGATCCCCTGACGGCGCAGTCGATCGACGGCTCCGACGAACTCCGGGGTGACTTCGTAGGGGTGCTCGACGTGGGTCACCAGGCAAACCTCGCGACGGCCGGGTACGCGCAGGCCGCCCAGCAGGGCAACCAGATCGTCGGTGACCCGCATCGGCATGGTCACGGGCACGCGCGTACCGATGCGAATCAGGTCCACGCTTTCGATACGCGCGAGCCGCTCGAGCAGGCGTCCGAGGGACGGGTCGGTCAGCGCGAGGGGATCGCCGCCGGTGACCAGCACTTCGGTGATGGCGGGGTGGTCCGCGAGCCACTGGCAGGCCGCCTCGATCTTCTCCGGCGCCGCCAGCGCGTTCGGGCTCATCGCTTCGTCGATCTCCCAGTTGCGCTGGCAGTAGACGCAGATCTGCGGACAGGTGTTGAAGGGCTTCAAGATGGCGATGGCGGGATAGCGGCGGGTGACGAGATCGATCGGCGAGGTGTCGTGCTCCAGCATGAAATCGAAGGCGTGCTCGCGGGCCCCGTGGTGTTCACCCACCTCCCGAGCATAGCTTTCGGGCGGCAGCACCTGGGCTCGCACGGCCCGGTCACGTCCTGCCTCCGGGTCATCGTCGAAGAGCGACAGATAGTAGGGAGTGATCCCGAACGGGATCCTGGCCTCGGTCGCGCAACGAACCCCGGCGCGTTCCTGCTCGCTGGTAACCGCCAACGCCGCGAGGGTGTCCCCATCCCTGATGATGTGACGGACTTGCCAGTGCCAGTCGAACCAGTCGGCGGACGAGGCACCGAAGTGACGCAAGATACGCTCACGCCTGGCGGCCCGTCGGCTGGTGGCCGCATCCGACAGACCGTCGGCGTAACCACGGACCTTGGCCAACACACGCTGCCACACGAGGTCCAGAACCGCCGAACGATGCACGGCCGCCTCGCGCCCATGCTGGCTGCCGTCGACCACGGCCTCGTAGGGGGTGTCGTGTGCGGCCTTCCCTTCGAGGCCGGCAAAGAGGTGGAGCAACTCGGCGTAGAAGCCTGGCCCGAGCTCGGGCCGCGGCCGATCGTGCGCGATGTCCCACAAGGCCGCGATCACACTGAAGCCGACCCGCTCGTCGGCACTCTTGCGAAGAATTCCGCGCCACGCCCGCGCACAATCGCGCACCAGGAGCGCGTCGGAATGATGGCGAAGGCGGGCTTCCAGATTCGCGTCGAACTGATACTCGGTGACCCGACGGTAAAGCGCCGTGCGTGCGGCGCGGACGTCGTCATGGTCGCGGATCAGCGCGAGCAGCGGTGCCGCCTCGGCGCAGAACCGGTCGCGGGAATAGCGGGCAGGATCGAGCGGATTGGGCATGGATGGCACCCCCGGGGGCAAGAGCGACGGTTCGAGCTACCGACCAAGTCTAGCCCACTCCGGGCCCCAAGGCCGCGCGCCCGGCGGAATAGCGACACGCGAACGGGGTGCTGTAGGATGGCCGAACGCCCATGGCATCCCTCGTTGCACTGATGGCGCTGCTGGCCGCCGCGCTGGGCCCCGATGGGCCGGCGCCTTTGCGCGTGGTCTCGGACATCGCCGCGTGCCCGTCCCCGGCCGAGGTGCACTCGGCGCTTCGGCAAGCCTTGGGGGAGCACCATTCATCGACGGGCGGGTGGACCCTTTGGTACGGCCGCGATCCGGCGGCGCTCGCGGCCGAGCGCGAGGCCAGTCTGTTGATGGAGTTGGTCGACGCGAAGGGTGAGCGCCTGACCACGCGGCGGATCCCTACGCCGCCCGGAGACTGCGCCGCCATCGGGACCGCGATGGCTGCGGTGGTGGAGCGCTCGCTGCGCGACCTGGGATGGACGCGGGGCGAGGCCTTGCCCGAGTCGGCCAAAACAGCGAAGCCCATCCAGACCGTGCAGGAGGTGGCACAGGCGCCTCGCCCCGTGACTCCGATTCCTCGTCTCGTGGTGGGCGCGGGGCCGCTCTTCGCCACCACGTCGCGCTTGGGGATCAACCTGTTGCTCGAGGCGCGCGTGCGCGTGGCGGGCCCCTTGTGTCTGCAAATGGGTGCCGCGGCCCTGGCGGGCAGCGACAGCGAGTCGTTGGGAGGCGGAGAAGTCAGCCTGAAGAGCCGCACCTTCAGTCTGGCGGCCTTGGCTGCCCACTTCGTGAAGTGGCTCGAGCTCTCGGGCGGCCCTGTCGTGTGGCTCGCCGTGGACCAAGCCAGCTCGACCGACCTGCCAAGGGTCGGCAGCGGCACACGCGTGGTCGTGGCAGTGGGCGCCGGGATGGGCGTGGCCGTGCCTCTGGGCAAGCGCTGGCGGGTCGGGGTGGCCCTTGCCGGGGCCCGCCTGGCCTTCGCACCCGAGACCTTCGTGGACCTGAACGGGATCAGGACCACGGTCCTGGCGCCCTCGCCCTGGCAAGGGATGGCCGTGGCCAAGTTGGAATTCGTTCCGTGGCCGTGAACATTCGGCTCGCCCAAGGCTCGAACCCCCAAGAAGTGCCTGTGCAGTCTGCCCAACAAGGCCCGCTCATCGCCCGCTGTGTCCTTGGCGAGGACCAGGCGTGGCGCGATCTGCACCGCGACGCCTATCCGGTGGCCGCGCGCTTCTTGCGGCGCATGGGTGTCACACCGAGCGAGCTGGACGATGCCTGCCAAGAGGTGTTCATGCAGGTCTTTCGCTACTTGGCGCGCTTCGAACAGCGATCCGACTTTCGAACTTGGCTGTACAAGCTGTGCCTCAGCCAGGCCGGCCGCGTGCGCCGTCGCAGACGCCTGAGCGCGGCGCTGGGCTGGCTGCTTGGCCGTGCGGAGGCCTCGGGCGCGGGCGAGCCCGAGTGGAGCGCATCACAGATGGCCGAGCGGGTGCGGCAGGTACTGGAGCGCATGAAACCCATGCACAGGGAAGTCTTCGTGCTGTTCGAGCTGGAAGGCGTCGACGGGCAAGAGATCGCGCGCATCCTGGGCTGCCCTGCCACCACGGTTCGGAGGCGCTTGCACTACGCCCGCCAGGAGTTCGAAACCCTGCTGCGCGCCGAAGGCGCCGAGGAGGACAACCCATGACCTCGAAGAAGCAGACGAGCTGGCCGGTTCCGCTCGGCAAACGGGACTTCGCCCTTGGCGAGGCCGTGCGCGAGTACGCGCGCAACACCGAGAGGACGCCCGACGAGGCGGCGGCGTATGCCCGCGTGCTTGCGAGCATGGCTGGTCGTCTACGGCGCTTGCCCTGGCTGGTGGCGGGCTTCGGCATGGGCGCGATGGCGGCCACATTGGTGGTGGTGCTCGCGCTGCACGCGAAGGACGTTCGGCCTGTGCAGCACACCGCCGCCCCCCATGTCTTGCCCAAGGCCAAATCTCCGGTGGTGCCCGTGCCAGCCCCGCCGCCGCTTCTGGCTCGGACGCCATCGGCGCCCTCCATTCGTCTCGTCGCCTCACCGTCGGTCCTTCCCGTCGGCAAGGTCGAGCTGGTCGAAGAGGCCTCGGCCACCCTGTCCGCCGATGCGGTGGCCAAGGGGCGCAGACAGGCGGGCCGCACCGAGATCGCGTTGGACAAAGGCACCATCGAGTTGCACGTCTTGCCACGCGCTCCCGGGCACGACTTCGCGGTCAGTGCGGGCGGCTATCGCTTCATGGTGGTGGGGACCGCGTTCAGGGTGTCGCAAAGCGAGACTCGCCTCGAGCTTGCGGTGAGCGAGGGAAGGGTCGCCGTGTGGCGCGGGCAGGATCGTCTGACCACGGTGGAGGCCGGCGGGCATTGGGCGGCGCCGATGGCATCGGCTGCTTCTCCGCGCGCACGAGCCACGCGCTCTCCAGCCGAGCCGGTCTCGACGGTGGCGTCGAGAGATCCGGGGCGAACGGTCGAGCCGGCCTCGCATCCGCCGCTGCCGGCTGAAAGTCCGTCACAGGACAGGACACCGGCGACCCCGCAGGCCCTGGCGCCAAGAGCGCCCAAGCCCGAGTCCTTCCCCGCGCCTGCGGCCACGCCACCCCGCGACTGCGGCGGTCTCGTCGGACGGCATCCCCAAGAGGCCTTGGGCTGCTACCAGCAGCAGGCGGCCCAGGGCGGTTTGGCCGGCGAGGCCGCGCAGTACGAGATCGGCCGGCTGTGGCGCGACACCTTCCGCGATCCTGCCCGCTCGTTGGCCGCTTTCCGTGAGCAGCGAACGCGTTTTCCGCGCGGGGTGCTGGCCATCGAAGCGGATCTCTCCATCATCGAGCTGTTGCCGCGTCTGGACCTCCACATCGAGGCCTTGGCCGAGAGCGAGCGATTCTTGAAGGAACATCCGGGCGGCGAGCGCCGAGGCGAGATCCACCTTCTGCGCGGGAACATCTACCGCGAGGTCTTGCGTGACTTCGATCGCGCCGAACGCGAGTACGCCCAAGGGGCCACCGCGCGCGGGCACAGCGGCGACGAGAGTCGCTTCTTGCGGGCCGTGTGCCTGGAGGCACTGGGCCGCACCCAGGAAGCACGCCAAGCCTACGAGAGCTATCTGTCCCAACCAAAAGCCACGCACGCCGACGACGCGAAGAAGCGTCTTCTGCGCTTGGCCCCGTGAACATACGAGAGCCCGCGGGCTCTAACCGGACAGAGACCCGATCCTTTCTTGCTGGAGGTTCCACCATGACCAGAGCTTCACTCCTTCTGATCGCGCTGTCCCTCGTCCTCCCCTCATGCCAGTCCGTCTCCCTTGGAGGCGGCGAGGACGATGGTGGAGCACAGCCCGGGGACGGCAGCCCGGCCGGTGGCTCGGGCGGCAGCGGAGGGACGAGCGCCATGGATGCCGCGGTTCTGGGCGGCCAGGGTGGGGGCGGCACCAGCGGCACCGGGACGTGCGCGCCGCGGACCTTCGATGCCGATTGCTACGGGGCCCTGACCATCTACACCTGCGTGCAGCGTGGAGGCGAATGGGTGTGGGACTACACCTGTCCCGAGCAGCCCAAGGACGGTGGTGCTCTCCTCGATTCGGGATCTCGTGGCGATGCGCTGACTTGCCAGGGGCCGAGCCCCGCCGCACGAACCTGCCGGAACTCGGAGGCGGACTGCATCCCATCCAACTGCGTGTGCACGTCGAACGGCACCTGGGCATGCACCCAGGACTGCATCTCCTATCCCTGGTGCAGTGACGGTGGTGCGCCCCTCGGCTGCGACGTCACCAAGGCTGCGGAGGCGGTTGCGGCCGCGGGGCTGACCACCGTGGGCGAGGCACAGACCAGCAACGAAGATCTGCCGGCGAATCTGTCATCGGGTCCCAACTGGGGGGTGAAAGACATCGAGTGCGAGGAGGGAGGCTATGACCTTTCATCCGTTGCCGGCAAGACCGTCTGCCTGGTTTCGTTCGACAGCACGGAGTTGTGCCAAGACCTGCCCGCGCGGGTTTGGGTCGTCATGTCGGATGGCGTGGTTCGCTGCATCTACAAATCGGCCTTCGCGACCCCTGGTGTCTACTCGGTCCACGACTCGTCTTGCAGCCCGTCCGATGCGGGCGTGGTCGGTTGTCCGGGCAGCAACCCAGCCTCGCGAGTCTGCCGGAGCACGACCTCGGATTGCATTCCATCGGGTTGCACCTGCTCCGCCGATGGATGGGTATGCACCGCCGACTGCCGCGCATTTCCCCTGTGCGCTGACGGTGGCGCTTCGGACACCTGAGCTCCGGCGAGCATGCGGACGGGTGGTATCCTCGGCCCATGGCCGACGACTTCATCCACCGCGAGATCCTGGGCAAGCGTGTACATCGCTACGGTATCTCCGCCTCGTATGGCCTCGACGAGGCGGGGGTGCGCGAGGCCATCGACTTGGGCGCGAGCTACTTGTTCTGGAGCCCAGCCAAGAAGTTCCTGAAGACGGTCATCAAGGACGTCGTCATGAAGGATCGCGAGCGCTTCATGCTGGCCACCGGCCCCATCCTCGGCTACTTCGCCGGGTCGGTGCGACGCGCGGTCGAGAAGGCCCTACGGGCGAGTGGCAGCGACTACATCGACGTCGTGCAGGTGTTCTGGGCGGGCAGGATGTCGGCGTTGAGCCGCGCGGTGATTGGCGAGTTGGTCAAGCTACGCAGCGAGGGCAAGGCACGCGCCATCGGCGTCTCGATCCACGACCGTAAGCGCGCGGGCAAGCTCGCCGCCGAGGGGCCGCTCGACTTCTTCATGATTCGCTACAACGCCGCCCACCCCGGCGCGGAGACCGACATCTTTCCGTACCTGCCCGCCAAGAAGCCGATCATCGCCGCGTACACGTCGACCTCGTGGGGCAAGCTGTTGCAGCTGCCCAAGGGCTGGACCGGCCCGGCGGCCAGCGCCGGTGACTGCTTCCGCTTCTGCCTGTCCAATTCGAACGTAGACCTGGTGGTGTCGGCGCCGAAGACCGCGGCCCAGATGCGCGAGAACATGAAGGCGCTCGAGCTCGGGCCGCTCAGCGACGAAGAAATGGCGCGCATGCGCGCGCTGGGCAAGGCGGTGCACGGGTAGCGGCTGATCGGCGAAGCTACTCGTGCGGGTCCTGTGGGCCACCCAATCGGCGCGTGTCCATGGTCGACACATCCCCCACGTCGTGGCCCAGGAAGCGGGCGCGCAGCAGGCGGCGCATGATCTTGCCGGCGCTGTTCTTGGGGAGCTCGTCGACGAAGACCACGTCCTGTGGCGACGCGAACGACGACACGCGATGCGCGAGGTGCATCCGAATACGGCTCTCGAGCTCGCGGCTCGGGCTCACGCCTGCGCGCAAGACCACGAACACCACGACCTTCTCGAACCGAATGGGATCCGGCGCGCCGATGGCGGCGCTCTCGACCACCTCGGCCATCTCCAGCAGCGCGCTCTCGATCTCGAAGGGACCGACCAGGTGGCCGGTGGTGTTGATGACGTCGTCGGCGCGCCCCACGAACCAGTGGTAGCCGTCCTGGTCGCACACGGCCGTGTCGCCCGAGTCGTAGTAGCCGCCTTCGAACTTGCTAGCGTAGGCGTCCGGCCTGTGTAGGTACGCCCGGAACATAGAGGGCCAGCCCGCCCGCAGACACAGCCTGCCCTGATGACCAGGGCCGAGCGGCCGACCGTCGTGATCCAGGATGGTAGCTTCGATACCGTCGACGGGCTTGCCCATCGAGCCAGGGCGAATCGGCAGCCCGGGGCGGTTCGCGATCATGATGGCGCCGGTCTCGGTCTGGAACCAGGTGTCGTGAATCTCCTTGCCAAGCACCTGCCTGCCCCAGGTGACGATCTCGGGGTTGAGCGGCTCGCCCACGCTGGAGATGTGGCGCAGGGCTTCGAGCTTGCGGTGGGCGACGACGCTCGCCTCTTCCCGCAGCAGCATGCGCAGCGCAGTCGGGGCCGTGTACCAGACGTTGACCTTCTCCTGTTCGAGGATGGTCATCCAGGTGTCTGCGTCGAAGGGGCCGCTGTAGTGCACCTGCGTGACCCCGAGCGACCATGGGCCGACGATGCCGTACGCGGTCCCCGTGACCCAACCGGGATCGGCCGTGCACCAGAACACATCGCCCGCGTGCAAGCCCAACACCTCTTCGGCGGTCTTGCTTTGAAAGGCCATGGCGCCGTGGCTGTGCAGTACGCCCTTGGGCTTGCCAGTCGAGCCCGACGTGTAATGGATGAGCGAGGGCGTGTCGGCCGAGGTGGGCGCGACCTCGAAGTCGGGCGCGGCGGCACGCATCAGACGGGGCAGGCTGAGGATGTCCGCATCGAGGTCGTGATCGCTGTCGACGACCAGCACGTGCCGCAGCTCCGGCAGGCTGGCGCGAATGCGCGCGACCTTCTTGAGGAGCGACTGCCGCGTGACCAGCACCCGCGCCTCTCCATCGGCCAGTCGGTCTTGCAGCGCGGGCTCGCCGAAGTGGATGAACAGCGGACAAGCGACGGCGCGCGCCTTCAGTGTCCCGAGGAAGGCGTAGAACACCTCGGGAATCTTGGGCAGCAACATGAAGCAGGCGTCGCCGGGACCCGTGCCAAGCGCGTGCAGCACGTTGGCGAAGCGCGAGCTTTGTTCCGCGAGCTGGCGGTACGAGACTTCGAGCCTGGCGCCGCTGCTCGACAGCCAGCGCATGGCGACCGAGTCCGCGTCCTTACAGCGCAGGTCCGTGCACGCGTAGCCGATGTTCTGCTCGACCGTGGGCAGACTCCGGGAGGCGTTTGCCGCGGGCGCGCTCGCGTGAAGGGGGCTCTTCGAAGCTGGATCGTCCACGACGTCCGCGGAAACTTGTCCGACCGGGCGGGGTACTGTCAACTGCAAGAAACCGGCGCTCAATTCGCATGTCAGTTGCAAATCACACCCCGGCGTTTGATGTTTCCCTGCGATGAACACCTCCGCGCGCGCCAATCCCGTTCGACAGCCGCCCGGGCTCTACTTGCTCTTCGGCGTCGAGATGTGGGAGCGTTTCTCTTTCTACGGGATGCGCGCGTTTCTGGTGCTGTTCCTGGTGAGCACCACGGGCGGATTCGGCTGGAGCAAGGAACAGGCGAGCCACCTTTATGCCTGGTACACGGGGCTCATCTATCTGACGCCGCTGCTCGGCGGGTGGTTGGCCGACCGCTTCCTGGGCACCCACCGCGCCATCATCATCGGCGGCATCGTCATCGCGTCGGGCCACTTCTGCTTGGCCGTGCCCAGCAAGACCGCCTTCTTCGTGGGCCTCGCGTTGATCGTCTTCGGCACGGGCTTTTTCAAGTCGAACATCTCGACCATGGTGGGCCAGCTCTACGCCCCGGGCGACCGCCGCCGCGACGCCGCGTTCACCATCTTCTACATGGGCATCAACCTGGGCGCGACCTTGGGACAGATCATCTGTCCCAAGCTGGCCGACTCGTTCAGCTGGCACGTGGGCTTCAGCGCGGCGGGGTTCGGCATGGTGCTGGGCCTCGTGGTGTACCTCGCGTTCAAGCGGCGCTTCCTCGGAACCATCGGCGACGTGCCCGCGGCCCGAAGAGCGCCCGCCGCGATCGCCAACGCGGCTCCGGTTGCGCCGCTCACCCGCGACGAGCGGCGAGGCATCGCGGCCATCGCCGTGCTCGCCTTCTTCAACATCTTCTTCTGGATGGCGTTCGAGCAGGCCGGCTCGTCCATGAACTTCTTCGCGCAAGACAGGACGCAGGCGACGTTCCTCGGCTTCCGCATCTTGGCGCCGCAGTACCAGTCGGTGAACGCCATCTGCGTCCTTCTGCTCGCGCCGGTGTTCGCCTGGATGTGGTCCCGCCTGGGCGCGCGCGGCAAGGCTCCGAGCACGCCGGTCCAGTTCGCCCTGGCGCTCTTCCTGTTGGGATCGGGCTTCGTGGTGTTGGTGATCGGCGCCCGCATCTCCGACGGCGGCGTACGCGTGAGTCCCCTGTGGCTCATCGCCACGTACTTTCTGCACACGTGCGGCGAGCTGTGCCTTTCACCCGTGGGCCTGTCCATGGTGACCAAGCTTGCGCCCGCGCGCTTCGCCTCGGTGATGATGGGCGGATGGTTCTTCTCCATGTTCATTTCCGATCTCTTGGCAGGGCTCCTGGCCGGCACTATCGAGAAGGTCGAGCGTGGGCACTACTTCCGCGTGCTGGGCGGCCAGGCCGACTTCTTCCTGATCTTCGTCGTCTCGACCTTCGTCGCGGGCAGCGTGCTTCTGATCCTCTCGCCGTGGGTGAAACGTCTCATGGCTGGAAAGGCGTGATAGGAGAGTGATCACCCTCATGGCACTAGCACTCATGGCCGCTGTCCCGGCGACGCGCACCGAGGACGTGGTGGACACCATCCACGGGGTCGAGGTCCGCGATCCCTACCGTTGGCTGGAAGACGGCGAATCGGCCGAGGTCAGGGATTGGACCGCAGCCCAGAACCAGCACCTGCGCGACGCGCTCGACAAGGTGCCCGGCCGCGCGTGGATCGAGAATCGACTCTGGCAGTGGCACGAGACCGGAGCGCTGGGAGTGCCCGTGCTACGTGGCAAGGGCAGACAGGCGCGCTTGTTCCACACGCGCCGCGCGGGCAAGCAGAACCAACCCGTCCTGTTGGTGCGCGACGGTCGGGCTGGCAAGGACCGGGTGTTGCTCGACGTGAACGCGCTGGCTGCCGACGGAACCGCGGCGCTCGACTGGTGGTATCCGTCCGAAGACGGCAAGCGGGTCGCGTATGGGATCTCCACGGCGGGCAACGAGAGCTCGACCTTGCGAATCCGCGACGTGGCCAGCGGCCGCGATCTCGACGACACCATCCCGCGCACGCGCGCCTGCTCGTTGGCGTGGGTTCCCTCGGGGCAAGGCTTCTACTACACGCGCTACCCCACACCCGGCAGCGTTCCAGCGGGGGAGGAGGCCTACCATCGCCAGGTCTTCTTCCACCGCCTGGGCACCGATCCCACAGGTGATCCACGCATCTTCGGCGAAGGTCTCGGTCTTTCCGCCTGGCCGAACGTCCTGCTGTCGCCCAACGGCCGTTGGCTGGTCATCGAGGTCTCCGAGGGCTGGAGCAAGTCCGAGCTCTTCTTGATGGACCTCGACAAGGGGGGACCGCCCACGGTCATGGTGCAGGGGCGCGAGGCCATGTTCAACCTGGCGGAGGTACTCGACGACCGCATCTACGTGCTGTCGAACGAGGGGGCGCCGCGCTACCAGCTGTTCGAGGTGGATCCGCGCAAGCCCGAGCGTGCAGCGTGGAAGCTGGTCATCCCCGAGGGCGAGGACACGCTCGAGTCGGTGAGCGTGGCCAAAGGCGCGCTGGTCGCCGCGTATCTCCACGACGCATCGTCGAAGCTGCGTATCTTCTCACCGAAGGGAAATCCGCAGCGCGAGATCACGCTGCCTGGCTTGGGCACCGTGGGGAGCGTCCGCGGTCGCTACGACGCGTCCGACGTCTACCTGTCGTTCACGTCGTTCCTGGCGCCCACCAAGGTGTTGCGCCACCAGGTCGGCACGGGCGCCACGGCGGTGTGGCAGGCGCTGAGCCCGCCGGTGGACACCCGCGGCTTCATCGTCGAGCAAGTCCGCTACCCGTCCAAGGACGGAACCCGGATCCCCATGTTCCTCGTGCACAAGCAGGACCTCGTGCGCGATGGAAAGAATCCGGTGCTGCTCTACGGCTACGGCGGCTTCAACGTCAGCCTGACGCCCGGCTTTGCCGCTTGGGTGGGGCCCTTCATCGAGCGTGGCGGGGTCTACGCGGTGGCGAATCTGCGCGGCGGCGGCGAGTACGGCGAGGCCTGGCATCGCCAGGGCATGCTCGGCAGCAAACAGAACGTGTTCGACGACTTCGCGGCCGCGGCCGAGCACCTGATTCGCGAGAAGATCTCGGCGCCCGGGCGCCTGGCCATCTCGGGACGCTCGAACGGCGGGCTCTTGGTCGCGGCGGCCATCACGCAAAGGCCCGAGCTATTCAAGGCCGCCGTGTGCGGAGTCCCGCTCACCGACATGCTCCGGTACCACCTCTTGCAGATCGCCCGCCTGTGGATTCCGGAATACGGCACGGCGGAGAAGCGCGAGGACTTCGCGTGGCTCTCCGCCTATTCGCCCTACCATCGCGTGAAGGACGGCACGGCGTATCCGGCGACCTTGGTGTTTTCCGCCGAGTCGGACACGCGGGTCGATCCGATGCACGCGCGCAAGCTGGCCGCGCGGCTGCAGCGCGCGGTGGGCGGCAAGGTGCCCATCTTCCTGCGCATGGAAGGCAAGGCCGGCCACGGCGCCGGCAAGCCCATCGCCAAGCTGATCGCGCAATACACCGACGAGCTCACCTTTCTGTTCGAACAACTGGGGATGGCGGCGCCTGACGACGCTCCGACACCCCAAAGGAAGACCACACCGTGAAAAAGACCCGCGTCATCATCCTCTTCGGCGGCCGGTCGGCCGAGCACGAAGTCTCGCTGCTCTCCGCGCGCAACGTGTTTCTGGCCTTGGACCGCGAGCGCTTCGACGCCTTGCTGGTCGGCATCGACAAGCAAGGTCACTGGCGGGTGGAGCCCGAGAAGACCTTGATCGAAGCCGCCGGCGATCCGCGGCTGCTCAAGTTGGTCGCCGCCGGCCAGGAGCTGTCCGTACCCGTACACCCGCCGACCAAGGCCGTGGCACTTGCGGATGGGACGGCTCCGATTTTGGGCGCGGACGACGTGGTGTTCCCCGTGCTGCACGGGACGTATGGTGAGGATGGCACGGTCCAGGGGCTCCTCGAGCTGGCGGACGTGGCGTACGTGGGCCCGGGACATCTCGGCTCGGCGGTGGGCATGGACAAGGACGTGACCAAGCGCCTGCTGGCCCAGGCCGGCATTCCCGTGGTGCCGTGGCGGATCGTCACCGCGAACGCCATGAAGAAGGATCCTACGCGCTGCCTGGCCGTCGCCGGTGAGCTGGGCTTCCCTTGCTTCGTCAAACCCGCCAACGCGGGCTCCTCCGTCGGGGTCAGCAAGGTCAAGACCTCGGCCGAGCTCGAACCCGCGCTGCGCCTGGCGCTGGAGTTCGACACCAAGGTGCTGGTGGAAGCCGGTGTGAACGCGCGCGAGGTCGAGTGCGCCGTGCTGGGCAACGACGAGCCGCAAGCCTCGGTGCCCGCGGAGATCGTGGTCCACCACCGCGACGGCTTCTATTCCTACGACGCCAAGTACGTCGACGCCGACGGCTCCGAGGCCAAGATCCCCGCCGACATCGCGCCCGCCACGGCAGCGCGCGTGCGCGAGCTGGCGGTGCGCACGTTCCAAGCCCTGGAGCTGGCGGGTATGTCCCGGGTGGACTTCTTCCTCGACAAGGATACCGGCGAGCTGTTCGTCAACGAGGTCAACACCATCCCCGGCTTCACCGCGATCTCCATGTATCCCAAGCTGTGGGAGGCCTCGGGCGTCCCGGTAAAAGAGCTGGTCAGCCGCCTACTCGACCTCGCGGTCGAGCGACGCAAGGCAAGGCGCGCGCTGAAGACGCAGATCTAGCCCGAAAAGGGGACCAGCTCGGCCTGATTTCCTGTGCCGCCGGGCCCGGCCGTGCTAGACCCATCCGGGCCATGAAAGACGTTCGCCAATACGGGACCGAAACCGTCTGCGTTCAAGCCGGGACCCGCAAGGACACCACCTTCAACGCGGTGGCCGTGCCCATCTACGCCACGTCGACCTTCGCCTTCGAAGCGCCCGGGAAGACCAAGGGCTTCGACTACAGCCGGACCGCGAACCCGACGCGCTCGGCGCTGGAGGAATGCCTGGCCGCGCTCGAAGGGGGCGCCGGAGCGACGGCGACCGCCACCGGCATGGCCGCCGAGACCTCGGTGATGGCACTGTTTTCCGCGGGCAGCCACGTCATCGCCGGTCACGACATCTATGGCGGGACCTACCGCCTGTTCGCGTCCATCCTCAGCGCCCGCGGCCTCGAGTTTTCGTTCGTGAACATGGCCGACCCGCAGAACGTCGCCCAGGCCATGCGGCCCAACACCCGCGCGGTTTGGATCGAGACGCCGAGCAATCCCCTGCTCGGGTTGGTGGACATCGCCGCCATCTGCGACATCGCCCGCAAGCGCGACGTGATGACCATCGTGGACAACACCTTCATGTCCCCCGTTTTCCAAAAGCCCCTGTCGCTAGGCGCGGACATCGTCGTGCACTCGACCACCAAATACCTCAACGGACACAGCGACATGGTAGGCGGCGCCGTGATCTCGGCCACCGCCGAGCAAGCGGCGAAGGTCGCGGCCATGGTCAACGCGCTCGGCACCTGCTCGTCGCCGTTCGACTCGTGGCTGGTGATGCGGGGCATCCGGACCTTGCCCATCCGCATGGTCTCGCACGCGAGGAATGCGCAGGTTGTGGCCGAGTTCCTGGCGGGCCACGCGGGCGTCGAGCGTGTCTACTACCCCGGCTTGCCGACCCATCCCCAACACGCGCTGGCCAAGAAGCAGATGTCGGGCTTCGGCGGCATGCTGTCTTTCGACATTCGCGGCGGCAAGGCGGCGGCGTTTCGCTTCATCGAGGCGCTGCGCATCTTCGCTTTCGCCGAGTCCTTGGGCGGCGTCGAGTCGCTGGTCGAGCACCCGGAGACCATGAGCCACGCCTCGATGACCCCCGAGGCGCGTCGTGCCGCCGGCATCACCGAGTCCAACGTGCGCGTGTCGCTCGGAATCGAGAGCGCGGAGGATCTGGTCGCCGACGTCAAGCAGGCACTGGACCGCGCCCTGCTCTAGACGCTTGTGATTCCGCCAGTTTAACCACAGAGGCCCCCAGCGGACGCAGCGGTCGGAGCCGGACGGCTTCCAGAAGCCTTTCCGTTTCTGATTCTGTGTTCTCTGTGCCTTCCTTGGTCGATTCCAGGCTTGCAGGGGACGGCTTGCCACTTTAGGTTACGTGTTCCCGCGGCCCGCGCCGGGGCGGAAGGAAACCCTTGCTCAGTACGATTGCCAAGAAGATTTTCGGTACCAAGAACGCGCGTGTCCTCAAGAGCATGCGCCCCATGGTTGCGCGTATCGGTGAGCTCGAGCCCGGGCTCAAGGCGAAGAGCGACGACGAGCTGAGGGCCAAGACGGTCGAATTCAGGCAGCGCATCGCCAACGGCGAGACCCTGGACAGCGTCCTACCCGAGGCCTTCGCGGTCTGTCGCGAGGCTGGTCGGCGCGTCATGAACATGCGGCACTTCGACGTGCAGCTCATTGGCGGCATGG
Organism: uncultured Myxococcales bacterium; assembly: GCA_964647025.1. Lineage (GTDB taxonomy): Bacteria > Myxococcota_A > Polyangia > Fen-1088 > Fen-1088 > Fen-1118. Next base: position 12,258 of record CAZYFU010000071.1, on the reverse strand, counting down.
TGCTGCACAGGGGCTCCATCGCCGAAATGAAGACCGGTGAAGGTAAGACCCTGGTCGCCACGCTGCCCATCTATCTGAACGCGCTCGCCGGCAAGGGCGTGCACCTGGTCACCGTGAACGACTACCTCGCTCGCCGCGACGCGGACTGGATGGGGCGCATCTACCGCTTCCTCGGCATGTCGGTGGGCGTGGTCGTGCACGGCTTGAACGATGCCGAGCGCCAGCACAACTACCGCTGCGACATCACCTACGGCACGAACTCGGAGTTCGGCTTCGATTACCTGCGCGACAACATGAAGGAGTCCATCGAGCGCTACGTCCAGCGCGACCTCAACTTCGCCATCGTCGACGAAGTGGACTCGATCCTCATCGACGAGGCGCGCACGCCGCTCATCATCTCCGGCTCGGGCGAGGCGTCGGCCGACCTCTACGGCAAGGTCAACGGCATCATCCCGACCTTGCGCAAGGACATCGACTACACCGTCGACGAGAAGGCGCACTCGGCCATGCTGACCGATTCGGGCGTCGACCGCGTCGAGCGCAAGCTCAACGTGGGGAACCTGTACAACCCCGAGAACATCCAGTGGCTGCACCACGTGACCCAGGCGTTGCGCGCGCACGCGCTCTACAAGCGCGACGTGAACTACCTGGTCGAGGAGGGCGAGGTCATCATCGTCGACGAGTTCACCGGCCGTAAGATGCCGGGCCGTCGCTGGTCCGACGGTCTTCACCAGGCGGTGGAGGCCAAGGAAGGGGTCGAGATCCAGGAAGAGAACCAGACCCTCGCGACGATCAGTTACCAGAACTACTTCCGCCTATACAACAAGCTGGCCGGCATGACCGGCACCGCCGACACCGAAGCGGAAGAGTTCCAGAAGATCTACAAGCTCGACGTCAGCGTGATCCCGACCAACAAGCCGCTCCTGCGCAAGGATCACCACGATCTCGTCTACAAGAACGAGAAGGGCAAGTTCCGCGCGGTGCTGGCCCAGATCGAAGAGTGCCACCAGAAGGGCCAGCCCGTGCTGGTCGGCACGGTCTCGGTCGAGAAGTCCGAGGTCGTTGCCTCGCTCCTGCGCAAGAAGGGCATCCCCCACAGCGTGCTGAACGCCAAGCAGCACGAGCGCGAGGCGCACGTGGTGGCGCAGGCCGGCCGCAAGGGCGCGGTCACCATCTCGACCAACATGGCCGGTCGTGGAACCGACATCATCCTCGGTGGCAACGCCGAGTTTATGGCGCGCGCCGAGGTCGACCCCGAGGCCGCAGGGCAGCCCGGCGCCGAGGTCGATCCCGAGAAGTTCAAGATCGCCTACGCCAAGTTCAAGCCCCAGTGCGATGCCGAACGGCAAGAGGTCCTCGCCGCCGGCGGGTTGCACATCCTCGGCACCGAACGACACGAGTCCCGCCGCATCGACAACCAGCTGCGCGGTCGTTCCGGCCGTCAGGGCGACCCGGGCAGCTCGAGCTTCTTCCTCTCGCTGGAAGACGACCTGATGCGTATCTTCGGCGCCGAGCGCATCACCGGCCTCATGGAGCGGCTCGGGATGGAGGAAGACGTCCCCATCGAGCACCCGCTCATCAACCGCTCGATCGAGCGCGCACAGAAGCAGGTCGAAGGCCACAACTTCGACATCCGCAAGAGCCTGCTCGATTACGACGACGTCATGAACCAGCAGCGCAAGACCATCTATGCCTTGCGCAGGCAGGTCCTCGAAGGCCGCTACGCGCCGATGCTGAGCGAGGCCGAGATCAAAGCCGGCAAGAAGCCGGTCACGCCCGACGCGTCTGGCAAGCACACGGTCGCGTCGCTCACCGAGATGGTCCGCCCGACGCTGGCGCGCATCCTCGATGCGCTGACCGCCCCGCAACAGGGACCTGACCCCACGCAGCCGCCCGCGCCACAACCGCTGGATCCGGCGATGTTCCGCTCGGCCATCTACCGCCAGTTCGGCACGTATCCCGAGGTCTCCGGCATCGTCGAGAGTCGCACCGAGACCTTGGACCGCCTGGCCGCCGAGATCGCCAAGCTGCTCGTACAACAGCGCGAGCGCATCCTCGACCTGTCCGAAGAGGTCCTCTCCGAGCTGCTCGATGCGACCTGCCCCGAGGCCGCGCACGCCGAGGACTGGGATCTCGAGGCCTTCCAGACCGGCATGAAGGAACGCTTCGGGTTCGAGCCGACCATCAACACCAGCGGACAGATGGATCGGCCGAAGATGGCCGAGGCCATGTGGGCAGAGGTGGAGAAGGTCATCGATGCGCGCGAGCAGGAGTTGGGCCTGCCGTTCCTGCTCTACTTCAGCCGGCACTTCATGCTGGAGGAGATCGACCAGCGCTGGATTGAGCATCTGCGCAACATGGAAGCCTTGCGCGAGGGTATCCACCTGCGTGGCTACGGGCAGAAGGATCCCAAGCAGGAGTACAAGAAGGAAGGCTTCGTCATCTTCGGCGTGATGATGGGAAACATCACCCGCAACGTGTGCGAGAAGCTGTTCCACGTCCAGGTTCGTCGCGAGGAGGACGAGGCCGAGGCGCAGCGCCGCCTGGAGGAAGCCAAGAAGGTGAAGTCCCGGCGCACCGTCGAGTCGGGCGGTGGCTCGGAGGCGAAGGCGGTCGATGGCGCCGCATCCGCCGAGGGACAGCCCACCCGACGGAGCGAGCCCAAGGTCGGGCGCAACGATCCCTGCCCCTGCGGCAGCGGCAAGAAGTACAAGAAGTGCCACGGGGCGTGACGCAGCCCTGACCTCCCAGCGCCACAAGCTTGGCGAATTGACACTTCCCCACTAACATTTGCCCATGCGCATCTCTGGTTTGTGGGCAGCTCTGGCTGTGGGTGTGTTCGCGTGCAGCTCGGACGAGCCACCGAATGCGCGCATCGCCCAGGAGCTGACCTTGTCCGACTCGGCTTTGGTTCGTATGCAGAACGTGTCGCTCATGGCCGCGGGCGACGGGTTCACGATGGCGGGCTACGAGAATGGACAGGTGCGCTGGGCGCGGCTGTCGCCCGATGGGGTGCTTAGCCAGGAGACCGGCTTCGCGCTGGCCCCACCGGTTCTGGGGCCCTACTTCGTGGTCGCCAAGAAAGCCACGCCGGCTGACCAACTGATCGCCATCGCCCTGTATCCCAGCACGACGGTCTCGCTGGGCTTTGACCTGCAGGCCGTGGTTCAGGATGTCGGCGCGCCGGCTGCCGCCGCGCCCGTGGTGTTCGCCACGCTCCCGCCGGGGACGGACAAGAACAAGGTGCGCATCGCGGCTGGGGCCGGAAGATCGGGGAACCTGGGCTTCGTGGCGTGGGGCATCCAGGTGCAGGGGTACCCCATCAAGTATTTGCTGCTCGGGGCCGACGCGGCTCCGTCCGGCCAGCCGGTGACCGTGTTCGACAGCTGGACCTCGGCTCCGCCCGCATGGGACTGTCTTGCCCCGACCCATGGAGCGTCGGGCCTGGGCTTCAGCATCCTTGGCCCCGATACGCAATGGGCCGGCCTCACCGATTGGGTGACCACCGAGCTCGACGACGCGGGAGTGCCCACCGGTGAGATGACGTACGGAATCCCGGCCAACGTGGCGGACTGCCGGATCCTCGGAGCACCCACCTCCACCGGGGGCCACCTCATCGCCTTCGAGAGCACGCCCGGCATCGGGGCATCGTTCTATTACCCGCCGCCTCCCGGGGGTGACACCGGCTCGATCACCACCCACCCCATCGTCTTGTCCGCAGCGTCATTCGGCGACCCGATGCAGGTTCCGCACATCGCCTGGGTTGCGCCCGCCGGCAACGACATCGCCATCGGTCTGGCGCGGACCTCTGGCCCCTACGTGGTGCGCTTCACCTACCAGGCGGTTCCTCGCGGCTCTTCGCTGGTTTTGCGAAGCGCGAACGGCAAGACCGGCCCAGTCTCGGCCTGGACCGGCCCCGACTACACCTACGTGACCTACACGGACCAGGTCTCGGGGGCGGCGGGCGCCTCTAGCGTCGTGCGCTACTTCGTGAAGGTCGACGCATCCGTTCAACTGCCCTAGCAGTCTCCCCACAGCCGTTCGGACGGGCGGGAATACTCGGCGGCCCTGGTCGGTTATGCTGCCACTGATGATCTTCGGACGCCGCTCAACCCAGGCCGACTTCGAACGCGAGGTGATGCCGCACCTGCAGTCCCTTTACGGGGTCGCGATGCGGATGACCAAGTCGGAAAGCGATGCCGAAGATCTGGTCCAGGACGCCATCCTGCGTGCCTATCGGTTCTGGGACGGGTTCGAGAGCGGAACCAACGCGCGCGCCTGGCTGATGCGGATCATGACCAACCTATTCCGCAACCGGTATCGAGAGAAGGCACGGGAGCAGGAGATCCTCGGCGAGGCCGAGGCCAGCACGGCGAACGTGGGCCAATTCCAGGGCTCGGCGCCCCGCGACGCCGAGAGCGCGTTGTTTGGACGCATGCTCTCCCGCGACGTGGAGAAGGCGCTGGAGCTGCTGCCGCCGGAGTTCCGCCTGCCCGTCATTCTGGCCGACCTGGAGGATCTTTCCTACAAGGAGATCGCGGACATCATGGAGTGCCCCGCCGGCACGGTGATGAGCCGCCTGTATCGGGGACGTCGCATGTTGCAGAAGATGCTCAGTGACTACGCCAGCAAGGCCGAGACGCTCGGCGACGCGACGGCGGAGTCCGCAGTCGCGCCTGCGGCCGAATCGAAGCCAGAAGCAAATTTGGTCGACTTCGAGACCTTCAAGCGCAGCAGGCAGGGAGGCGCCGCATGACGCTCACGTGTTCAGACGCGGACAACGTCCTTCACGCCTATGTGGATGGCGAGCTGGCCGCCGCCGATCGTCAGGCATACGAGGAGCATCTGCGTTCTTGCGACGCATGCACCCACGCCAGTCGATTGCAGGCCCGCTTCAAGGCGGCCGTTCGTGGGCACCTGCCACGACCTGCCCTCCCGGTAGGCTTGCGCAGCCGGATCGAGACGGCCCTGGCCGCGGCGCCATCGCCCAAGCGGCGCTGGTTGTGGCAGGCCTATCCGCGCGCTTTCACGGTCGGGATGGCGGCGGCCGCCGCCTTGGTTCTGATGGTGACCAACATGCCGCGCACGGCGCGTTCGCCTGTGCTCGAGCAGGCAGTCTCCACGTTCCACCACGACCTGCCATTCGACGTTCTCTCGGAGAGCTGCGCGAAGGTGTCCGATTGGTTCCGCGGGAAGCTCGACTTCACGGTCCCGCCGACGGACGGTAGCGGCGCCCGCTGTCAGGGCGGCCGGTTGGTGAACGTGCGCGACCGTTTCGGTGCCTATGTCGTGTACCGAGTCTCGTCGGGACATCGGCTGGGGATGATGGTGTTTCCGTCGGGGAACGAGCCACTCGCAGGCGCGCACCAGCGCACACTCAATGGCCGGCCGGTGTACATGGACACCCAACGTGGGGTAGCCACCGTGACCCTACGCGAGCCGTCCGGCTTGGACTACGTGTTCACCGCCGACCTGGACGAAGACGCTTTGGCCAATTGGGTCGAAACCGTCTACCTTAGCCGCCGATAATGGTGGCGCGCCAGCGGCCCTGCTTGGAGCTTCCTGCCCTTCCGTAGTAACTTCGAGCCCTCATGGCGACGCGAACGCTTCTGTGTGTCGAGCCGGACGAAGCTGCCCTGGGCATCATCGTCCAGACCTTGGAACCGTACGGGTTCGAGATCAAGAACATCACGAACGGCGACCAAGTGGTCGAGTGGGCCAAGAAGAATCGCCCGGCGCTCATGATCGTGTCGGTCGAGCCCAAGAAGATCGGCTATGCCATCTGCAACAAGATCAAGCGCGCCAACGACCTCAAGGACGTGCCGCTGATCCTCACTTCGTCCGACGAGTCACCAGAGAAGTTCGAGCAGCACAAGACATTCAAGCTGCGAGCCGACGACTACATGTTCAAGCCCGTCGATCGCCACGAGCTGATGCGCAAGGTGAACATCCTGGTCGGCCTCGACGAAGGAGCGAATGCCGTCTCGGCTTCGGCCGAGATCTTCCTGGGCAGTGACGTGGTGTCGTCGGAGATCGCCATCGATGCCGACGACATCGTCGACGAGACCAAGCTCGATACGCCCGCACCCGATACCGTGTCCGGGGTGCCGGCGGTCGAGCCGCTCGGCGTGAATCCCGTTCTCGATGCCATGTTCGACAAGGAGGCCGAGGCCGCGTTCGATGCGCTCGAGATGTCGACGCCCCCGCCTTCGCAGCCGGAGGCTGCCAAGCCGGCGCAGGACTATCTGAACGTCGCGACGCCACCGCCCGTCAATCCGTTGCCGGCGGTCCCACCAGCACCCGTTGCCAGCGTCGAAGGCGACGACCAGGAGGAGGACGGCGAAGGCTGGGTCGAGGAGGGCGCCACCCGTGTCGTCGCGTCGTCGTTCGACCACGACGGGCCGGGCGAGCTGCCCCCGCCGCCCACCCCCGAGGATTCCGCGCCGCCCGAGCTGGCCGACGATCTGGCGCCGCCCTCCGGTTTCGACGACGCAGGTGCGGTGCCGTTCGCGGTCCCGCTCGGCGAGCCCAAGACCGCCGAGGTTACGGCTACGACGCCTGCCGAGATTGAAGGCGATCCGGAGGCCCTGCGCAGGGCAGCGCCTTCGCTCGAGGAGCAGGATGTGCCGCCGTTGCCTGACGAGGTCCGCAACACCTCCGTGGTCGCGTATGCTGCCGCCACCGCCAACGACGCCGCGTTCAGCGATCTGCAGAAGCGTATCCACGAGCTGGAGGACGAGAAGCGCGAGCTGGCGTCGGTCATCGACGACTTGCGTACGCACCTGCAGGCGCAGCCGCTGCACAAGGAGAAGGATCTCCTGGGGCTTCGCGAGACCATCAATCGCAAGGAGAAGGACATCCTCGACTTGCGCGATGCGCTCGATGCCAAAGAGCGCCAGCTCCTCGATCAGAAGGATCGCATGCGCGAGCACGAGCGCGCGCGGCGGGATCTCGAAGAGAAGATGATCACCTTCGAGAAGAACCTGATGCACGCCAACGAGAAGGTGTTGGCGCTCGCTCAGGACAAAGAGAAGGCGATCGAGCGGGAGCGTGGTCTCAAGGTGCGCCTGGACGACGCCCATGCGGAGATTGGCAAGACGCACGACGAGCTCGACGTGCTCAAGAAGAAGCTCGGCACGCTCGAAGATCGCGCACGGCAAGAGCTGGATCGGGTTCGCAACGACCTGGAAGCGCGGCTTCGTGAGGACGAGGATGCGCACAAGGCCGAGATCGCACGCCTTCGCGAAGACCGCGAGGAGGAAAAGGCTTCCCGGGAAGCCGAGATGCAAGCCGAGATCGGCCGAATCAGCGGTGCCCATGCCTCCGAGGTCGAGCTGCTTGCGAAGCGGCACGCGGAGGAGAAGACGTCGCTCGACGAAAAGCACGAGCTCGATCTGGCGCGATTGCGTCGAGAGCACGAGAAGACGGTTCTGGCATTGCGGGAAGAGCACGGCGCCGCAATGGAGAGCGAGAAGCAAGCCCACCTGGCGGCCCTCGAAACCAAGGACCGGGATGCCAAGAACGAGATCGCGGAGCTTCGTCGCGGCCACGAAGCCGCGCTTACCACCGCCGAGGATCGCCGGCGCCTCGAGCTGGAAGAAGCCGAGGTCAAGCGCGCGGCCGATCTCGACGCGGCCGACGGGCGGAGACGGACGGAGCTGCAGGCCCGCGATGAGCAGCACCACGCCGCCATGGCGGAGGCCGAGCGGCGGAGCCTGGACGAGAAGGCCGAGCTTGCGGAGAAGCATCGTGCGGAGCTGGAGCAGGTGCACGCCCGCGTCTCCGACGTGGAGGGTGAGCTGGCGGCGCGCAACGAGGAGCTGGCCGAGATGCACCGGCGCCTTCTGCGCGTGGAAGGAGAGCTCGACACCGCCCGCAGCGACACCCGTGACCGCGAGGTGAAGCTCGGCCAGGCTCGCGATCGGATCACCGAGCTGGAGGGCAAGATCGCCGATCTGGAAGACCAAGCTTTGCGCGCTTACCGCCGCATCAAAGACGACGAGAAGGCTATCGACAAAGCCAAGCGCGCGATCAGCGTGGCGTTGACCGTGCTCGACGAACGCCCCGCGGGCGGCCCGAGCACGCCCCCGGTTGCGCGTTCGGGTGAGGAGAACCAGACTTAGCCTGTACGAATTGGCGGTCTGAGCCTCTCGCCGAATTTCATGCGCGAAATAACTGGAAACCGCGCCGGACTCAAGCCGTCGGAGCTGTCCGCCCTCGAGCGGGTGTACCGCCGACGCGTTTCACCCCACGAAGTGGTCTCTGCCGAGCTGGCGGGCTTTCTGTGCGAGGTGTCGCGGGGCATTGCCCGTCAAGTCGGCGTCTTGATTTCCCGCCAGGGCGACATCGAGCACGTGTTCGTGGGAGACGCCTCGCGCATCATGTTGCCCGAGGTAGGCCGCTTGCGCGCGGGCCACGGCCGATTCCGCGGTCTGCGCTTGGTGCACACGCACCTGCGCAACGAGGCGCTGTCCCGCGACGATCTGGTGGACTTGGCGTTGCTCCGACTGGATCTGGTGGCTGCGGTCGGCGTCAACCACGAAGGCAGGCCGGCGGATCTGCACGTGGCGCATCTGGTGCCACCGCGCGAGGGCAAATCGCCGTGGGTGTCTCTGCCGACCGAGCCGTTCCACCGCTCCGAGCTCGACTTCATCGAGCTCATCGATGCGTTGGAAGAGGAGTTCGACCGGGTCTTGCCGACCGCCCGAGCCACTCGAGCCGTCGAGCGCGCTCTGCTGGTGGTGGCCGAGCTCGGCAAGTCGCGTGGTCACGGCCAGAATCGCTTGCGTCGCCCGCCGGCCCAGCCGGAAGTGGAAGGGCCCGGGAGCGTTTGGGCCCCGCCCCAGGGCTCTCCCGTCGACCAGCGCGTTCATGAGTTGCGCGAGCTGTGTCGGACCGCGGGCATCGAGGTGGTCGATGTGGCGGTGCAACGGCGGCCCGAACCGGATCCGCGCTATCTCATCGGCCGCGGCAAGCTGGAGGACGTGCTGGTGCGGGCGATGCAGTTCGACGCCGGCGTGCTCATCTTCGATCCCGACCTGTCGCCCGGTCAGGCGCACGCCATCGCGTCCTTCACGGATCTCAAGGTCATCGATCGAACGATCCTGATCCTCGACATCTTCGCCCAGCGGGCGCGCAGCCGGGACGCGAAGCTGCAGGTCGAGCTTGCGCAGCTTCGCTACCGACTGCCGCGACTCCAAGAGGAGAACACCATGATGAGCCGCCTGGTGGGCGGCATCGGTGGCCGCGGGCCTGGCGAGACCAAGCTGGAGATCGGCCGGCGCCGTGCGCGCGAACGGCTGCACCGTCTCGAGAAGGACGTGGAGGAGACCCGACGGCAGCGCCAAGGCCGTCGCAAGGCGCGCTCGGATCGCGGGCTTCCCGTGGTGGCCATCGTGGGCTACACCAACGCCGGAAAATCGACGTTGCTCAACGGCCTGACCGGCAGCGACGTGCTGGTCGAGGACAAGCTGTTCGCCACGCTCGACCCTACCACGCGGCGGCTGCGATTCCCGCGCGAGCGCGAGCTGATCCTGGCGGACACCGTCGGGTTCATTCGCGACCTGCCCAAGGATCTGGCGCAAGCCTTCCACGCGACCTTGGAAGAGCTGGACGATGCCGACTTGCTTCTGCACGTCGTGGACGCATCGGATCCCGATCGCGACGCGCACGTCACCGCCGTCGAGCGAATTCTGAAGGATCTGGAGTTGGCGGAGACGCCGCGCCTGCTCGTGTACAACAAGGTCGACCGCTTGTTGCCCGAGGAGAGGGTGATCCTGGAGGGGGACGGGACACTCGCCATCAGCGCGCTCGATAGGAAGACGGTGCTGCCGCTCTTGGCGGCCATGGAGCACGCGCTCTGGCGCGAGGGGCACACGGTCCGGTACTGAACAGCCCGCAGCCGCGCGGAGGTCAGATAGCCAGCGTGACGCCGGCGTTCTGCTTGGTGAGGTCGGCGATGAGCGCCAGCAACTCCACGCCTTGGCCCCGGTCGTCGATCCATCGGGCACCGTCGTGATTGAGGTGCCACGCGCGATCCCGGAACGCTACCCAGAGCTGTCGCAGCGGCGCTTGCGGCGACAGGATCAGCTTGTGCGCTTGCTTGAAGGTGATGATCAGGCTTCCTTGCGCGAAGTCCGACTCCGCGAGGTCCGGGTCCACGTCTTCGAACGCGGCATCGATGCGCTTCAGGGTCTCGTCGATGCGTGCGCGGTAGGTGCTTTCGTCGGTCATCTCAGTTCGCATTGTCGGCGCGGCCGCGCTCGATGAGGCCGCGTAGCGCCTTCCGGTCCAGGTCCTGAAGGTTCTCCATGGGCGGCTCGGCAGAAGGGTCCTGGTCGGCGGCACGTCCGTGAGCGGTGATCTGGCTGGGGGCGTTCTTCACCACGCCTTTGACTACGCGGTTCGTCGCGCGATCCACCAGCGTGCCGACCTTGTCCTTCGTCCCCCGCACGAGCCCCTGCGATTCCGGCGTCTTCCAGATGGCCTGGACGTGCTCGAACAGCGTACGCTCGCCGAGCGGTACCGTCGTGCCGAACCAAATCGTGGCGCCGAGCGCGCCGAGCACGAAGATGAGCCGTAGCAGCCTGAACACACCTTTCTGTTACCACCGGTTGCGGGCCCACGCCACTTTCGCGGCGTCCCAGCGCGCCAGGGCCCCGTCGTCCTACCTCCTCGGGTCGCCGACCCGATAGCTCTCGGCGCGCATCAACAACTTGGTCAGCCGTTCGCGGTTATCCTCGTCGACTGGGTCGATGGTCGCGCCGAAGCCAGGTGGACGTTTTCCGGGGAAGCCCTCGTCGATGCGAATGATGCGGGCGTGGCACACGATGTTGAACTCGGGATCGTCGCCGAGGCCGTCTTCCGATCCGAAGATGAGCAGGCCCAGGTCCCGCCCCGGGACGAGCTCGGGGTACTGCTCGGGCGTACCCACCAGGTAGATGCCACCCGCCGAGACGTTGCGCACCTCCATGATGTGGACGTCGTGGGCTTTGACCTGGGCTTGGGCGAAGACCTCGATGCGCGGGCTGCGGCGTCGGTTGGTTCCTGAATCGGTGGCCACGTCGCCATTGTAGCACCGGCTTCTTGGCCGATCAGAGCGTGTCGACGCAATTCCTCGCGCGAAAAAAAAACGGCGGGCCGAGGTGGCCCGCCGTTCTCGAAGGGAGTCGAGCGCTTCGGTTAGAAGTCGTCGCCGCCCATGCCGCCCATGCCGCCCATGCCGCCCATGCCGCCGCCCATGCCGCCACCAGGAGCCGCATCTTCCTTCTTCTTCGGCTTCTCGGCGATCATGGCCTCGGTGGTGAGCATCAGGCTCGACACGGAGGCTGCGTTCTGCAGCGCCGCGCGCACCACCTTGGCAGGATCGATGACGCCGGCCTTGACCAGGTCCTCGTACTCCTCGGTGGCGGCGTTGAAGCCAAACGCGCCCTTGCCGGACTTGACCTTCTCGATGACGATCGAGCCGTCGACGCCCGCGTTGGCCGAGATCTGGCGCAGCGGTTCCTCGATGGCGCGACGGATGATGTTGACGCCGAACCGACGGTCGTCGTCGAACTTCAGGCCATCGAGCGCCGCCTGCGCGCGAATCAAGGCCACGCCACCCCCCGGGACGATGCCTTCCTCGACGGCCGCGCGGGTCGCGTGCAGGGCGTCCTCGACGCGTGCTTTCTTCTCCTTCATCTCGCTCTCGGTGGCAGCGCCGACCTTCACGACGGCCACGCCGCCGACGATCTTGGCGAGCCGCTCTTGCAGCTTCTCGCGGTCGTAGTCGGAGCTGGTGTCTTCGATCTGGGTGCGGATCTGCTTCACGCGGGCTTCGATGTCGGCCTTCTTGCCGGCGCCCTCGACGATGGTGCTGTTTTCCTTGTCGATGGTGACCCGCTTGGCGCGACCGAGATCCTTCAGGGTGACGCCTTCGAGCTTGAGGCCGAGATCCTCGGTGATGGCCTGGCCACCGGTGAGGACCGCGATGTCCTTCAGCATTTCCTTGCGGCGGTCACCGAAGCCCGGCGCCTTGACCGCGCACACGTGCAGGGTGCCGCGCAGCTTGTTCACGACCAGAGTGGCCAGCGCCTCGCCGTCCACGTCCTCGGCCACGATGAGCAAAGGCTTGCCCGACTTGGCGACCTGCTCGAGCACCGGCAGCAGATCCTTCATGTTCGAGATCTTCTTCTCGTTGATGAGGATGTACGCGTCCTCGAGCACGCACTCCATGCGCTCGGCGTCCGTGACGAAGTAGGGCGAAAGGTAGCCGCG
>CAZYFU010000070.1:0-32345 GCA_964647025.1 uncultured Myxococcales bacterium | reverse complement strand
GGTCGAAGAACGCCTGGGCGCGGGCGCGGGCGGTGGCGAAGTCGGGGGCGGCTTGCACCCCGACGAACAAGGTGTGGCCAAAGAAGAAGTTGCGCGCGAAGTATGGCGTGAAGATCTTCAGGCGCTTGAGCGCCACATGGGGGACGAAGTCTTCGAGCAGGTAGTCGCAGTAGCGGTTCCAGACGGCGACGCGATCGACGGACAGCCCGGGGTTGCGCCACTCGGCGAACAGCCATGGGCAAGCCACCAGCATGCGACCCACCATGAGCCCTCGCACGGTGGAGGGCACGTCGATGTCAGGGCGGTGCACGTCGCCGTTGGCGATCAGGGGCAGGCGGGTATGCTCGGCCAGCGCGGCGTAGAGCCACGGCCGCGCGGGACGGCCCAGCTTCTCGCGGAAGTAGCGCGTGTGCAGGACCACCGCGTCCATGCCCTCGTCTTCGAACAGGCGCAGGCGCTCGCGCAGGCGATCGAGCCAACCTTCGGTTGCTTGGCCCAAACGAATCTTCACCAGCAGCGGCCCCGCGAAATGCGCGCGCAAACCGCGCAGGATGGCGCGCATGCGAGCCATGTCCTCGAACAGGTTCGCGCCGCCGCCCAGCCGCTGCACGGTCGGAGCATCGCAGGCGAGGTTGAGATCCACGCCATCGGGTCGCAGGCTTTCGAGGCGCGCGCCGATCTCGGGCAAGCGCGCTTCGTTCGCCACGAGCAGCTGGTAGATGACCCGGCCCTCGGCCGGTCTGCGCTTGAGCCAGGGCGACGCCTGCTCGTCTTCATGCAGGATGCACTTGCCCGCCAGCATCTCGGTGTAGAGCGCGCCGTAGCAGCCAAAGTCGGCCAGCAGGCGCCGGAACGCGCTGTGGGTGATGCCAGCCATGGGCGCACTGAACACCGGCGGGTCGAACGCCACACCTCGAAGGACGAGGGGCGGCAGCACGAGACGCGTCGAGGAGGCCGGGGCGACTACATCACGCATACCGGACCGAAGTCCTCGCACTTCCATCGCCAACGGCCGTCCGCTCCCTTTTCGCAAGCACATGCGAGCCCGCTATGCCCTTCGCTCTCGCAAGGGTAGTGGCAAGCGGTGGCGGCTCGCGGACACGACGCCCCTTCCTTCGGGGCCCGCTTCGGGCAGTGCTTTGGGTTCCTGGGGCGGGCGAAGGCCAACGCCGAGGTCAGGCACAGCCCGAGAATGCATACCGCGGTCAGCTTCGAACGCATGCGGCTCAAGGGCAGTCACAGATGGGCGGGTTGTTCCACGAGTTGGATTGGCCGAAGCCAGACGACTTGGTCTTCACCTGGCCGAGCGAGATGACGAGCGGGGTGCCGCCTTCGCTGGTCTGCGGGAAGACACAAACGCAAGCGCCGTGGCTCTCGTCGAGGTAGCCGAAGTAGCGCGCGCGGTTGCGCCAGTCCGAGCCCGCGAGCTCCGCGAAGCTGGAGTTGCGACCGCTGATGATGACGGCGTCGCCGCTACCGTCGCTGTTCTCGGCCATGCAAAGCCCGCTCGACCCCGCGCACGTGCTGGGATAGCAGACGGCGGCGGAAGATTTCACCGGAACCCGGCAGGTCGTGCTGGACGGGCAGTTCATGTTGCTGCAAGAGCCGGCTTCGCAGGTCGTGCCGCCCCACCCCGCCGAGCAGCTGCATCTGAAACCACTGCCGCTGGCGGCACACGAGCCGTGTGCGCACGGGTTCGGCGAACAAGGGTTGGACAAGTCGGGCGAGGCCACGTCGCGGGGCGCAGGAGCGTCGGCGGGGACGTCGCTGCGGGCAACGTCCGGTACCGGCAGGTCGGGGGCGCTGTCGGGGCCCGGCACGTCGGGGACTGCGACGTCGTCCCTCGGCGCCACGGCGTCGAGCAAGGTGCTACCTGCGTTGCCGTCTGCCGAGACGTCGGCCGACCCAGCCACATCGCGCACGTCCGCGGTGGCGCTGGCGAAACCATCCAGCACGGGCGAGGCATCTGCTCGCCTGGGTCCGTCCAGGCCGACGGGCCCTCCCGAGGCGTCCGTATTCGAATCGCTCACGTCGCTTCCGTCGAGAGGACTTGCAGCGTCCGCTCGCCCTCGCGTCTCGGGAACGTCGCCATCGACAGCAACCGACGCTTCCCCCGGGGTTCCGCCGTCGTACAACGACGCGCGCTCGACGCAACCACCGGCGGCCAGTAGCAGCGCGAGCGCCAGGCCCGCCCGACTCGCAATGGACGGCATCAAAACCGCCCTCCGCAGGAGACCCCGGCGAGACCAGGCAGACAGACGAGGTTTCGGGACGCGTGGCTGCTGCTCGTCGCGACGGACGGAGCACTCAGCCACAGGTACGCGGCGGCACCCACGGCGAGCGCGGCGGTGCCGTAGCCGACCCCGGCCAGCACGGCCGCGGTGTCTTGGGAATCGGCCAGGCTCGCGCAACCTGGGCCGCCCTTGTCGAGGGCGGCGTCGCTGCAGCGGCCCTGGCTGACCAGATCGTTGAAGTCGTTGCCCTTGCCCACGTACCGCACGTGCTCGACGATGGCGAAGCCCAGCGCGACGGCAGCAACCCCCGAGGCGACCCACCCGGCGGTCGTCTGCCAAGGCCGGACGGGCACCACGGCCGGCGCGGTCACGATCACCTCGCTCGCGCGCACGGCCGTGCGTCCGATGGCGGCCTCGCAGGCTGCGATGTGTGCCTCGGTGTCGGCCCGCTCGGTGGCGGTCAGGTTCGGCGCCTTGCGCAGGTACTCGTTGAAGCGCCCGATGGCCTCTTCGTAGCGCACGTTCTGTTCGTAACAACGCCCTTGGTTGAAGAGGTAGGTCGGGTCGTTGCTGTCGAGGAAAAGGTCGGCCAGGATGCGCACCCCGGTCACGTAGTCGCCAGCCAGGCACGCGCGCTTGGCGGCCTTCTGCTGATCGGCGGCGGCCGGCACAGTCGCCGCGCTCGCGGTCCGGGCGATGGCTATGGCGCAAAGTAGGGCGGCGTAGGCAAAGGCTGGTCGCATGGCAATCTCGGTGTCGTGGGCCGACCTTAGCAGACCAAGCCTTGCTCCACATGCACCTTAAAAGACTGGTATGACTTGAAGAGGCGCCACCTTCCATTATGTTGGAGTCATGGCAACCAAGGCACAGATCTTCAGAGCGGAACAACAGCGCGCAGCCCATCCTCCCAAGCCCAAGCAGCCACGGCGGGCCCCGAGGAACGCACCAGTCGACACCTCGAAACCGGGGGTCAGCGCCTCCGACCGCAAAGCGGGGAATGGGAGCACCGCGGACCGCAATCGGTCCAAGCGCGCCCAAGAGAAAGGCGGGGCGCGACTCGAGGACTCGGCGACCGGGAGGCCTTCGCGCAAATCGACGCGGGGGAGCCAGGGACGGGTGAAGCGTACGACCAGCCTGCAATCCCGAGCGGTTCGCAACGCCCATTCGCCCACGGCCAAGGCGACCCGCGGAGGTCGCTGACTCGGAAGCTGGCTGCCTGGCTTCTTCTTTTGCGGCATCAGCCTGCTGGGGTTCAGCGGGCGGTGGCTCGTGGATCCGGCCAGGCCAGCTCGATCCCGAGCGTGCCGCCCAGGAGCTGCTGGAAGTCCGTCAGATGCCGGGGCGTGTTTCGGACAGCGCGTGGGGAACAATGGTTGGCCAGGCAGTAGGCCGCCAGCGCTCCGACCGCTTCGCCGATGCTCCATTCGACTGGATGCAGCCGATAGCAGCCGTTGGTGATTCGGGTCGTCCCGATGTTCTTGCACGCGGGCAGCAGGTTCTCCATGCGCACCGGTATCAGGGCGCCGAGAGGAATCTGAAATGGCCAGCTGCTCAGATCCACGTAGGTCCGCTGCCGCGTGCTCGGGTGTAGATCGATGCGGTAGCTCCCGATGCCTACGCTGTCGTTGAACTGCTCCGCGCCCTGCAGCGACCCACGCGCATCGGTGCCCACGTGTTGCTCCAGCACGGTCAGCTCGGCTCGAATCCGACGACTCTCACGCACATAGACGTGCTTGGCCAAGCCGTCGCCGGTGCCGACCACGTCAGGGCGTAGCCGCAGGCCACGATAGCCCACGCCGCCGTCGAGCCGGGGCGCTTCGGTCTGCATCCAGTACAAGAACGATAGACTGAGCTGGCGGGCACCCTCTAGATTGCGCGTCCGCTCCTCGTCAGACACCCCGACCACGGGGCCCAGGAAGTAGTCGATCTGCGGCCAGTTCACCAGCGTGATGTCGCTCTCGAACCGACCGGGAGGGTAGTGCCCGCGATAGAAGATCCGGCGGAACTGCCACAGATCGTTCTGCGGCTCGTCGGTGGGGCCGTGGAAGATGGCCTCGTGGCGCAGCGACAGCGTGACCGGATCGACGAACTTCCAACCGAGCTGGGGCTCGTCGCAGAATGCAGGACGGAATTGGCGCCAAAACGTGTAGTCGCGTGGTGGTTCGATGGTGTGGTCTTCGCCGGGAAGGTAGTCCAGCGGAAAGCACCAAGAGATGGCCTGCTGGTCATACGGATCGGCGTCGCCGGGCAGGGCGTGCGGCTCGCCGGTCTGTGCCTGGGACTCGGCGCCCACCACCAGCTCGGCTCCGGCCAAGGCGAGCAAGTCGCCCCACTCCGTCGCGTCGAGCACGAACGGTGCCCGGATCACCGTCGTCGCGCCAGAGGGTGCGTGCTCGAGGGTGACGGCGCGAACGCGGTCGTGCTCGGTCTCGACGGCGACCGGTCGCATGTGCAGCAGCAGCTGAAGTCTGTTGCTCGCCAGGTACCGGGCCAGCAACTCGTACAGGACCGCCAAGGCCACGCGTGGCTCGTGGCAAAGGGGGCTCACGCGACCGCGGCCGGGATTGAGATAGGTATCGAAGTGGGCGTCGGGCAACAGCGGATAGTTGCGCCGGTAATACTCTCGGATTCCGTGGCGAAGGCGGCGGTAGGTAGCGGTGCTGCCGGTGCCCTCGATCCAGGGGTGCTCATCGGGGGGCACCGCCTGCGCGGTAAGCTGACCGCCGATCCATGCCGTCTCTTCGGTGACGGTCACACTGCGCCCCATGCGCAACGCCGCCAGCGCCGCGGCCACGCCGCCCAGGCCACCGCCGACGATGAGGATGTCGGTGACGCGTTCCATGGTCGCCTACGCGAGCAATTCCTGGTCGAGCAATCGGAGCGCGAGTTGGTGGGTGGCCTCCGCCCGCTCCTGCAACGCCCGCAGGCCAAGCTGGATCCGCTGGTTGAGCTCGCCGCGGGTGTCCCAGGCCCGGTCGACGCCCGCGATGAGCTCGCCCGCGCTCACTTGGTCGAGCAGCGCGACGTCGAGCCGAAGGTCGTCGAGGAACCCGGCGACCTTGCTCGCATAGGGCAGCGCCACGAACGGCACCGAGGCCAGCGCGCAGAAGATGAGGAAGTGCAGGCGCATGCCCACGGCGAAGGCGAAGTGGCCAAGCAAGGTCACGAGTTGCCCGGGCGTGTACTCGCGCTTGAGCACGGTAGCCCGCTGCGCCCTGTGCATGCGAGAAACCACCCCGTGGCTGTGCTGCACGTCGGAGCCCCGGCGCTCCATCGGAAAGAAGACCACCTCGGCGTCGAGACGATCGACCATGAAGTCGGCCACGTTGGCGACCAGGCGATGGTAGTGCTCCACGCGCAGGCTGGGCGCGGCCGGCCCGGGCTCGCGCACCGACATGCCGATGAGTCGAGCCTTCGGATCGATGGCCTCGGCGCTCAAGATCTCGTCCAGCGTGAGCGGCTCGGGCTCGAGCAGCAGCGCCGGGTCCGCGGTCAGGTGGATCTGGCGATCCACGCCCAGATCCTCGAGCAGTTGCCCGGCGCGCCGATCGCGAACCGTGATCAGCTGCGCGGAGTTGAGGACGTCACGCACCATCGCACGCACACCACGGTCGACCAGAGGGCCGGCGCTGATCGCATATGTCATGGCGGGGACCCCCAGATCGCAGGCCGTCGCGAGCTGGCGCAGATACATCTCGGAGTCCGCATCGTAGAGCAGGCCCCCGCCGCCAAGGATGAAGAGGTCGCCCCCGGCCAGAGCGGCGCGAGCGTCCTGGCGCGACAGCCCGTAGAGATCGAGTGCGGCAACCCCGTGCCGCCGCGAAGTATCCACGGCGTTGCGCGAGAGCACCGTGATCCGCGGCGAGCGAGACCGTCGCAGGTCGCGCAGGATGACCTGCAAAATAGCCTCATCGCCCAGGTTCATGCCGCCGTACGACCCGCATATGACGACTTTGCGACCCGCCTCTGCTGTCTCCCCCATGGCAGGATCATACGGGGCCAGCCGCGGCTGCGCCCCTGACTTCGAGAGGCCGGCGTTGGTTTTCGCGCCGCCCGGTCGCCGTCGCTCTGGCCTACGAGAATGCCGCGGGCTGCGGTGCCCCGGTGCTTTGCTGGGCGACGCGGCCGGTGTGCGATGGCGCGCGCGGCAGAAGGACCCGGAAGGTGGCGCCCTGGCCCGGCGTGCTCGTGACCTCGATGCGTCCCGCGTGAGCTTCCACGATGCGACGGACCACGTAGAGTCCGAGCCCGACGCCGGGCACGCGCTCCTTGGACAGTCCGACGCGCCGGAAGGGTTCGAAGATGAAAGTCTGCTCCTCTTCCGAGATCCCGACGCCACGATCGCGGACGCTGACCTCGACCTGTTCGCGAACGGACGACAGGGTCACGTCGATGGTGGTGTCGGGCGGAGAGTACTTGACCGCGTTGCTCACCAGGTTCGTGAGCACCTGCTGAATGCGAAGGCCATCGCAGCAGAGGGGTACCGGCGCGTTTGGTATGCCCACCCGCATGCGCGGGCCCGCGAGCTCGACGAAACAGCTCGCCACCTCCTGAACCAGCAGCCGCGCATCGTGCGTATCCAGTTGCAGCTCCAAGCCGCTCCCCTCGATGCGCGAGACCTCCAGGAAATCGCCAACCATGCGTTCCAGGTGGGCCAGCTGACGCTCCATGCGGGCCAAGGACTGTCGCAGCTTCGCCTCCGAGGGCAGCGGGTTCGTAGGCCCCAGCACGCCCAGCGACACCTTGAGCACCGACAGCGGGCCGCGCAGATCGTGCGCCACGCCGCCCAAGAACGCGATCTGCTGGCTGCGCTGGGCTGACAGCGCGGCCGCCATCTCGTTGAAGCGCCGGCTCATGTCGCGCAGCTCCTCCGCGCCGGCCTCGTCCGCGCGAGCATCACGATCGCCCCGGCCGAAACGCTCCATGGTTCGCGCCAGTCGCAGCAGGGGGGCAAAGGCCCGGCGCCGAAGCCAGACGATGGTCGCCACGCCGCCGCCCAGGAGAACGGCCGACAACACGAAGCCCGCCCGATTGGCCATCGCGTCCCAGCGCTGCGCCTCCGCCTGGGCCGCGCGCGCTCTCTCCACGCTCGCCAGCACCAGCTCCTCCAGTGCACGCTCCGCTTCGAGCTGGTTTTTGGGCGCCTTGAGGTCGCGCGAGTCGGTCAGGAAGATGTCGACCGCCTTCTCGGCCTTCGCCAGGGCCGCCTTGCCGCGGGCCGTGTTCGTGTGCGACCGCAGCTCCAGCATTTTCGCGCGCAGGCCCTCGCCACCGGATGCGCCGGCGCTGGCGCCATCGGCCTCCATCAGGTGAGCCAGCTCGGACACCGCCTCCTCGGCGAGCCGGATGCTCTCGACCGCGCCAGAGGCATCCGCAGTGGTCCGATGAAGTGCGGTGGAAACCCAAACCAACCCCCCCGAGATCACGATGGCGAGCATCGTCATCGCGAGCGTGCCGCCGAGCAACACCAGCCTGACGCTGGTTCCTCGTCTTGGCGTCGGGCTGCTCGATCTTTCGAAAGTCGGGGAGGGCTGCGATGGGTGATTCATGGGAGCCGATCCGTGCTTGGGGAACAGAGATCTTGCTCCTGTCCCTCTCGGTCGCAAGCCGGATCGCACGAGGTGGCAGCCGCGGCGCCCCGAGACAAGACCGCAGCCGGCGGAGGCAGGAGCCAGGCGGTCGAGGAACGACTCGGCCTCGGCCCGGGACCCTGCTATCTTTCGGGTCGGGAGTTCTGGATATGACGGGTCCTGTTTTCGGATTCCTTATCGGTCCCTGCCTCCTGGTCGCTTGCGTCGGCTCGTCCGGGGGCAATCCCTCGACCGACGCGTCCGCCAGCGCCAGGGACACCGCCGACTCGATGCTCGCCGCCCCCGACTGCATCAGCAGCGCCAATCGGATGTGCGCGCCAGGCGATGCCGCGGTCGCGTCCGTCCGGGCCGACGTGCCAGTCGAGGGGAAGGACACCTCCTCGTCCTCCCTCGTGCCTGACGTCGCGTCGGATCGGCCGGACGCTCTGTCGGATGCGACAAGGCCCGATACCGCGGACACTAGCGCGCCCGATACCAAGACGTCCGATCTCGTCAACCGCAACGAGGATGCAACCGTGCCCGACGTGGTCGTAGCCGACGCGGCACCCTCGAAGAGGGACACGAAGATTGCCGACGTCTTGCCGGAAGTCGCCGGACCCGACGGCAAGACCGGTGGAACCTGCGCCCAGGAGAGCTTCGTCCACCTGTCGCCCTCGGAGCTCAAGGCGCTGCTCGATGGCGGCGAAGATCCCTTCCTCATCAACGTGAAGGGCTCGTCCATCAAGAACATCCCCGGCACCGATGCCGTGTTGGCCAACGACGTCGCCGGGATCGAAGCGCTGGTGAAAGACGATGTATGCGCGAATATCGTCCTCTACTGTCGTTCCGGGGGCACCAGCCAGACCGTCGGCTCGCAGTTGATCACGAAAGGCTACCGGCGTGTACGCGACCTGGCCGGCGGCATCACCGCCTGGGAAGCCGCCGGGTATCCCACCGAGTAGCAGGCCTCGTTCAGAGGACTCTTGCGAAGAGGCCGTTGAGCCCGGCCAAGTAGGCTGCCTGCACCTGTGCCGCGGCTACCACGACACCTCCGTGGGTCAGGTCCTTGGTGGCCGTGGCGGCGCCGATCACGGTGCACGCGAAGCCCAGGTCGTACGCGGCGCGCACCGTGGTGTCGATGCACATGTGGGTCATCATTCCGCAGCATACGAGCTGACCGACCTCGCGACGGCGAAGCTCCTCGAGGAGGCCGGTTTCCCGGAAGGAGTTGGAATGGTGTTTCTGCACGACCGGCTCGTCCGACCGCGGTGCAACCTAAAGATGAATTTCCATCCCCGGCGTACCCGGCAGAAAGAACGTGGCGTTCGGGCGCAGCGAGATGTGCTGGACGTGAATGACGGTCTGCCCCCTCCCGCGGAATTCCTCGAGCACCCGACGCGCGGCCTCCGCCGCGGCCTCGGCCCCGACGAGCGGATTCCGTCCAGCTGGAAAGTAGTCGTTCTGGATGTCGACGAAAATCAGCGCGGCGGGTTGGTCCATGCCCGAAATCTACAGCATCGACGCCCCGCCGCCCTGTCTCCTATCCGAAGGGCCCCGGTTCTAGCGCGGGTTTCGGACCCAGCTGAACACCTCGGGCGTGGACGGGTCCACGGTGATGCGCAGCCACTCCGCGAGCGGCGTAGTGGTCGAGCCTTGCACCACGATGCGGGTCAGGTTCGGAACCGGCGTGGTCACCCCGTACCTCGTGTCGCCTGCTGCCAGTGGGTGGTCCGCCGTAAACACGTGCGAGTCCCCCTGCACCACCAGCACCGGCTTGCCGAAGGCCAGCGTTGCCTGGGCCAGTGTCTGCACGATGGGCACGAAACCGCTCGATTCCCCGGCCGCGAAGATCGCCGGATCCCAGGTGTCGGCCTGCATGAACAGGACGACGCCCTTGGCCTGCTCCTGCTGCGCCAGCGCGAACGTCCGACCAATCCAATCGACCGCCGCCGCCGTCCGCGCCGCGACCTCGGCGGTGCGACGCACGGGCTCGTCCGCCTTGCTCGGGTCGTCGCCGTACCAGGGCGCGAGCCCGTTGTTGCTGCCCACCACGTGCACGGCCGCGAACACGGTCTCGGCCTCGACCCACAACGTGTTCTCGACGAACGCGCCGAAGCCCGGAAGCACCGCCTGCGACAGCACGTCCCTCTTCGTACCCAGGGTGCGGCCCACCTCGGGGAAGTGGGTCCGGCGCACGAACGACAGCCGATCCAGCGGATCGTAGCCGCCGGCGCTGGCGCGGTGGCAGTCAGTCCACTCGTTGTCGCCCGGCGTGTACACCATCGGATCCGCGAAGGTCTGCAGGCTGGCCGCGATGCCGGTCAGATAGGCGTCGCTGCACGCGCTGCTGCCGGTCTTGGTGTCACCGACGTGCACCACCCGGGTGATGTCGGGCGCGGCGTTGATGGCGGCGATGAGCGCCGGAAAGTCGGCCACCTGCGCTGCTCCGTAGGGCGTGTCCCCGATGACCGCAAGGCCGACCTTGCCTATCGACGGTGTGCTCCACGAGGGATCGTACATCGCGAGGAGCTGCCCGCCCTGCACGGTCTCCGCATCGGTCGCGTAGTGCGCCTGCACGTCCAGCAAGAACCAGCCCGGCCCGAGGATCGACGTCGCATCGATGATGCCCGAGGCTTCCTCGTCCTCGGTAAGGAACAGCGGCGCCCCCTTCACGAAGCGCAGCGGGTCGTGCTGCGCGATCAAGGTCAACACATCGGTCGCGATGTCGTAGCGCCAGATCTTCCCGAGGTGCGCGTTGTTGCCCACGTCCTCCTGCAGGTACACGTGCCCCGCCCCGTCGATGGTCAGGTTGTCGAGCATGCGCTGGCCCTCGCTGCCATCCAGCACCATAGCGATGGTTCCGCCCGCGGTCGGATTGGCGAGATCCGCGAAGCGCAAGCGCCACAGCCGGCTGGGGGCGGTAAAGCCGTTGGTGGTGACGAAGTAGAAGTCACTCGGGTGTTGCGGATCCCAAGCGCCGTCCTCGGGCCGCAGGAACTGGGTCACCCCAAGCGCCACGCTCGCCGCCTCCAGCGCCGCGCCGGTCATGTTCTCGACGTTGCCCAGGCTGGCTAGCGCAAACGAGGTGCCCGACGGGATGCCCGTCGCGCTGATCTCGGCCGGGAAACCCTCGACCGCGAGGCCGTACAGCGTGCCGTTGGTCAGGCCGGCCTTCTCGATCGGACTGCCGCTGCTCGTCTTGTTGCCGAGGTACAAGTAGACCTGTCCGGGCGAGCTGTCGTCGAGGCCCACCACCAAGGTCTTCGTGCCCGTGCCCGGATGCGCGACCACGTTCTCGAAGCTCATCTTCCCGAGCCGCGGCAGCTCCCAGCTCGTTCCATCCATGTCGTGCGCGAAGGCCCGTCCCTCGTCGCCCGACTCCTCGCCGTTGGTGAGCAGACGACCATCGTAGCCGAGGCCGCTCGTGGCGTCGTACCAGGCCGAGGGCTGCGCGAGATCCGCCGAGCAGAGCCGGTTCAAGGCCACGCCCGCGCCGGGCGCCCGATAGCCGCCCGTGGTGGGATTCCAGAGCGCGATCTGCTTGATCGCGTCCTCGCCCGACAGCACCGCCAGGTCGGACTTGCGCACGATCCACTTGGACACGAAGGCCCCCTTCGCCCCGTGCGCCCGCACGACACCCGCCGTGGCTGACAGTTCGTGGTTCATGAGGAGCGTGAAGGTCCCGTTTCCGTTGTCGAAAGCGCCGAGCCCGTCCGCGATACCTGGCATACGATATCCGTTCACCGACTGCCCGACGGTGAGCAAGTCCTTGATGACCACCCCGGGCGCTGCGGGCACCACGTAGGCCGACGGCGCCGAGCAGGATACCGTGAGTGTCGCCGTGCTCGCGCACCCGGCGCTCGGATCGCCATCCGAGACCACCAAGGTCAGCGTGGCCGAGCCGTAGCTCGTGCAGGTGAACGTCGGGCTCGCGACGTCGGCCGTGCCCAGCGTCCCGGACGAGGCCTGCCACGCATAGCGAAGCGGGGCGGGTCCCCCGTCAGCGTCGTGCGCGCTGGCCGCGAGCTGCAGCGTTCCGCCGATCAGGACCTCGCTGGGCATCGCCGACACGGCATCGATGACCGGGCACACGTTCCAAGTGGCGCCCACCCGCACGCTGCCCGTGCTGCCCTGCTGCTTGCAGATGAGGTGCACGGTTACCGGCGTGGTGGATCCCGGGGTGATGGCGAAGCTCGCCGCTCCCGTGCACGCCGTGCTGCCGTCGCTCGTCGCGCCCGACAGGCTGATCGCGTATCCGCTCCCAGCCGGCAACCCGCCGATGTGCGCGGAGAAGCCGTTGCTGGCCCCCACGTCGAGGTCACCCGACTTGAAGAACCCATTCGGGCCCGCGAGGTCGTACCCGACCGAGCCCAGCTTCAGGCCCGGCGCCACCTGCAAATACAGCCCCGCCGCGCCCTCGACACCGCCATGTGGCTCGTGCCCCGGACGAGCCCCACTGCCACAGCCCGCGCCCACCACGACCAGTAACAGCACTCTCGTGGAGATTCTCCCACGCCATGCAGACGAGATTCGATTCATGCTTGGTCTCCGTTCTGAGACGCGGTCCCTTGCCGAAAGGGACCGCAACCGTAAAGAAGATGCTCGGCGTCCTGATTGTGCTCGACCGCGCCCGCCCGACCGTCACAGCTCGGTGAACTCGAAGCGCCTCTTTCCTCACAGCGCCGTCGCTCCGTCACGGCTCGGCGACAAGTGACCGCCCCGCCGGTGTGTCCCTCAGCCGGGATCGGGCGTCCGCGCCGGATGCGCACTGCCTGTGGATTGAGTCAGGGCGGTGGGATTGCTGGCCTCCAGTTCCGGACCGAGCTGCCGATTCCCGGA
The DNA here is from genome assembly GCA_964647025.1 of uncultured Myxococcales bacterium. GTDB lineage: Bacteria > Myxococcota_A > Polyangia > Fen-1088 > Fen-1088 > Fen-1118. The sequence continues at coordinate 19,702 of CAZYFU010000070.1, read as the reverse complement.
GCCTGCCTGGAGGGGGGCGATGACAACACCGACGGAACGAGTATTCGAGAACGACCAACGACTCGTGCTGCTGCTTCGACTCGCGGTACGTGCTCTCGCCGAGGAGGATGCCTCTCTTGCGAGAGCGTTCGCGCAGGGAATGGTCGAGGCGAGCACCTTCTACGGCGGTCGCAACCATGGACTGGCATACTGTGTTTACGAGACGCAGATCGTCTACCAAGTGTTCAAGTCATGGCTGCCCCACGAGCGCGTTCGTTCGGAGTACGCGGCCTATCGCGAGGCCCAGAAACGCGCCGACCTCGTCGTCTTGGACGACCAGGACAGGCCCAGGTGGGTCTTCGAGGCGAAATGGTGGGGCCGGGACACGAGCAGGATGCGCGCGTGTCTTGAGACGGAGATCGCCAAGCTCGGGAGCTGTAGCTCGGCCGCAGCAAGGAAATTCCTCCTCACATTCTGGTGGACGGAGAATGCCGATGCGGCTGGCGTAGCCCAGGCGGAGGTGGATGCCTTCTGCACTCGTAACGACGGGGTCCACCTACGCTACACCGACAGCTTCCCGACCGACTGCGCGGCCTCGGCAAGCCGCCGGGGCCTATTCACCGTCGCGCTACTTGAAGTCGGGCCACGGCTGCTGGAGGTGACGAGCGGTCCTGAGCAGGATCGATCGAGGTGACTGCCGGCAGCGACCACCCCGGGAAAGCACTACCGACGTAGGAGAGGGAGACGAACTTCCGTGAGAAGTTCGAATCCCTGAATCGGGTCAAGTTGACCGATGGCGAATTCGAACGCCTGCGCGACGAGCTCGTCACCGCCGACGTCTTCAAGGCCGCCCGCGTGCTGCGTGAGCGCAACGACTTCACCCGCGACGACGGAACGCCGCTCGCCTACATGTTGGTCAACATCCGGGACTGGTGCAAAAACGACTTCGAAGTCATCCACCAGCTCCGCATCAACACCGACTACAGCCACCACCGCTACGATGTCATCCTTCTCCTCAACGGCGTTCCCGTGGTGCAGGTCGAGCTGAAGACACTCGGGGTCAACCCACGCCGGGCCTCCGAAAGGAAGAGCCCCGCTATTCCAAGCGCGTCCCGATGGAGAAGATCGTCGAGGAAGGCTACAACCTCAACATCTCCCGCTACGTCAGCACCGCCGTCGCCGAAGAGGAGATCGACCTGGCCGCAACCCACCAAGCACTGGTGGAGATCGAGAAGCGGATCGGGGAAGCGACGAACAAGCACAGCGGCTTCCTCAAGGAGCTAGGCCTGCCCCCCATCCCCCTGGCCAAATCCGGCAACAACTGATCGAGCTACAAGACCGCGCGGCGAGCTCTTTCGGAGCTATTCGCTGCTCCTGCACTTCAATCCATCAAATCTCTACTCGGGCTCCATTTTCCAGCCGGCGCAGGCGTGGCGGGTGGCGCCGGCGGAACGGGGGCCCGCGACACGACTTCGGTGCATGTGCGCGCGCTGCGCGCACACGCTCCTATCGACGCTCTGCGCAGGGAGACTCGGTTCGCCGAAGCCGTGGCGTGGGAAGGAGTCCGCCGGTGACAGGACCCGCCACGCCGAAGCCGGCGAGTCACTGAGTCAGCCCCCTGAACCGGAGCGCGACTTACGCCCCCGCCGCCACCTTCGGCTCGAAAGCCCCCTCCCCGCTCGCTTGCGCGTCGGCCGCCTGCGCCTGCTTGCCCTTGCGGTGATCCTTGGCCAGCAGCACGTAGATAGCAGGCACGAAGAACAACGTGAACGCTGTGCCGAGGATCATCCCGGCCACCAGGACCAAGCCGATGCTGTTGCGGGCGGCGGCGCCGGGGCCGCGCACCAGGGTCAGCGGGAAGTGGCCGCAGATGGTGGCGACGCTGGTCATGAGGATCGGCCGCAGACGGGTGACCGAGGCCTCCCTGACCGCGGCGAGCTTGGACATTCCTTGCTCTTGCAGCGAGTTCGCGAATTGAACGATCAGGATCCCGTTCTTCGACACCAAGCCCACCAGGGTCACCAGGCCCACCTGCGAATAGACGTTGATGGTGGTCGTCCATCCGTCGGTCCAGTAGGGCATGTTGGGGTTCGGCATCTTGAGAAACGCCAAGGCGAGCGCGCCGAACATGCCGAGCGGCACCGAGCCGGCCAGGATCACGAACGGATCGCGGAAGCTGTTGAACTGCGCCGACAGCACCAGGAAGATCAGGACCACGGCCAGGATGAACGCGGGCAAGAACTTGTTGCCCTCGGTGCGCAGCTGGCGCGACTCGCCGGTGTAGTCCATGGCATAGGACTTGGGCAGGATCTTGGCGGCCTCGGTTTCGAGGTAGGTCAGCGCCTCGTCCAGCGGCCGGATGGCCACGCCGCTGATCTTGACCGCGTTGAGCTGCTGGAAGCGGTTGAGCGAGCGCGGCACCACGGCGTCGCGGATGGTGGCGATGGAATCGAGCGCGATGAGCTGGCCGCTGGGGCCGGTGATGTAGATGTTCTTGAGCTGGCTCGGGTTGAGCCGCTCGTGGCGGACGAGCTGCGGGATGACCTTGTAGCTGCGCCCGGCCACGCTGAAGCGGTTGACGAAGTTACCGCCGAGCGCGGTCGACAGATCCTGCGCCACGTTCGCCAGGCTCAACCCCAGCTCGGCCACCTTGTCCCGGTCGATCTCGATCTGCGACTCGGGCTGGTCGACCTTGACGTCGATGAGCGGCGGGAAGGCGAAGACGCCGCTCGTGGCGGCCTTCTCTTGCAGCTTGGTGGCGAAGCCGAGGATCTCGGCGGCCTCGGCCGTGGACGACAGGACGAACTCCACCGGGAACTGGCCGCCGCCGGGCAGCGCGGGCGGCAGGATCCCGAAGGTCTGGATGCCGGGGATGACGGCGATGCGCTGCTGCACCTCGGGCACGATCTCGAAGGCCGAACGCTTGCGCTCTTCCCACGGCTTTAGGCCCACACCCCAGAAACCACCGGTGGGGAAGGTCATCTGGAAGGTGAAGCCCGCCTCGGGGATCTCCATCACCGTGCGGTTCACCTCTTTGGTCGAGAACGACACTTGGTCCAGGGTCGAGTTGGACGGCGTGTTGACGATGCCGAAGACCACGCCCTGATCCTCGGTCGGCGCCAACTCCTTGGCGGACATGGTGAACATCAGGAACGCCAGCACGCTGACCACGATCCACGCGGTGTAGATGGCGGGGCGCGCCCCGAGCGCCATGTCCAAGTGACGCGCGTACATGGCGCGCACGCGGTCGAACACGCGATTGACGACCTTCGATAGGCCGCGCTCTTGATGACCGCCCTTGAGCAAGTGCGCGGACATGACCGGGGAGAGCGTCAGCGCGACGATGCCTGAGATGGTGACGGCGCCCGCCAGGGTGAGCGCGAACTCGCGGAACAGGGAGCCGGTCAGCCCACCCTGCAGGGCGATGGGCGTGTACACCGCAGCCAGGGTGATGGTCATCGCGATGATGGGCCCGACCAGCTCACGCGCCCCCGCGATCGCGGCAGCCTTGGGGGTCATCCCCTCGCGCAGGTGGCGCTCGACGTTCTCGACCACGACGATGGCGTCGTCGACCACCAGACCCACCGAGAGCACGATGGCGAGCAGGGTGAGAAGGTTGACCGTGAAACCGAAGAGCTGCATCAGCGCCACCGCGCCGATGAGCGAGACCGGGATCGCCACCACGGGCACCAGGACCGAGCGCAGCGACCCCAGGAAGAGGAAGATCACCAGCACCACGATGACCAGGGTCTCGAGCAGCGTGTGCCGCACCTCGCTTACGGCGCTCTTGATGTAGTTGGTACCGTCGTAGGCGATCACGGCCGAGATCTGCTCGGGGATATCGGCCTGCAGATTGTTCATCTCGGCGCGCACGCGACCGATCACGTCGAGCGAGTTGGCGTTGGGCAACGGCCACACGCCGATGAACACTGCGGTCTGGCCGGTGAAGTTGACCTGGGTGTCGTAGTCTTCGGCGCCGAGCGCGATCTCGGCGATGTCGCCCAGCCGAACCACGGCGCCGTTCTTCTCACGCACCACCAGCTGCTGGAACTCGTACACCGAGCTGAGATCGGTGTTCGCGGTGAGGTTCACCTGGACCAGCGATCCCTTGGTCTGCCCCACCGCCGCCAGGTAGTTGTTGGCGGCCAGGGCCTCGCGGACCTGGCTGGGGCTGATGCCGAACGCCGCCATGCGATCGGCCTGCAGCCAAATGCGCATGGCGAAGGTGCGCGCACCCAGGATGTCCGCGCGCTGTACCCCCTCGATGGCGGACAGGCGCGGTTGCACGACGCGCACCAGGTAGTCGGTGATCTCGTTCTGCTTGAGGAACTGCGACGAGAAGCTGAGGTAGGCCGACGCGAACTGGCTGTCCACGGTCTCGATATTGATGACCGGGATCTCGGCCTCGGGCGGCAGGTCGCCGCGCACCTGGTTCACCTTGGCGCCGATCTCGGCGAGCGCGCGGTTCGCGTCGTAGTTGAGACGCAGGCGCGCGCGGATGGTGGACAGGTTCTGCTGGCTTTGCGACTCGATGTAGTCGATGCCGTCCGCGGCGGCGATCACGCGCTCGAGCGGGGTGGTGATGAAGCCACGCACCAGCTCCGCGTTGGCGCCCACGTAGACCGTGGTGATGGTGATGGCCGCATTCTCGTTGCGCGGGTACTGCCGAACGTTGAGGGTTCGCAGAGCTTGAAGTCCCGCGATCAGAATGACCAGGTTGACGACGATCGCCAGGATCGGTCGCCTGATGAACAGATCGGTAAGCTTCACGTCGACCTTTTTCGCTGGGCTCGGCTACTGGTCGGTCGGCTTGGGGTCGAGCTCGACGGGCGGCGCCATGTCGTTCTTCACGAGCAACGCCATTCCCTTGCGCAGCTTGAAGGCGCCATTGCTGACCACCGTCTCGCCCTCCTTGAGGCCCGACAAGACCGCGACCAGGTCGCCGCGCCGCTCTCCCAGACGGACGAAGCGCGGCTGCGCGACCAACGTGGGAGGCTCGCCGGCCTTGCTCGGCTCGGCCTTGGGATCCTTCTTCTCGTCGACCTTCTCGTCGGCGATGAAGACCGAGTCACCGTACGGTGCATAGACGACGGAGGTATTGGGGATGACCAGGACCTGGCGTTCGTCGGAGGCGCTGACCTCGACCTTGACGAAGAGCCCGGCACGCAAGACGCCATCCTTGTTCGGGAAGGTCGCGCGCACGCGGATGTTGCGGGTCGCGGGATCGACCTCGGCGTTCACGGCGCTGATCTGTCCTTGCCAGGTCCTGCCTGGGAAGGAATCCACGCGCATGGTCACCTGCTGCCCGGCCTTCAAGTCGGCCAGCGCCTGCTGCGGCAGCGGGACCTCGGCATAGATGGGATCTACGGATTGCAGGGTGGCGACCGGGGTGCCCGGCGAGACCACCTGTCCCCGCTCCACCTGCCGCATGGCCACGCGGCCGTCGAAGGGCGCGCGAATGGTCTTCTTCGCGATGGTCGCGCGGATGTTGGCGGCGATGGCCTCGGTTTGCTTGGCGCGCGCCTCGGCGACCTCCAGGTCCGCGGGCGAGTTCGCGCCACCCTTGCGCAGGGCGCGCGCGCGTTCGAGCGCGTTCTTGGCCAGCTCGGCGTCGGCCAGGGCAGCGGCGAGCTGCGCCTCTTCGTTGGTGGTGTCGAGTTTCACCATGACCGCGCCGCGCTTGACCATGCGTCCCGAATCGAACGCGACGTCGCGGATCATCCCCGGAACCTCCGCGCCCAGCGTGACGTTGTGAACCGCGACCAGCGACCCGATGGCCGCGCGCCGCGACTGCCACGTCGCGGACGTGACCTTGGCCGTCGTCACGGCCTCGGGCGGTGGAACGAACGCCTGACCCGCGGCCATCATCGCGCGGATCTGACCCACCTTGACTCCCACGAGCGAAACAATGACGACGATCAAACCGATGATCGCCGCGATCCAGACTTTTCCTTTGGCCCTCATGCTTGACATCCTCAGGTTGGTGACCGTCGGCGCGAGACCCCGTCTCGAGACGCCAAGGGTCGAGTCATTGCTGACTTTGGGTAGATGGATGTCCTACAGCCGAGATCGATTCATACCGAAACAGTCCCGTTACCCAAGCGCGTGCCCCGAGCACAGGCGCGCCGATGACGAGACAAGTCGCACGGCATGGGAAGCCGCCCAGGACGGCTTGGAAAGAGCTGCGTCCTACCGCTTCCCGAGCAGTGCAGCCAGCGGCAACTCCTCCGCACCGCGGCTGGCCTCGCGGGCACGCGCGAGGAGGTCCTCGCTGGCGCTCACCAAGCGCAAGACCGCCTCGACCGCAGTCGGGATCGCCGCGGCCACCTCGGGGGTCAAGCGCGTGCCGTACTCCGTGAAAGCCGCCCCCTCCACGCCGACGAAGTGGAGCGTGGCCGGCGGCCGACCTGGTGCCAACTCGTGGGCCAGCTTCATCAGCTCTGCGATGCCGATGGTGTGCGAAGCGGAAGCGCCCACGCTGTAGCGCTCGATGGCCCGCCCCTCGAGCGTCACGCAAGTTCCCACTGGCCGTCCGGTGCACATGGCATCCACGAGCACGATTCGATCCGCGCTCGCCACGACGTCGAGCAGATCGAACCCGAGCTGCGGCGCCAGCTCCACCGCCACCCCGTCGGGCAACGGCAGCCCGGCGAGCACCCGCCCGATGCGAATCCCCACTCCGTCGTCGCAGACCAACTCGTTACCGACACAGATGACCCGCGTATTCATGCGATTCCTCCCATGGTGGGCGCCTACCGGGTCCGGCCCGGGCACCCGCCACGCCGGCGTAGGCGGGTCACCGAGCAGAACGTCAAGCCACAGGCCCCCAAGCCGAACGTCTACGGTCTCCACGTCGGAAACCACAGCCGCATGTTCGCAGCCGAGCTGGTCACCGCGAACTCGCCCCACACCGGCGCCCAGAAGATCGCCATCGCCAGCACCAGGCCGACGTACGTGGTGATCACCTTCGGATACTTGCGTTCGAGGTTCGCCGCGAGACCGCCCAGCATCACCAGCAGGAACGCGTAGCATGGCAGGTAGTAGTGGCTGAAGGTGTAGTTGCCGCGCGTGCTGCGCGTGGCGAGCCAAGGCGCCATGAAGGAGAACCAACCCACCAGCATCAGCAAGACACCGCGCATGGTCGGCGCATCGAGGATCATCAGCCAGTAGCGCCGGAAGCGCGTGCGTATGGCGACGACCAGCGTGGTGATGGGGATGGCCACCAGCAGAAGGTCGCTGGTCGCCCAGGAGATCAAGTTTCCGACGCTGGACGAGTAGCGCGACTTGAGGCCCGAGGTCGAGGCCTTGATGACCACGGGATGCATCAGGATGGGCCAGCCCCACCAGGGCGACGAGAGGTCGTTCTTGTAGTGCCCGAGGTCCAGGTGGTGCTTGTAGAGGTTGATGATGACCTTCCAGGTCGACACCGGATCGCTCGGCTTGCCCGTGATCCGCAGGGCCCCCATCCAGATGAGCGTGTGTACGATGGGGATCACGCCGAGCCAGAGCACGGAGAAGATCGACACCCGGCGCATGACGAGGATGCCGACAGCCGCCGGGATGGCGGTCATGGAACCGCTCCACTTCACCGACGTCGAAAAGCCGATGAGCACGCCGGCCGCGAGCACCCCCCGCCAGGTGCGCGCGCCGAGCGCCGCCACCATGCCCCACAGCATGAACGAGATCATCATGCCGTCGAGCAGACCCGAGCGAGAGTACGAGATGAAGAACCCGTCGGCGGCCATGAACGCGGCGGCCAACCATCCGGCGCGCTTGTTGCCGAACACCACGCGGCCGAGCCAGTAGGCCAAGAACACCGTCTGCAAGCCGAAGAGCAGCGGGATGAACCGCCAGCCGAGCGAGTTGTAGCCGAAGATCAGCATCCCCACCGCGATCAGCATCTTGCCGAACGGCGGGTGGTCGTTGTTGTCGGCGATGGCCAGCGCGTAGCTGTGCGCGTTCTTGACGAAGGGCTCTTCGTCGAAGGTGAACCAGGTCGGCCACGCGGGATCCTGGATGCGGATGAGCGCGCCGCCCACGATCATGAGGCCGATGAACACGGATACCATCCGCTCGGCCACCGACATGGCGAGCCAGGCCTGGCGCAGGCCCTGGAAGAAGCCGCTTGCCCGCTCCTTCCACGAGGGTGCGACGGTGGCGGTCATTGCGGGATCACGCAATCGGTGAGCGAGCCGACGGTGACACTCTGATCGACGGGGCTGAAGCTCCCGGTGGCCGACCAGCGCAGCGAGACGTTCTTGAGCACGCCCTTGATGTGGTAGTTGCACACCACGGTGAACCGACTGGTGGGCAGCTCGCCTTGCAGGACGGGCGCGGTCCACAGCCCGGCGGCCAGGAACAGCTCGTTCTTGATGGTGTTGTACGGCTGCAGAGTGTTGCCGTCCTGCTCGGGGCCGGGGCCCCACGGCTGGTTGTTGGCGCGGAAGCCGCAGTGGATCTGGTCGAAGCTGCGGTCGGAGGCGCAGGCCAGGTTCTTCTTGTCCTCGCGGATGAGGGTGACCTCGATCATTCGGGTGGAGCCCAGCCGCCAACCCTCGGTCTGCTGCGAGTAGCGGTCCTTGTAGCCGCTCCAGGAGAACACCAACCAGAGCGCGATGCCCATGCATAGGAAACCGAACACGGTGTAGAGCAGCATGTTCCGCGGCGGCGGCGGTACGGGGGCTGGCGGAGTCGCGGGCACGGCCGGTTTCGGCGCTGAGCTTGTGGGCGAGGGCGCCCGACCGTCTTGGGCTTGCTCTGCTGTGGCGGTTTGCGGCGTGGGTGCCGTCGCGTCCGTCGATGGATCCATGGGCCGACTATTCTATCTTGGGTGGTCCCCGTCAACGGCTACCTGGGCCGGCCGTGGTAGGGTCGCCGCGTGCATTGCGCGCGCTCACACGAACGCCTGCGTCGAGCGGCCCTCACCGCCGCGCTGTCACTGGTCGCCTGCAAGACGGGCGCTCCTGCCTGGATCGGGGAGGGCATGGTGCCTATCTCGGGCGGCAGCTTCGTCATGGGCAACTCCGCGGCGGATGCCAACGAGAACGAGAAACCGGCGCACGCGGTGCGGGTCGCCAGCTTTCGCATCGACCGCACCGAGGTGACGGTCCAGGCGTACCGCGCGTGCGTGACCGCGGGCAAGTGCACCCCGCCCGATGCCTACGTATCCGGGAAGGGCAACTACCGCGTCTTCTGCAACTGGGACCACCCCGAAAGCCGCGACAATCACCCAGTCAATTGCGTCGATCACCGACAAGCCGGCGCATTTTGTCGCTGGGCCGGGAAGCGGTTGCCCACGGAGGAGGAATGGGAGTTCGCCGCGCGCGGCGGCGGTGAAGCCAGGACGTACCCGTGGGGCGACGCCTTTCCGACCGAGCGCCACCTGAACGCCTGCGGCACCGAGTGCCCCGCGAACCTCGTCGCCAAACACTTTCCAGGTGGCCACGCCTTGTACCCGGCCAGCGACGGCTGGCCCGAGACCTCCCCCGTGGGCAGCTTTCCAGCCGGTGCGACCAAGCAAGGGGTCCTGGACATGGCCGGCAACGTCTGGGAGTGGACGGCGTCGATGTACGCCACCTATGACGGCAGTCACAAGGAAGCCAAACCGGTCTTGCGCGGAGGCAGCTGGGGCGGCGGCGACGCCCGCACCGAACGGACCACCAACCGGTTTCGCCTGGGCGAAAGCAGTCGCGCGCAGTTCCTCGGCTTTCGCTGCGCGCGCTGAATTCGCGCAGCCGGCCGCCGCGTCTATGGCGAGTCCGCGTGGTACAGGATCCACAGCCAGTGCGGCGCGAAGCCATCCTTGAACACGACGGCCGCGAGCGCGACCAGAAACGCCACGCGAATCCCCCGCGGCGCCTCTCTCTTCGACGGGACCGTGAACCACGACATGGCGATGAGCAAGTGCCAGCCGTAGAACTCGCGCAGGCAGAAGGCCACCAGCGCCAGCCACGCCAAGGTGGCGGCGTCGAACCAGGCGCGGTAGAGGAGCAAGGCCCCCAAGCACACCACGACGACGATCTTGAAGTTCCAGGACATGGCCTTGTTCTCGAGAACCGCGGCGTGGCGAATCGGGTTGTTGATGATCACGGTGTCGAACGAGTCCCAGATGAGCGAAAACGTGTAGAGCGAGGCCACCGCGCAAACCAGCGCGACCAGCAGCGCCACTACGTGACGGATCCGCAAGTGTCGCCAGAACCGGCTACGGAGCATCAGCCACGCGCTCCAGATCGCCCACGGCGCCTGGAAGAAGGCCCGGTAATGCAGAAACGCGGCCACACAAAACGCCACCGCCGCGGCCAGGCCCTTGTTGCGAGCCAGGTACCGCCCGCACAGGCAGAGCGGCGCGATCACGACGGCATCGTAGAAGCCGTCCAGCGTCCATCGCATGACCGCGGAATACGCCAGGAAGCACACCAGCCAGTCGATGGCGCTGCCGCGGCGCTCGAAGTAGGTGAGGAAGAAGAAGAACAGGGCCGCGTGTGCGGTGACGATGAACAGGCCCAAAAGCACGCGGCACGCGCCCGACAGGGAAAGGTTGGTGTGGTGGTAGAGCAGCGCGACCGGCGCCACCAGCAGCATGTCCCCGGGCGGATACATGCGGGGTTTCTGCGACCAACCGATGGCCAGCGGCTTGTACTGCGGCCAGCCGTCGACGCGATAGTAGCCGCCCGCCAAGTTGACACCGGACCGGATGTCGCGGGGCATGCTCTGCATCTCTTGGTAGCTCAGGCGGCTGAACTGCTCGACGATTGGCTTTCTCCAGATGTCGAGCCCGATCTTCGGAAAGACCCGCGCCGCGTTCATGTGCGAGAAGTGGTCGCTGTAGAGCCCGGCCGAGACGTCGCCCCACGGGTGATCGAACTCGCGTAGACCGTTCCAGAGGGACCACGGGACGAGAGAGATGAGCGTGCAGGCCAAAGCCTTGCGCTTCGGGCTGGACAGGCGGCGCAGCCAGCCGAAGTGCATCGCCCCCAGGATGTCCCAGAGGCTTTGAATCTGACGACGAAACATCGGCGGCAGGATAGTCGAAATGGCCTACCGTTCGCTCGAAGATGCTGGCTCGCACGCGATCGGTGTGCGGTCGGCCACCGACGGTCTTTTCACGAAGCGGCGGAGACCGCGTGCACCAGGAACCGCACCGCCGGGTGGGGAGCCTCTTGCTCGCGCTTGCGCCACCACAGCAGCACCGGCAGCGCCTTGGCCAGCAAGAGTACCTTGCGCGCCTTGGTCGTGTACGCGCGCTGGGTGACGGAATCGTAGCGGTTCCTCGCCACCACGCGACCGATCTCGGCGTAGATGAGCCGCGCGGAACGCACGCCTAGGCGGCAGTCGTAGGGGTACAAGGTCATGCCCGCGTCCGCACGGCGGTAGCACGCGTCAGCGAGATCGAGCACGCGCTTGATCACGGAAGCCAGGGCGGGGCTCGGCTCGGGCGAAGCCACGAACGCCTCGGGCTCGATGCCCGCCTCACGCAGCCACGCGAGCGGCAAGTACACCCGCCCCGCCCGCGCGTCCTCGCCCACGTCGCGGCAGATGTTGGTGAGCTGCATGCCGAGCCCGAGATCGCACGCGCGCGCGAGCAACGCCGGGGAGCGCGCACCGAACAGTAACGCCATCATCGCGCCCACCGTCGAGGCGACGCGAGCGCAATACTCCGCGAGGTCGCCGGGCTCTTGGTAACGCCGCTTCTCCGCGTCCCACTCGAAACCCTCGATGAGCGCCGCAGGGATGGCGCGCGGGATCCCGCACTCGGTGACCACGTCACAGAACGCCCGGTCGACCGGATCTTCTTCGGGACGGCCGGCGTACACCCGGTCCAGGCGCTCGTAGAGTCGAGCCACGGCGGCGTGCACGTCGGTGCCGAGATCGACGGCGTCGTCGGCGACCCGACAGAAGGCGTAGAGCGCAGCCGTGCGGTCGTGCAGGCGCTTGGGCAGAAGGCGTGAGGCAGCGACGAAGCTCTTCGAGCCGCGCTCGAGGATGTCGTGGCAGATACGCAGATCTTCTTCGTGCTTGAAACCCATGCGTGTCAGCCAGACCCCTTGACGGCACGCGCGGCACCGGCGGTCGTCTCGCGCAGCTCGGCCGGCCACAATCGTCCAGCCGCCAGCGCCAAGAAGGCCTCGACCTGCCCGCGCTGGCCGCACGGAGGAATCGCCCGTTTCGCCCGGGCCAGCAGATCGTCGAGCTTCTTGCCGGCCTCGACGGGCCCGAGGCTCGCCACCGCGTTGGGCCGCTGGTTGTGTCGATCCTGGTGGACCGGCTTGCCGAGGTCGGCGGCCTCGCCCAGGGCGTCCGCAAGATCGTCGGCAACCTGGTATGCCTGCCCGAGCAGCGCGCCGACGTCACGCCATTCGGCCGGTTCTCCGCCCCCCGCCACCGCGCCTGCCACGGCCGCGGCCTCGAAAAGCGCCGCGGTCTTGGCGTGGTGGTAGGCCGCGAGGTCCACGCTGGGCTCGCCTTCCCACGCCTGGCCGGCGGCGATGCCGAACGGAGCGCCCGCGGCCCGTGCCAATGCCTGCAAAGTGACCGCCGTTTGGCCAGGCAACGCGAGGACCTCGGCCGAGACGAGATCGAACGCCATCACGATGAGCACGTCGCCCACCAGGATGGCGATGTCTTCGCCGAAGCGCGTGTGCAGCGACGGCTGACCTCGACGAACGGGGGCGTCGTCGAAGCAGGGCAAGTCGTCCTGGATCAGCGAGGCGCAGTGGAGCAGCTCGACCGCCGCCGCCGCGGCGTCTGCCAGCGAAGGGTTGCGGTCGCCGCATGCGCGCGCCACCGCGAGGCAGAGCGCAGGCCGCACCCTGCCGCCGCCGGGAAAGACCGCATAGCGGACCGCCTCGCCCAGGCGCGCAGGGCACGCGTCGCCCGTGGCTTTCGCCACACCTCGCTCCAGGGCTGTCTCGATTCGCGCTTCGGCTTCCATGCAGAGAGGAGATCAGAGACCCGGCAGCGGTGAGCTGAACCTGGCCCTTCCGGCCGCGGAGTCGCCGGTGCTGCCGCCGACCTTCCGGAGCCTACTATGCTCATTTCCGCCCGTGGCCAGCAAGGATGTAGCGCTCGTCGGTCGAGGTTTTTGGTCGCACGTCGCTGTCGCGGCGCGCATCCGAGGTTGCTGTCGCGCGAGGTGTTTACTTGACAGTTTTTGCTTCAGGAACAACCTAGTCATAGTCCAATGGCGACCCAGTCTAATAAATCCAAAGGTAAGAACGAAAAGGTAGCTTCCATGCCCGCGGCGAAGGCGCCGCCCGCCAAGCCGACGAAGCCGGCGCCCGTGGCGACGAAAGCCTACGAGCCGACGTCGGAAGAGATCCAGACCCGAGCCTTCGAGATCTATGTGAGCGAAGGCTGCAAGGAAGGCAGCGATCTCGAGAACTGGCTGCGCGCAGAGAAAGAGCTGCGCGCCCGCGGCTCGCGCTAAGGCTTTCCCGGTTCGGTTGGGAGCCCAGCCCCATCGGTCGGGGCTGGGTTTGGGTGTGGCTGTGCATCTGGCGGCGGCTCAGACATGGCGAGGGGGACGTCCGTCCGCAGGGTGCCCATGACCAATGCCAGAAGCCCGCACAGGGTGAACATGGCGGGTCTCACCGACGACAAGTCCTGGCCGGACACGGCGATCAGCACAAGCCCCAAACCCACCAGCCGCGACGGGCCCGGCACGACCAGGCAGGCCGCGGCCGCTGCGCCGAGGCTCGACAGGGCCACGACCAGGGCGCCGGTGAACAGGACCTCGGCCGACGAAGACAGGCCAGTCAAGTCGATGCGCAACCCGTAGAACGCCACCGCCTGCACCACGTCGAACGAGAGCGCGGTGGCCACGCCGAGGCCCGCCCCGAGCAGGATGCCGGTGACCAGCATGACGGCGGCGTGCCACGCCCCACGCAGCTTGGGCGCGAGCAGGATCGGCGCGCCGCACATGGCGATCCACGTGAGCGCATGGGCGAAGCGCACGATGCTGACGGGCTCGATGCGCGTCCACGCCATGCGATGAAAGAAGATCGCGACCGCCTCCAGCACCATCGGCAGCGCGAACAGCGTGACCGCGACCTTGGCTCGCAGGGGGCGCGCGCCGTGCCACACGCCGAGCATGAGAAAGAGCACGAGGAAGCCGTGGCTGATGCGCAGGTGAACGTGGTACCTCGGCGTAACCAGCAACCACAACACGCCCATGGTCGCCAGCGCCGAGAAGAAGATCCCGATCGTGCTCACGGTGATGCGCATCGAGCGGGGAAAGACCTGATTCGACCCGAGCGCGCGCACGAGCCCGAACACCACCAGTAGCAGCGCCAAGACCCCCGACAGGTTCGCGATGAACGCCCCGAACCCCACGAGCCACTGCTGGCCCCAGGTGGCCGGCCGCGCTGGAAGGAACGCAGTGTTGAGCACCCGGTAGAAGATGAGCTCGCCCAGCGCCGAAAGCGCGAGCAACGCGGTCAGGTTCGGCGCAGGCAATCGCCTTGGCATGGCTGGTAGGTTCTCCTGCGCCAGTATATGCCGCCGGCGTGCGGATGCACACCGACGGAATGGCCACGCAGCTGTCGCGGATTCTCGCGGGAATGGTACGATTGGCACCGGGCTCGGACTCCGGGGAACAGACGTGACAGGCTCGCCGGCAAGCCCCCCAAGGTACGCACATGCACGGCAGTGACGACTATCTTGCAGGCCTCGCGCAAATCCATAAGCGCGAGAGCCCGGATGATCGCCGCTCGCTGTGGCGCCAGGGACTGGCCAGCTTGGCCGCGGCCGCGGCGGACCGGCAGCCCACTCCGCTCGAGGGCATCGCGACCGATCAGCTGCTGGCCAGTGTGCGCTGTGCCCTGGCTGCCAAGCTGGCCGACGACCTCTCGTTCTTGTCCCGACCGGTCGCCGCGGCCGCGCTCTTCGAGTTGGCGGGCGCGCTGCCGCAAAGCCCCGAGAAGCGCGAGCTGGGCCGCCGGGTCTTGGTGGCGCTGCACGAGGGCGACGCCGCGACCTTCGTGACCCTGGCAAACGCGCTGGCGTTGTCGTCGCCGCGCGCGCTGGGAGGCGCGCAGATCAGGGCGCGGGTGGCCTTGTCGCTGCGTCTGCCGCTTTCGATCGGGGCCGACGTCGACGGGCTGGCGCTGGCCTTGCTCTCGCGGCCCGAGCTCGAACGCAACTGGCTGACCGCCCATTCGATGGGGGCGCTGCACTCGCGTCGGCTCGCGGCGAGGTTGCTCGAACGCGCCGCCCGAGAGGCGGCCAGGCGCGCCAAGGAAGGCGACGACAGCGGCGTGCGGGTGTTCGAGCGGGCGTCGGTGCGCACCGCCTGGGGGCGCCTCATCACGGACCGCGAGTCGCTGGTCTGGCGGCACGTGGCCGTGGCGCGCGGGCTCTTGGCCCCGGCCTCGCCCATGCGAGCCACGGAGATCGAGCGGGATTTGGCGCCCAGGCTGGGCCCATCCGAGTGGCGACGGGCTGCCACGTCTCTGTCGGCGACCGCCGCGCACGACCCGGACGGCGCGCTGCCCGCCTGCCTCAAGTTGCTGGGCAGTGAGCTACAGTCCCGCGACAACGGGATCGCGTCCGCCATGATCTACGGTCTGTCGCGCGTGGTCGAGCAGGAACCCGAAGCAGCCGACGAGCTTTTAGCCAAGCTGGTCCCGTGTGGCGGGATCGACGCCATCGAGGCGCTGGCGGACTTGCGCGAGGAGGTGGCCGGACACACCGTGGGCCAGCAGGCGGCCTCCGTGGCCATCGAACGGCTGCGCAGCACGCAGTCCGCGGCCGACGACGGGACCGTGGCGCTCATCGAAGCGCTCATCGAGGATCTCGACGTGGGCAGTGAGCGACCGACCTCGCTGCGCTTTCACCTGGCACAGGCCCTACAGGCGTTCGCGGTTGGCGACGATCTCGGGCCGGCCACCGAGGGAGCCTTGCAGGTGGCGAGCAACGCGATGGAGGTGCTGGAGAGCACGTCCGAAGAGACCGCGCCCGAGCGCAAGGCGGCCTTCCGTGCGCTACGGGAGCTGGATGCGGGGCTGCTCGTCACCTCGCTGCTGTCGGATCTGGTCGCGGTTCGCGAAGGTAACAACCATGGCCCGAGCCCGCTCACCGGCATTTTGTGGCGACTCGGCAGCTGGCTTCTGGTGCGCGAGCACCAGACCGTGACCAGCGAAACGATTCCCAACCTGACCTTGCGCTTTCGCCAGCTGCGCACGCTGCTTCACCTGGTCGACTCCGACATCGCGGACACCCAAGAGCCCACGACCGAGACCCGTGGACGGCGCTTGCACGTGTTCAAGCTGCTCACCCAGCGCGCGCAAACGGACGTGCCCTCGCCGCTGCGACGGCTGCTTTGCGCGACCATGGCGCGCGCCGCCGACGCGCTCGCGCGCGAGCAGGTGTGCGAGCTGTCGGACGTGTTCGTCGCGGCCTTGTGGAGCCTGTCGGGCGCCGCGGATCTGCGCGCGCTGGCCGAGGCGTGCATGGTGCCGGAGTTCAAGGATCTGTTCGGCGCCGCGGCCCAGATCCCGCGTTACCTGGCCGAGCGGGGTGGTCAGCCCGACGAGCACGCTCTGGTGGAGAACCTGCGCGACGTGGCCGAGGCGTTGCCGCCGGGGAGCTCGGCACGGGTGGAGGGCCTGCGTCGGGCGATCTTGAGCCTGGTGCGGGTGCTCGACACCCTCAACGAGGCGCTGTCTCTCACCGACTTGCGCAAGGGCGAAAACACCGCCGCGCTCGACCGCCTGGCCAAGGCCATCACCTACGCCGCGCGCTTGTGCGCGGGCGCCATGCGCAGGACGGGCTTGCGCGAACAGTACGTGCCCTCGTCGTCGCCACGCGCCCTGCGCAGACTGGAGGCGTGGATCGAACGTGCGTTGCGCGAGCAGGACGAAGGCATCGGCGCGGCGGCGGCGGCGGCGGCGGAAGCGGTTCGAGAGGATCTGCCGCCGCTCTTCGCCGAGGTCGTGGCGCGGGTCCTGCGACGCGTGGGTCGTCTGCCTCGAGAGCCACGCACGTCGGGCGAAATCACGCACATCACGAAACGGAGTCGTCAGCTTCACCTTCCGTCGTGGCTGCCACCCAGCCGGATCATCGGTGGCTTCTTCGTCGTGCGCCCCATCGGCACCGGTGGAGGCGGGTCGGTCTTCGTCGCCCGCCGTTCGGAAGAGCGGCACGAGGAGGGCGCCGAGACCTTCGCGATGAAGGTGCCCACGTACACCGGTGCCGCCGCGCACACGCTGTCCGAGGAAGAGTTCATGCAACTGTTCCGGGAGGAAGCCGGGACGCTGCTCACCTTGCCGAGGCACCCGAACATCGCCGGCTTCGTCACCTTCGATGCCGGCGCGCGGCCCAAGCCGATCCTGGTGATGGAGCTGGTGCGCGGCAACACGCTCGAAGGGCTCATCGACCGGCGTGCCTTGAGCATGCCGGCGGTGCTCGATGTGCTCGACGGGATCGCCGCCGGGTTGCAGGCCATGCACGACGTCGGCCTTGCCCACCTGGACGTGAAACCCGCCAACGTGATCCTGCGCTCGCCGCACGAGAACCTGTCGCCCCGTCGTCCGCGCAGCGAGACCCGCCACGTGCCGGTGTTGGTGGACTTCGGTTTGGCGGGGCGAAAGGTGCGACCGGGTTGCGGCAGCCCCTATTATGGGGGGCCCGAGGTCTGGGACCTTTCTTCGTTCGGCAACCGCGTCGACCCCAGGGCCACGGACGTCTACGCCTTCTGCTGTCTGGCCTTCGAGCTGTTCACGGGCCATGCCCTGTTCGCGGCCGATTCGTTGCCCGGGATCTTCGCCGCGCACCTCAACCATGATGGCAATCCGCCAAGCCTGGGCTGGATGCGCCAGCACCCACGGCATGGGCAACTGGGCGACCTTCTGTCAGCGGGCCTGGCGCGGGAACCGGATCGCCGCCTGAGCGTCAAAGCCCTGCGCGAGTGTCTGCTCGACCTGGGCCACGAAGGTCTCGCCGACGCAACCTGGCCAATCCGGCAATAGCCGGCACCGAGCAAAGTCACCGTGAGGGACCCCCTGCTGTCCCGCGACGGCTGTCGGAAGGGTTGCGGCAAATGGCCCGGATTGAGGTATCTTTCGCCCCCGAACATGAAGATATTGATAACCGGCGGCGCCGGTTTCATCGGCGCCAACTTCCTGAATCTGCTCGTCCCCCGGCATCCCGAGCACGTATTCATCAACCTGGATGCGCTGACCTACGCCGCCAATCCCCGCAGCTTGAGCGCGCTGGAGGGACGATCGAACTACGCCTTCGTCCGCGTCGACCTGGTGGACTTCGAGGCGGTGCGCGCGGCCCTCACGCAGCACAAGCCCGACATCGTGATCCACTTCGCGGCCGAGAGCCACGTGGACAGGTCCATCGCCGGTCCGCGTCCGTTCTTGCGCACCAACATCGAGGGCACCTTCAATCTGCTCGAAGCGTGCCGCGAGATCTGGCCCGCCGGCCAGGGGCTGTTCCACCACGTGTCCACCGACGAGGTGTACGGCTCGCTCGGCGCCGAGGGCCTGTTCACCGAGGAGACCCGCTACGATCCTTCGAGCCCGTATTCGGCCTCGAAGGCGGCCAGCGATCACCTGGTGCGCGCCTGGGGCCGAACCTTCGGCGTGCCCGTGAAGGTCACCAACTGCTCGAACAACTACGGACCGCTGCAGTTCCCCGAGAAGCTGATTCCGCTCATGATCCAGAACATCCTCGAACGCAAGCCGCTGCCGGTGTACGGCAAGGGTGAGAACGTTCGCGACTGGCTCTACGTGGGCGACCACTGCGAGGCGATCTGGACCGTCGTGCAGAAGGGCAAGGTCGGCGAGACCTACAACATCGGCGGCCGCACCGAGCAGAAGAACATCGACGTGGTCAAGCAGCTCTGCGCCATCGTCGCCGAGGAGACCAAGTCGAGCGAGGCCGAGCTCGTCGGGCTCATCACCTACGTCAAGGATCGCCCCGGGCACGACCTGCGCTACGCCATCGACGCCAGCAAGATCGAGCGCGACCTCGGGTGGAAGCCGCAGGAGACCTTCGCCACCGGCTTGCGCAAGACCGTGCGCTGGTATCTCGATCATCAAGATTGGGTGTCGAGTGTCCGCACCGGCGAATACCGCAAGTGGATCGAGCAGAACTACGGAGGTCGCTAATGGTCGACAAGGGGATCATCCTGGCGGGCGGCTCGGGCACGCGCCTGCACCCCATCACACGCGCGCTGTCCAAGCAGTTGGTCCCGGTCTACGACAAACCGATGATCTACTACCCGCTGTCGGTGCTGATGCTGGCGGGGATCCGTCAGGTACTGGTCATCACCACGCCGGAGGATCAGGCGCCGTTCCGCAAGCTGCTCGGTGATGGCGCGCAGTGGGGCCTTTCCATTCAGTATGCCGTGCAGCCGAGCCCCGACGGGCTCGCGCAGGCGTTCCTCATCGGACGCGAGTTCATCGCCGGCGATCCCTGTGCGCTGGTGCTGGGTGACAACATCTTCTACGGTCATGGACTGCCGAGGCTCTTCGCCAAGGTGGCCGATCGCAAGGCGGGCGCCACGGTGTTCGGCTACTTCGTGCAGAACCCGGAGGCCTACGGCGTCGCCGAGCTGGACGAAGAGGGTCGGGTCACCGGCCTCGAAGAAAAGCCCAAGCAGCCGAAGAGCAACTACGCGGTCACCGGGCTCTACTTCTACGACGAGCACGTGGTGAAGTTGGCCGAGTCGCTCAAGCCGAGCGCGCGCGGCGAGCTCGAGATCACCGACCTCAAC
>CAZYFU010000069.1:0-32541 GCA_964647025.1 uncultured Myxococcales bacterium | reverse complement strand
TCAGATTCCGCGGCCCTGCGCGGAATCTGAGCCTCAAATCACCGGGAACTTCGGTCTAGTTAGGGGATTTCCCCAAGCCGAGGACAGCGGACGGCCAGCCGCCGGCGGGGCAGCCGACGACAGGAGCTGCTCAGGGGCCGAGACGGGTGGGGCAGCGACCAGTCGAAAGCTGTCCTCCTCGACCACGTCACGACAATGGCCACGGCCAAGACCGCGACCACACGACAATGGGGGACGCCGGTGGCCCGGCCCTACCAGGAGGCCGAGTTTGGGAAGGTTAGTCGCGCGCCTTGAGGACGAGGAGGCGATAGTTGGCGTACTCGGCCTGTCCGCAGGAGTAGAGGATCTCGGTGAGCAGTCGGTACGGCGTGGTCTTGTCGGCGATGATGGTGAGCTCACCGTCGAATTTCTGGCCCGTGACCTCAGCGATCTTCTTCTCCCGTCGGGCGACCTTGCTCAGCATGTCGACGAGCGGGGTGATGTAGTAGCCGTTGTCTCCATCCCGCTTCAGCTGCGGGTCGATGCGCCCGTTGGTGATGGGCGCCACGGCTTCGCCCTCGACCAGCAGCACGCGTTTGGTGATGGTCACCGGCACCGCTTGCTTCGGGGCCAGGCGCGTCTGCGAGGGCGGCAGGCTGAGGTTCTGATCCAGGTTCACCAACTCCGCTGACGAAGTGAAGCTCTTGAGCAAGAACACCAGGATGATGGTCATCATGTCCATCATGGGCGTGATGTTCAGGTCCTTGATGTCTTCGGGGTCGGCCAGCTTGCGGGCGTACGACCGGATGGCCTTCTTTCCGGCAAGCCGAGCGGCGAGAGCAGGCGAAACGGTGTTGCGAGGGGTGGCCATCACAAGATCCCCGCCGCAAAGACGACGTCCGGGAAGAGTTCCTTCTCGCGCTGCTCTTTGTCGTCCTGGTAGTAGCGCATGGCATCCAACGTCTTGACCACGGTGTCGTAGGGCGTGACCGCATCGGCGTTGAAGGTCGCCTTGGTCTCGTCGGAGAATTCCTTCTTGATCTCGGTCAGCTTCGCGGTGAGCGCGTCGTAGTCGTAGTCACCGCTCGGAAGCTTGGGGATCGGCGGCATGACGCCTCCCGAACCGGCGAGCGTGAACCCGGTCCCACCAACCGTGACGGTGAGATTGAGGGCTGGCTTCTCTGGGGTGCCATCGCCACCTCCTCCCACGCCGAAGGTCGGGGACGAAACGTTGACCGTTCCGAGCGGCACCTGGTTGATGACCGACGCGAGAAGAAAAATGATGATGTTGGTGACGATGTCCATGTAGGGCACGAGGTTGATTTCGCCGGTATCTTCCTCGGCCTCCTCGAACTGTGCTCGCATGCGTCGCATGCGAGCCCGCACCTGGCGTTTCGTCATATGAGCGTTCCGCGAAGTGCGTTACTTCTGCATCTGCCCGGCGGCGTTGCCGTGGGCCGTCTCGGCGAGCAGATTCTCCAGCTTCAGCGAGAAAGCCTCGAGGTCGGAAGCCTGACGCTTGGACATGGAACCGAGGATTGCGTGGGCGATGATGCATGTGACCGCGATGCCGAGGCCCATGGCGGTGTTGTTGAGTGCCTCGGAGATACCGCGAGCGAGGAGGTTGCTGCGCTCTTCGGGCTTGGCCGCGGCGACGGCGCCGAACGCGCGAATCAGACCGACGACGGTACCAAGCAGACCGATGAGCGTCGCGATGTTCGCCAGCGACCAGAGGATCTGGATGCGCTTCTTGATCATCGGGGTCACGTCCACGAGCGACTCTTCGATGGCCTGTGCGACGGCGATCTCGCCGCGGTGAACGCGCTGCAGACCGGCCTTCGCAACTTGGGCCACCGGCGCCGCCGTGGCCGAGCACAACTTCACGGCGCGGTCGACGTTGTTCGCCAGGACGAGCTTGCGCACGTTCTCGAGGAAAGCGCGCGCGTTGACGCTGCTCTTGACCAGGAAGAAGTACAAGCGTTCGATGATCATCGACAGCACGATCGCCGACACCCCCAAATTGAAGTACATGAGGGTGCCGCCGTCTGACAGGAACTTTGCGAATCCTTGCATCTCATCCTCCGCGGGCGATCAAGGCCCGCTTTGACCATCCCGAGTGGGCACGGTCAGAAGCAACTGTTGTGTCCAGGGTCTGTCCTTACGAATCGTATCTTATAGGCGGGCCTTAGCGTGTCAAGCTAGCGTAAAACATGGCGTTTGCGCCGAGTCCATTATCGTCGCTGGTGGCTTGCGCGCCACAGAACCTTCACTTTTTCTGCCGGCGCTTGTCGCCCGGCCGGCTATCCTCAGAAACCATGTCGGATCGTGATGGCCTGGCCGCGACGCAGTTTGCTTTTCTGACCCCGAGAGCCCTTCCCAAGGCAGAAACCTTGGCTGGCAGGGTGGTCGTTCTCGACATCGCTTTCGCGGCGGAGACCGGCAAGTCCTCCTTCGATACGGTCACCCTGCCGTTCATCCAGGGACTGGGCACGCGATTGGCTGCTTGGGTGGACCACCACGACCACGAACGGCACGTCGACTACGCGGGCGACTCGCGCTTCGTTCTTGCCACCAAGGCAGAGCATGGGGGGTGCCCCGAGATGGTGACGCCCCAGCTGGTCGCGCGCATCGGTCCGGTGGATACCATCGCGGTACACGTGGATCTCGACGGTCTCTACTCGGGAGCCAAGTGGGTCTTGGGGGGCGTCGAGCCCTATGAGGGCGCCGACGAGGACGCCCGTAAGATCGACACCCGCAGGGGCAAGCCGGGCCCCATCGCCGACCGCATCGACCGTGCCCTGCGAGCCCGTTTTCGCGACCAGACGCTCAAACACCGCGTCCTGCAGTACCTGATTGCTCGCACCAAGGCCCCCGTGCATTTTCAGGAGATCGACGCCGCTGCGCGTTTGGTCGATCCTCTCCTCGAACAGGCGCAGCGCCTGTCCGAACAGTACCGTGTCGACGGCGACGTGGCCTATGTCGAGGTGAGGTCGAGTGTCCCGTACGACAAGACCGAGCTTCTTCTACTAGGGCAGCAGCGGGCACTGGTGGCGGTGGTGCGAGATGCCGGCTCCCTGTCGGTGGCGGCCGATTTCGATTCGGGCCTCGACTTCGTCAAGCTCTTCGATCTGGGGGGCGGGATGCCCACACGGGTGTCGATTCCGGAAGCACGACGGGAGGAGGTCCTGGCCAAGCTGGCGCAGACCACGGCAGAATGGAAGCGCAGGGCCGACGCTACTCGTTCTTGAACCGATCGATCTTGAACTCCGTCGACCCGGTCGTCGGGGGCGCGGGGGTGTAGCCGGAGCGACCGCCCCCTGGGTTGAAGTCAGCGCTCACGCTGCCGCCTTTGCTGACACCGCGGAAGAAGAGGGCGAAGTCTTCGGCGTTGGTGGCGTTGGACAGAGCCTCGTCGTAGGTGACGAAGCGGTTTCTCACGAGCTCGGTGAGCGACTGGTCGAAGCTGACCATGCCGTACGGGTCTCGACCGGTGGCGATGGCTTCGTGAATCTCACGCGTGCGCCTCGGGTCCGAGATGAGCTCCTTCACGCGGGCGGTGTTCACCAGGATCTCCACCGCGGGCACCATGCCCATTCCATCAGCCCGGGTCACCAGGCGCTGGGAGATGACGCCCTTGAGGACCGCGCACAGCTGCAGGCGTGCCTGCGCTTGCTGGTGTGGCGGATAGAGCGCGACGATGCGGTTCACCGTCTCCACGGCGTCGACGGTGTGCAGGGTCGAGAGCACCAGGTGGCCGGTCTCGGCCGCGGTGATGGCAATCTCCGTGGTTTCGAGGTCACGCATTTCCCCGACCAGAATTACGTCGGGATCCTGCCGTAGGGACGCCCGCAGGGCGCGCGCGAAGGACGTCGTGTCGAACCCGATCTCGCGTTGGTTGATCACGCTTCGCCGATCCTTGAAGGCGTATTCGATGGGATCCTCGATGGTGACGATGTGGACGGCCTTGTTCGAGTTGATGTAGTCGACCATGGCCGCGAGGGTCGTCGACTTCCCCGAGCCGGTGATGCCGGTGACCAGGAGCAGGCCACGGTCCTCGTCGGCTAGCTCGAGCACTTTGGGCGGCAGATTGAGGCGTTCGAAGGCCGGCACGTTGGGCGGAATCAGCCGCATGACCACGCCCATGTATCCGCGCTGCTGAAGTACGTTCACGCGATACCGGTACCCGTCCTGGGTCGAGTACGCGAGGTCGACGTCCCAGTTCTTCTCGAACACCTCGCGCTGGTGTGGGTTCATCATGCTGAAGCCGAACTCTTCGATCACTTCCTGCGCCAGCGGCGGCACGTTCGCGACGGTGCGCAGGTCGCCCTTCACCCGGAAGATCGGGGGCAACCCCACCTTCAGGTGAACGTCGGAGGCCCCCAGCTGGCGGGCCGCATTGAGGACCTTGTCGAGAACGCTGTTCATGGTGATCTCGCTCGTGGGGGATTCGCGTGTCCTTCGCCGAAGGCCGGCCTCATCAGCGTACCACGTCCACGTCTTCGCCGCCGAAGCCGCTACCGCCTCTTGATCCGGTCTTTTGACCTTTTGCCGACTCTCACCTACGTTCAAGGAGCGTGACTTCCCCGGGGATCAGCTCTGGCTCTGGACAAGAGGTCCTCGTCCTAGACGGGGACGAGGGCGTTCGTAAGGGCGCCGAGCGACTCCTGCGCGAAGCAGGCCTGACGGTGACCATCCTGGCCGACATCGAACGGGCGAAGGACCAGCTCGCCAACCGGTTCGTTCCAGTGGTCCTGGCGGATTTGGACACGCCGGTACAGAACGCGGCCATCGATCTCATCAAGTTCACGCGCGAGCGTTCCCCGCTCACCGCCGTCGTGGTCATGAGCCGCCGGATTGGCTTCGACGCCGTTGCTCCCGTGTTTCGGGCCGGCGCGACCGACGTCATCCCCAAAGCGCGAGAATACGTGCGCGACCTGCGCGAGTGCGTGCTCAAGGCCGCGAGCAACGTCCAGTCGTCTACCCGGCGCGAGCAGTTGCTGACCGAGCTTTGCGACCTGAACGAGGATCTGCTTCGTCGCATGATGGCTCTGTGCCGTCAGGCCACCGATGCCGAGGACAAGCTCATGGCGCGCGAGGGCGGTCCGTCGTCGTCGGCGGTGGGGATCGGCTCGCTCGATTTGCTGCTGGTCGACGACGACTCGACGCTGGCAACCGATCTGCAGAAGGAGCTGACCGAGGACAAGGGATGGCGCTTTCGCCACGTCCAAACCGGCGGCGAGGCTCTCGACAGTGCCACCCAGGTCCCGCCGACGGTGCTCGTGGCAAAGGAGTCGTTGCCCGACCTCACGGGCAGCATGGTGGTCAAGAGCATCAAGGCCACGGTGCCGACCCTCATCGCGATGGTCTTCGCCCCGCCGTCGCCGAATCGCGCGGGCGAGGTGCGCATCGCAGACCAGAGTCGGCTCCACGTCTTGGTGCCGAACTTCGTGGCTTCGTCGGAGCTGGTCACCCAACTGGGCGAGGTCCGCGCAGCGTTGCTTCGCAAAGCGCGCGAGCGTCGCTACGTGAAGATCTTCCAGAACCAACACACGGACATCCTGCAGAAGTGCCACAAGCTCAAGCAGGAGATTGATCGTCGGGCGAAGTGACCTCCACAGGCGACGTGCGCGTCGCCTTCTCGAGGAGGTGACTCGTGTGCACGTTGCCGAGGGCGGCCAGCATGGTTTGCCGCAGGTTGGGATGCTGCTTCTCCAGGCTCTCGAGTAGCGCCTTCATCTGCCTGCGCTGCGCGTTCGGCAGCGAGCCGCACAGGTTGCATGGCAGAATAGGCACCTTCTCGGCGGCCGAGAACTCGGCCACGGCCTTCTCGGCGCAATAGATGAGCGGCCTGATCACGGTGTGCGCGCCGTCGTCGCTCGTGAGGCGCGCCGGCATCGACGCCAGCTTTCCACCGAAGAACAGATTGAGCAGGAGGGTCTCGATGGCGTCGTCGCGATGGTGACCGAGCGCGATCTTGTCGCAGCCCAGCTCGTCCGCCAGGCGGTAGAGCACCGCCCGGCGCAAGCGTGCACACATCGAGCACGGCGTCTGGCCCTCACGTACCACCTGCTTGACGATGCTGTAGGTGTCCTCTCGGACGATGCGGTGCTTAAAGCCGTGATCGCCGAGCCAGTTGGCGAGCATGGTGACGTCGTGCCCCGGCTGCCCCTGGTCGAGGTGCACCGCAACCAACTCGAATCGAATCGGCGCGCGCCGTCGCATGGCCTCGAGCAGCAACAACAACGCGTAGCTGTCCTTCCCGCCGGAGATGGCGACCATGATGCGGTCGCCGTCCGAGATCAGGTCGAAGTCCGCGATGGCGCGTCCCACATCATGGAGCAAACCCTTCTTGCCCGGGCTGATGGGCGTTGATGAGGTGAGACGTTGCGATGGCATGGACAGGGACTTCACTCGGGCGGCTAATCTAGGGCACGACTTCATGCGGATCCAGGCCGTGGCCCCATGGTTCGGCACAATTCGCTGTCGCGCCGCGAAGCCAACTGTTGAACGGACCCCCGGCCGGCTAAAATAGTGTGCTAAAGGCGAGCGTTAGTCATGGCCAGCTTAGCCAATTCCAGGCGGGGCAAGCGCGGCACCATCCTAAGGTGGTTGGTGCTGGCCGTGCTCGTCCACGCGGAGCTGCTGGGACTGGTCGGCGTGGCGCTCTACTTCTGGGCGCCCAGGCAGGCGGACATCGAGGCCAAACGTCGCGAGGCCGCCGCGCGTGGGGAGCCCATCTCCGTCAGCACCGTCGACGACGACACGGCTCGGAAGATCATCGCCGACCTGGAGAAGCAGGAAGAGAAGGCCAAGCAGGAGCAGGTGAAGAAGGAAGAGGAAGCGGTCAAGCCTCCCGGGCAGGTGGTGGACCTGGCGCGGCCACGGGATGAAAGGCGCCCCGACGATGCTCGGTTCGCGGCCGAGTACGACTCTTGGGTGGAGAAGGAGACCAAGCGCTACGGCAAGTTCGATCCGAGCTCGCAGCAGCGCCGTGCTGGTGACGCCGATCCGAACAAGAGGAGCTCGCCCGCGTTGACTCCGAATCCGTCGGAGATACCGGCTTCGCCAGGCGCGCTGGCCATGCGCGCGCCCGCCGACGACCGTCGCAGTTCCGTTGCTCGTCCGGGGGCCCGGGCCACCGGCTCCGACCAAGCCGGCAGCGATGAAGAGATGCCTGCCGATCCGGAGGGTGCCTTCTCTCGCGCTGGGGGCGGCGCGGCGCGACCCCAGGAGCGCCCGGAGGATGTTGGTCCCAAGGGTGGCAGCCCGGGCCTTCAGGGCCTGCGGCTCACCGAGGAACAGTTCGCCAAATCGGTGGGCAGCGGAACGCAGGACCACCTCGAGGGCATCGACGAAGGCTCGGAGACCGCTCTCAATGCCAAACGATGGGTCTACGCCACGTTTTTCAACCGCGTGAAGGAACGCGTGCGCGACCACTGGAAACCGGCCGAGGAGTACCAGCGCCGCGATCCGACCGGCAAGATCTATGGGAGCGAGGATCGATACACGCTGTTGCAGGTGGCGCTCAAGGCCGACGGCTCGCTGGCGAAACCGCCGGTGGTGGTGCACACCTGCGGGCTCGACTTTCTCGACGACACCGCCGTCGAGGCCTTCAAGGAGGCGCAGCCATTCCTGAACCCGCCTCGCAAGTTGGTCGAGGACGGCAAGGGGACGGTCAGCTTTGCGTTCGGCTTCTTCTTCGAGGTCTCGGGCGCCCCCCGAATGAAGCTGTTCCGTTACAAGAGCATGTGAGCGGCGGAACCGGGGGCGACTTCCTTCCCGGCACCGGACCCGGCGCCCGGGTCCGAAGCCGGCATCGGGCTCGGGCTACAGAAGTCCCCGGAGCACGTACGGCAGAATCCCGCCGTTCTGGAAGTAGGCAGCCTCCTGCTGGGTGTCGATGCGGACCCGCACCTGGAACTCGCCGCCGCTGCCGTCCTGACGAACGTAACCGATGCTGAGCCTGCGGTCGGCGGGCAGCTTGGACACGAAGGCTGGCAACCCGACCGTGGAGAAGACCTCCTCGCCGGTCAGCCCGAGGGTGGCGGGCGACTGGCCTTTTAGGAACTCCAGCGGGACGACGCCCATGCCGACCAGGTTCGAGCGGTGGATGCGCTCGTAGCTCTGGGCGATGACGGCGCGCACGCCGAGGAGCCGCGTGCCCTTGGCGGCCCAGTCGCGCGAGGAGCCGCAGCCGTACTCCTTGCCGGCGATGACGATCAGCGGAACCTTTTGCTCGGCGTACTTCATGGCCGCATCGTAGATGGGCATCACCGTTCCCTCGGGCAGGTGGCGCGTGACGCCGCCCTCGGTGCCTGGCGCGAGCAAGTTCTTGAGGCGTACGTTGGCGAACGTGCCGCGCACCATCACCTCGTGATTGCCTCGGCGGGCGCCGTAGGAGTTGAAGTCCCTGGTCTCGACACCGAGCCCGGTCAGGTACTTGCCGGCCGGGCTGTCCTTCTTGATCGAGCCCGCGGGCGAGATGTGATCGGTGGTGATGCTGTCACCGAGCAGCGCCAGCACCCGGGCGTCGGTGATCTCCTCGACGGCGGGTGCGGTCTTCGACATGCCGTCGAAATAGGGGGGATGCTTGATGTACGTGGAGGACGGGTCCCACGCGTAGGTCGCGCCCTGTGGAATCGGGATCCCGCGCCAGCGCGAGTCGCCCTGGAAGACCGTGGCATAGGCCGTGCTGAACATGGCTTGGCTCACCGACTTGGAAGCCACGGCCGCCACCTCGGCCACGCTCGGCCAGATGTCGCGCAGGAACACGGGCGCGCCCTGCGGGTCCGTCCCGATGGGCTCGTTCTCGAAGTCGATGTCGATCCGACCTGCCAAGGCGAAGGCGACGACCAGGGGCGGCGACGCCAGGTAGTTGGCGCGGATCTCGGGGTGGATTCGCCCCTCGAAGTTGCGGTTGCCGGACAGCACCGACGAGACCACCAGGTTTCGGTCCGCGATGGCGTTGGAGATCGCCGTCGGCAGCGGCCCGGAGTTGCCGATGCAGGTGGTACACCCGAAGGCCACGATGTGGAACCCGAGCTGTTCGAGGGCCGGCATGACCCCGGCTTGTTTGAGATAGGCGGCGACCACCTGGGAACCGGGGGCGAAGGACGTCTTCACCCACGACTTGCTCGCGAGCCCCCGCGCGACGGCTTTCTGCGCCAGCAGTCCGGCGGCGACCAGCAGCGGCGGGTTCGACGTGTTCGTGCAGCTCGTGATGGCCGCCAGCACGACGGAGCCATTGCGAACGTCCTGGTTCACCTCGCTCGCCGGACTTGCAGGCGCATCGCCCTTCTTCGGCTTGATGAGCGAGGGCAGGGCGGCCTCGAAGTTCGCCTTGACCTGAACCAAGGGCACGCGGTCCTGCGGACGCCGCGGACCCGCGACGCTGGCCTCGACCTTGCCCATGTCCAACTCGACGACCTTGGTGTAGTTGGCGTCGGGCTGGCCAGCGCCGGCGAACATGCCTTGCTCCTTGCAGTACGCCTCGACGAGCCTGATGGAGTCTTCGGCGCGGCCGGTGAGTCGCATGTACCTGAGGGTCTCGTCGTCGACGGGGAAGAGCCCGCACGTGGCGCCGTATTCGGGGGCCATGTTGGCGATGGTCGCCCGGTCGGCCAAGGGCAGATCCCGCACCCCCGACCCGAAGAACTCGACCAGCTTGCCCACCACACCCAGCTTGCGCAGCGTCTCGGTGACCGCCAGGACCAGATCGGTGGCCGTAACGCCTTCGCGAAGCGCGCCGGAGAGCCTCACGCCGATGACTTGGGGAACCAGCAGCGGCATCGGCTGGCCCAGCATGGCCGCCTCGGCCTCGATGCCACCAACACCCCACCCGAGCACGCCGAGCCCGTTGACCATGGTCGTGTGCGAGTCCGTGCCGACCACCGTGTCGGGGTAGGCCTGGATGATGCCGGGGCGGCTCGGATCGGGCGCCGCGAACACGACGCGGGCAAGGTACTCGAGGTTGATCTGGTGGACGATCCCGGTGTCCGGGGGCACCACGGCGAGGTTTCGGAACGACGACTGGCCCCAGCGCAGAAAGGCGTATCGCTCTTGGTTACGCGAGAACTCGATCTCGTTGTTGCGCGCCAGGGCTTGCGGGTGGCCCTGCTCGTCGATCTGGACCGAGTGATCGATGACCAGCTCAGCGGGAAGAAGCGGGTTTATCCGCGTGGCGTCTCCGCCCATGCGCTTGGTCGCGTCCCGCATCGCGGCCAAGTCCACCACGGCCGGCACGCCCGTGAAGTCCTGCATGATGACCCGGGCGGGCATGAACGCGATCTCGGCCGACGGCTCGGCCGACGGCACCCAGCGGGCCACGGACTCGATGTGCGCCGCGGTGACGTTCTGGCCGTCCTCCCGGCGAAGCAGGTTCTCGAGCAGGACCTTGAGAGACAGGGGCAGCCGGCTGATGTCGATGCCGGCTTTCTCGAGGCTTCCCAGGCGAAAGATCTCGAACGCGCTGTCTTGGACTTTGAGGGTGGAGCGAGCGTGGAATGTGTCGGCCATGGCGAGCTAACGTAGCAAGGTCCATGCACGAGGTCGAGCTTCGTCCGACTCCGCATGTCGGCCGAAGTTGCGCTATTCTTCTCTGCCTTGGAATCGCGCGCGCGGCATAGCCTCTTCGATTTCGACTCGGCGGACGAGCCCGGGGCGATTGGCGACGTCGGGATGAGCGAGAAGCACGCCAGCATCCTCATCGTCGACGACACGCCCGAGAACCTGCGCGTCCTCGAGGAGCTGCTCGGCAGCGAAGGGTACGCGGCCCGGTCCGTGCTCAGCGGCGCCGCCGCCCTGGAGGCCGCCTCGGCGTCGCCGCCGGATTTGATCCTCCTCGACATCATGATGCCCGCGATGGATGGCTTCGAGGTCTGCCGCCGACTCAAGCAGGACGCGAAGCTGAAGAGCGTGCCAGTCATCTTCCTCTCGGCCCTGGATGCGGTGACCGACAAGGTGAAGGCGTTCTCGCTGGGGGCCGCCGATTACGTGGCGAAGCCCTTCCAGTTTCCCGAGGTGCTGGTCCGGGTGCAGAACCACCTCCGACTGCGGCGACTGCAACTCCAGCTCGAAGCGCACAACCGCCGCTTGGTCGAGCTGGTGAGCGAACAGGTCCGGGAGATCTCCGACTCGCAGATGGCGACCATCTTTGCGTTGGCCAAGCTGGCCGAGTCGCGCGACGGCGAGACCGGCAAGCACATCGAGCGGGTACAGCTTTACTGCAAGTTGCTCGCCGCCACGCTGGCCGAGTTACCCGCCTATTCGGGCCGTATCGAGGAGTCGTTCATCGAGAACATCTTCCTGGCGAGCCCGCTGCACGACATCGGGAAGGTGGGCATCCGGGACCAAATCCTGCTCAAGCAGGGCGAGCTGACCCCGGAAGAGTTCGAGGAGATGAAGCAACACACGACCCTGGGTGCGCAAACCCTCGAGGCGGTGAGGACGCGCTACCCGCGCAACGAGTTCTTGCGTTTGGGGATCGAGATCGCGCGTTGCCACCACGAACGCTGGGACGGCAAGGGCTACCCCGCCGGTCTCGCTGGCAAGGACATCCCGCTTTCGGCACGCATCATGGCGGTGGCCGACTCCTACGATGCCGCGAGGTCGCGCCGCTGCTACAAACCCGCCCTCTCTCATGCCGAGTGCCGTAAGGCCTTGGTCGAGCGCGGGGGCACCTACCTCGATCCCGACGTCATCCAGGCGTTCGAGGATGTGCAGGGGTTGTTCGAGGACGTCGCCAACGCTCTGAACGACAACTGAGTCCGATTCCTGAAGTCTTGGGTCAGGGGGGGACTGGGCGGTGCTGCAAAAAACACGTTGTTCCAATCGGTTACCGTCCATTTGCTCAATCGATTCTTGAGGGCGGCGCCCCTGGCCCGAGTGGCCCTGCGGCTGAGCCGTTTTCGCCCTGGTCGCCACGTGGGAACGACGGGGATTCAGCCTGCGCGACCATCTCGATTCTTCTCACTTCGGGTCCGCGGAGTGTGTAAAAAGGAAGGAACCGCAGGACAAGACACGACCACCATGCTCTCACGACATTTTGCCGGATTGCTTACTCTTTCGGTGTTGCTAGGTTGGGGAAGGCCCCAGGCGGCATCAGCTGCCGAAGCCAAGGCCGACGCCTCCGCGGATCCCGTGGAGAAGGTTCAGAAGTTGAATCGCTATGCGATGCAGCTCTTCGACGACCTCAACTTCCCGCTGGCGGAGAAGACCCTGCTCGAGGCGCTCGGGATTTTGGAGAAGAACAATCTGGCGAGCGCGCCGCAGAGCCTGAGCACCCACGGCAACTTGGCGGTGCTCTACAGCGTGGGCTTGCGGAATCCGGACAAGGCGGTCGCCGAGTTCAAGAAGGCGTTGGCCATCAAGCCGGATCTGAAGATGAGCAAGCAGCGGGCGACCCTGGAGACCGAGTCGGCCTTGGCGCGTGCGCGATCCGAGATGGGGATCGCGCCGGTACCTGCGGCTGCGCCCACGGCTGCCCCGGTGGCGACCACGCCCGAGCCCAGGCGGGCCGACGGCGGTGGCGCGCTGAAGTGCCCGGAGGGAGGCGAGATTCAAGCCGGTGACGATGTGACGCTGAAGTGCCTTTCGTCCGGCGTGCGAGCGGCAGAGGTCACGCTGTACTACAAACCCAACGGCTCCGACGACTTCAGGGCGCTGTCGATGGAGAGGGGCGATTCCTCCGGCGGTGTTTCCACTTGGACCGCCACGATTCCTGGCTCGGACACCAACACCAAGTGGGTCCCGATGTACTTCGAAGCCAAGAACGAGGCCGGCACGCCCGTGGCGTCGTCGGGTCGCGCCGACAGCCCGAACGTCATCACCGTGAAAGGCGCCGACTCGGGGTCGGGCGATGGGGGATCGCGCGGCGACGAGGAAGATGACGAGGAAGACGACGAAGAAGGCGAGGGCGAGGACGAGATCGACGACAACAATCCGCTGGCCCGCCTCGAAAACCAGCGGCGGCGCGAGCGTGAGGGATCACGGGGGACTTGGACGTTTGCGGCTGGCGTCGGCTCCGGGTTCGGATATGCCGCGGGGAATCGTACCGAGGCGTTCGGGAACCAAGGGGTGCAGTTCAAGTCGGGCCTTGCCCCAGCCTACCTCGGGCACGCGGTCATCGAGATCGGTTACTTCGTCGGTAGGAACACTGCGTTGACCCTGACCGGTCGCCACCAGTGGGTTGCCGGCAGTAAGTACGGTACGGCCACCGGCGCTCACTCGGGCTTGCTGCGCCTCCTGTTCTTCACCGAGCGCGAGGGCAAGTTGCGCTGGTACTACGCGATCTCGGCAGGCGGGGGCGAGGGCTTCCGGCTGCGCGTCAACGCGACCGTCAACGACGAACGGGGCAACCCGACCGGGGTCAAGGTCCAAGACACGGTTCGGGGTGGCCCCTACGTGGTCTCGCCTCTGGGCGGCGGGATGACCTATCGGATCACCAAGCGATTGCACTGGACCGTCGATGCCCAGGTCCTGTTCGGAATTCCGAAGTACTCGACGGTGCTCGACGTGACGACCGGCATTCGCTGGATGCACTAGGGCGGAGGGACCGCTATGACGAAGTACGGAATCGCAGCATTGGGGCTTGTCGGCGTGGGCGCGCTGCTGTTCGCGTGCGCCGATGCGCAGGTGATCGACAGCGCAAATGGCGGCAACAGCGGCAACGGTGGCGGCGGAGGTGGCAGTGGCTCGGGTGCGGGCGGCCTGCAAATCAGCACCAATCCCGTCGTGACGCCTCCACCCGTGCAAAACGATCCGGGGCAGGCGCCGCTGCCCTGCGACAACAACGTGTGCACGGACTTCCCTGCCGAGCCCATCATCGATAGTAGCGCGGGTTCCAACCCGCAAAGCCAGTTCTCGGGCAGCCCGTCGGGCAGCGGTCCCTGCGTGACCGAGCCCGAGGACGGTGCACTGTTCCCTTACAACTGGACGCGGCCGCGCATCAAGTGGACCGGCGCGAGTGGCCTCGCGCAGATCACCGTTCACGCTGACCTCGAGCAAAACGATCTGGTGGTCTACACGAAGGCCGACCACTGGATCATGGACAAGAAGATCTGGTCCGGGCTCGCCTCGCACGTGCACGAGCAGGACATCTCGGTGACGGTTCGTATGGCGGGCGGCGGCGCCACCACGGTCAAGTTCCAGATCGCCTCGGCCAGCGCGTCCGGCACCATCGTGTACTGGGCGGCGGATCCGACCGCGGTGGGAAACCAGAACGTGACCACGGTGCAGGACACGACGTCGTTTCTGCGCGGTTTCACCGTCGGCGAAGAGGGCGTGGCCGACACCCTGAAGTTCTCGGATGTCGAGCAGACCAGCCGCGACCAGTCCTTCAAGAAGCGCACGCCCACGTGCATCGGCTGCCACTCGGCGACACCGGACAGCGGATTCATCGCCTTCGTGGACAACTGGCCGTGGAACTCCGTGATCGCCGGCGTCAAGCCCGACAACACCGGCAGTATCCTCCCCGGTCTCTCCACGGGGGGGCTGGCCGATCTCAACAAGCCTTGGGCGGGCGCCGCGACGTTCTCTTCGGCTGCTTGGAAAGACGGCAAGCGCATCATGGTCACGACCTCGGCGGCCAAGAAAGAGCAAGAGCCGTGGAGCACGGACAACAAGGAGCCCGCCAAGCTGGTTTGGTATGACCTGGACTCGCCCGAGCCCCCGGAGCTGACCACGGTCGGCAAAGATCAGCAGCCCATCGCGCAGATGAGCGCCAACAACTACGGCGTCATCGCGCGCAATGGAGACAGCAACGGCGTCGCGTTTCCGACCTGGAGCCACAACGGCAGCACCATCATCTACTCGTCGACCAACGGCGGCTGCATGGACGGCCGGCTGGAGAAGGGCGCCACGGATCTCTACAGCGTGCCGTACAATGGCGGCGCCGGTGGCGATGCGAAACCAGTGCCCGGTGCGTCAGAGAAGAGCTGGGAGGAGTACTACGCCGCGTACTCGCCTGACGACAGCATGGTGCTCTTCGACCGCGTCCCGAGCGGCGAGGTGATGTACGCGAACGACAACGCCGAGATGTTCTTCGTGCCCCTCGGCAACGCGCCCGGCGCCGGCACCGCCGTTCGCCTTGCCGCGAACGATCCGGTCGCCTGCACGAACAAGAAGAGCCCGGGTCAGAACAACCACTTCCCGAAGTGGGCTCCCGTCGCTCAGACGTACAATGGACGCACGTACTACTGGATCATCTACTCGTCGAACCGCGGCGAGTTCGAGTGTGTCAAATCGAGCTACGACGGCAAGTGCCACAAGATCTCGCAGCTCTACCTCACGGCGGTCTCGCTGGAGAACGGCAAATACCAGACCTACAAGTCCGTCTACCTCTGGTGGCAGGCGCCGCCCAAGGACAAGAACCCGATGGTGAACACCACGCCGGTGTGGGACATGATCACCATCCCGCCTGCGACGCCGATCTTCTAGCGCAATCCGATACGGTGTGGCTGCGCCGTGTACCTACACGGCCGCGCCTTTCGTGCGAGACGAACTGGCCGTGATCATTGTAAAAGTGGCGTGTTTTTGGCACGAATTTCCTTCCATTTCTTTGCACGAATTTTCGTTCCCAATGTGACGTGAACGCTTGTTCTATCCCTGGGGGAGATGGAACGCAGAGTCCTTCGCAGAATGCCCTTGCTGGTTGCGCTCTTGGCGAGCGAGGCCGGGGTGTCATGTGGGACAGGCCTACACGACGGTGACGAAAGGCAGTCGACCAAGCTGACCGTCGGTAGGGGAGGCGGGCAGATCGAGTTCATGGGCGCTTCACTGAGCATCCCCGAAGGCTCTCTCGCCGAGGACACCGACATCACCTTCGCGTGGCATCGCAAGATCGACCACGCTGGTGCGTTGAGCGGTGTGTACGAGATCGAGGTGCCGGCTTCGGACCCATTCCAGAACGATCCGACCATCACCATCCGTACGACGCCGGAGATTGCCGGAGGAAAGCACAACGTCATCGGCTCCATGGAGCCGGTCGCCGGTGTTTGGGTGCCCAACACTTCAATCTCCGCGGACAAGTGCCCGGACGCGACCGTCTGTGGCCCCGTTCAGAGTCAGGTCTTCCAGAGAACCCAGATCCTCCGATTGGCGATCGTCACCCATTGCTGGGCGGGCTACGAGACTCGTTGCCCGCA
The DNA here is from genome assembly GCA_964647025.1 of uncultured Myxococcales bacterium. Classification (GTDB taxonomy): domain Bacteria; phylum Myxococcota_A; class Polyangia; order Fen-1088; family Fen-1088; genus Fen-1118. The sequence continues at coordinate 16,420 of CAZYFU010000069.1, read as the reverse complement.
AGGACAGTCGTGCGCCGTCGCGGACGCCTGCCAGCAGTGCCCACCCGATTCCCCGTGCAACTGATGTCCACCGTCGGCGCAACCCTTCCGGCTTTCGCAGCTCGCGGCCCAGTTCCGTGGGCGGGCGCGCAGCGGATCTTTTCCACCGCTGCAGCGGTCGGCTATGCTGGCGCCGTCGTCGCGGTGGAAAAGCAGGAAGCAAGCTCAAAGGACACGCAGGCGAGCGAAACCGCTCTCGCGTCGCTGTATGCGAAGTACTCGCCGGCGATCTACGCACATTGCCGTCGGTTCTTGCAGTCGCCGGCGGCGGCGCGGGATGCGACCCAAGAGGCGTTCGTGCGTGTGCTCGCGCGGGGGGTGGTCCTGCCCCGCGAAGAAGAGGCGCTTCGCTACCTGTATCGGGTGTCGACCAACGTGTGCCTCAACCTCCTGCGCGAGCACAACGTACACACGCGTGCGACCCCGGCGTTGGCGGCAAGCACCCCGCACGTGACTTCCGCCGAATCCGGGCTCGCCGATCGCGAGTTCGTCAATGCCGTACTCGACCGTTGCGGCGAAGGCGGGGCGCAGGTGGCCATCATGCATTACCTCGACGGCATGTCGCAGGTCGAGATCGCTGAAGTCCTTGGCATCACCCGCCGAACCGTATTCAATCGTTTACGTAAACTAGCGCGCGTTGCGGGCGACCTTTTGCGAGTCGTTCCGCATTCGCCGGTATCGAAGGAAGGAAAATAGACTAGGTCATGTCCGTCTGTCCCTCACGTTTGGAGCTCTCACGTTGGGAGGCTTGTCCCGAGCCCTCCCGGCCTTCGGAGTTCACCTCGCACGTGGGGACGTGTGAGCGGTGTGCGTCGATTCTGTCCGACATCTCCGAGTCGCGCGCTCTCTTGCTGGGGAGCGATCCCGCGGCCGCGAGCGAGCGTGCTGCCCGGATCATCATGGAGACCGTCCGGCAGCGGAGAAGCCCGAGGCGGTGGCTGCGCTATCTCTCGCCCGCTCTTCTCGTCCCCGCGGTAGCTGCCTTTCTGCTGGTCGTGCGTCCGACCTTGCCTACCCACACTGGCGAGGTCAAAGGCCGCATCATCGTGGAGACCTACTGCAAACGCGACGGAAAGGTCTTCCCGGTGACGGACGGCGGCGAGTTTTTCCCTGGCGATCAACTCAGATTTGCCTACACCCAAGACCGCCCGGGCTATCTGCTGGTCTTCGGCGTCGACGACGCGGGCACCATCTTCCCTTATTACGAGGATAATCGATTGGTTGGGACGCCCGTTCAGGCGGGGGCGCGGGTGTTTTTGCCAGGCGCCGTGGAGCTCGACGCACACAAGGGGTGGGAGCGTATTTACTCGATCTGGACCGAGTCCCCGCTGAGCGATGCCGCCGTGCGTTTGGCGGTGTCATCCTCCTTGGCTAAGGCAGGTGGTGACGTGCGCCGCACGGAAGCCCTTGACCTACCGGTAGAGCAAGTGTCATTGCTACTAAGGAGACCCTGAGATGCGGTCCTTGGGTTTAGGCCTTCTCGCTCTGGCATTCGGACTATGCGCGACGTCCGCGTACGCGCAGTCACGGCAGGTGCGCATCGGGCTCGTGGCTGGCAACAACCTCGGCAAGGACTCTGCTCGCAGCTTGCGCTATGCCGAGGACGAAGTCGGGCGCTTGGCCGACCTCCTCAAGGGCGCCGGCGATTTCGACGACGTGGTCACCCTGCGTGGAGCCAGCCGCGACGAGATCGAGAAGGGCCTGTTGCAGGTTCGAAAGCGTCTCGAAACCGCCAAGCTGGCCGGCGATCAGACTCTCTTCCTGTTCTACTATTCGGGCCACGGCGACAACGAAGCGCTCGAGATCGGCTCGGAGCGGCTTCCTCTTCGCGACTTGCGCGCGTACCTCGAGCAGCTGACTTCGGCCGATGTGAGGGTGGCGTTCGTCGACGCTTGCCAATCCGGAGCTCTGACTGGTGTGAAGGGCGGCCGGCGGGTCCCCGAGTATCAAGTTCGCTTGGCCGACCCCGGCCAGGTCAAGGGCATGGCCATCGTGACCTCCTCGACCGGGAACGAGTTCTCGCAGGAGTCCGATGATCTCAAGGGCTCGTTCTTCAGTCACAGCATCATGGCGGGACTGCGTGGTGCTGCCGACTTGTCGCGGGATGGACAGGTCACGTTGAGTGAGGTTTACCAGTTCGCCTTCAAGCGCACCTTGGCAAATACCGCGGCGAGCTTGGTCGGGGGCCAGCATCCGACGTTCGACTATCGGATGGCCGGGGCGGGCGAGGTCGTGTTGACGAGGACGCGCGCGAGGGACGCGAAGCTCGCTTTCGCACGAGAGAGCGGATCGACGTACACGGTGTTGAGCAAGACCGGCGGAGACGTGCTCGCGGAGGTTCCGTCGAGCCCGAGCGACGATCTCTACTTGGCGTTGCCCGCTGGCGACTACCGCATCGTACGGCGCACCCTGGGTGACGTTCGTGAGCGGACTTTGGCGCTTGCGCCGGGGAGCGTGACCTCGGTCGATCCGAACGCGATGACCCAGGTCGTGCAGAACAGCCAGCGCAGCAAGGGCGGCGATTTACTTCTGCGCAGCAAGCTTGGCGCGTACGTTGGGGTGAGCACCTCCGTCGTCCCTGGCAGCCCCTCGTACCTCGGCATGGTCGCTCTGTCGTATGCCTACGACTTCCGGTCGACGGCACTTCGGGCCAGGGCGGCTGGCGCATCGTTCGATACGCAACAGGACCTCTACCACTCGTCGCTGCTGCGCGCGGGCGCCAACCTCGACTTCCTCTTCTCGCTCGTGCGCAAGCCAGCGATCCGGATCGAGCTCGGCCCCAGCGTGGGCATGCCGTTCGTTCGTCAGCGCAGTGGTGTAGATGATCGCGTCTCGCACTCGTTTGGCTTCGCCTACAGCGGGGTGGCGGTGCTCAGCGTGAGACTGCAAGACCGAACGTACCTGTCGCTCAACCTCGAGGGCGGCGGGGAGATGTTCAAGCTCGACGGGCAGCGCACCAATCGCGCCTTCGGCAGCGCCATGCTCGGCGGCGTCGTCGCGTTCTAGCGTCGTTTTCACGGCGAGAGAACCCGTTGTTCGCCGGGTAGGTCGCCCCCGCCGGCCGGACGTCCGGGCGGACGTCCGCATGGACGCCCGTGGACGATTTTCCCGCTGTATACAAGCGTTTGAACCTCGTGTACATTGCACGCGTTGATTTGGTCAGAGCGCCGGACTTCTCCTCCAATGTCCACTTTTCCAGTTCCCAACTCGCGCAGCCCGTTTGTTTCAAACGGCAAACGCGCACCAAGCAGCGAGGCAGGCAAGGCAGTGCGTGCGGGGCAAGGCGTTTGGGGCGAAGCAAGCGTGTACTAGACCAGAGCCGTTGTCTCAGCTCTGGCTGCAATAAGTTCCGTCGGGGGAAGACCCCCTTGTATACAACCTCGGGAGTGACCATGTTGCGTTCAATTCAATCCACGGCCTTTCTCGGAACCATTCTGCTGGCGGGCGGAGCATTAGCCCAAAAGCCGGCGGCACCAGCCGCCGAGGACACCTCTGCCGCGGCTGCCCCTGCAGCTGCTCCGGCAGAAGGCACGGCGCCGGCTCCGGCTGCGATCCCCGTGCCGCCACCACCGGTCGACGAGCCCGAAATGGAAGCGCCCAGGGCGGCGAAGAAGCGCACCATCGGAGGCGCCGGTCTCGACACCCAGACCACCACCGTCGGTGGCGCGGCCGACCTCGGCGATTCCAGCTCCGAGAAGGACTGGGGGTTCAAGTTCAAGGGCTTCATGCGTGCACCGATGCGCGTCGGCATCAGTCGCAGTGTGCCACCGGGAAATACCTCGCCCGACGTGCAGCAGAACGATCTGCAGTTCCACGCCATCCCAGTCACTCCTGACGGCAACTACACGCGCTGGATGTACACCAACATCTCGCCCGGTCCCTGGGCCGAGATGCTGTTCCAGTACGGAAATCAGCGGGTCATGATGACCACGTCGATCGCCAGCTACAACATCACCTCCGGCGGTTGGCGTGAGCTGCAGGATCAGCTCGGTATCGATCGCGCCTTCATCACCTTGAAGTTCCCCGAGGCGCTCGGCAACCTCGGCGGCATGGCCTGGGACGTCGGTATCTTCTCGAACCGTTACGGCGCCATGGGCAAGTACGACGCTGGCCAGTACGAGACGTACATCATGGGCCGAACGCGGTTGGCCGGTGTGACGGCGACGGCGGACATGGAAGTCAGCGACGACGTCAAGCTGATCTTCGAAGGCGGCGTCGGCGCCAAGGTCGACCAGCAGTACCAGCGCTACACCAGCAACAACACGGCGACCTACGACTATCCCTCGTGGCAGCCGTACCCGGGCAACAAGACCCAGCAGGGCTCCAACGTCCTCGCCCACTTCCATGCCGGCGCGGTGCTGTCGGGGATCTGGACGCTCCAGGGCCACTACATCGGTTCGTTCGTCAAGGACGCGCGCTGGAACGTCGGCACGACGGCTGGAACCTCGGGCACCTTCCCGTCGGATCCAGGGGGCGTCCCGGGCTATGGCTACATTCAGGTCGGCGGCGCTGACCTCAAGCTCGATGGCGGCTGGCGCGGCGATGGCTACATCGGTTACTCGTACTTGAAGGCCAAGAATGCACTGACGATCAACGACTCCATCGAGGTCCTCCACTCGCAGGGTGGTTGGCAGCTGGCGCAGAACTACTTCCCCGATGGCAACGGCGAGATCCACACGGTCGCCGGTCAGTACACCTTCAGCTTGGCGTCGTTCTTGATGCGCCCGCGTCCGTTCTGGGGTCAGGCCGCGGATCTGACCTTCCGTCCGTACTTCATGTTCAACAAGGTCACTGGGACCACGGGCGGCGCCACGGACGTGAACAAGCTGAAGTACGGTCTCGACGCCATCTACTCCTTCATGCCGATGCTCGCCGCCGGCTTGCGCTTCGACTCGGTCAATCCGAACATGGACGACAGCAACCAGACCTTCCTGGTGTGGTCTCCCAAGCTGATCTTCCGCAGCGAGTTCGTGACCCACGAGATGATCGTTCTGCAGTACTCCTACTACCACTACGGCGACGCCTACACCAACACGTCGACCTCCGACAGCGTGATGCCGTGGCCGTTCGGGCAGTACGGCACGCTCAGCACCGCCAAGCTCAACATGAAGCCTGACCAGCACGTGGTCACGCTGTACGCCAGCATGTGGTGGTAGTCGCGTGACGGCACGCGGGCTGCTTCCGCTGGTTGTTGGATTTGCAGCCTGCGTTCCGATCGGCGAAGCCAAGCGAGACAATCTGGGCGGCGGTGACAGCGATGAGCTGCCCGCCGTTCCGGGCGATCTCGGAATCAACCCACACAACCTGATCGCGAATGCGACGTTCACGGATGGCAGCAGCCTTCCGTGGACGTCGTCGTTTTCGGACCCGGGCAAGGGCGAGGTCGCTGTAGTCGACGGCGCCCTTTGCGTTCGCATAGACCACCCGGGCAACAACAAGTGGGATGCCCAGGTCCGCCACCGCGAGATGGTGATTCAGTCGGGGCACTCCTATCAGATTGGCTTTCGCGCCTACGCCTCCCAGCCCACCCGCGTTCGTCCCAAAGTGGGCATGCAAGGACCGCCCTTCGCCGAGTACTGGTTCGAGGAGGTCGCGATCGACGCGGCTCCTCGCCGCTTCAAGGGCAAGTTTCGCAAGAGCGGGCCGGACGATCCCACCGCCGAGTTCACCTTCCACATGGGTGGTGGTCTTGCCGAGGGAACGCGCAGCCCCCTGACCGTTTGTATCGACGACGTTCGTCTGGAGGACGCGGAGTACACGCGCCCCGCGAAGTCCAAGGCGCAGAGCGCCTCGAAGGTCCTGGTCAACCAGGTCGGGTACTACGCCAACCTGGCCAAGATCGCGACGCTGCGGTCGGACTCGAAGCAGCCGCTCGACTGGAAGCTCTACGCTGCGGACGGCCACGAGGTGGCGTTTGGAAAATCCCAGCCGGCCGGACTCGACGTCCCCTCGGGTGAGGCCGTTCACGTCATCGATTTCACTGCCTTCAAGGGCACTGGACGCGGCCTCGTGCTGGCCGTGGGCAGCGACCGCAGCGCCCCGTTCGACATCGGCAACGCGGTCTATCGCAAGCTGAAGTACGACGCGCTCGCGTACTACTATCACAATCGATCCGGTATCGAGATCAGCATGCCCTACGCCGGAGGCGCGCAATGGACGCGGCCGGCTGGACACCTTTCGGACGCCAATGTCCCTTGCGCCCCCTCGTCCGGATGCGACTACAGCCTCGACGTGAGCGGCGGTTGGTACGACGCTGGCGACCACGGCAAGTACGTGGTCAACGGCGGCATCTCCGTCTGGACGTTGCTGAATCTGTACGAGCGAAGCGTGCACATCGCAAAGTCGACGGCCGCGCTCGCCGACGGCACGATGAACATTCCAGAGCGGAAGAACGGTGTTCCCGACTTGCTCGACGAGGTTCGCTGGGAGCTGGAGTTCCTGCTCAAGATGCAGGTCCAAGACGGTGACGCCAAGGCGGGTATGGTTCACCACAAGATCCACGACAAGTCGTGGACCGCGCTCGGCCTTGGACCCCACGAAGACCAAGTGCAGCGATACCTCTACCCGGTCAGTACCGCAGCCACGCTGAACCTCGCCGCCGTGGCCGGGCAGGCCGGGCGGATCTGGAAGAGCATCGACGCCAAGTTCGCCAAGCGTTGCGTCGAGGCGGCCGAGAGAGCGTGGACGGCTGCGGTCAAGAACCCCAGCGTGCTCGCCGCGGCGAGCGGCGAGGGCGGTGGCCCGTATCACGATGCGCACGTCGACGACGAGTTCTATTGGGCCGCCGCCGAGCTGTTCATCACGACCAAGAAGGCGGAGTACCGTCAGTTCCTGTCGGCGTCGCCGTTCTACTTGAGGGTGCCACCCAAGCTGGTGGACGGCGAGGGTGACGGCGTGCCTTCGAGCATGAACTGGCAACAGGTCTCCGCGCTGGGAACGATCTCGCTCGCCGTCGTTCCGAACGCGTTGCCGTCGGCCGACCAAAAGACGGCGCGTCAGGCCGTGATCGCGACGGCGGACGAGTATCTCGGGATCGTCAAGAAGCGCGGCTTTCGCGTCCCTATCGAATGGGGCGCCGACAATCAGACCCCTTGGGGATCGAACTCGTTCTTGCTCAACAATCTCATCGTGCTCGGGTTGGCGGGTGACTTCACCGACGCGCGGAAGTACCTCAACGCCGTGGTGGCCGGCATGGACTACGTGCTCGGCCGAAACGCCATGGACCAGTGCTACGTGACGGGCCACGGCGCCCGCCCGTTGCAGAACCCGCACCACCGCTTCTGGGCCCACCAGAGCAACCAGAAGTATCCCAAGGCACCTCCGGGTGCCGTCTCGGGCGGACCGAACTCGGGCCTGCAAGACCCCTACGTCAAGGCCGCAAACCTGGCGGGCTGCGCAGCCGAGAAGTGCTTCGCCGACAACATCGAGTCGTGGTCGACCAACGAGATCACCATCAACTGGAACGCGCCCCTCGCGTGGGCATCGTTCTACCTGGACGAGAAGGGCGCGTCGGCAAAGGGCGTCAAGTAGACGGCGGGCATCGGCAGGCTCTCGTCGCGCTACAATCGCAGGAATGGCGCCTGGGAACCCGGCCAAAGGCTCTCGTCCGCTCCCGCGGCCTTCCGACGAGGAGGAGCGTCGTCTCTTCGAGCGCGAGCTCGCCGGTGTTCGCCCCTGGCGGCGCGGTTCGAATCGGGTTTCTGCCGTCGACTTCGAGCCCGAGCCGGCACCGGCGCCGGCGCCCAAGGCACAGTCTTGGTCGAGGTCGGCTGCCGCGTCCACCCTGCAGGTCGAATCCGGACCGGACGGTGCCATCGGAACCGCGTTTGGGGTCTCCAAGGAGACCGTGGCCGACCTTCGTCACGGACGATTCGGCTTCGACGCGCGCTGCGATCTGCACAAGCTGCATGCCGAGGCTGCTCGTCGAAAGCTGCGGGCGTTCGTCGAGACGAGCGTTGGTCAGGGCCGTCGCGCTGGGCTCGTGATCTGCGGCCGTGGCCTGCACTCTGGTCTCGACGGCCCGGTTCTGGCGAGTGTCGTCACGCAGGCGCTGGGAAGCGCGCCATTGAACCGTCACGTGCTTGCCTTCGCGACTGCAGCGGCGGAGCATGGCGGTCCCGGCGCCATCGCGGTGCTGTTTCGACGGACCAACGCGGCGAATCGCTGACCCATTTCGACTCGGCGATGCGGTCTCGGAGAGGTAGAGTCCCTCGAGGACTCGCCATGGCCATCTCGGAACGACTGACGACGCTACTCGGTCAAGTCTCGGCCGAGATCATGCAGGCGCAAAAGACCGTGCGGGTGATTCCTGCCCTGGTGTGGCCCGACGAGATCGAGCAGGAGTTCTTCGCCCGTGGCGCGAGCGTGTTGCCCAAACCGAGCTACAGCGTCGCGCCGGGGGTCGCAGACGCTCTCTCCGCCTTCCAGGCTCTGGCCGGGAGGCTGCGCGGCGAGAACGAGATCGAGCGCTTTCTGCACGAGACCTGCGTCGCGATGGCGACCGCCGCGCGCATGCTCCTCGCGGTCGGCAGCAAGGACTTCTACTACCAGTCCGTCGAGCTCTACGGCCGACCGGCCAGCTTGTCGTCGGACAGGCAGACCACGAACTTGGACCTGGCCCGCCACTTCGAGCAGGTCGTGGCCAGCTTCGCCCCGGCGCTCTCGGCGGTGGATCAGCCGAGCCTCGGTGCCGAAGAGGCGGCCGAGTTCCTGCGTGGCCGCTTCTCCCAGTTCTTCACCAACCATCCCGTCAGGGTTCGGGTGGTGGAGCGGCTCTCGGCTTCCGCGTCGAGCACGGGCGAGGAGATCCGTCTCAAGGCCGCCGCTCGGTTCTCCCCGCGCGACCTGCGCCAGCTGGAGTTCCACGAGGGGCAGGTTCACCTCGCGACCACCATCAACGGTCGCGCCCAGCCGGTCGTGCCCTTCATCGGCATTGCGTCGCCTCGGACCACCTGCACGCAGGAAGGGTTGGCTGTCCTGACCGAGTTCATCACCGGGTCGACCAGCTTGCCCCGCGTGCGCCGCCTGTGCGAGCGCACCCTCGCCATCCACATGGCCGAGGAAGGGGCGAACTTCATCGATGTCTACCGCTTCTACCGCGAGCGGGGCAGCGAGGAGCACGTGGCCTTCGAATGCGCCAGGCGGATCATGCGTGGTGGCCTGGTCGAGGGTGGGGCGCCGTTCACCAAGGACTGCTGCTACCTCGATGGTCTTCTGCGCGTGACCAACTTCCTGCGCATCGCCCTGGTCAAGGGGCAGAGCCAGATGGTCAGGCTGCTGTTCGCTGGCAAGCTGTCGGTGGACGATGTCCCCCTGTTCGACCGCCTTGCGCGAGAGGGACTGGTTGCCGAGCCGATCTACCTGCCCAAGTGGGCGAAGGACTTGTCGTACCTCACGGCTTTCATGAGCTACACGGCTTTCCTGGGACGCAGCCAGCTCGACTCCGAGCAGCGTCGCCTGGAGGACAGAATCGCCCGCGCCGAAGGGGAGATGGACTAGCTGGCGCCTACCTCGCCGCCTTGCGTGCCTTGACCAAGTCGTGCTGGTTCGAGGCGTGGTAGCTGGAACGCACGAGCGGCCCCGCCTCCACGTGGGCAAACCCCAGCGCCAGGGCCTCGTTCTTCAGTTGGTCGAACTCCTGGGGCGGCAGGTGGCGCGCGATGGGCAGGTGTTGGCGCGACGGGCGCAGGTACTGCCCCAAGGTCAGGATGTCGACGCCCGCGCCACGCAGCAGAGACATCACCTCTCGTACCTCCTCGGTGGTCTCTCCTAGGCCAAGCATGAGCCCGCTCTTGGTCAAGGCGCCTCGCTGCTTGGCATAGGCGAGAACCCGCAGCGAACGCTCCACGCTGGCCTGCACGCGAACCTCGCGGGCCAAACGTGGCACGGTCTCCAGGTTGTGGGCAAACACGTCGGGCCCCGCGTCGAGGACCACCTCCACGGCCGCGGTGTCGCCCTTGAAGTCGCTGGTCAACGCCTCCAAAACCATGTCGGGGCAGCGCGCCTTGACCGCGCGAATGGTGGCCGCCCAATGCGCGGCCCCCCCGTCGGGAAGGTCGTCACGAGTCACGCAGGTGATCACCGTGTGGGCCAGGCCCAGCTCGGACAGAATTGCCGCCACCCGCGACGGCTCGTCCGGGTCGGGTGGCAGTGGCTTTCCGGTGGGGACGTCACAGAACTTGCACGACCGCGTGCACAGTCCACCGAGGATCATGATGGTCAGCGACTTGGCACTCCAGCATTCGCCCAAGTTCGGGCAGGATGCGCTCTCGCAGACCGTGTTGAGGCCCAGGGCGTGGACCCGCTGACGCAGGTCGAAGAAGGCTTTGCCAGATGGCAGCTTTGCCCGGATCCAGGGCGGATGATTCGGGCGCTCGGCCTTGGCGGCCCCTTGCGGTGCGGTCTCGTTCAGGACACGCAGCCGGCGCGACCTTGTGTCTACCAGATTTCCCACCCCATGAATCTGAGCCATTCGCGACGCGATGTCGATGTCCAGATGGCGTCCGCCGCTGCGGGGCGAGGAGCTCGACTTTTTGGACGGGCTGCTATGATGACCGAGGTCGATGCAACGAACCATCGTCGTCGGGGATGTACACGGCTGTGTTCAGGAGCTGCAGCTGCTGCTCGCCAAGTGCGGGCACAGCAGCGCCGACCGCGTCGTGCTTGCCGGCGACCTCGTCGCCAAGGGACCCGATTCCCAGGCGGTCGTGCAGTTCGCGAGGGAAGGCGGCATTTTGGCGGTGCTTGGCAACCACGACGCTTTCGCGCTCGCCCATCGCAACGACGTGGGCAAGGCCGATCGGGTGCAGGGCCGGCGAAGCCACGTTGGGAAGCTCCTGCCCGAGGACTGGGCCTATCTCGAGGCGCTGCCGCTGTTTCTTCGCCTGGGGCGGGCCAGGCCGGACGGCCCCGAGCACGTGGTGGTCCACGCCGGCGCCGTACCTGGCATCCCCCTCGAGCAGCAGAAGCGGGAGCACCTGCTGAGCCTCCGGAGCATCGACGACACGGGGGCGCCGACCAGTCGCTTGCTCGTCCACTTTCCCTGGTCCGCCAAGTGGAAGGGGCCCGAATCGCTGGTCTATGGCCACGACGCCGTCCGTGGCATGCAGCAGACCGCGTTGGCGACTGGCATCGACACCGGCTGCGTCTACGGCCGGGCGCTGACTGCGTTGGTGTTGCCCGAGGGGAAGACAGTCCAGGTCTCGGCCCTGCGGCGCTACGACGGCCGCTAGGACTTGGCTTCGTCCAACTGCACCGTGGAGACTTGCGTTGCGGACTGCTAGACTCCTGCCGCTTTGATCGTCGAACTGAAGAAAATCTACTCCTTCGAAGCTGCACATCATTTACCGCGCGTTCCCGCCGGACACAAATGTGCGCGCATCCACGGCCACAGCTACCGCGTGGAGATCGGGCTGCGTGGTCCGGTGGATCCCCAGACCGGTTGGCTGGTCGACTTCGCGGTCATCGACGACGCGTGGGCGGTTCTGTTTCGGCAGTTCGACCACCACACGTTGAACGACGTCGAAGGGCTCGACAACCCGACGTGCGAGAACCTGTGCAGCTACATCTGGCAAGCCATGACGAAGACCGTCCCCCACCTGGGCGCCGTCACCGTATGGGAAACTGCCGATTCCTGCTGCACCTACCGCGGAGATCTCGCCTAAGTGAATCGACTGCGCTGTCTCACGCTGAACTTGTGGGGCGCCGAGCCTCCTTTGGACCGGCGGATGGCCGTCGTGGCGGCGGGGCTGCGTGCTCTCGCGCCTGACGTGGTGGCGCTGCAGGAGGTTCGCGAGGTCCCGGGCCAGCTTCCCAACCAGGCCGAGACCCTCGCGAGCGCCGTGGGGCTTCACCATGTCTTCGCGCCTGCCACGCCGTTTGGGGGAGGGCAGGAGGGGGTAGCCATTCTTTCTCGCGAGCCGATCCTCGAGCATTCGGTGGTCGAGCTGCCCCATGCCCAGCCGACGGAGCGGCGCGTGCTGTTGTCGACGCGGGTCGCGCGCGGGCAGGGAAGCCTTTGGGTTCACACCAGCCACCTGAACTACCGCCTCACGCACGGGCAGCAGCGCGAGGATCAGGTGCAGGCCATCGAGGCCAGCATGGCCGGGCGAACCAGCGACAGGCCCCAGATCCTGATGGGTGACTTCAACGCGCGTCCAGAGTCCGACGAGATTCGTTGGCTGCGCGGCATGGTGACCCTGGGCGGGCGACGTACCTACCTTCAGGACGCATGGGAGCGCCTGCACCCCGGGGAACGCGGGTGGACGTGGGCGCGCGCCAATCCGTACACGGCGAAGCTCGCATTCCTCGAACCGGACCGCCGCCTCGACTACATCTTCGTGAGCCCGATGCGCGGCGACGGACGCGCCACCATTCACGACTGCCGCATCGTCTTCGACCAGCCGGACGCGGACGGCGTGTATGCATCGGACCACTTTGGGCTCTTTGCCGAAATCCAAGTCGAGGCCACCTGATGTTCCGTCTAGCCCAGGTCAGCGATCCGCACTTTCAGAGTCTGCGCAACCTGAAGCTGCGGGACTTCTTCGGCAAGCGGCTGCTCGGCGGCTTCAACTTGCTCGTCCGCCGTCGCCGCAAGCATCGCATGTCGCTGCTGCAAGCCATGGCAGATGACCTGCGCCAAAGGCACTTCGACCACCTGGCCGTGACCGGCGACCTTTGCAACATCGCCCTGGTCTCCGAGTGGGAGGCCGCCCTGCAATGGCTGGGTGAGCTGGGGATTCCCTCGGAGAAGGTGACCGTGATTCCAGGCAACCACGACGCCTACGTGCCCGAGGTCTTTCGCGATGGCACCTTCGAGAGGCTGTTCGCCGGCTACCAGACCGCGGAGCTGCGGGACGGCAACGAGGTCTACCCGTTCGTGCGTTTTCGCGACGACGTGGCGTTGGTCTGCGCCAGCACCGCGGTTCCAACCGGGGACGTGGGGGCGTGGGGAAGGATGGGGGAGGCGCAGATGCAGCGCCTCGAGACGCTTCTGACCTCGCCCGAGGTCAAGAGCCGACGGCGCGTGGTCCTCATCCATCATCCGCCGCTGGTCAACCGCGCCGGGGAGGATCGAAACCTGCGCGACCGCGTGGCCTTGCAGGCCATGTTCGCCCGCACCGGCGCCGACCTGATCTTGCACGGACACGACCACCGCGATTTCTTCAACGACTTGGCCGGCCCAGGTGGGACGAGGATCCCCGTGGTCGGGGCGGGCTCGGCTTCCTACGATGGTCCGATGAGTCGCCGGTCGAGGTACCACATCTTCGAGATAGACGCGAAGGCGATCTCGGTCGTGACCTTGGCCCACGACCGACAGACGAACAAATTCGTCGAGCTCGGACGGCGAACCGTCGCCTAGGGGTGGGAACCTCGCAGGGCAGCCCCTTTCGCGGCGCTTGACACTGTCCGCCAGCCCGATGGGATATTCATGCCTTCTTTGCGGGCCGGACATCATGCTATAAAGCCGCTGTCGTGCGCCCGAGGCTGTGAGTCGCCAACGGCGGCTACTTCTGTTGACAGTCAGAAGAGAGATAACACCCCAAACCAGAGTAAGGATGGGAGGCAATCGTGAGCAACACATGGCTTCGAAGCACAATTCTGGCGACTCTGCTTGTTGCCTCTGGCTGCACCAGTAACGGTGGCAGCTCCGGCGCTGGCGGTTCCAGCAGCGGTGGCCAGAGCTCTGGCGGCTCCGCCAGTGGGGGACAAGGTAGCGGCGGCAAGACGAGCGCCGGAGGAACCGTAGGGACCGGGGGCAATGCGAGCGGCGGCGCAACCTCGGAGGGAGGTGCTTCGGGCTCGGGCGGCGCTGTTGGCTCTGGCGGCAAGACCAACGCTGGCGGAGGTCCCGGGGGATCCTCCGGTGGCGGTGGCACCGCGGCCGGAGGCGCGACCGGCACGAACCCCGGCGGCACCACAGGAGGTGGGGGCACCACGGGTGGCGGTGGCAACACCTCGCTGGGCGGCACGACCGGCGCAGGCGGCACGACCTCGACCGAAGTGACGGTCCAGTTGGCCGCCACAAAGCAGACCATCGATGGGTTTGGCATCAACGACACGTGGAGGCCCCTGTCGGACTCAGAGGCCAAAGCCATGTTCGACGTGAGCACAGGGATCGGCTTGACCATCCTTCGGGTCGGCATGAGCAGCAGTGGTGGGTTCTATGACAGCAAGAACTCGGCCAGTATCACGGCGGCGAAGAAGTATGGTGGTGCCTCAACCAAGATCATCGGTTCGACTTGGAGCCCGCCTGCTAACTGCAAGGACAACAACAGCCTTTCAAAGGGTGGACACCTGCTGGAGAAGTGTCACGAATCTTGGTCCGATACGATCACCAAGTTCGCGAAAGACAATGGCCTCTATGCCATGTCGGCAGGGAACGAAGCGGATTTCGCCTCGTGTGCTTCTCACGGCCCACCGTGCACTGTCGACTACGACACGACGGTCTACACAGCGAACGAGATGGTGGCCTTTGTCAAGGTGTTGGGACCGAAGCTCAAGGCCGCGAACGTGAAGTTGATTGCGCCCGAGGCGTCCGAATGGATACACGTCTGGAGCAACATTTCAGCCACCGGCTCGACGGTTTCCGGCCATCCGGAGAGCTCAGATCCACTGAAGTGCAACTGCTACGGCAATGCCCACACTGCTGAGCTCGCCGAAACCTGCGCCAGCCACTGCAAGACAGGGGACGGCTACGACTACGGCCACTACCTGTACAAGGACAAGGCAGCCTGGGGCGCGATCGACATCCTTGGTGTGCACCAGTACGACAGCCAGGTGGCGGAGCCGTGGCCGGCCGATGTCAACGGCGGGGTGCCAGACAAAACGATTTGGCAGACCGAGATGTCCGGTGTGAAGCACTGGCCCGAGGGAGTGCCGAACAAGGAGATCGGCAACGGAGTCGCGGTCGCCGGATGGATCCATAACGCACTCACGGTCGGTCAGGCCAACGCCTGGACTTGGTGGTGGTACCAAGGGGACAACAATGAGGGCCTGTACCTCAATGACGGCTCCGACACCAAACGTCACTACACCCTCGGGAACTTCTCCAAGTTCATTCGGCCAGGCTACGTTCGGGTGGACGTGACAGGAAATGTTCCCAAGGACGTTCTTCTCTCGGCCTACAAGGGCACGGATGGCACCGTCGTCGTCGTGGCCATCAACAAGGGCAGCGCGGCGGCCAACGTTCCGATTACCATTGCCGGCGGAACGGCGCCGGCATCGTGCACGCCCACCGTCACGTCGGCAGGCGACAACCTCAAGACAGGAACAGCGGCCACGGTGACTGGCGGCGTCCTGACGGCCGCACTCGGCGGCACATCGGTCACGACTTTCGTCTGTAAGTAGCGATCGCCTTCCTTGGTCGAAGGCTGGATGGCCATGGGTCCAGGAGAGCCTCATGGCCATTCGTATAATGGCGGCCGGCACACCATGGTGGCGACCACCTGGGGGGACAGCCGCGGTGTGGCTGCCCAACGTGACGTCGGCAAATGACATCCTCGTCGCCACTGCCGCCGGCACGGTCGGCAGCGGCGTCGCCACGATTGCGCTCTCCTGTGGGCCACCTGTAGACGTTCGGCCGCAAGCAGCCTTCGGCGCTGGTGGCCGACGCCTCAACGGCGATGAGATCCGGAGTGCGCGGCTGTTCGGAACGGGGTGCTAGCCTGCACAATGCGGGCCAGAGGGATACCGGATCAGGAGCAGAGGTACAGCTGGGCGCCGTTGACATTCGTCATGGTACAGGTGCAGGTGCTTGCCTTGGGATCGCACGCCTGGTAGTCACTCCCCCCCGAGCACGTCCCCGATATACAGGAGGCCACCGCTCCACCCCTAACGTACTGAACACAGCAGGATTCGCCAGAACCGCAGTCATTGGGACCATCACAGCGGACACTTCCTGCGAAGTCTGGTCCTGTGCCGCAGTTTCCGCTGTCCGCATAGCACCCATCGGACGTGCTACATCGCTGCCCGCCAGGGCCCGAACAAGTCACATAGCCTGGGACGCCAACCGTCCCATCGCTCGCAGGTCGACATGCGGTGCCCATACATCCGTAGTCACAGGTTTCTGTCTTCGTAGCCCCTCCGGTCTCGCACCACTTCCTCTGGATGGCAGTGGAACACTGGGAGACACCAGGGAAGAAGCCCCCACCACTGGGGGTGTCGTCGCAATCGTCGCCAACCTTCGTATATCCCGACGTGTTGGGGCATACCTGGGCAGGTTGCGCGGGATTGCCGTGGCCGTCACCATCGTTGTCGCGGTACCATGTCTCCTTGCTCACCGAGCAGGTGCCCTTCTTCCCGTTCACGCACGTGGTTGCCGATCCGCACTCGCAGGGGACCTGGGCGCCGTTCACGCACTCGCAGCCTTCGTTTGACTGGC
>CAZYFU010000068.1:28860-33138 GCA_964647025.1 uncultured Myxococcales bacterium | reverse complement strand
AACCACATCGTGCAGGCGTCCACGTGGTTGTAGTCCTGCTTGATGTCGGGATAGTGCGCATCGCCCATCTCCTTGTGCACGCGCACCCACAGGTCACCGCAGTGGGTGAGCACGTTGCACTTGTGAACCAGCGTCAGCATCTTCTTCTTGCTGTTGCGCTTGCGGGTCAGGTCGTAGGCGTACTTCACACAGCGCTCGACCACGGGCCGCGAGTACGTCATCACCTGCGTGGCGACCTCGAGCGGCGTGCCCTTCTGGGTGACGCCGCCGATGCCGGTATAGATGCCGCCCGTGTTCTCGCGTACGACCACGAAGTCGATGTGCTCGGGGCCCTTGTCCTTGAGGGGCGTCTCGACGTTGGGATACAGCTTCACCGGACGCAGGTTGATGTACTGGTCGAGGGCGAAGCGGGCCTTGAGCAGGATGCCGACCTCGAGGATGCCGGGCTTGACGTCGGGGTGGCCGATGGCGCCCAAGAACATCGAATCGAACTTCTTGAACTCCTCGAGCGCGCTGTCCGGGAGGATCTCGCCGGTCCGCTTGTAGCGTTCGCCGCCGAAGTCGAAGCTGGTGTAGTTCAGCTTCACGCCGTGCTTGGCGCAAGCGGCGTCGAGGACCTTCACACCCTCGGCCAGAACTTCAGGACCCGTGCCGTCTCCCGGAATCAGTGCGATGTTGTACGATTTCATGGTCACCCTTTCGAGAATCGAGCCTCCGCTGATAACACGGCGACCCGACCCCAAACAAGGGGGACGCCAGGCTGCAGCGCGCCTTCGCGGCGTCGTGCTCAGCGGCGGCGGCGGCGGAGAGCCAGCAAGGCCAGGCCCGCCAGAATCACGCTGAGCGGCCCCAGCGCGCGCACGGCCGACTTGCCGGTCGTCACGCTGCAGCCCGAAGAGTCGTCCGACGGCTTGTTGAGCGCGGTGGTGCTCTGCGTGGCCGTCGACGTGCTGACCGGCGCGGACTGCGTGCTGGTCGCGGACTGCGTGATCACGGCGGTCTGGGTGACCGTCGTCGTCTCGGTGGTGGCCGTCGCGGTAGCGGACTTGGTCTCGGTCGGAATCTGCGTGGCCGTGCCGGTCTCGGTCGGGATCTGCGTGGCGGTCGCCGTCCTGATGTCTGTCGGGCTTTGCGTGGCCGTGGCGCTTTGGGTGACGGTCGGGATCTGCGTGGCCGTGGCGCTTTGGGTGACGGTCGGGATCTGCGTGGCCGTGGCGCTTTGGGTGACGGTCGGGGTCTGCGTGACGGTCGCCGTGTTGCTGGCGGTCGAGCTCTGCGTGACGGTGGCGCTTTGGGTGACGGTCGCGGTCGCCGTCGCGGTGACGGTCGCGGTCGCGGTTTCCGTCTTGGGCGCGAAAGGCGCGCAACTAGCCGGGACAACGCCGCCGTCTGCGCTCGGCGCCGGGCTCGTCGACGAGCTGAGAAGCGCGATGACCTCGCTCGGAACCACGGGAGCATCCGCCGCCTTCGTCCGACAGAGCACCTCGCTCCAAGCCGACGCACCCCAGGTCTTGCAGAGGCGCTGGTAGCAGTAAGGTCCAAGGAGGTTCGCACAGCGGGTTTGGTCGCCGTAATAGGCGCTGCACGTGAGACACTCGGAGGTCGACGTCTGTTGCTTGGCGACCGTGCACGTCTCCACGTAGGTCGTGGGCGGTGGGATATCCGCGAGAGCCGGCGCTGCAGCCAGCGCAACCACTGTCAGAGCCATAAGAGACGTCGTACGCATGTCGTTACCTCCAAAAGATAAGGAAGACTCGATCCGCAATTTTGTCAAAGGGCCCGCTGGATTTTCCGGCCGCCTTTTGTGCCAGCGAGCACACGCCGGTGTCATAGTCCGCCCATGACCTCGCTCGTGGTCGCGCTCGCCATCGTGCTGCGGGTTGCGTGGGTGCTTGCAGTGCCCACCAAGCCGGTGGGCGACTTTGCCATGTACGTGGAATCCGCCGCGCATCTGGTCGAGCACGGCAGCCTCGACGCCGAGTACGTCTACATGCCGGGGTACATCTTCCTCATCGCCCCGGTGCAGGCCCTGGGCGGCGGCTGGCTGGCGACCAAGCTGGTGGGCGCGGTGTTGGGTGGGCTTGGAGCCGGTGCGGTGGCGGGCATCGCGAAGCGCCTCCGAGGTCCGCGCGCGGGCGTCGTCGCCGGCCTGATCTACGCCTTCTGGCCGGCGGGGATCGCCATTGCCAGCGTCACGGGCACCGACATGCCAGCCGCCGTTCTGGTGAGCTTCGCCGCGTACGTGCTGGTTCGTTTCTCGGCCGGCAGGCCGGTGCTGGCGGCGATTCTGTTTGGTCTCATGACTGGGTTGGCGGCGTACATTCGGGCGGTCGTGGTGCCCCTGGCTGCGCTGTCCGTCCTGGTGTTCCGCGCGCAGGGCCAACCTTGGCGGAAGTCGCTTTCCTGCGCGGCCATCGCCTGTACCATCGCCCTGCTCGCGCTCTCGCCGTGGGCGCTTCGCAACCACCTCCGCTACGGCGAGACCTTCTTCACCGACAGCCACGGCGGGCTCACCGCGCTCGTGGGCGCGAACCCCAACACCGACGGCTGCTACTCGCGCTCGCTCAACCGGACCTTCCACGACGTGACCGGCTTCAAGTTGCTCGCCGAACCGCACCGCGAGGCCGACCGCGCCTCGATGGCCATCGCGAAGGATTGGATTCTCTTCGATCCGCTCTTCACGGTTGGGCTCCTCGCCAGCAAGGCCGAGCGCCTGCTCGTGCACGAGCGCGCGCTCCTTTACTGGCCCCTCTTCCGCGCCGGCGTGCTGCCCGAGCCCGAGCGCAGCTTCTTCGCCCGTCACCGAAGCACCATCGAACAGGTGGCGGACTGGTTTTGGCTTTCGGTGCTCGCGCTGGCCGTGATGGGCATCGCGCTGGCGGCGCTCCGGCGACAGTGGCTCGCGCTCGCGCTGCTTCCTCAAGCCGCCGTGCTTGCCGCGCTCTACACGGCGATCTTCGCCGAGCCTCGCTACCGCTTGCCCATCTTCATGCTGCTGGTGCCGTTCGCCGTGATCGCGCTCGCGTGGCTGTGGCAAACCGGAAGAGCGCTCGCAGCCGGAGACGCGGACCGGGCGTGGAGGCGCGAAGGGATCGTCTCGGCCGGCGTCGCCGTGGCGGTCTTCGCGTCCGCATCCGCCGTGGCATGGGCGGGCGGGCGACTGCGCGACCAGCATCGCTGGGCAGCTCATGAGTGCAGCGTCGAGGGGCGCGCGCGGTACTGCAAGTGGCGCGCTTTGCGCGAAGGTCCCCTTCTCGAGGAGGTGCCCGCGCTACGGGGCGTGTGGAATGGCGTCGGGCTTGCCGTCCCCGGTTTTTCGGGCGATGCAAGCAAGACCATCTCCGCCGAAACCGAGCTGTCCCTCGTGTCCGCCTCCTACGCGGTCGCCTTCTCCGTCGACTTGGCGCCAGAGGATGCCTCCGCCGTCACGGGCGAGCTCCTCGTGACCGCCAACGGGCGACCCGTGGGCCGCCCACTCGACCTGGACACAGTCGCACGGGCTTCACACGAACGACTGTCCGTGCCCTGGAGCGGGACCCTCGACCACGACGGGGGCTCTCTGCGCCTTCAGGTATTGCTTCGCGCCGGCTCCAGCCATCCACAGGGCCGAATCTGGCTCAGCGACTTGCGGGTGACCCGCCTATCAAACGATCGGTAAACGCGACGAAAGAACGGCCGGAGAGGGGAGCGTGTCTCCTCTCCGGCCTCGAGACCTAGAGGATGGCTACCAGCCGCCGCCGCCGCCGCCGCGACGACCACCGCGGCCACCGCCGTGGTCACCGTGATCGCGTCCGCCGCGGCCACCGCCACCGAAGCCACCGCCCCCGCCACCGCGCGGGGCGCGCTCGCGAGCCTCACTGACGTTGATGGGACGGCCCTGGATCTCGCGACCGTTCAAGGTCTCGATCGCCTGGGCGGCTTCTGCGTCGGTCGTCATTTCGACGAAAGCAAAACCACGAGGACGGCCCGTGTCGCGGTCGAGAACGACCTTGACCTCTTTCACGTTGCGCCCGTTCTCGGCGAACACATCTTTCAGCTCGGGTTCCGTCACGTTGTACGACAGATTGCCTACATAAAGCCTCGTTCCCATTACTTTCTCCTCTTGCGTCTCACGTCTCTCTCTTCTTTCCTGTGCCGTAGGCGTGCGAACGGCCCAGGACGGACTATGTGTCCTAGTGGATGCCTAACTCGAAAGCCGCTCCTCGACAGCGTGCCAAGGGTGAACTCTCACCAGACGTGGTCTCACCAGACGTGGTCTCACCAGACGTGGTCTCACCA
>CAZYFU010000068.1:18340-28760 GCA_964647025.1 uncultured Myxococcales bacterium | reverse complement strand
ACTCTCACCAGACGTGGTCTCACCAGACGTGGTCTCACCAGACGTGGTCTCACCAAGCGTGGTCTCACCACACCGAGTCCTGGGTATTCGGTCGGAAAACAAGCGGCTCACGAACTGAGCTCTGAGAGTGGGACGGCCGGAAGACACCTGAGGGACTCGCTACGTTCCGTAAAACTAACAGGATTTTCCGTGGGATGTCCAGCTTTGCCTCAGCGCGCTCCGAAGAAAGTCAAAAAGCCTGGTAAAATCCACATGATAGACGACCGGGCCAACCAGGATTCGCCAGTATCGCGCCCCGCTGATCCCGATAGGCCTGCAGGGGAAAGGCCCAATCGCAGCGAAGCGGCTCGGCGTTGAGCTGCGGGATGAGCAAGCGAACCCCGAGGCCGACATCGCTGTAGAGATCGAGCGCCTGCCAGGTATTCGCCGCGTGCCCCGCGTCGGCGAAGACGATCCCGCCGAGGCGCAGCGACCACACCGGGACAGGAACCGAGCGGAGCTCCAGGTGAGCCAGGTAGTAGTCCGCGCCCGAGAACGCATTGACGGGATAGCCGCGCAGCCCCTCCAAGGCGCCCACGGCGACGTAGTGGCGGAGCGCATTGTCGATCCTGTGCCCGGCCACGCCCGAGGCGACGACGCGAACGACACCACCCAGCACTGGCGTGGCAGCGCGCAGGCTGCTCTTCAGGAGCTGGTCGCTCCATCGGTCGCCGTACAGCCTGCTCTCCCAGGACGCACCCAAGCTCTGGAATCCACCGCCAAGCGCCAGGTTCACGCGGGCCTGTGCGAGGAAGCTGAAGAAGTCCCGCTCGGATCCCAGCAAGGTGCTGGCGCGCCCGAGCTTCAGCGTCACCGACGGGCCCAGCTGCTCGTCTTCGGCCAGGTCGTACGTGTCGAGGTTCCGATAGGTCCGGTAGCGCGGGGTGAACGCTTCGTACTGCACGTACAGCGAGGACGTCCGCTCGGCGACCGGATAGTAGAGGGTCGAGGTGAACTGGTCGCGAAACTGCGACGGGAAGTCCGGCGACAGGGTGGGCCGAATCCGTCCGAGCTCGTTGCCGAAGCTGAAGCGCTGGACCAGCCATGGACGCGGGATCGCGCGCGTGAACCCGGATCTCACCGTCGTCCTGTGCAAGCGGAAGGCGCAGGCGGCGTTGACGTCCACGCCGGTGACCGGGTCGACGTAGCCTTGGCTCGGGGGCGATTGGCAGGTGGACGTGGCCGGGTTGAACCACTGCAAGGTCTTCCCGTCGCCGCCGATCCAGCGGTGCAGGTACGAGCTGTCGCTACCGTCCACAAACGCCCCCCAGCGATTGCTCAAGGCATAGAACGGGTATTCGATGCGCAGGCGCGACGACGACCCCGTGTGAGGCCCGGCCGCCAGCTCGCCCAGCTTCCGCTCCCAAATCTGGTAGTACGCGACGAGGAGGCGCAAGCGGGTGCCGAGCACGTTGGGATCGAAGTAGTTCGGCCCTGCCATGATGAGGCCCGGCTCCAGGTCGAACGCGACCGCCGCCTGCTTGCGCCAGCCGAACAGGTTGTTCTCGGACAACGACGTGTTGAGCTTGATGAGGTAGCCCAGCTCGTACTCGTACTCGGTGTTGAAGCGAAGGCTCCATACGTCGCGCGTGACGATGAGGAGGTCGACGGTGCCCGCGGTCGCCGCCCGAATGGGAACCATCGCCGCGATCCCGGTCACCGGCGGATCCTTGGACGCGTAGGCGGCCCGGTTGCGCAGGTTGCGCAAGGTCTCGTCCACCCGCAGAGGATCGTACGCCATGCCTGGCTGCAGGAGCGATTCCCGACGAACGTGCCACTCGCGGCTCGTGCGATGGAAGTGATTGAACCACTGAAGCAGTCCGCCGTCGCTCGGCTGGAACACGTCGAGGTTGACGACATGGATGGTGCCCACCACCTTGCCCTCGGGCGAGGGCTCGATGGCGAGCCCTCGCTGTGCCAGCGCCGCATCCACCGACGAACGTTCGAGCGGCCCCAAGTCGGGCCCCGCCCCGCGCGCGTTCCCCGGCACGAGCAGTGCCAACATCAGGCAGACGCCAAGAAACCGCATCGTCGTTGGCACAGTCTATTCCACGCGTGGACCCACGGATACACCTCCCGTCCTGGGTCGAGCACGCGAGGACGATTGCCGTGTATTCGTCGTGCGGCGCCTCTATAGTTGGGCCATGGACTTCCTCGCCCTGGTCATGGCAGGCGGCGCTGGCGAGCGGCTCCGCCCACTCACCGATCACCAAGCCAAGCCCTCGGTGCTCTTCGGCGGCTTCTACCGCATCGTGGACTTCGCGCTGTCCAACTGTATCAACTCGCGTATCCGGCGCGTGTTCGTGCTGACCCAGTACAAGTCGTACTCGCTGTCCAACCACCTCAAGGCCGCCTACGGCTTCCTCTCCCGTCGGGTGGGCGAGTTCATCGACGAGGTTCCGGCGCAGATGCAAATGGGCACCAACTGGTACCGGGGCACCGCCGATGCCGTCCGCCAGAACCTGGGGCTGGTGGAGCAGCACTGCCCGCGCCACGTGCTGGTGCTGTCCGGCGACCACGTCTACAAGATGGACTACCGCCTCATGCGGATCGCCCACCAGGAGCGAGGCGCCCGGGTCACCATGGCGGTCTGTCGGGTGGACGTGGACGAGGCCCGCTCGGCCTATGGCGTGGTCCGAGTCGACGAGCAAGGCACCATCGTCGAGTTCGTCGAGAAGTCCCCCGATCCCCCGGTCATCCCGGGGACGCGCCAGTGCCTGGCGTCCATGGGCATCTATCTCTTCGACGTGCAGGCCTTGGGCGAGTGGCTGTCCATGGAAGGCGATGACTTCGGCCACCACATATTGCCCGGGATGCTGCAACGAGGGGAGAAGATCCACACCTTCGACTTCTCGGCCAGCAACCGCATCGAGGACTACGAAGCGATTCTTCACGATGGCCGCCGGCGCAAGCACCTGGTTCCCAGAACTGCTGACTCGGGTTACTGGCGCGACGTCGGCACGCTCGAGTCGTATTGGGCTGCCAACCTGGACCTCGTCTCGGTATCCCCGCGCTTCAACCTGTATGGCGAAAAATGGCCGCTCTTCTGCTCGCCCCAGCACTATCCGCCGGCCAAGTTCGTGCACGAGGAAGCTGGCCGCGTGGGTGAGGCGATCAACTCCATCGTGTGCGACGGTGTCATCGTCTCTGGCGGTCGGGTGCGCGGATCCGTGCTCTCGCCCGGCGTCTACGTCCACAGCCACGCGAGCATCGACAGCTCGGTCCTGCTGGGCGGAGCAATGAATCGCGGCATCATCGACGAGACCGCGATCGGGCGACACTGCCGAATCCGCAACGCCGTCGTCGGCGAAGGCGTCTCGCTGCGCGAGGGGACCACCATCGGCTACGATCGGGCCCAGGACGAAGCGCGCGGGCTCAAGACCCAGGCGCTGGCCCGCGGGACGGACTACTTGGTCGCCGTCCCGCGCGGGTTTTCCACGTAGCCTACAGCGCCGCCAGCACGGCTTGCCCCGCCTCGACGGTGCTCGCCGCCTTGCCCCCCCGAGGCGCGATGTCCGCGGTCAGGACGCCGCGATCGATCGCCGCGCCCACCGCGGTCTCCAGCGCGACCGCTTCCTTCTCGAGACCCAGCGAGTGCCGGAGCAACATCGCCGCGCTGAGGATCGTCGCATACGGGTTCGCGACGCCCTTGCCCGCGATGTCCGGCGCGCTGCCGTGGATCGGCTCGTAGAGCCCCACCTTGCTCTCGCCCAGCGACGCCGACGGCAGGAGCCCCATCGAACCGGCGAGCACGGAGGCCTCGTCGGTGAGGATGTCGCCGAACATGTTCTCGGTCACGATCACGTCGAAGGACGCCGGCTTGCGCATGAGGTACATGGCACACGCGTCGACCAGGACGTGCTCGAGCGCTACGTCCGGGAACTCCTTGCTGACAATCTCGGTGGTGATCCGGCGCCACAGTCGCGAGGTCTCGAGCGCGTTCGCCTTGTCCACCGAGGTCAGCTTCTTCCGACGCCCCTGCGCGAGGCTCGCCGCCCGCCGGACCACGCGACGGATCTCTTCGCCCGTGTACGCGCACAGGTCGCTGGCGCTATCGGCGTGCTTTTTCTTCTCGCCGTAGTAGAGGCCACCTGTCAGCTCGCGCACAACCAACATGTCCACGCCCTCGATCACCTCGGGCTTCAGCGTCGACGCGTACGCCAGCTTCGGCTGCGTCGTCACCGGCCGCAGGTTCGCGAAGAGGCCGAGGTCTTTGCGAATCTCGAACAGCCCCTGTTCGGGCCGCACCGGCGCGTTCGGGTCGTCCCACTTCGGGCCGCCGACGGCACCCAGCAGGATCGCGTCCGCCGACTTGCAGATCGCCTTGGTCTCGGCGGGCAGCGCCGTGCCGGCCTTGTCGATGGCGCATCCACCGATGAGCCCGTCACGAAAATCGAAATCGTGGCCGAATTTCGCCGAGATCGCCTTGAGCGCGGAGACGCCCTGTGAGGTGACCTCGGGACCGATGCCGTCGCCGGCGAGAACTGCAATGGTAGCTTTCATGGCGGCGGTGTCTAGCACGCGGCGCCGCGCAATGCTCGCTTGGTTTCTGCATTTGGGCAGGAACCGCGTGGCGCCAATAAGGCCAACGCACCGGCTACGCGCGATACGCTTGCGCGATCGGATACCTCCGGCCAATCCCGAAGGCCTTGCCCGTGATCTTGAGCCCCGGCGGAAGCTGCCGGCGCTTGTACTCCGAGATCCGCACCAGGTGCACGACCCTGTCCACCACGGCACGGTCGAAGCCCTTGGCCAGAAGCGCCGCGCTGTCGAGGCCCTCCTCCACGTGGGCCTGCAAGACGGCATCCAGCACGTCGTAAGGCGGAAGGCTGTCTTGATCGACCTGGTTCGGGCGCAGCTCTGCCGAGGGCGGCTTGGTCATCGTCGACTCGGGGATCACGGCCCGCGTGGCGTTGATCTGGCGCGCGATCTCGTAGACCCAGGTCTTGGGGACGTCGGAGATCACCGCCAGGCCGCCGTTGGTGTCGCCGTAGAGCGTGCAGTAGCCGGTGGCGATCTCGCTCTTGTTCCCTGTCGACAAGAGCAACTTGCCGAACTTGTTCGACAGCGCCATCAGCAGGCCACCCCGGATGCGGGCCTGCAAGTTCTCCTCGGTGACGTCGGGCTGCCGGCCAGCAAATGCCGGCGCCAAGGCTTCGAGATACGCGGCGAACATGGGCTCGATGGCGATCTCGCGAAACTCCATGCCGAGGTTCTCGGCCAGTTGGGCGGCGTCCGAGCGCGAATGTTCCGACGAGTATCGGGACGGCATGGCCACGCCTAGCACGTTGGCCGGGCCCAGCGCGCGGCTGGCGATGCACGCCACCACGGCCGAGTCGATGCCGCCCGAAAGGCCGATGAGAGCCCCCTTGAAACCGCAGCGGCGCGCGTAGTCGCGCGTGCCCGAAACCAGCGCGGACAGGGCCGACTCTGCGTCCGACTCGACCACGGCGCGCAGGTCGCCCCGACCGGCGTCCACGTCGACGACGATCATGTCGATGGCGTGCTCGCTGGCGCGCGCGATGGTGGCGCCTTTGGCATCGAACGCCGCGCTGGAACCGTCGAAGATGAGGTCGTCCTGGCCCCCCACCTGGTTCACGAACACGAGCGGCCGTCGCCAGCGCCTGGCCACGCTGGCCAGCATGCGCGGACGCAGGTGGCGTTTCTCGATGGTGTAGGGAGAGGCAGCGATGTTGATCAGCAGATCGGCGCCGGCCGCGACCAGCGTCTCGACGGGGTCCACGCGGTAGAGCCGCTGCGGCCAGAAGTCGCCATCGTTCCAGATGTCCTCGCAGATGGAGATGCCGAGGCTGCGGCCGCGGAATGGCACGGGCTCCACCGTGGTCGCGGGCTCGAAGTACCGCCATTCGTCGAAGACATCGTAGGTGGGCAGAAGCGACTTGCGCCGGATGGCCACCACCTTGCCACCGTCGATGAGCGCGGCCGAGTTGGCGATGCGATGGCCGGCCTGGACCCCTTGCAAGACCTCGGGAAAACCGACCAGAACCGCCGTGTGGCCCTGCACCCTCGTGGCGAGCCGGTCGAACGCCGCTCGGCTGGCGTCCAGGAACGCCTCGCGCTCCAGCAAGTCGCGCGGCGGGTACCCGCTCAGCATCAGCTCGGGCAGGACCAAGAGGTCGGCGCCCGCCGACTCCGCCTTCGCCAACGCCTCCTCGGCCAAGCGCACGTTGCCCGCGAAATCACCGATGGTTGGATTGACTTGACCTAATGCGATCTTCACGACGAGTTGCGCACTCTACCTCGCCTGGTAGCCGATCGCCCGCAAAGCTACGTCGCAAACCGCCGGCCTGAGCGCGCGGAAACGCGGGTCGTCGCGCACCTCGGGGTGGATTCGGTTGCACAGCACGACGACCGAGGTCGATTGCTCGGGGTCGATCCACAGCGAGCAGCCGGTGAACGAAAGGTGCCCCACGGCCCGCCGCGAGATCAGCTGGCCAGCCAAGGATCCATGCTCGGCCGGTCCGTCCCAACCGAGACGCCAGGTCGAGCCAGGGATCCCGGCTGGCTGCCAAAACTGCCGCAGCACCGTCGAGCCCACCGGCCCCGCCCGGCCACCGTGGAAGGCGTCACAAAGGGCGAAAACCAGGTTCAGAATGTCTCCGGCGCTGCCGAACAACCCCGCATGGCCTGCGATGCCCGCCATGGCATAGGCATTCAAGTCATGCACCTCGCCGACGACCAGCCGACGTCGCACCGGACATCGCTCCGTGGGCGCGACCGGGTGGCCCCGGAAGGTAGCAGCAGCCGGGCCGCCAAGGTCGACGAAACCCAGGTTGGCAAGCCCCAGCGGGCGGAAGATCAGGCGCTCTGCCAGCTCGTCGAGGCGGCCGCCCAACGCGCGCTCGAGCAGCGCGCCGAGCAGAATGAAGCCGAGATCCGAGTAGATCGATCGGGTCCCGGGTGGGTACACCAGCGGCTCTTTCGCGGCCCGCTCGACCACGGACGCCCGCGTGCTCCCGTCGGGGCCGCCGGCGGCCAGGACCTCTTCGTAGAACTTGCGGTGGGCCGGGAAACCGGCGGCGTGCGCCAGGACCAATCGCAGCGTCACCTCGGGTCTGTCGGCGAGCTCGCTGACGACCTCGCCGAGCTTCTGGTCCAGATGCAGGACGCCTCGTTCCACCGCCTGCATCGCGAGAATGCTGGTGACCAGCGCCTTGGTCAGGGACGCCAAGTCGTAGACCGTGTCCACGGTCGCGGGCACCGGCGTGGGCACCACCTGCCTTTGCCCAAAAGCCTGAAGAAACCGGACCTTGCCCTCGTGGCCTACCGCAACAACCGCGCCGGGGAGCACGGAATTTTCGATGGCGTCATCCAGGTCCCCGCCTAGGCTATTGAAATTGACCGCCATCGGACGCAAGTTAGCAAATTTCAGTTCGTGGATGTCGGCTCGAAAGACCTGACAAACGGGCAGTCGATGAGCGTCACGCCAGCCATGGGAAACCCGGTCACCCCGCACAAAACGCGGATGGGTCACTATGAGCTGTTCGAGCGGTTCGCGGTGGGCAACATGGCCGAGCTCTACCTCGGGCATGCGCGCGGCGAGGAAGGCTTCGAGAAGGTCGTCGTCATCAAGCGGTTGCTGCCCCGCCTGGCCGAGGACATGCGCTTCGTGCAGATGCTGCAGATCGAGGCGCGCATCCACGCCTCGCTGTCGCACAAGAACATCGTGCAGATCCACGACCTCGGCGTGTCCTCCGACGGCGAGTACTTCATCGTGCTCGAGTACGTGGACGGGCGCGACCTGGGCGCCTTGCTCGACCGCAACGCGAAGTCGGGAAGGCCCAGCACCGCCAAGCGCATCGACGACGCCGTCGGCCTGTACATCATGGCCGAGGTGGCCGAGGGGGTTCACTTCGCGCACGAGACGCGAGCCCGCGACGGCAACCCGCTTGGCCTCGTCCACCGCGACATCTCGCCCTCGAACATCCTTTTGTCCTACGCCGGCGAGGTGAAGCTGTCGGACTTCGGCGTCGCCAAGCGCAGCACCGACAGCTCGGTGGTCACCTCGCTCAAGGGCGAACTGGGCTACATCTCACCCGAGCAGGCCCGCGGTGCCGCCATTGATCGGCGCAGCGACATCTTCTCGCTCGGGGCCGTGGCGTTCGAGATCTTCACCGGCAACCCGCTTCGCACGCTGAGCGGTGTCCCCGACGACTACCTCAAGGCGGCCTCGGGTATCGTCAACTCGGCGACGCGCTACCGGCCCGACATCCCCCCAGCCATCGAGCGCCTGCTGTCGTCCGCGCTGGCCCCCGACCCGCGCGACCGCTTTCCCGACGCGCGCAGGTTCATCGATGCCTGTCGAGCCGCCTTGGCCACGGTTCCCCGCCCGTCGGGTGGTGAGGCCGCCGAGCTCAAGGCCTTGCTGGCCTCGCTGCTGCCACCGGGCGCCCGCGCACACACGAGGTCGCCGTCCAAGGTGATCAGCCTGATGCCGAGCCTGTGGGAGGACATCACGGTGCCCGAGTCGGGAATCGTCCCGGCGCCGCCGCCCGAGCACAGCCCGTTGCCCGCGCCGCCGCCGCCCGCGTTGCGCGTGGCCAGCCCACCGGTGGAGCCCGCTTCGCAGGCCGGCCCGCATTCGCAGGCTGTCCCCACCGCGACCGCGCCGGCCACGCCCGCTCGGGTGTCGCCGTCGGGCCGAACCTTGTTGAAGACGCCTGCGCGAGTCCCCCAGGCCCCGGCGGCCAAGCAGCACAACGTCGCGTGGGCGCTGCTCATCCTGCTCGTGCTCGTGGTGAGCACGCTGCTGTCCATTCACATCTACGTGATGCCCCTGCCGGTCGCGGCCGTGTACCTGCGGCCGGCGTTCGTCCTCGTGAGCTCCGAGCCGGCAGGCGCGGACGTGTACCTCGACGGCAGGAAGATCCTCGCGAGCACGCCCGCCGAGATCGAGGTCACGCGCGACCACGACGAGCACACGATCGAGGTGCGCAAGGAAGGCTTCGAGCCGATGCGCAAACAACTCCGCTACGATCGCGAGGTCCGTCTCGAGGCCAGCTTCAAGCTGATGCCCGAGCGCAGGCCGCCACCCCAGTAGGAACACGATGGCGACAAATCCAGACTGCGCGCGGCCCCTCGGCCCACCCAACCAAACCCTGCCCAGCGACCAGATCCTCGAGCGCTTCCTCGAATACGTCGCCGGCATCGGGCTTTCGCTCTACCCCGCGCAAGAGGAGGCCCTCTTCGAGATCCTCGCCGGCAAGCACGTGGTGCTGGCCACCCCGACCGGGTCCGGCAAGTCGCTGGTGGCGACCGCGTTCCTCTACAAGGCGATCTGCGAGGGCAAGAGCGGCTTCTACAGCTGCCCGGTCAAGGCCCTGGTCAACGAGAAGTTCTTCGACCTGTGCAACTGCTTCGGGCCCGAGAACGTGGGCCTGGTCACCGGCGACGCCTCCGTGAACAGCGACGCGCCCATCTTGGTGGGCACGGCCGAGATCCTGTCCAACATGGCGCTGCGGCGTTCGCGTGTGCCCGCGGACTACGTGGTGATGGACGAGTTCCACTACTACGGCGACCGCGAGCGCGGCATGGCCTGGCAGATCCCGCTCTGCGTGCTCGACAAGGCGACCTTCCTGCTGATGTCCGCCACGCTCGGCGACACCACCGCCATCGAGCAGAAGCTGGCGGACTTCACCGGCCGCGAGGTGGCCAGCGTGCGCGGGGCGCTCCGTCCGGTGCCGCTGGAGTTCGAGTACCGCGAGACCCCGCTCCACGAGACCATCGCCGAGCTGGTGAAGCAGAACCGCGCGCCGATCTACCTCGTGAACTTCACCCAGCGCACGGCCGCCGAGGAGGTGCAGAACCTCATGTCGGTGGACATCCTTGGCAAGCCCGACAAAGAAGCCATCAAGCAGGCCCTGGAGGGCGAGCGTTGGGACAGCCCCTACGGCAAGGAGCTGCAGCGATTCCTCCGCCACGGCATCGGCCTGCACCACGCCGGGCTGCTGCCGCGCTACCGCCGCATCGTCGAGCGGCTGAGCCAGCAGGGGCTACTGAAGGTGGTCAGCGGCACCGATACCTTGGGCGTGGGCGTGAACATTCCGATTCGCACCGTCCTGTTTACCCAGCTGTGCAAATTCGACGGACAGAAGGACGCCATCCTTGGGGTGCGCGAGTTCAAGCAGATCGCCGGACGCGCCGGCCGCAAAGGCTTCGACGAACGCGGCTGGGTGGTGGCGCAAGCACCCGCGCACATCGTCGAGAACCTGCGCCTCAAGCAGAAGGCCGCGGGCGGCAAGAAGGTGCACATGCAGAAGCCCCCGCAGAAGGGCTACGTGCACTTCGACCGGGGCACGTTCGAGCGCCTGCAAAACGGAACGCCCGAGCCGCTGCCCTCGCGCTTCGCGGTCACGCACGG
>CAZYFU010000068.1:4447-18240 GCA_964647025.1 uncultured Myxococcales bacterium | reverse complement strand
TGCAGGACGACTTCTCGCTGCACCACACCCTATCGCTCTACCTGGTGGACACCCTCGCGCTGCTCGATCCGACGTCGGAGACCTACGCGCTCGACGTGCTGTCCCTGGTCGAGGCGATCCTCGAAAACCCGCGGCCCGTGTTGTTCGCCCAGCTCGACAAGCTGAAGGGCGAGACCATCGAGGCCCTCAAGGCGCAGGGCATGGAATACGAGCAGCGCATGGAGGAGCTCGACAAGCTCGAGTGGCCCAAGCCCAACCGCGACTTCATCTACGACACCTTCAACGCGTTCTCGGACAAGCACCCGTGGGTCGGCGAGGACAACATCGCGCCCAAGTCCGTGGCGCGCGAGATCCTCGAACGCTTCTGCAGCTTCCACGACTACATCCGCGACCTCGGCCTGCAGCGCTTCGAGGGCGTGCTGTTGCGGTACTTGTCCGAAGCGTACCGCACCTTGAACCAGTCGGTACCGGTGCGCTTCCGCAGCGAAGCCGTGGAGGATCTGATCGGCAGCCTCGGGGGCTTGGTGCGCGCGGTCGACTCGAGCCTGCTCGAAGAGTGGGAAGAGATGCGCGCGCCGGTCACCTTCAGCGAAGGCGCGCCGCCCGCGCTCGAGCCCAAGAAGCCGCGCGACCCCGCCGCGGATCCACGCGCGTTCACCGCCCGCATCCGCGCCGAGCTGCACCGGTTGCTCGGCGCCCTCGCCCGCCGCGACTTCACCGAGGCGCTGGCGGCCTTGCGTGACGGCGAGGCGCAAGCGTGGACCGCCGAGAAGCTGGCCGCCGAGTTGGCGCCGTACTTCGAGGAGCACAAGCAGATCCTGATCACGCCGGTGGCGCGCAGTCCGCGCAAGACCACGGTCACCGAGGTGGCCCCCCGTATCTGGGAGGCACAGCAGACCCTGGTGGATCCCGAAGGCGACGAGGACTTCGCCATCATCGCGCGCATCGACCTCTCCGAGCCGCTGGCGCCAGGGGAGGACAGCGCGCCGCTCATCGAGCTGTTGCGGATCGGGCGGTAGCCGGTTCGACGGCGGTGGAAGAAGAGGTACCTTCAGCGCTTGGCCAGTGCCGCCCGGATGCGCGCCGCGAACTCGACGAAGTCGTCCAGGCGCTTGTTCAGGAGCTGGTGCAGTCGGGAGAGATCCACCTCCAAGTAGCCATGAACCAGGACGTTGCGGAAGCCCGCCACCGCCCGAAAGCGCGCCGCGAAGTCCGCATCGAGGATCCCCATGGGAACCAAGGCGTCGATGGCCGATGCATAGTCCGGCAAGCCGTGCCCAGCGCTGGCCGCCAGGTGGGTCGCCATATCGATGCAATTCTGGGCACAAACTAGCAAGCCGCGCTCCACCGCCCAGCGCTCGTCCAGGCTGGTTGTCAGGATCGCGAGCGGGCGTCCAGCATGACTGCGAAGCTGGGTCAGCGCGAGGTCCAAGGCAGCGAGGTGTCGCCTCACGAGCTGATCGTCGGGGCTGATGGGTGTCATCGGCCGAATCGTCCCTGATCCGCGCGGCCCTGGGCGGCACGACGGATCTTCTCGAGCTGTGGCAGAAAGTCGAAGTACCGCGACAAAGCACGACCTTCCCGGCGCGACGTCGCCGTCGGATCGCGAACGACCAGACGTACGCCATCTCGGAGGACCCTCTCGTACAGCACTGGATCGGCGCGGTTGAGCAACACGACGTCGACGTCGTTGCGCGCCAGCGCGCGCATGAGGTCAGCCCCAATCGCCGCATCCACGCCGAAGCCCACGTCGATGTCCGTGGCAGGGTCCAGGTAGACCGCCACGTCGACGTCGCTGTCGGCCCGCGCAGCACCACGCGCCTGCGAGCCGAAGAGGTACGCCTCGAGGACGTCCGGCCTTGCAGACAAGGTCCGCATCAGCGTGTCTACGAGGTCAGGGCTGACCGCCATCCTTCGATAGTAGCAGAAGTGTGGAGCTCCGAAGGGTCTCGGGCGTGGGGCTGCCCAGGCACGGCAGTCAGACCAGGCAATCTCGCACGGCTTCTGTGACGTGCCCGAAGCCGATGCGCTCCTGCTCCAGGCGCACGCGCTCGCCCAGGCGATCGAAGCGGAGATCGTCGTAGAGGGCCAGCTCGTCCGGGCTCAGGCGGACGAGCGGCTGATCGTGCTGCTTCGGCTCCACGCCCCACAGCGCGCGGTGGGAAAGCAGCGTCTGCCGATCCATCAAGAAGGAGCGCGCCTCGGGGAACACGCCGCGCAGCTTGTCCAGAATCGCGAAGCCGTGGGTATCGAGATCCCCCCAATAGAAGACCCGCTTGTCCCAAAGCCACGGGACCGCCAGCCGCTCCAGGCCGTAGCCGAGACCGAAGATCACGATGCTCGCCTCCACGTCGGGGAAAGCCAGGCCGTTGATCTCGTTCTCGGTGATGAACACCTGGCGCACCGGCAGGCGCAACTCCGCGAACTGCTCGGCCGGCGTGGCGATGTCGGCAAGACCGCCTAGACGCAGCCGGGGATCGAGCACGCGAAAGCGAACCAGCACGGGCTTGCACGCAAGTCCGTAGCGCCGCTCGAACGCCGCGGCCCCGACGGCGTCCGCGCGAATCGCCTCGGCGGGCAGCACGAGGTCGAGCAGCTCCGCCAGCAGCTTCCGGTGCTTCTCGATGAGCTTGGTGTGCACGCCCGGCACGTCGATTTGCCTCGCGTACAGACCCGGCCGAGGGTGCGAGCGGAACCAGGCGACCAGGTCGAGGATGGCGCGCCAGTCGTCGGCGTGGTCGAGCAGCACGAGCGGGCGCCGGGCGATCCACGGCAGGAGCTCCGGACACGCCGCGCGCGTCGCTTGCGCCAAGCGATCGAAGGTCTCGGCCTGGCGCCGCTTCCCGATCAGCGCCAGGGCGTCGTCCGCGCTGGCGACGACGATACCCTCGGGCACACGGTTCTGACCGAGCTCGCGGTGGTTGATCTCGGCGTAGACCACGTCGTAGCCCGCGCCGAGCGCGCTCTTGCTACCCTCCCCGAGCGCGCGGATCCAGGCCCGTGCCTCCGCGAAGCGGTCCGACAGCTCATGCGTGACCGGCCGTGACAGGCGGACCGCGTATGGAAACAGCGGCTCCCCACCGAGCCGAGCCGCCAGAATCCGCCCCCGGTCCCACAGGCGCCGAACCTGCGCGCGCACATCCTCGGGCGTGGTCCAGGCCATGGTCGTCTAGGAAGCGCGCGCCGCGCGTTCCCTCCGATACTCCTCGATGGTCAGGTTGCGCAACATCGACTGCCGCCCGTCGTCGGTGTGCACGAAGCCCACGCCCGAAACGTAAGGCTCGATGATGTGGATCTTCTGCAACGGCGTGACGATGAGCAGCTGCAAGTTCATGCGCGCGAACAGCTCCAACGCATAGCGGGTCGACTCGTCGGAGCCGCGGCCGAAGGCCTCGTCGATGGCCACGAAGCGGAACGAGCGCGACCGCTTCACGCCCCGCTCGAGTCCGAACTGGTAGGCCAGGCTCGCGGCCAACACCGTGTAGGCGAGCTTCTCCTTCTGGCCGCCCGACTTGCCACCCGAGTCGGTGTAGTGCTCGTGCTCGCGGTCGTCCTCGCGCCACCGCTCCGACGCCGAAAACGCGAACCAGTTGCGCACGTCGGTCACACGTCGGGTCCAGCGACGATCCGCCTCGCTCGATCCCTCGCGCCCGCGGAAGCGCTCGATGAGGCTTCTCACCTGCAGGAACTTGGCCTCGGAGTACGCCGCGTCCTCCGAGCCGGTCAGCGCGCCCTCGGTGCACGCGCGCAGGTCCTGCTGGAAATCCCGGATGTCCGCGTCTTGCGCCGCCACGATGTCGAGCGCGATGTATCGGTTCGGGTTGTAGTCGATGTCGCGCAAGGATCGGTTGATGGCGACGATGCGCTCGCGGATGGTCTGTCGCTCGCGGCTGAGCTGCGACTGGAAGTTGGCCACCTCGCGAATCGCGTTCTCGTTGAGCAGCTCCTTGAACTTGGCCTCGAAGCGCGGCAAGTCGTCCTGGGTCAGCCGCGCCAGCATCTCGCCGAACTCGGCCACCGCGTCGATACGCGCGTCGATCTCCTGCGTCTCGACCGGGTAGTCCTTGCGGTACGACTCCATCGCCTTGACGATCTTCTCCTCCAGACGGCGCAGGCGCAGATCCCGCGCGTCGATCTCCCTCTGCAGCCACTCGCGCAGATCCTTCTCCCGTCCGTCGCACGACTCGACGGTGAGCACGTGCTGCCCCAGCGCTTCGTCGCGGAGCTCGTCCAGGCGCACGAAGTCGCGCGCTTTCACGTCGTCCGCGGTGGCGGCCAGCACCTCCAGGCAGGCCTGCCGCTGCGCCCGGGCCTGGTCGCGCCGAAGCCCGGTGGTGGCCAGCTCGCGGTTGCGCTCATCCTGCTCCGCCTCGGTGGCGCGCATGCGCTCTTCCAGCCCGGCCAGCCGCTCGCCCAGGGCGCGCAGCACGTCGGACGCGGCCTCGAGCTGGCGGCGCTCCTGATCCAGGCGCTCGATCTCGGCGGCCAAGGGACGCCAGTCCAGCTCGCGAAAGTCCGCGAAACCCGACAGCTGGTGCAGGCTGGCCAGGCGCTGCCCGATCCCGCTCTGCTCGGTCTGCAGCGCGGCCAGGCGCGCCGCGATGGCCTGCATGCCCGCCTCCAGCCCCTCGCGGGACGCGTCCAGCGCCGCCACCTTGGCCTCGTTCGACCACCCAAGCACGTAGCGCGACCGATCGTCGAGTCGATGGCGATCGTCCTTCTCGTGGCGACCGCCCTCGGTCTTGATCTGCCCACTGCGCGTGATGGCCTTCTTGGCGCGACGGAAGTGGTCGAGCGAGTCGCAGCAGACGTGGTCGAACCGACGCGCGATCTCCGACTCCAACCAGGCGTAGAACGACGACTCCGGCTTGATGGCCAGCTTGTCGAGCACGGTGTCCGGCGTGGCGGCCGCCGTGGGCGTGCGCTGGCCCAGCACCCGGAAGTACACCAATCGCTCACCCAGATGGGTCTTGTCGACCCACTCGGCCACCCGCGCGTAGTCGCGATCGGGCACCAGCAGCGATAGCCCGAAGTTGTGCAGCAGTCGCTCGATGGCGCCCTCCCATTCGCGCGCCTCGGGACGAACCTGGACCAGCTCGCCGATGAAGGGCAGCTCGTCCTCTTCCAGGCCGAGCGCCCGGCACAGCCCAGCCCGGATCCCCAGCATGCGAGCCGGGATGTTCGACCGACGCGCGCGCAGCGACTCGAGCTCACGCGAGAGGGTCTCGTGCTCGTCCTTGAGACCGCGCAGGTCCACCGACGCCTCGGTCACGGCGTTCTGCAGGCGTCCCTGGCGATCCGTCGCGGCCGCGACCTCTTCGCGCAGGGTGCGCCGGTTGCTTTCGAAGGCGTCACTGGTCGCCGGCACGGGAATGCCGGTCGCGGTCGCCAGCGACGCGTATTGATCGGCGCGACGGGCCCGCGCCTCCTTGTCGTCCTGCTTGTTGGCGATGTCGGCCTTGATGCGCTCGACCCGATCGCCGCCTTGCTCCGCGATGGATCGCTTGAGCTCGTCGCGCTCCGCCTGTTGGCCGCGCCGCTCGTCGGCCTTCTCGGCGACGCGCGCCGCGAGCTTGGCCAGCTCGACCTCCAGGTTGACCAAGCGCTTGTCGAGCAAGGCCGCCTTGTGCTGGGCGAAGTACGCGTGCAAGGCGTTGCGACAGTCACGTAGCGACTGCGCCTCCGCCGCGACCTTGCCGTGCTCGTCACCGTCCGCGACGATGGGCGAAAGCCGCGCGATCTGCGCCTTGGCCCTGAGCACCGCCTCGTGCGCGCGGTTGAGATCGTCGAAGTGCCGCACCAGCATGTCGATGCGCTCCTCCACCGGGAACGCCTCGAGCATGTGGTGTCGGACGAAGTCGGTGAGGTTGCCCACCGATTTCATCGATACCGTCTGGTGGAACAGCTCGAGCGCCTGCT
The DNA here is from genome assembly GCA_964647025.1 of uncultured Myxococcales bacterium. GTDB lineage: Bacteria > Myxococcota_A > Polyangia > Fen-1088 > Fen-1088 > Fen-1118. The sequence goes on along the minus strand of CAZYFU010000068.1, from coordinate 12,321 downwards.
CGTGCTCGATGCCGAAGCGCCTGCGAAACGCCGCCGCATAGGGCGGAAAGGAATCGAAGAGCTCGGTCTTGTCCAGCCGCCGCAGCCGCTTGCGCAGATCCGCGATGTCACGTCCGAAGTTGGACAGGTGCTCCCCGATGGACAGCGGCCGATCGCTGACCACGAACATGCGCGCCGGCTGTCCGTCGAGATCCTTCTGCCAGAAGACCTGCGCCAGCGTGACCGTCTGGTCGTAACCCTGGTTGAAGAAGTGCGCCAAGAGCACCGAGTAGCTGTTGCCGTCGCGCAAGGCCACGGGCCGCGCCGACAGCCCGACGTCTCCGCGCTCGGTCTTGTAGTGGCCGAGCACGTACGAGCGCAAGGTGCGTTCCCGGGTCTCGGCCCCGGCGGCCTTGTTGTACGCCACCTTCTGCGGCGGCACGAGCAAGGTGGTGATCGCATCGACCAGCGTCGACTTGCCCGAGCCGATGTCGCCGGTGAGCAGCGTGTTGTCGCCGCCCGGCCCGAGGCTCCAGATGCGCTGGTGGAACGTGCCCCAGTTGTAGATCTCGAGCCGCTGCAGGCGAAACCCCGCGCGCTCGTCGGAAGCGGCGAAATCGAGCGCCGCCTGATCCGCGGCCCCGCTCACGGCTCCCCGTCCTGCGCTGCCGCGGACTCGGCCTTCAGGTGCTCCGCGTACGCCAGCAGCCGCTCCTCGAATTGCGAAAGCCACTGCGCATCGACGAAGGCCTTGAGGATGCGCTGGATCTCCAGCTCGCCGTCCTTGGCGTCCTTGCCACGCAGTCGGCGCAAAAACCCCATCTCGACGATCTTGTTGAGGTGCGCGTCCAGACGATCCGTCCAGCGCGCCTCGTTGGCGCCGGCGGGCAGGAACACGCGGACCATGTCCGCGATCTGGTCCCTGCTCAAGATGATGCGCGTGCTGTCCCCTTGCGCGTCGGACTCCGCCAGCTTCTTGCGCAGAAGTGCCAGCAGCAAGCTGATCTGGAATCCCAGCGGCCGGCGCGCCACCAGCCGCGGCACCTCCGGCTCGCCCTCGACCGGCGGACGCTGGCGCAAATACGCATAGCCCTCGGTCTCGTCGATGACGAGCTCGAGCCCGAGCGGCGCCACGTGGTCGCGCACCCGCGCCTGCAAGTCGAGCAGCGCCTGCCAGTGCCTGGGAAGGGCCTCCGCGTGCAGCACGCCCTTGAGCAGCGACACGAGCACGAGCGAGAACGCGTTCTGCCCCGCCGGCGCGTCGGCTGCTTCGGTCATGACGATGTACCCCGTGCTGGCACGCTGGCGCGCAATCTAGGTCGCGGGCTCCAGGCAGGCAAGCGCGGAGGAGCGAAAGCCGCCGTGCCGCGTGACCCGTGGCCATGCCCCCCGGGTCTTGGTAGACTGTCGTCGTGTCAGGCGCTACCTCAAGGCCCCGCGTCGTGACCAGCAGAGTGTTCCGCGCTGGTGAGCACCCGCCCGATCAGGAGGAGTCGGGTGGCTCGATCAGCGAGAGAATGGATGCTGTGTGGGAGCTGACGCGGCAGTGTCTGGAATGGACACGGGTGGATGGTGAACCAAGACTTCAGAGATCTGTTAGCCATATTCAACGCAAAGCACGTTGAGTATCTGGTCGTGGGTGGTCACGCCCTGGCAGCACATGGCCTGGTAAGGGCGACCAAGGATCTCGACGTTTGGGTTCGTCCTGCGGTCTCGAATGCCCGACGCGTGATCGCAGGCTTGGCTAGCTTTGGCGCGCCACTTCATGACTTGTCTGAGAGCGATCTCGTTTCGCCCGGAACCGTGTTCCAGATAGGGGTTCCGCCGGTCCGCGTTGACATCATCACGGCTATCGACGGCGTGACGTTCGACGAGGCATGGCCGTCACGAGTCGAGGGAGGTTTTGGCGATCAGACCGTCGCGGTGCTGTCTTGGACCGACCTGATACGCAACAAACGCGCGGCCGGACGACCGCAGGACTTGCTGGACGTAAGTTGGCTCGAGAAGCATCCCCCCCCACGACGCTGACGCTTCACCGGCAGTACACCACCAACGGGACCGTCGCCTGGCGCGCGCGGCCGGTGGCATCGGTCCAGGTCAGCGTCTGTTTCTGCTCGTCGTCGATGAGCGCGCGGCCATCGTCCGCGGCGATGCTCAGGTAGGCGACGATCTCGGCCAGCCCGCGCTCGAGAGGTCGCGCCTCGACGACCTCGGCAAGCGAGATCTGCGGCCGCGTCTGCAGCGCGCGGCGGATATGCGCCGCAAGCTCCGGCTTGTCCACGTAGACCTGCTCGTAGAGCACGTCGGTCGGAACGTCGTCCGACCCGACGGAGAGGATCTGCTCCGCGATGCTCGGCTTCCAGGGCGGCGAGAACAGTGGGCGCTCCATGGTCAGCTCGATGGTCGGCGCCGGCTCGCAAAGCTCCATGAAGGTCCCTTGCGGCTCGGCGTGGCGAACCGCCAGCGCGCCCTGTTCGATGCCCCGGATGGTCTGCATGATCTGCCGGTTCTCCAGCCACACCTTGTCGTCCAGGTAGCGCCGCAGCTGCTCGGACAGGCGCGCCACCGTCCGCTGCGCGACCTCGCCCGCCTGCAACCAATCGTAGTGCACGCGCAGAAGGCGAGGGTTCGGCTCCAGCCGCTGCACCGCCGGCAGATCGAAGACCGCCTGCAGAAGCGCCGACAGCTCCTCCTGGCGCGCGGGCGACATCAAGAAATCCCAGAACGCGCGGAAGCTGCGTCCCTGGTCCGAGTCGCTGATGGCATCGCGTTCGCCGAAGATCTCGTCGAGCAGCGCGCCCTTGCTGCCGTCCCAGGTGGCGACCTTCTCGCGGACCGTGCGATCGAGGTCACGAAAGCCCTGCTCGAGCTCGCGGAAATCCGCGAGCAGCGCGTACGCCGTGTCGGACAGCTGCGCGAAGCGGTCGCGCACCTGCGCGGGATCCATCAGATCCACGTGCCCCTCGCGCACCCGGGCCAGCTCGGCGGCGATCTCGGTCTGTCGCCGCTCCAGCTCGGCGATGCGCGCCTTGGGATCCACCTCCGTGCCCTGCACGATCTGGCGCAAGAGCTGGAAGACCGTGATGAGCCGCGACTCCGTGCCGACGAATTGACGTTGGCCGAGGCTGGCCAGCCAAGCCAGCGCCTTCTCCGTGGCCGGCGTGAGGTCGAAGTGCGGCTCGTCGCTGTCCGGTGGGTAGTACTTGCGCAGCCAGCCCCGCTCGTTGCCCGCCCACTCGTCGAGATACTCGCTCGCCGGCCGAGGGAACGCGCCCTCCCCGAGCCGCTCGCGCAGATGGAAGAGGTAGTCGTCGAGCTTCGCCACCAGCTCCTGCCGCGCGATGGTGCGCAAGTTCGGCTCGACGAAGGCGCGCGAAAGGAAGCTGGCCACCAGCGGCGCCGAGTCCGCCATGAGCAGTCGCCAGGCCGGGTGCCGCTTGCGAAGGCTGTCGAGCGTGGCGAAGTCCATGACTCGGGCTAGCTCGGCATTTGCGTCGCTCGCACGTCGGTAGCGATGGCGGGCGCGGCCACGCTCGACAGGAGACGCGCCATGCCGTCGAAGATCGACGCCAACGCCGTAGCCGCGGCTGGCGGTGCCTCGATGCGCAGGCTTCCATCGGCGCCGCGCTCGACGCGAAGGGCTTCGAACAGGCGCGCCACCGTGGCCGGGGCGGCATCGGCCACCAGCACGGGCGAGAGCGGGCGCTGCGCGGCCACGGCAGTCTCCACCACCGTGTCCGCCTTGGCCGACAACGCAGCGCCGACCAGCGCGTCCACATCGCCGGTGTTTTCCGGATCGGCGCCGTCCGCCTGGCGTTCCTGGGCGACGGTGGGGACGGCGGGAGCAACCAGCCGCTCCAGCACATGCAGCAGCGACGACGAGCGTTCGAACTTGATCGCGTCGGTGGAGCCTTCGAACAAGCCTTTGAACAGGGCGCGCTTGTCGGCCACGATGCCGGCGATGCGTTCCTCGATGCAGCCGCGGCTGACCAGGTTGTAGACGTCGATGGGACGCTTCTGGCCCAGGCGGTGGATACGTCCGATGCGCTGCTCGAGCACCGCCGGATTCCAGGGCAGCTCGAGGTTGATGCAGGCGTTGGCCGCGCGTTGCAGGTTGAGCCCGACGCCTCCCGCGTCGCTCAAGAACAGGACGGCCGCCTGCGGGTCATCGTGAAAGTCCACCAGGTTCTGGGTACGCCGCCGGATCCCCTCCTGGCCCGTGAAGAACAGCGCGCGCAGGTTCTCGGCCGCGAGCAGATCCGACACCGCCCACGCCGAAAGCTCCAGCATGCGCCGCCACTGGCTGAACACGACGATCTTGCGCCGCTGGGTGACGGCCAGGTTCGCCACCAGCTCGCGCAGCTCGAGCAGCTTGGGCGCGTCGAGCGACTCGATGAGCTTGGCGGTCGGTGTCCGCCCTCGCAGCTCCGGCCACACGTTCTCGAAGCCTAGCTGCGCCATCCCGTTGCTGATCACCCGCTGGGTGGCGAGCAGGCTCATCAGCCGCAGGAACTCCGCCGGCGCGAGCGCCCGCCGCCGGGCTACCGACGCCAGCTTCGCGATGGGCTGATTGAGCTCGTCGTGCGCCTCTTGCTGCGCGTCCGTGAGCGGCACAGGGATCACCGTATCTTGCCGTGGCGGCAGCTGCGCGAGCACCTCCGCGCGCACCCGCCGCACCAGCACTGGCGAAAGCCGTGCCCGCAGGTCGTCCAAGTTGCGCGCGCCCACCACCTCGCGCTTTCCGTCGGCGAAGCTGCTGTGCCAGGGACCCATGCGCCACTTCGGTTCCAGTGCGCGGTCGTCGACCCATTCGACGATCGAGGCCAGCTCGTCCAGGCGGTTCTCCATCGGCGTACCGGTCAGCACCAGGCGGTAGGTCGGCTGCAGGCGCTTGACCGTCAGGGCCGTACGCGTAGACCAGTTCTTGATCCGCTGAGCTTCGTCGAGGACCACCAGATCCGGCTGCCACTTGGTGATGGCGTCGAAGTCGCGCACCACCTGTTCGTAGTTGGTGACCAGGAACCCGCGAAGCGTCTTCGCGTAGACCGCCCGACGGTCATCCGCGCCGCCTTCGAGTACCCGCAAGGGCGAACGGCTGACCGCCTGCCACTCGCGCTCCCACTGCGCCTTCAGCGAGGCCGGCACGATGAGCAGGCCGCGCTTGACCAGGCCGGTCTCGTGCAACGCCGACGACGCCACGATGGCCTGCGTGGTCTTGCCGAGCCCCATGTCGTCGGCGAGCACCAGCCGCCCCTCGGAGAGGATGCGCCTTACCCCCTGCTTCTGGTACGCGTAGAGGTGCCGCTTGCTCTTCGCCGTCGCTGCAAGGAGCCTGGGCATCGCAGCGCGAAGCCGCAGGATGCGGAAGAGGCGCGCGCGCTCGTCCGACAACACCGCGCGTGCCGCGGGATCGACCTTGGCGCCGCGGTCGAGCCCGCGCAGCCGTTCCACCAGTCGAAGGCGTGCCCGAGGATCATCGCGATGCAGATCCGCGAGGCGCAGGCGACCACCCTTGCCACCGCGGAACAGATCCGCTGGCCCGCCCTTGGTCGCCGCCAGCGCGGACAGAGGGTCGAACGGCCCAGCTGGAATCGCCGTGGCGTCCCAGACCAGCCTGGGCAACGCCAACTGGGTGGCCTCGAGCGCCATCCTCCAGTCCCGCGGCTTGCGGGCCAGGGTGTCGAGGACGGCCAGGACGTGCTTGCACAACCCCAGCGAGCCGCGCAAGAAGTCGGCGCAGTCGCAGCGAGCCTCCACCTTATCGATCGAGTACAGCCGCACGTCGTAGGCCAGCGGTCCCGACGGGCTCGATAAGCGATAGCGTCCGAAAACACCGCGGGCCGGCCGAACGCTGGCAGCCAGCTCTTGGGTCCGCGCCGAGGACAGCCGTCGCAGGACCGCCTCGAAGGCGGCGTGCCTCACCGGCCAGTCCCAGGGCCCGGGGAGCGCGAGAACCTTCCGCACCAGCACCTCGGGTGGAATCGGCAGAGTCCTCCGTCCCGCAAGCTGCAAGAGAGCCTCGAACGCTTCACGGTCGGAGGGGAGCAGGCCAGCGTCAGACATGGCGAATCCCTAGCACGCTCGGGAAGCCGGAAGGACAAAAACCGAGGCACCTTCACGCCGCCAACCCGCGTGGCGAAGCAGCGGGGAGAGGCTGTCCCGCGCAGCGTACGGGTGAGGGGCGCCGTCGCCCCCCGCCTAATCCACGTCGTAGAACAACGAATCGCGCTGCCGCAGGAACGCGTTGATCGCAGCCGTGGCCTGCGACGAAAGGGCGAGGAACTTCAGCCCCATGCCCGCCTCCCCCCCGCCGCCCTTGACCGCCGTCGCGCGAATCCATCGCACCTCGGTGACCGCCTCGATGGCGACCGGCGACGTGGGCAGCGTGAAGCGCAGGTGGATACGTTCGCCAACCGGGCGGATGGCGTGCGTCGCCACGAACAGCCCGCCGCCGCTCAGGTCCTGCGTGAGCCCCGTGTAGAAGTTGTGCTCGCTGTCCATGGTGACCTGCACAGCCACTGCGAAGCGCGGCTGGAGGCGTCGGTCGGATGGGTCGGCCATGGGGAAACCTGCCCTCGAGTGTAATCCGGATCTGACGCGTCCGCTAACCACCTCGGAGGGCGGGACGCGCTCTCAGCCTTCGCCTCGGCCGCTCCCTCGACACAGCGGTCCGCGTCGGGTAACCTCTGCCTTCGCCATGAGGACCCAACCCGTGAAAGCGAAGATGAGCACGCACGCGAGTGCGCTAGCGCTTATCGTCATGGGCTTTGGCGCCTCGTGCGCCGGAAGAACACCCCCGCCCAGCACACCGATCCAAGCCGTCGAATTGGCCCCTGAAGAGCGGCTTGGCATCGACGACGTGTTCGAGGTGCGGGTGTTCGGCGAACCCGATCTGTCCGCCGCCTACCGCGTGGCTGCCGACGGCACCGTAGACTATCCGTTCGTCGGCCGGATATCCGTCATCGGCATGCGCAGCGGAGAAGTGCAAGAGCTGATCGCGACCAGGCTGAAGGACGGCTACCTGAAGAACCCCCAGGTCTCGCTGATGGTGAAAGAGTGGAACAGCCGGAAGGTGTCGGTGATCGGGCAGGTGCAGAAGCCCGGGGCGGTGGCGTACTTCCCGAACATGACCATCGTGGACGCGATCGCGGCGGCCGGCGGATTCACGGGGATCGCGTCGAAGAACGCAGTCACCTTGCGGCGCGAGCTGCAAGGCTCGGTGGAGAGCAAGATGTGTCGGGTCGCGGACATCAGCGAAGGGAGGGCGCCCAACGTGGTGCTGCGGCCGGGGGATATTCTCGTGGTGGAAGAACGCCTGTTCTAGGATCGCGGCAGTGAGCGTGGACACCGGTCCTGCCCCGCGCCCAAGGCCCGGTGGTGGGCACAGTCGAGAACGACGAAGGGCCCGTGCCGATGGCGCAAGATCCGCTGCCACGTGGGCCACCGCGGTCCTGCTTGGCGTCCTCGTCGTGAGCGCTCCGTTAGCCTGTGGTGCAGTTCACCCGCCGGTCTTCTTGGCAGTCCTCGGTGTCGCGGGAGCTCTCGCATTGGCGTCAACGTGGCTGGCGTCCATCAAGAGGAGCGACATCAAGCCCCATCTCGCCCTTGCGGTTCCGATCGCGTTTCTCGTCATCGCGGCGCTGCAACTGATACCTATCCCGGCCGGGATTCGTGTCCTGCTCGATCCTACTGGCTCCGAGCTCCTGGCCCTCGCCCAGCTCGAGGACGCCCATCCCCTCAGCCTGGATCCGCCGGCGACGTACTTCGAGCTTGCCAAAGGGGCGGCTGCCCTGTCCGTGAGCTTGGCAGCGCTCATCCTTTCGTCGGGGCGAAGAATGCGCTCGCTCGTACCAGGGCTTGTTGCTTCAGCCGGGCTCCTGGCCATCTCGGTGGGC
>CAZYFU010000068.1:0-4437 GCA_964647025.1 uncultured Myxococcales bacterium | reverse complement strand
CATCGGGCGGTTTCGGTAAACAAGATCTACGGGCTCTTCTCCTCCATTCGCGGCCTGGCATTGGGACCGTTCATCAATCCCAACCACGGAGCCGAGTTTCTCGAGCTTGCCGCCTTCGCGGCCCTGGCCTTCGCCTTTGGACGCCCGACCCGGGACGGGAGACGGGCATGGACCCTGCTTGCCGCGGTCCTCGCAGCAGGCGCTCTGTCCTATCTTTCTCGTGGTTCGGTACTCGCCCTGGGCAGTGGCGCCCTGGCTCTGTTTCTCTTGGCGCCGAGGTCCGAGGAGGGCGGACCTTTGCATCGCACGAAGTTTGCGGCGGCGGCCTTGGGACTGGTGGTCGTCGTTGGCGTCGCGATTGGGTTCGGCGCCGATGAGCTGCTTCGCCGATTCGGGGACGCCAGCCCCGTGCGGGATGCACGATTGGCCATTTGGTGGGACGCTCTCAAGGTCATTCCCGCCCACCCTGCCGGCATTGGCATGGGGGCCTTCGGCCGCGTGTATCCCGTCTACCAGACTGTGCAGTCGACGACATGGTTTCGGTTTATCGAGAACCAACCGCTAGGCCTCCTGATCGAGGCCGGAATCCCGGGCGCCCTGCTGCTGCTCGGGGCGATGGCATTGAGCCTGCGACTCTTCATGAAAAACGCCCGACGAGATCGCGTCGAGGCCTCACTCGTGGCCGGATTGGTTGCGGTGTTGATGCACAACCTGACCGATTTCGGGCTTGAGATTCCCGGCATCCTCCTCCCTTTCTGCGCCATCCTGGGTACGGTGTTCGGACGACAATTCGCGGGGCCCGACGGCGCAGTTCCCCGAGTATCAATCGCGGCCCCGTCGCTGGGCGGCGCCGTCACCGCAGCTGTCGCGCTCAGCGTAGGGTTCGTGCTGGCCCCTTCGGCACGAAACTTCGACGACCTCTTGAAGCCCCCTCTCGCGCCAGACGCGAGTGCGATTGCTCGTGCCGCGTCGGTCGCCCATCCCACGGACTACGTCTACGCGTTGGCCGAGGCAAGGCTTGCGCCATCGGATCTTCCAAGAATGGGGACGCGCCTGCGCATGCTCAACCGCGCCATCATCCTTTGCCCGCATTGCACGGGAGCCCGGGCGGAAGCAGCCCGAGATCTCTGGCGCCTCGGTCGTCGGCAACAGGCACTGCTCGAATGGAAGACCATTCTAGGCGAGGTTCCAGACCAACTTGGTTGGGTTTTCGGCGAGCTGGCTGCGGGCGGGGCCACACCCGCAGAGCTCATGACCCTGGCCAACGATGGAAACCGATACGAGCTCAGCCGAAGCCTTCTGGCGAACGGAATGATCGCCTCGGCGAAGAGCGTTCTGGCGGCCGCGAAAGATCAGAAGGACGCGGAGTTCCAGCTCGTGCGAGGACAGATCGCGCTCAAGGAGAATGACCTGAGCACCGCCAGACTAGCCAGCGAGCAGGCGCTCGCCATGCTACCCGGTGATCCGCGTGTCGTGCTGATGGCGTCCGAAGTCGAAATGCGTGCAAACGACCGAGACCGAGCGATTGAGCTTCTGCAACGCGCCGTGCGAGCAGGCAATGCCTCGGTGGAGGTGAGCAGGAAGCTGCTCGGCTTGCTCATGCAGACCGACAAGTGGCAGGCCATCGATCGGGCCCTGGCGGATTTCCGTACCGCCCTATCCGCGGCGGGTGCGCCTATGTTGGAGGCGAATCTGGAGGCGGCCCGCATCCACGAAGGCCGCGGCCAGTACCGACGGGCCATTTCGGAGTACCAGGCTGCTCTAACCCAGAGACCAGACGACTTGGGCTTGCTGCTCGCTCTCGCCAGAACGGCGGAACAGGGTGGCAATGTCACCGTCGCAATCGATGCTTACGAGGCGGTCCTACGCCGAGCCCCCGACAACGTCGAGGCGCGCAACGCCCTTGGCAGAATCCAGCACGAAAAGAAGGTTCTTGAGGTAAACCGGTATCTCCCAGCTCGCGCTGGGCAGGGCGAAGACTAGGCAAACAAGGCAAACAGGCAAGAATATCGAGCTTCGATGCGTACCGCTGCAGTTGCGTTCGTATTTGCGTGTCTGGTGTCGGCACTGCTGACACCAGTGCTGCGACGCTTTGCCCTAAAGCGCCGCCTCTTCGACGACCACGTGTCGGCCCGAAAAGTGCATGGCCGGCCGATCCCTCGGCTTGGCGGACTCGCCATCGCCGCCGGCTTCTATGCTCCACTGCTCGCCCTGCTGGTTGAGGCCAGCGGCGTGGGTAGCGCCTTCTACGCCAGCTCGCGTCTCGCCATCGCGTTCATGCTTGGTGGCGTAGCGATCGTTGGGCTTGGGCTCTATGACGACGTTCGAGGCTCGAGTGCCGGCGTGAAGTTCCTGGCGCAGTTTGGCGTCGCGGGGGCGCTCTACTATGCCGGCTTCCGCATCGACGTGCTGTCCCTGCCCTTCGTCGGCACGGTCCACCTCGGCCCTCTCAGCCTGCTGTTCACGATGCTGTGGATCGTCGGCGTGGTGAACGCCATGAACCTCATCGACGGGTTGGACGGACTGGCGGCTGGCGTAGGCCTCTTCGGGGTGGCCACCACCTTCGTGCTCGCAGCGACGCGCGGTGACCCCATCATGATGCTTTTCATGGCGGCGCTGGCCGGCTCCCTGCTCGGATTCCTTATCTACAACTTCAACCCGGCCTCCATCTTCATGGGAGACGCGGGCTCGATGTTCATCGGCTATGTGCTCGCCGTCGGGTCCATCCAGACCAGCCAGAAGTCTTCGACCACGGTGGCGATCCTCGTGCCCATCGTCGCGTTGGGGCTGCCCATCGCCGACACGTTCCTGGCCATGCTCCGTCGGGCCATTCATCGTCGCCCCATCTTCAGCGCCGATCGGTCGCACATCCATCACAAGCTGCTGGACCTCGGGCTGACGCAGAAGAAGGCGGTCCTCGTCCTGTACGGCGCGAGCCTGGTTTTCGGAGGAGCTGCGCTTCTGTTGACGGTGGCTAGCAGCGCCCAGTCTGCTGCGATCCTGGTGGCCATGGGCGTCGGAGGGTTCGTGGCCATTCGCAAGCTGGGCTACGGCCAGCTCAAGCGGACGGCGCCGGCGGACGCTCAGATCGACACACAACGCCAGCTCGATCGACTGGCCGCCGCCTCGGATGAAGAGCGCCTATGGCTCGAGCTCAAGGGGGCCGCTCAGGCGCTCGGTCTATCCGCGATCCGACTGTCGCTGGCCTATCGCAACGAGAGTGACTCCATGTCCATCCAGCGCGAGCACGGAGACTGCGGCGGCTCGGACTCCGTATCCGGCAGCTTCGCAGCCAGAGCCCTCGGAACCGAGGTCATGGTCGAGTTCCGTGCGCATGACGAGGTGAGCCCTGCTGCTATTGAGAGCCTGAGGCAGGCCACGGAGAGCGCGTGCACGAGGACCTTCGGCAAGGAACTCGAGACGCGCAGGCTCGCCAGGGAAGCGTAGCTCGCTACAGATCGACCTCGCGAATGCCGTCGTCAGGCGGTTTGCTCGGCGGAGCCATACGCGCCAGGACGTAGCGCACCGCCACGGCAGCTGTCAGCATGAAGACCAGGACGACCACCACAACGCGAAAGCGCTTCCTTTGCTGACGGAACCGGCTCCGCGAAAAGCGGACGCCTCGCCAACCGCACTCGGGCTTGCACCGGTAGCCGCGCAGGAAGAGCATCCGAAACACGACCCCATTCGTTTTTCGGCTTTCGTCGCTCATCAAGAGCGATCGGCAGCGCGGACAGAGGTGACGCCGCCTGTGTACGGGAGGGTGATTCACCAGTCGGACGCTAGCATCAATTGCCGCGCACGCGAAGTTCGCCGGTATCGTTGCGTACCGGGGTTTTTGAGGCTAGCGTCGAGCTCCTATGGATTCCGTACCGGCAACGCCACCCAAGACCACCGGCTCGGTGAAGGAGCTGCAGCACTACCTGAACGTGCTGCGCAAGCGATGGAAGATCATCACCACCGTTCTCCTGGTCGGCGTGGCAGCGGCGTTCGTGTACACCATCCGGCAACCCAAGATCTACGAAGCGACTTGCTCCGTGGTCATCGAATCAAGCGCGCCTCAGGTCCTCGAGGGTGTGAAGGATGTCATCGAGATGGCAGCTTCGACCCGAGACTTCTACATCACGCAGTACCGGATCATCCGATCCCATGCGGTGGCCCAACAGGTGATCGATCGACTGGGCCTGGCCAGCGACACGAGCTACTTCGGTGCAATCGACAAGACCGGCGGGGACAAGCGCAGCTACATGATTGCGCAGCTGCTCAAGAAGGTGAAGGTAGCTGGCGTGCGGGAATCACGCATCGCCAACATCGAGGTGCGCGACACCGATCCGGCGCGTGCCGCACGAATCGCGAACGCGTTCGCCGACACCTATATCGAGCAGAATATCGACTTCAAGCTAGAGGGCGCGCGCTCGGCCGGGACCTGGCTGGGGG
>CAZYFU010000067.1:0-33589 GCA_964647025.1 uncultured Myxococcales bacterium | reverse complement strand
CAAGTGCGACGGCAACGGCGCTTGCTCGCACACCTATCCCAGCAACAACCGTTGCGCCGGGCCGACGGGTGCCTGCGCCTTGGCGAGTTGCAGCGAAAGCACGAAGACATGCTTCCAGCCGAAAACCGTCGTTTGTCAGACGGAGACCCTCACGGGCTGCTTGGCGAACGGGTGCTCCAGCGACGTCATGACGTGGAAGGTGGACCACTACTGCAAGGGAGATCGCGCGGACTGCTCGGGAGGAGAGACCGTGGATCGCCGGAGCGCGGCGACCGTTGCCCAGAATTGCTCTTCGTCGCAAATCTGCAGCTCGGGGCAGTGTACCCAAGCACTGCAGTGCAGTAGTGGCGTCTTCTGTGACTCGAGCTCTGGCCTGTGCTGGATGACGGCCGATACGCCGACCGGCATCAACCAGGACGACGCCAAGGTCTACTGCAACAGTCTTTCCCTGGCAGGCAGCTCCAACTGGAGTCTGCCCACGCGAAGCCAATTCGCGACTATCACCCGTAACTGTCCCTCCGGTCCCTGCCCAAGCCATCAGGGGCCGGGCCTAGACGGCTGCTACTGGCCCATCGAGATGGGCCGCTGTGACAATCAGCTTTGGACCTCGGATTCCGCGTTTGCCTGGATCGTGGAGGAGGGGACCGCCACGATGACCATCCCAAGCCTGACGGACTACCGGATTCGTTGCGTGGTCTCGGGTCCTTGAAGCTCGGATCAGGGCACGAAGAACAGCAACACCACCAACGCCCCCAGCGTTCCGACACCCATCAACCCCAAGCCGAGGCGTCGCCGTGGAGCGAGCGAGACCAGCAGGACGATGCCGGTGATCGAGCCCAGCATCAGCAGAATCGCCGTCGCGTCGATCAGCAACGACGTCGCCAGGGCTGGTGGCTTTCCTTTGTGAAAAGCAGTCAGCTTGGCCAGAAAGCCCCGGTTGGCGGGCGGACGTCCACCCGCACGCTCCTCCGGGCCCCGCTTCGCGGCCATCGCACCGCCAGCGGGCGGCTCTCCGGCCGGTCGCTCGGCGCGTGCCCCATCGGGGCTGCCCGCGACCTGCTGCGCGCGCGGCGGCGCTCCACGCTCTTTTCCAAGGCCGAACCACGCTTCATGGTTCATCACGAATCCGGTGAACGCGAACAGAAACAGGATGACGGAAGAGAACATCGTCAGGTACACGTGCAGCGTGCGAGCGAGGTGGAGGTATCCGTGCTTGGCCATGATGCGGCCGAGTGTACCCCATTCGAGCTAGGTGCGTCAGTCGCGCGGCCTCCGTTGCCCCGGCCGTTTCTCGCTCGATGACGTCGCGTGCAGTATGGTGGCGGCAATGAGTCGTTACCCAAGAATCGAGTTGTCTGTCGTCAGTAGGCTCTTCACTTCCATCACCGTCCTTGTGCTCGCGGCGTGCGCGGGCAGCGGAGCGCGTGGCGGCAGCCCGAGCGGGGGTGCCGGAGGACGTTCTTCAGGGACTGGGGGAACGTTCGAGGCCACTGGCGGCGTTGGGGGCGGGGGCGCGTCGGGTGGGGCGGGCGGCGGGACAGGAGGGGCCATCACTGTCGACTTGGCAACCCGGATGAAAGGCTTCCGACGTGGCGTGAACGTGGATCGCTGGTTCATCAACCCGTCGGCCACCTATCCCCGTCCGCCTGGTTCCACGGACTTCATCACGGCCACGGACATGCAGCTGATCCGCGCCTTGGGTTTCGATCACGTCCGCTTGCTCGTACACATGCAGCAGGTGTTCGTGGAGAGCACCCCGGCGCAGCTCGATCCGAAGGGTGTCGCCGCACTTGACCAGGGGATCCAGTTGGCGATGGACCACGGCCTCAACGTGATCGCGGATCTCCACAGCACGGATCCCGAGCACTGGGAACGCTACAGCTATCGCCTGGAGCAGGAGGACGGCTTCATCGATACCTTCGTCACCTTCTGGAAGGCATTCGCCAGTCACCTGGCCCGCTACGATGCGGATCGGCTGCTGATCCAGCCAATGAACGAGCCCATCTTCGAGGGCCAGCCCCAGGCGTGGCTGCCGATGCAGGAGCAGTTGGTGGCGGCGATTCGCGCCGCGGCTCCGCGCCACACGATCATCGCGGTGCCCGCCGAGTGGCAGGCGCGAAGGCTCCTCCTGGAGCTGGAGCCACTGGCGGACGACAACATCGTCTATGACTTCCACTACTACGAGCCGGCCAGCTTCATCTTCCAGGGCTATTACCGAAATGCAGTGTCCGGGTGGGAGCTCAGCGTCGCGCAATCGCGCGGGCTTCCCTACCCGGCAGAGCCGGCCGTGCTTGCCTCGCTGGTCGCGCGCGCGCCGAGCTCGGCAGCGGCGAACATGATGCGGGAGTACGCCTCCGAAGACTGGAATGCCGCCAAGCACGCGAACGACATCGCGGCCGTGCGTGCGTGGGCGGACCTGCACAAGGTGCCCGTGATGTGCACCGAGTTCGGCGCCGACAGTGTCTTCATGACCAAGGAGGATCAGCTGAACTACGTGCGCGATGTTCGCCAGGCCCTGGATGACAGCGCCATTGCTTGGTCTTTCTACGACTACGAACAGGGATACGGCATCGTCCGCCGTGGGCGGGCGGGGATCGTCCTCGACGCACCGCTGGTGAAGGCGTTGGGGCTCAATCCGGATGCCGTGAGCGTGCAGAAGTACACGGAAGCGGTCAGCGCGGTGCCCCTCGATAGCTGCAGCGAAGGGCTGCTGGACGATCTCGAAGACGGCAACGCCGACATCCTGGCGGTCGATGGGCGCTCCGGGCGATGGCAGGTGCTCGTGGACGGCCTCGGCAGCTCAATCACCCCAGCAACGTTCGCCGCTTCCGCCAGCGGTTCGCAGGACAGTCGCTACGCGGCCCACGCCTCCGGGACCATCGGCGTCGCCCAGAGCCAGGACGACCGATACTACAGTCTCGAGGCAGGACTGGGATTCGCGCTCGACAGCCCCTACGACGCGAGCTCGGCCGAGGGGATCTCCTTCTGGGCCAAGGGTGAAGGCGTGGTCGATGTGACCCTGAACGACAGCAACTCCTTTGCCGATGGCCCGGCCTACTTGGCTCCGTTGCGACTGACGGGCGACTGGACTCGGTACACGATCCTGTTCTCGGGGCTTGCGCAATCCCCTTACTGGGGCAGTCCCTTCGGCGTGTTCGACCGATCCACCTTCCGGAGCATGGCTTGGCTCAACTCGACGCCCGGAAAGACGTTCGAGATCTGGGTGGACAAGGTCGAGTTGGTCGGACGAACCTGCAAGTAGAAGTCTCGCGCCAGCGAGCTACGAGCCCTCGAGGCCGGTGCTGGTGATGCGGTCGAGCTCGATCTGCTGGATCTTGCACTCGAGATCCGCGCGCAGATACGAGCGCTGCAAGGAGAGCAGGCGCGCTTGCAGCTGGACGATCTCGAGCAGGTTGGTGGGGCCTTGCAGCTCCAGAGCCTTGCGCAGGTTGGCCACGCCGGTCTCGACCACTTGGCTGGCGTCGTGGTAGCGCTCTACCAGGGCGGCCTGCTCGGCTTGCAGCGCCGTCGTGCGCAGCACTAGGTCGGTCAGGGTCCGCTCCTCGGCGTTCCTTTGTTCCTGCAGCGCATGTTCGCGCGCGCTCAGGGCACGTCGGTGGGGGCCCTTCCAGTCGAAGATGGGGAGGACCAGCTGGAGCTGGAACGCGACGTAGCTGGGGTTGTTGTCGCCGGCCAGCCCGTACGCCACTTGCAGGTAGTCGACCCACGGCACGAGATCGAGCCAGCGCCGCGTCCGCTTGACGCTGACCTCGCCAAGCTCGGCGCGCAGCCAGCCGAGCCGAGGGTTGGCCTGGGTCGCGCGCGCGGCCAGCGTGGCCGCCGCCTCGGGCGCCTTGCAGGCGGTCGTTCCGGGGCCGAGCACGACGCGGGTGCCCGACGGCAGGCCCAGTTGGATGAGCAGCTCGTCGTACGACGCGGCCCGCTTGGCCTCGATCTCGGCCCGTTGGGTTCGGGCGTCGAGGTAGTCGACCTCGGTGAGGCTTTGATCGAGCAGCGTGGCTGCCTGCTGTTCGATTCGGTTGCGCACCAGGTCTCGAAGTTTCTGCCGCTGCTCGATCACGTCTTTGATCAGCGTGAGCTGGGCGTCGTAGCTGAGGATACGGGCGTGCAGCTTGCGCACCAGCGCGGTCGTGTCCCGCCTGCTCATGGCCAGCTCCATGCGCGCCTCGGCTTCATTGGACTGCCCCTCTGCCCGTCGAGCCGCTCGCTCCCACAGCCCGGGCGGCGACCAGCGCAGCCCGACGGTGGTGTGGTAGAACGGGTGTGCGCCGTAGCTACGGCGGTCGATCATGGGATCGACGAGCTGGTCGTAGCGCATGCCACCGATGCGCAAGAGCGGGTTGTTCCACGCCAACGCAGCATCGGTCTGCGCCTCGGCCTCCGCCACGAAGTGGCCGCGCGCGCGCACCTCGGGGCTGTTCTTCAGGGCGAGCTCGACGGCGTCGCTCTCGCTGAGCGGGCCCTCCGGCAGCGTCCCAGGTGTGCCCGCCAGCAGGACGGACAGGATCAGGGCGGCGCTCACGGCGCGCCCCCGACCGCGCGGTTGAAGATGGCGTCGTAGGCCAGTCCGGGCAAATCCGCGGGCGTGTCGAGGGCGATGTATACGTTGCGGCCGAACTCGACCATGTTGGGCATGCGACGGAAGCGTATGGGCAGCTCGGTCATGCTCGGCGCCAACGCCGTCACCCGTCCGGTGAGCGCCGGGCCGCGGAGATCCCGCGGCACCAGCTTGGCCAGGTCGCCCAGGCGGACCTTGTGCGCGTCGGTCTGCCGCAGATATGCGATCGCCTTGTGCGAGCGCTCCTCGACCACCGTGAGGATGGGGCTCGCCGGGTCGAACGCGAGCTCTCCGACCGGCACCAAGATGTCGCCTACGCGGCCGTCGAAGGGTGCGCGCACCTCGTGCAGCTTGCGCAGCAGCTCGAGTCGCGCGATCTCCTGTCTTTGCAGCTCGCCCGCGGCCGCACGGGCGTCTTCCTGCATGGCCTGGGCTGCCGTCAGGGCCGCTTGCGCCGACGGCGCGGTCTTGCTTGCGCTCGTGCTCTTGCGCCACTCGCCGAGCCGCTGGGTCGAGCCGGTCGCGCTCCTGCGCGCGCCCGCGACGGCGACCCCGTACTCTTCCACCTTCTTGGCCAGGGCCGCTCGCGCTACGCGCATCGCCTTCAGGCGGTCGGCGTTGGCAAGCTGATCTCGCACCAGCCTCTCTTCCAGGGCCAGGTTGGCGTCGAGCTGAGCCAGCTCCGAGCGATCGCGCTCGGCCTCGGCCACGATGCGGGCGACGTCGACGGCGGCGCGCTCTGCCGTCGCGGCCAGCGCGTGGGAGGTGCGGGCACGGTCGTCGCGCATGCGCATCTGCTGCCAGTCGGCGATGATCTCGACGTAGGCCAGCTTGGCCTGCGCGATGGCGAGATCCGCGTCGATCTCGGCGGTGTCCATTTGGACGAGGAGGTCACCTGCCTTGACCGGCTGGCCAGGGGTCACCAGGATCTTGCTCACCCGAAGGCGGTGGTCGGTGCGCATGGGGGACAGGCGTGCGACGCGCGCTTCGACGACGGCTGGTGAGGAGCCGATCCCGGCATGCGAGAGCCCGAGGGGAATCGCGATGGCCGCGGCGGTGAGCCAGAGGGCCCAGGGCAGGATACGGCGGAGCCGGGGGCTGCGGCCGAGCAGGCTAGATCTCATGGGTCGCCTCCTGCATGGCGATGGAGACCCCGTGCGCGCCGGCGATGGCGGCGACGTCCTTGACCAGCAGCGCCTCCTTGCCGGTGTTGCGCAAGGTGATCTGATAGATGCGCTCGGCTTCGTGGCCCTGCGCGGCCTCGCGGATCGATATGGCGGCGAAGTGGCGACAGTGGCGTTTGAGCGTGGAGATGAGCGCGCTCTCCGCGTCTTCTTCGGCGGGGAGCTGCACCCGCAACACGCCGTCGTGGCGATGCCGCGAGCCGAACCCCGTGACCTGCAGGGTGCTGACCACGAGCAGGAAGGCCACGGTGCCGATGGCGCCGGTGGCGAAGTTGCCGGTGCCGGCCGCGACGCCGCCAGCGAAGGCCGCGAAGACGTAGATCATGTCGAGGGAATCGTGCATCTGCATGCGGAAGCGGATGAGGGCCAAGGTGCCCACGATGCCGATACCGCGCGCCAGGTTGTTGCCGATGGCCAGCATCAGTATCGTGCTGACCAAGCCGGCCGCGACCAGGGACACGACGTACGAGCGCGAGTAGGACACCCCTTGGTGGGTCAGCATGTAGCCGAACGCGATGACCTGCGACAGCAGGTAGGAGACCAGGATGGAGACCAGCGCCGCCTGCCACAGGACTACGTCGGGACTTTGGTACAGGATTTCTGACATGAAGAACCTCAGGTTCTGTTGAGCACACCCAGCAGGGTGTCGCGCGAATACAGCCGCTCGACGCCTTTGCAGTACTTGGAATAGCGGGTCTTGGGCAGGCCGACCTGCTGGGGAAGGCGCCCGAGCCAGCGCGGCACCGCGCTTGGGCACTTGAGCTCGAGCACGACCCCCTCGGGCACGCCCCACATGGAGCGGGGACTGTCGAGCGTCACCCAGCCTCGCGGGTCGCCATCGAGTGACCAGCGGTCCCACGGCTGACAGACCACCCTGCGATCGAACGTGACCCGTGCATAGCTGTCCACGGTCGAGACCCATGCCTCGCGCCGGTAACGCACCATCAAGGTGGGGACGAGGCCATAGCGCTGGACCCGTTCCACGAAGAGCCGCTCGGCCGCGCAGGCGTCGGGGCGCAACGGGGCGGCCACCCGCGTGATCCATTCACTCGCGGGGATGCGCGCCCGCAGCTTCTTGACCATGTCCTCGTCCTTGAGCTTGATCTCGAAGAAGACCTTGTCCGCGCCGTCGTAGGTGCGGACCCGGGCCTTCCAGCGGCGGGCCCGCTTCTCGCGGGAGATGCGATAAAGATCACGGTTCGGCGTGTCGAGGTACAGGCTCTGGATGGCGTACTGCCGGCTTGGATCAGTGGCCGAGTGCGGGTCGAGCACGCAGAAGGGCTCGATGGCGCGCCGAACCAGCTCGGTCTGCCACTCGGGGATCACGTACTTCAGCTCGTAGCGATCCGGAATCTCGATCGATGTGGTTTGGGCCAGCGGGGTCACTTGCAATGAGAGTATGGGGAGCGATGTCACGGCTCACTGTCCGCAGGATGCGCTGTTGTCCACCCCACAGGTCGGCTGCGCGCAGCGCACCCACGCGCCCGTGCCGTCGGGGACGCGCGCGAAGGAGACATCCGAGTATGCATCCGACCAGCGGTAGAGGTCGACCTGGCGGACATCGGCATCGTACAACACCACCTCCTCGGCCTTCGCCTTGAACTTGAAGGTCAGGTGCGTCTTGCCCTGATCGGGCGTGCCGTCGGCCCAGAAGAGTAGGGCGGAGCGCGCCTCGATGGTGACGCCCTCGGGGATTACGCTCTTGCGTGGGCTGGCCGTGTCGTCGGTCAGGGAGTAGCCGGCCAGGTTCACGGCCTGGCCGCCCGGGTTGTAGAGCTCGATCCAGTCGTTGCGTTCGCCGACCTCGTCCGGGCAGTCGTCGCTGTTCGACGGCAGGACCTCATTGAGGCGCACGGGTGAGCTCGACGGATCGACGCAGGCGCCCATGGCAGCCAGGACGGCGATGGGCGCGAGGCGAAGACAGCGCCGGGGAAACGGCAGGGGCCTCTTCACTGGCTGACTCCGGGGTCGGGGTAGGGCCGGGCCTGCTTGACGTAGAGCTGGGCGAGCTCGGCGGGCGCGTCGGCGTTGTCGAACTTGAACTCCACATCCATGGCGTACCAGCCGTTGTTGCCGATGGCGGGACCATAGGCAGCCGAGAAGCGGTCGTGGATGGCCGCCAGCGCCGTGCCCAAGGTGTAGAGCTGATACCGGGTGAGCACGGTCGTGCCTACCGGGATGAGGTTCGAGTGCGCCAGGTACGAGACCGGCTGGTTGGGGGAGCCGAAGTAGTAGAGCATCTGATCGCTCTGCACGCCCTTCGGCGGGTGGACGACCTCGGCGTCGCCGCCGTGCTGCACGTTGATGTAGTAGGCGGGGTCCAAACCACTGGTGTCGAAGATGTTCGCGGTCACCGCCACGCCGTTGGCCTCCTCATCGGCGAAATACTCGTGCACCAGCAGGGCCATGACAACCGTCTTGTGATCCACGCCGTAGTAGCTGCGCTCCTCGAAGGTGCGGAACAGCCAGGTGCTGGCGAAGGCCAGACGGATGGCGTCGCGAACGCTCTCCCAGTCCGCGGGGTTGCCGGTGTGCGACTCGTAGCAGCCGGCGCACGGAAAGCCCTCCAGATCCTCGCTGTTGGTGCTGGTGCGGAAGCGCATCTTCTTGCCAGGGTACTCCGCCGCGAGCTTCGCTTGCAGTTTCGCCTCGAGCTCGGGGGCGAGCTGGCCTTTCAGGATGTCGGCGCGCACCGCCGCGAGGGCTTGGTAGCGCACATCCATGTCGGCGACGAAGCTCGGGTCCGCGAGCAGGGCTTCGACCTTGGCGAAGATGCCGTTGTCCTGCATGAAGGCGCAGTAGTAGTAGCAAGGGATCCCGAAGGCCTTCTTCACGGGGACACCGTCCGTCTTGGCCAGGATTGCATACTGCGCGGTCTTGCCGCCCCAGGCGTTGGTGGCGGCTTTCAGCGTCGCGCGCAGGGGTTCGCTGCTGCTCTCGACGGCGATGTCCTCCACGTCGAGCAGCTCGCGCGGGCCGAGGTCGATGGGCGGCAGGACTTTGGGCGCGGGCTTCTGCGCGGCCCAGTAGGCCTCCGCTTCTTCCTGGGTGGCGGCCCGGATGCTCCACGCGAGGGCAGTGACCTCCAGCGCGACCAGCTGGTCCTCGAATGACCGCAAGGTCGGGTTGGTGAGGGCGTTGCGCAGGCCCATGTTCGGCGTCTTGCGGTTGCGTGACAGCACGTTCAGGTGCGACAGCGGGGTCTGGAATTCCTGCGTGATGATGCCCGAGACCACGCTGATGTCGTTCGGCACCTCGTCGAGCACGACGATGGATTGGTAGGACAGGTATTGTCCCTGATCCAGGGCATCGGCCGTGGTGAAGGTCAGCCTGCCGATGGCCTTGGCCAGGTTGAGCGGTTGGTAGTCGATCTTGGCGTAGAGCTGATCCGTGGTCACGCGTGGAATCCCGGCGGGCAGCTTCTTGGCCATCGTGGTGATGGCGTCCGACGTGGGGTGGAACGCGAGCGCCGGACCGAAGAAGGCCGCGTCCTTCACCGCCTGGAAGAGCGTCGCGACCATGGTCGCCGACGCCGTGTCGTACGGGGAGAGCTCGAGCGTCCAGGCGTCAGCCTCTTCGTAATAGGTGATGGCCCCCAGGATGAAGCGGCGATTGGCACTGTAGTACTCGGTGGAGTTGAAGCTCGCGAGCTGCGGTACCACGGGCAAGCCGCCCCCCGAAAGATGCGTCGACACGAACTCGTAGTGGACCTCGTAGGTGACGCTGTTCTGGAAATAGAGAGCGCCGCCTGTCTGGGCCGTGTCGTACACGACCTTGGCGGAGCGCGCCCCCGGCAGCGTCGAATCGACGGGGTTCGAGGCCAGCGCCCGGAAGTCCTGGGTGCAGCCGATTCGGTCGAGATACGGAATCGCGGGCGTGGCGCCGCCGTCGATGGCATCGCCCGGCGCCTCGCACACGCCCTCGACCGCGCGGCCGACGCTGGCGTCGGTGCCGGCGGCGTTGCGTCCATCTTCCGAGCACGCCAGGACGAGCGCCGCTGGCCAAGAAAGCAGCGCGACGAGAAGCCTCGGGCGCATCACACGTCTCCCCATCTCGGCGTCCTCGGCGTCACGGCGTGCAGGTCATGGTTCCGAGCGCGCAGGTCTTTCCCGCAGGGCAGTCGGCGTCGCCCTCGCACGAATGGAGACCCGGCACCGTGAGCTGGAAGGTCAAGTCGGAGTACAGGTCGAGCTCTGCCTGGCCGGCCCCCACGGGCGTCGTGCCGGTGAGCGAGCGGGTGACGATCACCCTGGGAAACCCGGTCGCGCCCAGGGCAACCAGGCTCTGCATCAAGGATCCGGGGACTTGCACGGCGCCCGTGTCGGCCGTGTCGCAGACGAGCCTGCCCTTGCTGCCACCGTGGTGGGTCAAGTCGAACTCGACCCTGATGCGGCTCGCGGCGACCGTCGAGGGCGTCCAGGTGAGCGCGAAGTCCTTGCCGCCCTCGATGGCGAAGCTCGCGGTGGTGACGACGAGCGGGGCGATGCACTGGGCTTGCACACTGAACGCCGGATAGTCGCCCATGCCGGTAGCATCGAGGCGTACGGTGCTGCCCTCGGTGCAGGGCGGGAGCGGAGGGCTTTCCACGGAATTGTAGACCGTGCCCCCGTTCGTCGTTCTTGCGTCGGTGAGCGGCAGCGGGTTGGCGCCGCTCGCAGAGGCGAGCCCGCTCAACGTGATGGCGCCGACGCTGGGATTGGAGGGGGGCGTCCGGCAAACGTTGGTGTCGACACAGACCTCGGTGGCGGCACAGGCCTCGCAGAAGGGCGTGCGCGGAGTGAGAAGCGAGCAACTTCCTTCGGTCTTCTTCTTGTCCCAGATGACCGCTTCGGCCAGCGGTCCGTCGTACATGCGACCGCTGATCACCGCCGCGCCCACATCGGACAGGTAGTGGATCTCGAACTGGCCGTTGGCCGTGATTCTCGCTGGTGCCGTGGTCCCGCCCGCGCCGCCGCTCCCGGCGCCGCCTGTCCCGAGTGCGGCTCCGCCGGTGCCGAGGGTAGGGGCGTTGTCGGAACCATTCGAGCCGCAGGCCGACAGCACGAAGGTCGCGACCAGTACGGCGATGGTGAGTCGAAGGGATGGACGGATGGGCATGGGTTCTCCTCGTGCAGCTGGGGACAGGCAGGTTTCGGTTTCGTTGCTTGGGACACCGAAAACCCGGGCCCGATTGCCACCCGATGCCTGACTAGGGTTGCAGGGCGAAGCAGTAGATGGCGCCGTAGCCGCCCATGCTTCCCACGCCGCTGCCACCTCCGCCCATCGAGTCGGAGAGGTTCACGCTGGCCGCGCAGCCCGAGACCGTGTGGGCGTTCAGCCAAGTGTCGCTGCCTCCGCCTGGGCCGCCACCGCCGCCTCCTCCACGGGGCCAAGAGTGGCCGATCTGCGGCTGGGCGCCCGACACGTTCGTGCTCGTCCAGTCGTTGCAGGTGTTGGCCTTGGTCAGGTTGCCGATGGTCCCCGAGGTCGTCGAGCCGGTGAGCACATCGTGGTTGTCGACGCCCTGGTGGTTGGGCGTGCCGGTCTCGTTGGGGAGATCGTTGATGATCGCGGCCTCGGCCTTGGGACGCGCCTGTAGCAGGTTCGCCTTGGAATCGGCCACCAGGCGTCCCAGGCGGTCGTACCAGGGACCGGTTCCGATGCGGTCGATGGCGTTCACCGGCGTGGTCGTGCTGAGGAACGCACGCCAATCCTTCGCCGACGACCCGGGCATGCTCTTCTCGGCGATCTCGGTGCAGATCTTGTCGGCGCCGGCCAGGCCGTCCGCTTGGCCATAGCGAAGATCGCCGCCGAAGCCGTTCTGGTTCTTGGACAGCTCGCGCATCGCCTCGATGCTAGTGACGAAGAAGCTGAACTTCGCCAGCCCGGTGGATGTGCTGCCGCCGGTGCCCTGCGCTCCGCCATCGCCGGTCGAGCCTCCGCTGCCCGCGCCTGCGACGACGGTCGCGCCTCCGGAACCGGGATTGCCGCCAGAGCCGATGGCGCCGCCTGTGCTGGTGGCGCCGCCCGTTCCATCGCTGCCACCCGAGCCAGGGCCGGTGATGGTGCCACCTGTACCCGTCTTGCCACCCGAGCCGAGGGCGCTGGCTCCTCCGGTGCTTGCGACTCCACCTCCGCCGGTGGCTCCTCCGGTGCTGGTGCCACCGGTTCCCTGATTCGTGGCGGGCGAGTCGCTCGCGCAGGCGAAGAGGCCGGCGACCGTCGTGGAGAGAGCAAGGCCGATGACCTTACGAGAAAGCATCATGATTCAATGGACCTCATCAAAAGGGTGTCTTTCGATTGCAGACACCGGTCGCGCGGCGCCGATTGCACTTCTCCGCGCGCTGGTCGGGGGCGGCGATCTCAGTCAGCGGGTCACCCGCGATCTGCGCCGTTGCGGCAGAGCTGACCGAGCGTGGCGCCCTCGGACCGTTTGTGACAGTATCGCCCGGGTCACGTGACAAAGAATCGAGGATCCTCCGACGAGAACGCTGGCGTGACCGGCGTGGCCACGAGCGTCGCCGCGAAGGGCGCGCCTACGCCATCGCTCAGCTTCACCGTGGCGCCCTCGGAAGTGGGCTTACGCCTGGACGTGGTGCTCGCGGGGCGGGTGGAGGGCGTCTCTCGGACGCAGCTTTCCCGCCACATCGCGGAATCCGCGGTCACCGTGAACGGCCAGGGGGCCGCGCCCTCGCAGAAGGTGCGCAGCGGCGACCGCGTGTCGTGGGTGCCGCCGGCCGTGCGCGAGGTAGAGCTTCTCGCCGAGGACATACCCCTGCGCGTGGTGTTCGAGGACGAGAGTCTGGTGGTGGTGGACAAGCCGGCCGGCTTGGTGGTGCACCCGGCTGCTGGCCACGAGGACGGCACGCTGGTGAACGCGCTGCTCGCGCACTGCCACGATCTGCGCGGTATCGGCGGCGAGCTTCGCCCTGGGATCGTGCACCGGATCGACAAGGACACCTCCGGGCTGTTGGTGGTGGCCAAGGACGACGTCACCATGAATGCGCTGGGCGAGGACTTCAAAGTGCACCGCATTCGACGCATCTACGAGGCCCTGGCGGTCGGCCGTCCCGCGCACGAGTCGGGGCGCATCGAGACCCTGCACGGTCGCGATCCCAACGATCGCAAGAAGTTCAGCATCAAGGTGAAGACCGGCAAGCGCGCGGTCACGAACTGGCGGCTGCTGGAGGATCTCGGCAAGGCCTCCCGGATGGAGGCGGAGCTGGAGACCGGCAGGACCCACCAGGTGCGTGTGCACTTCGCCGCCATGGGATGCCCGTTGCTCGCCGACGCGACCTACGGCCGCCCGCCTCGCGACGAACAGGTCCGCGCCATCGGCAAGCAGCTGGGACGGCAGGCGCTGCACGCGCGCTTGCTGGGTTTTCACCACCCCAAGACGGGCCAGTGGGTCGAGTTCGAATCCCAGCCGCCCGAAGACTTCATGACCGCGCTGGCAGCGCTGCGGCAGCTACGATAGCCCCATGGAAACGAAAGTTTTCACCTCCCCCGACGGCGCGGCAGTCCCGCTGGTGGTTTCGTCTGTCCTGGGGGACGGCTTTGGGCACGGCTTCACCATGCGGGGAGGTGGCGTCAGCGAGCCTCCCTTCGACAGCATGAACCTGGGCTGGAAGTGGGGCGACCGCCGGGAGAGCGTCGACGAGAACCACCGCCGACTGCTCGCGGTCTCGGGGGCCCGCCTCATGTTTCGCGCCTCGCAGGTGCACGGTGTGAACGTCGCGCTGGTGCGCGCCGGAAGCGATCTCTCCGCGGTTGCGGCAACCCAGGCCGACGGGCTTTGCACTGGCGAGCCTGGTGTCGGCGTCTCGGTTCACGTGGCCGACTGCACGCCCATCTTGATGGCTTGTCCCGTCACCGGGGCCTGCGCTGCCTTGCACGCTGGCTGGCGTGGCACGGTCGCCGGCATGGCCCAGGCGGGGGTTCGCATCATGGCCGAGCAGCTTGGTTGCCCGGTGCGGGAGCTACGCGTCGCGATCGGCCCCTGCATCGGGGCGTGTTGTTTCGAGGTGGGGCCCGAGGTCGTGGCCGAGCTCTTGGCGAGCGATCCGCAGGCGCGCGAACGCGGCTGCATCGTGATGGGCAGCCGCAAGGAGCACATCGACCTTCGTCGCGTTCAGCACATGCAGCTGCTGGCGATGGGGGTTCTGCCCGAACACATCGACGTCAGCGGCGACTGCACCCACTGCGATCCCGAGAATCGGTTCTTCTCGTTCAGGAAGTCGGGCCGAGCCACCGGACAGATGGTCGGTTTCATCGTGCGCGCCTGACCGCGCCCACGTTCGGGGCAAAAAAAACTCCGAAGCCCGTGGCCGTCTGCGGAGGAGAGAGCTGCGAACGGCATCGGGCTTCGGAGGCGTGAAGACTTGCAAAGGGGGGCGCGGCGAGGCGCCCCTGCGGCCGCGCGATCTTAGGGCGTGACCTCGATTGCGTCGGCGGCCGACGTCACGTTCTGGAAGGTCGCGGTCACGCTGGCGTTGCCTGCGCCGACCGCGCTCAGCAGACCGCGCGAGCCGTTGGCGTTCGATACCGACGCGATGGTTGTGTCAGAGGATAGCCACGTGACGACGTTCGTGAGGTCGTAGGTGGTGCTGTCGCTGTAGGTTCCGGTGGCGGTCAGGCTCTGCGTGGCGCCCTTGGCCACCGATACCGGGTTCGGGGCAATCGCGATCGACGCGAGCGTGGCCGCGCTGATCGTCAGCGTGGTGGTCCCCGACTTGCCCAGGTAGCCGGCTGCGATGGTGACGGTGCCGCCCTTGATGGGGGTGGCGACGCCGCTGGCGGTTACGGTCGCCACGGTCGGATCGGACGAGACCCAACTGGCGTCGGCAGTGACCACGAGGGTGGAACCATCGGACAGCACCGCGGTCGCGCTGAAGGTGACTGGCAGGCCGACGACGGTCGTGGGTGCGGTAGGCGTGACGCTGACCGATTGCACGCTTCCCGCCACGGCGAGCACGGTCGTACCCGACACACCCTTGTACGTCGCGGTGATGGTCGTCTTGCCCTCGGCGACGGCCGAGGCGCGGCCGGCGTTTCCAGCGGAGCCCAGCACCACGGCGATGGCCGAATCCGACGAGCTCCACGTGGCCTGTGCCGTCACGTCGCGCGTCGAATTGTCGGTGAACACGGCGGTCGCCGTGAACTGGCGGGTGGCGCCGACTGGAATGCTGGGGTTGGTTGGCGTGACCTGTACCGAGGCCAGCGGCGGATCCACCACCGTGAGGGTGGCGGAGCCGACCAGCTCGTTGTACTTCGCGGTGATGGTGGACGTGCCGGTGGCAAGCCCGGTCGAGGTTCCGCCGGCCGTGCCGCCGCCAGGCCCGCCGATAGGTCCGCCCGTGGCGTTGCTCACCACGGCCACTGCGGCATCCGAGGAGGTCCAGGTGGATTGCGCCGTCACGATCGCCGTCGTGTTGTCGTCGTAGACCAGCGTCGCCAGGAAGGCCTGGGTCTGCCCGACTTGGACCGTCGCCGTGGCCGGCGTGACCACCAGCGACGAAGGCTTGGCGTCCGTCACGGTCAGCGAGGCGTTTGCCGAGAACGTGCCGTAGGTCGCGTTCACGGTCACCGTGCCCGCGGACACGCCCGTCGCCAGCCCTCGTGCCCCACCGCCTGGCCCAACACCGCCGGTCGTGATGCTGGCGATGGTGCCGCTCGAGGTCGTCCACGTGGCCGAGTTGGTCACGGTCTGCGTGGTCCCATCTTCCAGGGTCACCACGGCGGTGAACTGCTGCGTGCCGTTCACGCGGATGGTCGCAGTCGTTGGTGTCACCAGAAGCCCGGTCGGTGTCGGCGCGCGGACGGCGACGGTGACCGTGGCGGTGAAGCCGCTGTACACGGCTTGGATCTCGGCGGTTCCGGCGCCGATTCCGGTGACCAGGCCCCGGCCGCCGCCTGGACCGCCGCCGCCATTCGAGACCGAAGCGACGTTCGCGTCGGACGAGGTCCACGTCGCCGTCGTGGTGACGCCCGTGGTGTTGCCGTTGCTGTACACGGCATTGGCCTGGAGCTGCTGTGTGCCGCCCACCAGCAAGGTCGCCGGATTGGCGGGGGAAATGGTGAGCCCGACCAACGTCGGGATGTCGGTCACCGTCAAGGAGGCCGTGTCGCTCATGCCTTGGTAGGTGGCCGTGATGGTCGCGGTGCCTGCGGCGACGCCGGTCGCCACGCCACGTCTACCGCCACCCGTCGAGGCGATGGTGGCCACCGTCTCGGGTGTTGCGCTCCACGTGGCCGCCACGGCAGCCGTGGTGCCGTTCTGGTACACGACCGTCGCGTTGAAGGCTTGCGTGTTACCCACCTCGATGCTGGCCGTGACCGGCGAGATCATGATGGACGATAGTTGTGGCGCATCGACGGTCAGCGTCGCCGTCGCCGAGACCCCGGCCAGCGTGGCGGTGATGGTCGCCGTGCCCTGCACGAGAGAGGTCGCCAGACCGTTGCTGCCGGCGGCGTTCGAGATCTGCGCGACGCGGATGTCGCTCGACGACCAGGTCACCTGCGTGGTCAGGTCGGGCGTCGCGCCGTTGTCGTAGGTCCCGACGGCGGTGAACTGCTGCTTCGCGCCGGCACTGACTGCGGCCGTGGTAGGCGTGATGGCGATCGAGGTCAGCTTGGCCTGCAAGACGTCGACCAGGGCTTTCCCGACCACGCCATCCAAGGTGGCGATGGCAGTGGTCGAGCCCAGGTCGAGGCCTGTGACCTGACCGGCGGTGCCCGCGGCGTTGGAGATGCTGGCGATGCTGTCATCCATGACCGACCAGGCGACCTGCGAGGTCAGGTCCTGGGTGGTGCCGTTCTGGTAGTTGCCGGTCGCGGTGAGCGTGCCCTTGACGCCGAGGATCAGCTGGAGCGTGTCGGGCTTCACGACGATGCTCGTGAGCGGCGAGGCCGACACCGTCACCGGCACCGCCTTGGTTACACCCGCCAAGGTCGCCTGGATCTCGGCGGTGCCCTTCTCCAGCGCCGTCGCTTGCCCCTTCTGGCCGGCGGCGTTCGAGATGGCGACCACGTTGGTGTTGGTCGAGGCCCACGACACCGAGACGGTCAGGTCGGCCGTCGTCTTGTCGGAGTACGTCCCGACCGCCGTGAACGCCTGCTTGCCGCCGACGTTGGGCGACCATGTGGCCGGCGAGACCGCGATGGAAACCAGGGTGGGCGTGGTGACCGTGACCGAGGTCGAGCCAACCACGGAGCCGATGGTGGCCGTGATGGTGGTGGTGCCTGCGCCGACCGCGCGAACCAGCACGCCGGCCGTGCTGGTCGAGACCGTCGCCACCGCGGTGGTGTCGCTGGCCCAGGTCGCCTGGGAGGTTACGTCGCCAGTGGTACCGTCACTGTAGGTGGCGGTCGCTTGGAAGGCCTGCGAGACCCCCTTTTGCAGAATCGGCTGCGCGGGGGTCAGGTCGATCCTGCTGACGGTGGCTGCGGTGACCGTGATGGCGGCCTTGCCGGTGATCCCTTGCAGCACGGCGCTGACCGTCACCGATCCAGCCTTGACGCCCGTGACCTTCTCCTTCGACGTGGCAGCGTCGAGGGCCACGGTCGCGAGGCTCGTGTCCCCGGAGGACCAGCTGGCCTGGGTCGTGATGTCCTGTTTGGTGCCGTCGGCGAAAATGCCCGTCGCGGTGATGAGGATGAACTGTCCAACCGAGACCGGCGCGACGCCTTCGATGGAGATGCTCTGCAAGGGCGAGGCAGACACGGTGACTCGCGCGGTCGCGGTCTTGCCCTGGAATGTCGCCGTGATGTTGGCCGAGCCGGCCTTCTGTCCGCTGAGCGTCCTCCCCGACACCTCGACGATGGAGGTGTCGCTGGACGAGAAGGTCGTCGTGGCGGTGACGTCGGACGAGGTTCCATCGGAGTAGACCGCGGTCACCAGCAGGCCCGTGTACGGCACGCCGACCACGATGGTCGGGCTCGGAGGGCTGAGCTCGATGAGCGACAGGCTGGGGGCCACGTCGCCGGTCTCTGCGCCGCCGTCGCGTGTATCACGCGCGTCGTTGGGCCTGGGCAGGTCTGGCAGCCCGCCATCGGACCTGCCGAGGTCGAGGGGGCGCGCATCTGGCAGGTCCCGACGAGCGTCGCCGGTGCCGAAGTCGCGCGGCGGTGCAACGTCAGGCAACTGCGGAAGGTCGGCTGGCCGGTTGTCCGGCATCGGAAGGTCCGGCTGGGCCGGGGGAACGTCGGTCGGAGGATTCGGCAGATCAGCGGGAGTATCCGGGCCGAAGGCCGTGTCGAGGCCTGCGTCCAACCTCACGTCTTGCTTGGCATCAGCCTGGCCCCCACCGTCGGCCGTCTCGACGCGGAGGGTGCTGCGTCCACCGCAGGCCACGAAGGTGAGAAGGATCAGGTTGAGGAATGCAAATCTTGTTCTGGTCATGCGGATTGTCCTCTTCGGTGGATCGGGCCTAGGCGGCGGTGCTCGCGGCCCGGCAGGAGCAGAAGGTGGTGCGGCTGCTGTAAATACACACAATGCCCTCTTTGAGGTTGTGTGTAAGAGCATGGAAGTCTCGCGAATCGTCAGAGCAGGGGATGCGAAAGAGCACGGATTGCCCAAAGGCGCAGCCTACCCGACCGGGGCGGGTGGCAAGCCACGAAGCTTTGGCTTCATGCGCTAGGACTGCTGGTCGCCTTTTGGCGGCAGCTTGCGAAAGTCGACGAAGAGCTTTCGACTGGTCGGCTGGCAGGTCGGACAGAAGTAAGCGTCGGCGCGGCCGACCCGCACCGTTCGAATCGTGGCGCCGCATGCTGGACACGGTTGCTTGGCTTTCCCCCGCACGGAGAGGAAATCGCGCACCTTTACGTCGATGGACGCTCCCCTTGCCCGGATCTCGGCGATGGCGTGGTCGAGCGTGTCCCGAGTCGCGTGAAACAAGGCGTCCACCTCTCCGGGCGACAGGTCCTTGCAGAAGGTCTTCGGGTGAACGTGCGCCGCGAACAGGATCTCGTCCGCGTACGCGTTGCCGATGGAGGCCAAGGTGGATTTGTCGAGCAAGAACTGCCGAACCTGCTCACGCCGCCTCGCGATCAGCTTGCGGAACAGGGGCAAGTCGAAGGCGTCCGAGAGCAGGTCGACACCCAGGTCGCGGTAGCCCGGAATCTCGTTCTCTTGCGCTTCGGTGGCGAGATAGATCTTGCCCATGCGCATCTCGTCCTCGTAGCGCAGCTCCTGGCCGCTGCCAAACGTGAGCGCGACGATGGTGTTCCGGTTCAGACGGGGCGTGGCCGCGGGCGCCAGGACGAAGCGGCCGGCGAGCATGGCGTTCACGACCAGCACGAGGTCACCGCCCATGGCAAAGCGCAGGAAGTGCCCACGCCGCTCTACCGCGCGGATGTGGCTATCGCGGAGGGCGTCGGGCAGCGATCGATTGATCATCAGGCGCAGCACGACGGGGTCGCCGACCCGGACGTCCTTGATGGGGATGCCGAGCACGGCGCGGCCTATCTCCTCGGCGATGTGGACCAGATCCGGCAGCTCCGGCATGGCGAGGTACGATCAGATCTCGTCGCTGAACTCGAGCGGGAAGCGGTTCTTCATGGTTCGGTTCACCACTTCCTCGATCTCGTCCTCGGTGCGCAGCCCCATGATCTCCTGGGTCAGCCTCTCGGCTTCGCCGAGCTTGGTCGAACGGATGATCGACTTGACCATCGGGATTTGCCTCGGCGCCATGGACAGGGCGCGCAGCCCGAGCCCGAGAAGCACCCAGCAGAAACGCGGATCCCCTGCCATGTCTCCGCACATGGCGACCGGCTTGCCGGAGGCGTTCGCGGCTTTCACGACCATCTGAATCGACCGCAGAATGGCGGGGTGGAGGGGATGGTAGAGGTAGCCGACGTGCTCGTCCTGGCGATCGGCGGCGAGCGAATACTGGATGAGGTCGTTCGTCCCGATGGAGAGGAACTCGCTTTCGCACGACAGCAGGTCGGCGGTCATGGCCGCGCTGGGCGTCTCGATCATGGCCCCGAGCGGAACCTTCGGGTCGTGAGCAAGCCCCTCTCTCGACAGCTCCTCGCACACGCTGGCGCACACGTCGCGGACGATGCGCATCTCGGCGACGCCCGAGATGAGCGGGAACATGATGCGCAAGGGGCCGACCGCTGCCGCCCGGTAAAAGGCCCGCAGCTGTGAACGAAACAGATCGCGTCGCCAAAGCGAGTAGCGAATCGAGCGCAGCCCCAGGGCAGGGTTGTTTCCGGCGGGAATTCGCACTGACATGGGCAGCTTGTCGCCGCCGAGGTCGAGGGTGCGGAACACCACCGTGCGGCCTTCCATCGCCCGCAGGGCGGCGACCGCGTGCTGGTACTGTTCCTCCTCGGTGGGGAGCGTAGAGCGTTCGAGGTACAGGAACTCGGTGCGAAACAGCCCGACGCTGTCGGCGCCAAGCTCGACGGAGACGCGGATCTCTTCCAGCAGCTCGACGTTGGCCGACAGGTGCACCCGCACGTTGTCGAGTGTGGTGGCCGGTGCCTCGCGGGCCTTGGCCAGGCGCTCGGCCTGAACCAGGTCGCGGGCCGCACGGTCGGCGAAACGTTCTTGCACGCCGAAGTCGGGTTCGAGGATGACCTCGCCGCGGCCGCCATCGACGATGACGGTCATGCCGGTGCGGATGTGCTTGATGAAGTCCTGCACGCCGGCCACCATGGGCAGCCCCAAGGCGCGCGCCACCAGCGCCGCGTGCGAGGTCTTGCCGCCACCTTCGGTGAAGAAGCCGCTGACCCCGGCGCGCCCCAGCTGGGTGATGTCGGCCGGCGACAGATCGTGCGCGAACACCACGGCACCCTTGGGCACGCCCTCGTGCCCCGGCGGTGTCATCCCGAGCAGGTTGCGCAGGATGCGCTCGCCGATCATGTCGATGTCGCTGCGTCGTTCCCGGAAATAGGGGTCGTCGATGCTGGCGAAGACCGCTTGGATCTGATCGAGCGCGCGGCGCAGGGCCCACTCGGCCGAGACTTGATCGTGGCGGATGATCTTGCTGGTCTCCTCGACCAGGTGGACGTCTGCCAACATCATCCGGTGCGCCTCCAGGATGCGGTACTCCTGGCCGTCACCGACCTGTTCGGCGATCTGTTGCTGGATTCGGCGTAGCTGGGCGTCGCTGCGTGCTAGCGCGTCCTCGAATCGACGCAGCTCTTGGTCTACCTCGTCAGTGAAAATGCGGCGTTCTTGTACTTCGACCCGGCCCCCCAAGAAATGCGCCACACCCATCGCGATGCCGGGAGAAGCACCGACACCAGCAAGTCTGATCATTCAACAACACCCTCTCCAAACCCGCTATCGACCAATTCGCTCAGGGCCTTGACCGCGTCCTCGGCGTCCGAGCCTTCCGCCTCGATCACGATGCTGAAGCCCAGCGCGGCGACCAGGGTCAGAAGACCCATGATGCTCTTTCCGTTGACGCTCGTGCCGTCCTTCATGACGCGAATCTCGGCCTTGAAGTGCGAGGCGAGCTGGACGAACTTCACCGCAGCTCTCGCGTGCATGCCGGCGCGATTGCGAATCTTACGTTCCTGGCGAGCGATGCTCTGCGCAGGGCCGCTCACGTTGAAGCCTTCCCTCCTCCGACCGTCACTTTGCCCGTCAGCTCGGAGCCGATGCGGATGGCGCGACGGCCACACTCCTGCAGCTCGTTGGCCAACGCGGAAGGCGAGAGCTTGCACCGATCCAAGGTGGCCAGCTTCAGCAGCATGGGAAGGTTCACGCCGCAGACAACCTCGGCAGAGCGGGTGCCGTCCGCCATCGTCATGGACACGTTGAAGGGCGTCGATCCATAGACGTCGACCAGCAGTAGCACGCCCGCCCCGTCGTCTACCTGACCACAGGCCTGCGCGACTTTGTGCATGATGGACGCGCTGTCTTCCCCAGCCGACACGCACGAGGCGGCGATGTTGGGGATGGTTCCGACCACGCGCCGAGCGGCCTCGATCAACGCGAAAGCCACTTGCTCGTGCGACACCACCACCACGCCCACCATCGGTTCAATGGTTCTGTTACCAGGCGACGACATCGTGTTTCAGATAGGTTGGTTGGGTTGCTGGTCCAGTGCGTAGCTTACAACTTTCGACTGAGATAGCGAGGCCTGTTCGAGCGCTTCACCGCATTCTGGCTTCATTTTCCCGCCTCGCCGCCGGTCAGTGTTCGTCCCCGCGCAATGTCACGGTGTTTGACCTCCACGTGGAAGGCCCCCAGGCGTTGGGCCAGCTCGTTGGCGACGACCACGGAGCGGTGTCGCCCACCGGTGCACCCGATGGCGATGGTCGCGTAGGTCTTTCCCTCGCGCTCGAACGCCGCCACGCAAAGGGTTAGAAGCTCCTCGGCCTTCTCCAGGAACAGTCGCGTCTCCTGGCTCTCCATCACGTAGCTGCGCACGGCTTCGGCTTCGCCCGACAGGGCCGAGAGGCTGGCGACGAAGAAGGGGTTCGGCAGGAAGCGGACGTCGAGCACGATGTCCGCTTCGGTGGGCAGCCCGTACTTGAATCCGAAAGACATCACGGTCACGGCCAGGTGCCCCTCGGCCCGACCGTAGCGGCCCAGCACGATGCCGCGAAGGCTGTGAACGTTGAGCTCACCGGTGTCGATGACGGCGGTCGCCTCGGCTCGCAGCGGGATCAGCCGAGCGCGCTCGGCCTCGATGTCCGAACGAATGTCCTTCCCGTGCAGCGGGTGGCGGCGCCGAGTCTCGGAGAACCGGCGTAGAAGGATCTCGTTCGGCGCGTCGAGGAAGAGCACGTCGATGGAATGGCCGGCGGTGCGCAGATCCGCGAGGACGCGCCCCGTGTCGGTGAGGAAGTCGCCGCTGCGCGCATCCACCACCAGTCCCGCCCGCGTGACTTCCTCACGGCCTGCCAGGAGCTCGATGAACTTCGGCAGCAGTGCCATGGGCAGATTGTCCACGCAGTAGAAGCCCAAGTCTTCGAGGGCGCTCTTCACCGTGGTCTTGCCGGCGCCCGAGACGCCCGTGATGACGACTAGCTTCACTGGTTACTCCACGTCTCCCCGGAACCGTCTTTGCCGTGCATCGGCCAAGGCCTGGTCCAGGCGCTCTTGGAACTCTCGCGCGGCGTGGTGGCCGCGGACCTGCAACAAACGGTTGCGCGCCGCCACCTCGACCAGCGAGCTGACGTTGCGGCCAGGGCTGACCGGAATGCGCAGCATGGGCACGGGGACGTCGAGGATGGCGTAGGTCTGGTCGTCGAGTCCCACCCGGTCCGCGGCCTCCGACTCCTCCCAGCGTACGAGCTCCATGACCAGCTCGATGCGTTTCTCGTCGCGGACGGAGGCGACGCCGAACATATCCTTGATGTTGATGATGCCCACCCCGCGCACCTCCATGTGGTGCTTGATCAGCTCCGCCGACCAGCCGACCAGGAGGTCGTGAGCGCTGCGCCGGACTTCGACCAGGTCGTCGGCGACCATGCGATGGCCACGCATGACCAACTCCAGCGCGGCCTCGGATTTTCCGATGCCGCTTTTGCCCAGCAACAGGATGCCCACGCCAAGGACGTCCATCAGCACGCCGTGGATGCTCGCCGTGGGCGCCAACTCGCGCTCGATGTAGCTCTGGATGGACTGGATGGCCACCGACGAGCGGAGCGGGGTTCGTAACAACGGAACCCCCAACCGATCCGCAGCCTCGAACAACTCCGTGGGGACGTCGAGGCCTTTGGTGACCACGATGCAGGCCGGTTCGAGCGCCATGAAGGTCTCGATGCCGTGGCGTGCTTCCTCGACCGGGAGGCTGGCCAGGTACGCCAGCTCGGTCGCGCCGAGTATCTGCACGCGCTCCGGCTGCACCTGCCTGACGAAGCCCGCCAGCGCGAGCCCCGGCTTCTGCACGCGGTGGAAGGTCACCCGCCGCCCGAGCCCGGACTCTCCCGCGAGTAGCACGAGACGTAACCCAGCCGATTCGCTCAGCAACGAGCGAACCGTCAGGGTCGCTGCTAGACCGCCGGTCTCACTCAATACTTGGCATCCTCTTCCAAGATGGCGCGGTACATACTATCGCCATCCGGGGCGTCGAGCAGTTTTTGTCTGAAGCTTGCGTCCTTGAAGAGCTTGGATAGGCGGGCCAGGGCTTTGAGGTGCACCCCGGCCGAGTTGACCGGCGCGACCAACATGAACAGCAAGTGCGTCGGCTTCCCGTCGATGGAGTCGCAGTCGAGCCCGAGCACGGAGCGTCCGAGGGTCCCCACCAACCGATCGACCGAGTCGAGTTTGCCGTGGGGGATGGCGATGCCGTCCCCGATGGCCGTGGTGGCAAGTTGCTCGCGCTCTTCCAGGGCTCGCTGGAGCTTCTGTGCATCGACGCCCGGCTGGTTCTCCGCCATGTGGGCGGAGAGCTCAGCCAGGACCTCGCCTTTCGTGGTGCCCGACAGCGAAGGAATGATCGAGCCGGGAGCGAGAAAATCGACGACCTTCATGACCAGAACGTCTTACTGCGCGCGGCAGCCGTCTATGGAGACGTCGCTCGAACGCCGGTTTCGATCAGCCCGTAGTTGCCGTCCTTGCGACGGTACATGACCGACAGGGTCTGCTTCTCGGCATCGACGAACACCAGTACGTCGCGCTCGACGAGGTTGAGCTGCATGGCTGCGTCGCGCAGTTGCAGGGTGCTCACCTCCTCGGTGGCGTCGCGAATGACCGGCACGTCTTCGGCCTTGGCCTCGGTCGATCCCGGTTGCGGCTCGAGGTTCTCGGCCGCCATGACGGTCTGGCGAACCTGCAGGCGCGGGCCCCCGTGGGGCTTGTGGGTGCGGATCTTCTCCTTCCACTTGCGAACCTGGCGCTCGATTCGGGCCACGGCCAAGTCGACGGACGAATACATGTCTTCCGTGGTCTCGCGCGCTTGAATGACGATGCCATTCGGCAAGGTCAGCGCGAACTCCGCGGTGTGATTGTGATTGCGCTCGACGGAGAATGTCCCATGCGCGGCGATAGGATCGCGACTGAAGTACTTCTTGATCCTTTCCAGGCGCTCTTCGGCGTAATCCTTGACGGCGGGGGAAGCTTCCATATGGCGGAACGTGGTTGAAAGCTGCATCGAATAGGCCTCCGGTGGGACGATTGGCTGGTCGGACGTGACTGGACAGTTGAGATGGACGCGGACTTAGAATACCTGCTTGCGCTTGCTGCTTGGCTGAATCCGGAGCTGCTCGCGGTACTTCGCGACGGTACGCCTGGCGATTTCTATGTTCTGCTCTCGGAGTAGTTCGACGATTCGCTGATCGGAGTGGGGATGCTTGGGGTCTTCGTTGGCGACGATCTGTTTGATCTTCAGCTTGACCGCTTCCGAGGCCAAGTCATCACCATCGCTGCGAGTGATACCTGAATTGAAGAAATACTTAAGCTCGAAAATGCCTTGCGGGGTGTGAACGTACTTGTTGGTCGTCACCCGAGACACCGTCGATTCGTGCATGCCGATATCGTCGGCCACGTCACGCAAGATGAGCGGCCTCAGGTAGGCCGAGCCCTTCTCGAAGAACTCGCGCTGGAAGCGGAGGATGGACTCGGTGACGCGCACGATGGTCCGCTGCCGCTGCTGGATGGATCGGATCAACCACTGGGCGCTGCGCAGCCGTTCTTGGATGTACTCACGCGCCTTGGGGCCCTTGGAAAGGGCGACGCGATAGAAGTCCGAGATCTTCAGCTTGGGTAGACCGTCGTCGTTCGCGACCACGAAGTACTTGTCCCCGACCTTCTGGATGTGGACGTCGGGCGTGATGTAGTTCGGCTCTTCGTCGGTGTACGCGCGTCCGGGCTTCGGGTCGAAGGCCAGCAACACCTTGGTCGCTTCGTAGACCTCTTCCAGAGGCTGGTTCAAATCCTTCGCGATCGCGGCGTAGTTCCGCTTCTCCAGGTTGTGCAAATGCTTGCTGATGATTCCCAGCACGAGATCGTCATCGGCACCCACGTGGTATGCCTGGAGCAGGAGACACTCTTGTAGGTTGCGCGCGGCTACGCCCGGCGGGTCGAATTGCTGGACCTTGGCCAGCGTCTTCTCCACGAACTCGAGCGAGACGCCGGCTTCCTCGGCCAGCTCTTCGAGGGGAACGTCGAGGTAGCCGTCCGAGGTCAGGTTGCCGATGATGAGCAGGGCAACCGCCTCCTCGTCCTTACCGAACCCGCGCGTGAGCTTGAGCTGCCACTCGAGGTGGTCGAACAGCGAAGTCCCGCGCGTGAGTGTCGCCTCGATCGAAGGCAGCTCGTCGGAGTTCGGCCGAAAGCTGGGCATCGGAGCGGCGTTGGACTGGTTCTCGAGGTAGGTGTCCCAGTCGAACTCCGCGACCGCGTCATCCGGGCGCGTGTCGGGTTTCACCTCGGAGGTGTTCTCGGCCTTGTCGCTCGACACCTGGGTCACCGGCGTCTCGGTCTCGCCGATGCGAAGCGTCTCCGCCTCGCGGACCGCCTCGGCACCTTCCGCCGCCGTTCCCGGCTTGGCCTGCTCGAGGGATACGTCCACCGAGTCTTCGAGCACCGGGTTCTCCAGGAGCTCGTCGCGCACCATGTCTACAAGCTCGATTCGCGAAAGCTGCAGCAGCTTGATCGCCTGTTGAAGCTGAGGCGTCATGACAAGCTGCTGCGAAAGCTTCAGATGCTGCTTGATTTCCATGGACATCGCGTCACCGTTCTAAGTTCAAGTCATCGAAGATCCCTTGCTCTTTGATAGCACCGTGTACCGACTTGGAAAAGCAAAAGCCTTCCGTGGTACGCAGATTGCTAGGGTCAAGAAAAAATCGTCGCGGGCGTGAGGTGATTCGGACGCTGTTTGGGTGCGTTCCGCGTGCTCTCGCGGGTGTCGAGGTGATGAAGGGCGGACGAAAAAAGGGCGCGGAGGTTTCGTCCCCGCGCCCTTTTTGCCGGCCCTTGCGTCTCGCCCGCGGCGACTACACCGCCGCGTGGGCGTTCGCGGTCACCGCGAACTTCCGTCGCTTTTCGAGGCGCGCCCGCAGGGCAGCACCGATGAACGAACGGAACAGCGGGTGGGGGTTCTGCGGCCTCGACTTGAACTCGGGGTGGAACTGGCATCCGACGAAGTAGGGGTGGTTGCGCAGCTCGATCATCTCGACCAAGTGGTTGTCGGGGGACACGCCCGAGAAGGTCAGGCCCGCTGCCGCGAGACGCTCGCGGTAGTCGTTGTTCACCTCGTAGCGATGACGATGGCGCTCCGAGATCTCGCGCGTTCCGTAGGCCGCTTCGGCGCGGCTGCCGGAGCTCAGGACACAGGGGTACGCCCCGAGACGCATGGTCGCCCCCTTGTCGGTGATGTTGCGTTGCTCGGGCATGAAGTCGATGACCGGATGGGCGGGATTCGGTTCGAACTCGGTCGAGTTCGCACCCTTGAGGTCCGCGACGTTACGCGCGAACTCGATGGTGGCGATCTGCATGCCGAGGCAGATGCCGAAGTAGGGCACGCCCTTCTCGCGGGCGTAGCGGGCGGCCTCGATCTTTCCTTCGCTGCCGCGCGTTCCGAAGCCAGGCGCCACCAAGATGCCGTCGGCCGTGTCGAGGCAGCCGGTGCCCTTGCGCTCGATCTCTTCCGAGTCCACGTGGCGCAAATGAACCCGGCAGTCGTTGGCGATGCCGCCGTGGACGATGGCCTCGTTCAAGCTCTTGTACGACTCCACCAAGTCCACGTACTTGCCGACCAAGGCGATCTCCACCTCGGACTCCGGGCTACGCACGCGATCGACCACCTGCTCCCAACCGGTGAGCTCGGGTGCGCGAGACCAGATGTTGAGCAGCTCGGCGATCTTCTCGTCGACGCCCTGCTTGTGGAACTTCACCGGCAACTCGTAGATGCAGTCGATGTCCTCGGCCGAGAACACGGCGTCGGGGGCGACGTTGGTGAAGAGCGCGATTTTCTGTTTCAGGTTGGCGCCGATGGGCTTGCTCGACCGGCACAGCAGGATGTCGGGTTGAATGCCGATCTCGCGCAGCTTCATGACCGAGTGCTGCGTGGGCTTGGTCTTCATCTCTCCCGCCGCGCCGAGGTACGGGATCAGCGTGACGTGCACCGAGATGGCGTTCTGGTTGCCCATCTCGAAGCGCAGTTGGCGAACCGCCTCGAGGAACGGCAACGACTCGATGTCGCCGACGGTGCCGCCGATCTCGACGATGAGCACGTCGAGGTCGCCGGCGCACTCCAGGATGCGCGCCTTGATCTCGTCGGTGACGTGGGGAATCACCTGCACGGTGCCGCCGAGGTATTCGCCGCGGCGTTCTTTCTGGATCACGGTCTGGTAGATCTGTCCCGAGGTCGCGTTGTTGAGGCGGCTCGTCCTTTGCGACAAGAAGCGCTCGTAATGCCCGAGATCGAGATCCGTCTCGGCGCCGTCGTCGGTCACGAAGACCTCGCCGTGCTGAGTCGGGTTCATCGTTCCCGGATCCACGTTCAAGTAGGGATCCAGTTTCTGGATCGTGATTTTCAGACCTCGTGCTTCGAGGAGAGAGCCAATCGAAGCCGCCGCCATTCCCTTTCCGAGGGATGAAACGACGCCCCCGGATACGAAGATGAACTTCGTCCTTTTGGGGAGAGCCCGAGTGCCGCCGGCCATTAGTACGTGCCTCCTTCGGGCTTTGCGGACGGGCTTGTCGCCTGCCTACGCACCCGAGTTGCGATCGAAATTGTGTACGTCAACTCGGGCGGCCATTCTTCGTCCCGGGACCGGGGAAGTCAATCGAGAATTCCGAAATCTGCCGCGCGCGAAATACGCGCGTCGTCCTCTAGTTTTCTTGCAGAAGCGCGAGGTATACGAGCAAGGTT
This sequence comes from uncultured Myxococcales bacterium, assembly GCA_964647025.1. GTDB lineage: Bacteria > Myxococcota_A > Polyangia > Fen-1088 > Fen-1088 > Fen-1118. Next base: position 5,066 of record CAZYFU010000067.1, on the reverse strand, counting down.
TGTCGTCGGTATTCCACCGCCGACGATGCTGGCGCGCTGGTGTAGTAGACATAGCGCGCGCCGACCTCCACGAGGCCCTCGAAGACACGGGCCAGCTCGATGCGAAACGTGCTGCGGCTCTCCTCTTCGATGCTGGCGCTGGGCAGCCCCGCGACCGGCTGCGGGAAGGTCAGCGCGTCGGCGTAGCGGGTCGCGACCAACTCGCCGCGCACCGACAGTGAGAACTGCCAAGGCAGCGGGATCACCGTGCGCACGTGGAACAGGCCGCGCGCCAACGTCTCGCCGTAGCTGTTCGAGTCGTTCACGTGCACCGCCGCGCCGCCGCCGAGAAGCCAGCTTCCCGTGCGGACGAATTCCGCGTGACCGATCCAGAAACGATCCGCGTGGCGAGGCGCCGAGGTCGTCTCCTGGCAGCCGTTCGCGCTGCACGCCGGGCCGTGGAACCGACGTGACTCGATGCTGCCACCCGCGCTCCATTCCCAGTCGGCATCGCCGGCCACCACGTCGCCCAAGACTACTTGGCGAAACCGGATCGTCGCGGTCGGTGCGGTGAAGCTGAAGGCGTCGTCGGGCTTGAACGTGAACCAGCGGTAGCCGGCGGTCAGCGATGCGGACAGCGACGTGGACAGGCCCTGGTTCAGCAGCAGCGATGGCGCGACGGAGCGAAAGTCTGGCAGGTCGGTCGAGCGGCGCTGGAAGACATCGTAGTACGCGGACGCCAGGGCCAGCTGCGTCCGCTGGGCCACCCGCACGCTGTGGCTCGCGGATGCCCGAGCGACCAGCACGTTCTCCGCGCGGGCCCGCTCATCGGTGAACCACTTGCCGCCGAGCCCGGCGGACAGGGCCAGCACATGGCGCTCGCCGAGCGGCGCCAAGAGGTTGCCCGACGCGACCAAGCGGGCAAGCGACGATGCCGGCGCGACGGGCTGGGCCTGCGCGCCTGCGATGCGCTCGGCGCGCGCGGGGTTGGTGTCGTACTCGACGCCGTCCTCGATGCGCCAGTCGTAGCGGAGGTCGCCGGCGTTCGCGCTGCCGGCGATCTGGGCGAGACAGAAGACGACTGTGACGATGCCTCCGCGCATCGCGCGGCATCTTAGCAGCCCCGCGCAAGCGAAAGACACGCCTGTTCCGTCGGCGCGATCGTGTGGCCGATCACGGCCCGCGGCTCTTGCGGCGAAGCGCCTCGGCTTGCTCGCCTAGCTGTCGTGCACGCGCGCGCAGCGTGGCGGCGGCGCGCTCGAGAGTCCTCGGATCGCCACCGCCGCCCGTCGCCAGGACCTGCCGGAGCTCGGCGGCTGCCGTCGGATCGAGAAACAGACGTTGCTCGGTCGGGCGATCCAACACGACCGTCGGGGCAAGCGGCGCCGACTTCGATGCGGGGCTCTCGGTGCCAGCCAAGCTGGCGGGGCCCCTGGTGATGTCCGTGCTGCCGCCGCCAGATGGGGCCGAGGCGGGACCACCGAAACTGGGCGGCGGCGTCCCGGTGGTCGCGGTCGCTTGCCCGTTGGTGGCGCCGGTGATGGGTGCTGGGCCGGAGAGCGGACCGCCGGCGCCTTTCGTGCCGGTGTCACTTCGGGTCGCCCCGCCGTGCGGCCCGGATTCGGTGGCGGTTCGCGACGCCCCGGCCGATGCCGCCAAGTTGCGTTTCGACGATTCCAACCCCGCGAAGGGGTCCCGGTCCCACGCGCCAGCCCTGCGCCGCAAAGCCTCGCGCGCTCGCAATTGATCGGCGGCGTGGGCGAAGGCGTCCGCTTGCTTCCGCAGCTTGCTGGCCTGATCGGCGAACAGGTCCGCCTTCGCCTGCAGCTCCACGCTTCCATCCTGCGGCGACTCTTGCGGCGGCGGTGCCAGCGGAAGGTCCGCGGGGGGCTCAAAGGTCGTCGGTCGACCCAACGACTTCAGCCGGGCCTCGGCTCGCCCGAGCTTCTGCGCCAGCGCCTCCGCGTCCGCCATGCGCTCTCGCAACCGGTAGTCGTCGCGAACCGAGCGGTCCGAGCGCTTGAGTTGGGCGATCTCGGCATTTATCCTCGCCAGCTCTTCTTGCAGCTTGGCGAACTCGTCCTGGGCATTCCGCAGGGCGATCGGGTCGGAAGCTTTCGTGTCTGCGTGGGCTCGACAAGGCGCCAGGACGGCCAGCCCGGCGAGGGCGGCCGCGCCGATCAAGGTCGAGACGGAACGCATCGCTGGCGATACTAGCAAGCCACGGGCCACCCGTTGCGCGATTGTAACTGCGGTTTTAGGCAGGCGCGGCCTCAGTTTTCTGAGATAGCGTCATCAGTTTGTCCCCTCTCGATTGGCCAGAGTTCTGTCGATGCGTTCTACTCAAACCATGGAATCTTCTCGCTGCGATGGGCGGCGCCTCGGGCGGGCCGGGCTTTGGATGACGTGCAGCGGCCTGGCCCTGCTGCTGGTCGGATGCGCGACGGGGGCTCGTACGTCCGGCGCATTCCCTTCCACCGGGAACGAGGCCCTGGACTACTATCCGCTCCTGCCGGGCTGGGGGTGGGCCATGGAGATCGAGCGCGACGGGGACAAGGTCCTGGCGCCGTATGCCGTCGTCGAGCGCTCGGCCGCTTCCGCCGTGGTGAGGAACGGCGACGAGCGCATCACCTACGGGGTCAGCCCCGAAGGCATCGCCCGTCGAGAGGGCGCCACCTTGGGCGACTTCGTCTTGCGCACACCGGTTCGCAAGGGCACGACCTGGCCCGTGCAAGGCGGCGAGGCCACCATCGTCGCCGAAGGGACGCAGGTGACCTCGGCGTCCGAGACCTACCGGGACTGCTCCGTGGTCGAAGAGGTGCGCCGCGATCCGAGTCGAGTCACCCGAACCACCTATTGCCGGGGCATTGGACCCGTCGACATCGAGGTGCGCGTCTTCGACCCTTGGAAGAAGTCCTTCGAGACGATGGTCCACGCGCGCCTTCTCAGCGTGACGCGGCCCGAGCCCGCCCCTTAGAGCACCCGTCGGCGCGCTGCTTTGGCGGCCCGTGCCCGGCTTCCCACGGCTGCTTCATGTCTGTTAAAGTGCTGCGATGTCCACCCGCCGAACGACCCTGTGCGAGCTGACCCAGCAGCTCCTGACCTCGTACCAGACCATGGGCGGGATCAACCACGTGGATGGCAAGAGCTTGCCTTCCAAGGCCACCATCGCCTCGGTCATCGACGGATTGCTGCGGTTGCTGTTTCCCGGTTTCTTCGGCAACCGCATCATCCGCTCTCTGGATCTCGAGCTCGAGACCACGGCGCTGCTGGCTTCGGTCGGGGGCCTGCTCGAGGGCGAGATCCGAAGCAGCTTCGAGTACGCCCCGCCCGAGGGCGCCGAGCGCGACAACCTGACCTTGCTTGCCCAGGATGTGACCACGTCCGTCCTGTCCGAGCTGCCGCGCGTGCGAGAGCTGCTTCAGACCGACGCCGAGGCCGCCTTCGCCGGCGACCCGGCCGCGCTCAGCCCCGACGAGATCATCGTCGCCTACCCGTTCATCGAAGCCATTGCCGTGCAGCGCTTCGCGCACGAGCTGTACAAGCGCAGCGTTCCCTTGATCCCGCGCATCATGACCGAGTGGGCGCACGCGCGAACCGGCCTCGACATCCACCCTGGCGCCGAGATCGGCTCGCACTTCTTCATCGACCACTGCACGGGCACGGTCATCGGCGAGACCTCGGTCATCGGGAGCCACGTCAAGATGTACCAGGGCGTGGGCCTCGTGGCGCGCTCGCTGTCCGGCGGTCAGGCCCTGCGCGGGAAGAAGCGTCACCCGACCATCGGCGACAGGGTCACCATCTACGCCAACGCGACCATCGTCGGCGGCGAAACCGTGGTGGGCTCGGGCAGCACCATCGGCGCCAGCGTCTTCATCATGGAGTCGATTCCTCCGAACTCGCTGGTGGTCTGGGAGCCGAGCGGGATGCGGACCATGGCCAAGACACGCGCGGTCGAGTCGCCGGACTACGAGATCTAGCCCCCGCCGCACGCCGCGAGGCTGTCCAGTATTGAAGACTGCCCGTCTGGTATTGCGATGGTTACGGGATGAACGGGGGCGGCACGCAGATCGACTGACCCGCCCCGACCACGGTCACGCCGATGTCCCGATCACGAACGGACTCCGTGTCCGTCTGAGGGTCGTACATCGTCGTCGTGGTCATCGAGCGCGACGAGGACGCCGTGAAGACGTAGAACACGCCGGCATAGCGCGAGAACGCGAAGGCGCTGACGCCGCTCATGTTGAACTTGCGAACCAGCCGCCTCTCGTGAGTTTCGCGATCGACCTCGGTCAGCTCGGCCGTGCTGGCCTGGAAGCCGAAAAGGACCGCATCGGGGCCGCCCGTCAGCTCTGCCGTCATCTCGGAGAGCACGTTGAGCTTGTTCACCGCGAGCGACTCCAGATCCACGGTCGCCAGCCCGAAATCCGGGCTTAGGATGTACAGGACCTGGCTATCCGAGTCGGGCGTCTCGGCGGTGAACCCCATGCCAAGCTGGTTGAAGCTTTTCGCCGGCGAGACCGGATGCTGGTAGCCCGTCGGCGTACACGCCGCGGTGGCCGTGTCCACGTAGTAGAGGTTCCCCGAGCTGTAGAAGACGTAGGCCTTGCCCAGGCGATCGACCGACATCGACTGCGGCGTGCTCGCGGTTTCACAAGACAGCATTCCGATGCGTCGGTAGGCGGCAAGTCCGCTCTCGCGTGGGTCGAACGCGTAGAGGTAGTCCTGCTCGGTGACGAGGTAGACCACCTTCGCCGACTCCGAACAGTTGTCGTTTGCCTGAGTGTCGGCGCCGTCGCCGGCGTCCTTGCTCATGGTCGCGCCGCCCTCTCCGAGGTTGAGCGTCATCCGACCGCCGCCCGTGCCTCCCGTGGACACGCCCGCCGCGCCCCCGGCCGAGCCCGTGTCCCCCCCATTTCCCCCGGAAGCCCCCACGGTCTGGTCGTTCGACGCGGTCACGCACGCGGCCGCGCCCGAGGCCAGCAGCCAGAACCAAAGACAAGTCGACTTCGTAGATTGCCTGCCTCGCTGCCGCATGGCTCATGCTTACTGCAACGCCGCGTGCCTGGCAATCGTCAGGGCAGGGG
>CAZYFU010000066.1:0-33732 GCA_964647025.1 uncultured Myxococcales bacterium | reverse complement strand
TCCTGCAGACCCCGTCCATCCGCGAGGTCATCGCCTTCCCCAAGAATCGCAGCGCGGGCTGTCCCCTCACGGGTGCGCCCTCGACGGTGAAGCGCGAGCAGCTCGCCGAGCTGGGCCTGCTCGACCTGGGCGGTGGGCAGACCGTCCTGCCCGGAACCGCCGAGAAGCAAGACCGCGTCGATCGCCTGTCCTGGGTGTCGCGCATCGGCGTCGCCCCGGCCGAGCGCCCGTTGGTCGAGGCGGTCTTGGACGAGTCGGAGCAACTGGCCAAGCAGGCCGTCGAGCAGGCTGGCCGGGAGGAGCCGAGCTACGCGGTCGCCCCGGTCGTGAACCGGACCCGCCCCGGGACCGAGGCACGGCGCTCGCCGCTGGCCGAAGGCGGACAGCTCGCAAAGAGCGCGCCGGCCATCAAGGGCAATTACTTCAAGGTCGTCAGCATCCTGGACTAGGAGACAAGCTCATGGATTCGGTATTCGTCCATCGCGCCGCCGAGGGCGCCCGCCCCGGCCAAGGTCCGCTGCAAGGGGTGAAGGTCGCGCTGCAGCCGAACCTGTCGGTCGCGGGCTGGCCGACCGACGCCGGCTCCGCGGCGCTCGCGGGCTTCAAGGCGCTCGAGGACGCCACCATCGTCGCGCGGCTGCGCCAGGCTGGCGCCTGTCTGTGCGGCGCGACGCGGACGAGCGAATTCGGCTTCGGCCTGGACGGCAGCCAGGCCGGCCAGGCGCTCGCGACCCAGGCGGCGGAGGTGGAGTTGATCCTCGACCTCATGGGCGAGAGCCGACTGGCCGCCCTGCGCGCCGGGGTTTGTGGGCTCAAGCCGAGCTACGGCCTGCTCTCCCGCCTGGGCCTCGTCGGGCTGATCCCCTCCATGGAGTCGTGCGGCTTGCTGGCCGCCGAGCCCAAGCGCATCCGCGACACCCTCGCGGTCATCGCCGGCCAGGACGACCGCGACTACTCCATGCCTGACGAAGGGCCGCTCGACCTGGCGCCAGTGGCGATCGAGCCCCGGCGGACGACCCTGGGGGTGATCGCCGAGGCGCAGGGCTGCCTGTCGGCCGAGCAGGGGAAGGCCTTTCGGGCCGCGCGCGCCGAGCTCGCGGCCGCGGGGTTCACGGTCAAGGAGCTGTCGCTGCCGGACTTCCAGCGCTTCTCGCTGGTCCATCGCATCGTGGGCGCGGTCGAGGCCTCGTCGTGCGCCGGCCGCTACGATTCGGTTCGCTACGGTCGCCGCGTGCCGGGGGCCAAGAGCTGGAACGAGATGTACCTGCTCGCCCGCGGGGCCGCCTTCGGCCCGCGGCTCAAGAGCTACCTGCTCTCCGGCGCGTTCTTCCAGTTCGAGCGTTATCATGCCTTCGAGAGCGCCTGTCGCATTCGCACCCGGCTGCTGGCCGAGATGCGGCGCCTCGCCGCCCAGGCCGATGCCCTGATCCTGCCCGTGCCGAGCCCGGCGGCCCCCGGCGCGTCGCTGGCGGCGACCTACGCCGGCTTCGCCGCCACGCTCTTCGCCAATGTCACCGGCCAGCCGGCGCTCGTGCTCCCGCCGCCGCGCGCGGGAGGCGTTGGGCTGCAGCTCACCGGGGCCAGGCGCAGCGACGGCCGCCTGCTCGCGCTCGGCGAATGCTTGCTCGGCCTGCGCAAGGGAGGCAACTAAGATGGACTTCGAGGCGGTCATCGGCTTGGAGATCCACGTCGAGCTCAACGCTCCGACCAAGCTGTTCTGCGATTGTCCCAACCGCTACGGCGACGAGCCCAACGCCAACACCTGCCCGACCTGCCTGTGGTTCCCGGGGGCGGCGCCGCGCCTGAGCCAGGTGGTGCTCGAGAAGGCGGCGCTGCTGTGTCTGGGGCTCGGCGGCGAGCTGCAGCCGACGAGCGCCTTCGATCAGAAGGTCTACTACTACCCCGACCTGCCCAAGGGCTATCAGCTCTCGCAGGCCCACCGGCCGCTGTCGCGCGGGGGTGGCATCGAGGTCACGGACGAGGACGGCAAGGCCAAGCGACTGCGCATCCATCACATCCACCTCGAAGAGGACGTCGCCAAGCTGGTGCACGAGCTCGAGGGCCGCTTGCCCATCAGCCTGGTGGACTTCAACCGCGCCGGCGCGCCGCTCGTCGAGATCGTCACCGAGCCCGACTTTCGCAGCCCCCATCACGCGATGGAGTTCCTGAAGGCCCTGCGCACCCAGGTGCGCACCGTCGGCTCTTCGGAGTGCAGCATGGAGAACGGCACCATGCGCGTCGACGCCAACATCTCGATCCGCCCGCGCGGCACCGACCAGATGAACACCAAGGTGGAGGTCAAGAACATGAACTCCGTCCGGCACGTGGGCGACGCCATCGCGTACGAGTTGGCCCGCCAGCGGGCCGCCGTGGAGGCGGGCGAGGCGGTGGTGCTGCACACGCGGCTGTGGGATCCGGACAAGAAGGCGACCCTGCCCATGCGGGCCAAGTTCGAAGGCCCGTGCGTCCCCGATCCCTCCGTCCCGGTCATCGCGCTGTCGGCCGAGTGGATCGAGGCCATGCGCGCGCGCCTGCCCGAGTCGCCCGCGGCTCGCGCCGAGCGCTTCGTGGCGCAGCACGGACTGTCCGCCGACGAGGCCGCGTTCCTGAGCGCCGATCCCGAGGTCGCCCGCTACTTCGAGGCGCTGGTCGGTGCGGGCATCGCCCCGCGCATGGCCATGCATTGGCTCGGCACGCAGCTCATCCCGGCGTGCAAAGAGCGGCAACAGGAGCTGGCCTCGAGCAAGATCCCTCCGGCGCGCCTGGCCGGGTTGCTCGAGCTACTGGCGCGCGACGAGATCAACGCCAACGTCGCCCGCAAGGTGCTCGGCCACATGTTCGACAGCGACGACGCCCCGGCGGCGATCGTCGACGCGCGCGGGTATCGACAGGTGTCCGATTCGGGTGCGCTCGAGGCGCTCATCGACAAGGTCCTGGCGGAACAGCAGATGACCGCCGCCGATCTCGCGAGCAGCCACGGCAAGGCCATGGGCTTCTTGATCGGCCAGGTCATGCAAGCCTCGGGCGGCAAGGCCAATCCGAAGAAGATCCGCGAGCTCCTGCAGAAGAAGCTAGGCACCTCCGGGTAGCTCCCCGGATCCCAAGGGCGGTGACACCTCATCGGGCCGAGCGGCATCCAAGTCGCACCGGAGGCGACTTCCATGCGCGGCAAGCCCGAGACCATCGACGCCCACCTTGCGACCATCCAGCCCGATCGCAGACGCCCACTCGAGAATCTGCGCCGGGCCGTCGCTCGTCTCGTCCCGGCCGCCGAGGAGTGCATCAGCTACGGCGTGCCCGCGTTTCGCGTCGAGGGCGGAGTCGTCGCCGGGTTCGCGGCGACCAAGGACGGATACTCCTACTACCCGTTCAGCGCGCGGACCCTGGCCGAGCTGGGGGACGAGGTTGCACAGTACGAAGGGACCAAGTCTTCCCTCCACTTCTCGGCGAAGCGACCGCTCCCCGCCGCCTTGTTGCGCAGGCTTGTCCGCACCCGGTTGGCCGAGATTCGTGGCCCTTCGACATCGCAGAAGCGTCCCGCGGGGCGTAGCTCCTTCGCTGCGTTCCTGCGGGGCGTGTCCCCGACCAACGCCAAGATGTCGGAGCTGGTGGGTTGCTTCGAATCCGCCGGGCTTACCGACGTGAAGACCGTGCTCTCGACCGGCAACGTCGTGTTCAGCGCGGGTCGCGGCAGCGAGGCTGGACTGACCCAAGCCATCGAGCGGGCGATGATGAGGCGACTCGGTCGCACCTTCCTGACCTTCGTTCGTTCCATCGAGGAGCTGCAGGCGCTGCGGGACCAGGATCCCTTTGCTGCTCTTCGTCCACCCACCGGCGCCAAGCGGGTGGTGACCTTCCTGGGGAAGGGGGCCAAACCGGCCAGCGCGCTGCCCATCGAGCGCGACGGGGCGAAGATCTGGTGTGTGCGTGGTCGCGAGGCCTTCGCCTCGTACACGCCAACGCCGCAAGGTCCCGTGTTCATGCAGATGATCAAGCGGACCTTTGGCGAGGCGCAGACCACGCGCACCTGGGACACCATCCTCAAGGTGGTGAAGGCAGGTGCCCAAGAATCGGGGCGCGAGGCTCGACGATCTCGACGACTTGGGTAGCCGTAACCGTGGTGCACGGCGTTCCCGTCGTGACGCCGGCCCTCGGGGCAAACCGATCAGAACCGCCCTGCCAGGCCCAAACCCATGCCGCCCGAGAGCGCAACGGGCGTGACCCGCAGCTTGAGCTCGGGGTCCTCGCGGTACATGCGTAAGAGTCGCTCGGTGGGCTGCTCGGTAGCGCCGCCACGCCAGGCTCCAATTCCCATGTACAGCGCCATCGAGTAGAGGAACACCGCGCCCGTGGGTCGATCGCGGTCCACGGCCAACTCGACCGTGCCTCCGGCCGCGCACGCGAGCCCGATCGCCGTGAATATGCCGACCATGACCCGGCGCCTGCGCCGTTCATCCCGAGCCAGATCGTCGAGGAAGGACTCGGTCTTGGCCACCGCCAAGGCCGGATTTCCCGCGTTGGCCTCGAGCTCCGCACTGAAGGTGTCAAGCGCGCTTTGGCCGAGAGACCTGGTGAGGCCGAGGTAGAGGCCCGCACCCATGAAAGCGAGACCGCTGGCCCCCGCGGCGAGGCTGAACGCTCGCTCGCCCTCCCAATAGCTGGGCACACTGGCAGACAGACCCACCAGCCCGATGCCGGCGCTGAGCCACGCGAGGCTCTTGCGCATCTCATTGTCGCTGCGAGCGATGGTGGTCAGGTAGTGGCGCATGCGCGCCTCCTCGGTCGCGCTGATGCCGAAGACGGGCTCGTCCGCGCGCGCTTGCTCAGCCCGATATGCGGCGAAAGAACGGGGCCCGTAAGGCAGCGCGAACAGCTCGCCGAAGATGGCGGCGCCACCGCGGGCGGCGCTGCCGACCGGTTCGGGCTCCAGTTGCGCAACCAGGACGGGCTCGCTGCCAGCGGGAACGGCGAGCTCGCGTATGACGGGCGGAGCACCCGGCGTGGCGGCCTGCCATTCGACGACCGACAGCGCCTGCTCGGGCGCGCCCGGAATGACCAGGCGGAGTGGCCCCTCTTCTTTGTGCAGATCCACCAGTCGTTCGCCGGCCGCGCCCCGTACCCACAGACGCTGCGCCGTGGGGCCCAGAACCAAGCGGCGGCCGCGCGCCGGGCGCACGTCGAACAGGGCGCCGGCCGCGTCGCCAGCGGGCCCGCGGTAGAAGATCTGCGGCCGCACGTTGGCTCGCGGCAGATTGGCGTTGGCCCGCTCCACGAACCCGGCCAGCTCGGCGTAGCTGATCACGCCATCGCCGTCCACGTCGGCGGCGCCACTTAGGCCCGAACGCACCTCGTGGCTGAAGATCCCCGATTCGATCTCCGACCATTCGTAGACCTCGGCCTCGCTGTTGGTGGAGAGAAACAGACCCACGTTGGGATGTCGACTGGCAAAACCCAGGGCCATGTCGCGCGGGGTGGCCCAGCGCTTTCCACCTGGTTTGCGGGGATTGACCACGAAGAACGAGTTGCAGCTATCGAGCACGATGTGCTGCTCGTCAGCGGGAATGCGGCCCACGATCTCGTCTTCCAAGAAGGCCGCATCGATGCGTCCGTCCTCCAAATCGAGATAACCCGCGCCACCCTCCATATCGCCGTGGCCGGCGTAGACGAAGTAGAAGCGCGTGCGCCTGCCCGAGGCCTTGGCGTGCAAGACCCGTTCGCGCAAGTCGGCGAGAGCGGTCAGCACCTCGGCTCGGCGCGGTGGCTGCACGGTCAGCAGGTCCGGGTGGGCAGCGGCAGTGGTGCGGTCGAGACGGGTGAGCAGGCGAACGTGACGTGCGTCGGCCACGCTGCCAAAGAGCCTGTGGTAACGAACGCCATCATCGTCGGCATATTGCAGGTCGGGCCGGGTCAGGGTGGCGCTGCGGTTGTTGGTGACGATGAGTGCGAACAGATCGACTGCATCCGCGGCCCGTGCGGACCCCGCGGTGAGGAGAACCAGCAGAGTCGACAGCACAAGCGAGGCTCTCACGGGGTGTCCTCCCAGGTCGCATCCCACGGTTGCACGATGGCCCCGGGGAACTGAGTCACGGGATCAGCACCACGGGCGAGGCGCGCCTCGGCCTCGCGCACGGTCAGCGTCGTAGGGGACAGCACGCTGACCAGACGCACGGGCCCAGCCGCAGGGCGGTCGGGCGTGACCAATTCATCGAGCAAACGTGTTCGCGTGCCTGCTGGAATCTCCACGGCGGCGGGGTTGCGGGTGGCATCGCCATGGGCTGGATACAGCCAATGGATCTCGCCCGCGCGATCGCGGACGAAGGCCAGCAGATGCAGAGTGCGCGACGAGGTGTTGGTCACCCGCACCCCCAGAGCATCCGAGGACCGCAAGGTTTGCCCGAACAACGCGTGCAGCCTTCCCCCGCGGGCGAGCAGGATCTCGGCCTGGCTGATTGCCGACGAGCTCGAGCCGCGGGCGATGAACGATCCCCCGTCGGAACGATGGAGCAGGCCCCACAGCGACGGCAGCAGCACCAGCATGGCCGCGGCCGCGAGCCAAGGCCACCTGCGGTGGCGTGCGATGGCGGGTGCCTGCGGGGCTCGAATGGCCTGCTTCACACGCTTGGCGAAAGCCTCGTCGTCCGCACCATGCGCACCAGCGACTGCCTTCACGTCATCGAGGATCCTCACCAACTGGTCACGACGGCCCTGGCAAACGCCGCACGTCGCCACGTGCTCACGCAAAGAACGACTGTCGTTCACGCTCAACTCGCCGAGTTGGTCGAAGAGAAGGGAATCCTCGCTGGGACAGATCACGGCTGCCTCCTTTCTTCGTCGCCGAGCAACTTGCGCAGGCGCTTGAGCGCCAGGAAAACGCGCGAGCGGGCGGTCTCCACCGGACAGCGAGCGGCGCGCGCCACCTCGTCGAAGTCCAGGTCTGCCGAGTAGCGCAGCCAGATGGCCTCGCGCAACTTCGGCGACAGCTCCTCGACGTACCCAGCCACGCGACGCCGACGTTCAGCCTCGAGCAAGGTATCCAGCTGGCTGTCCTCGGGGCTCGAGGGCTCGACCACGGGTTCGACCGGCAGCCGCTGATCGCGAATGGCCCGCAGACAGCGGTTGCGGGCCGCCGTGAAGAGAAAGCCACGAAAGCGCCCTTGGGGCTCGTAGCGCGCCCGGGTCCGCCAGATCTCCACCAGGACCTCCTGGGCCACGTCGTCGCCGCGTACGGGGTTTGCCAGCATGCGACTGCAAAAGGCTCGCAGCGGCCCCGCGTGGCGATGAACGAGAGCATCGAAGGCCTCCACCAGGCCCCCCGCCGCCAGTCGCATCAACTCGTCGTCGGACCGCTCGTGCAACTCAGCCTGTCGCTTGGGCCCCAAGGGTAGGGGGATGATGGCCGCGTCGTCGCTCATGGCTCGTGCCAGGTATAAACCGGGACACCAAACGCGCGTTTAGTGAATTGTTGCGGCACGAGCCGGCGGCGTGGCGCTGCGGTCAGGCGAGGCTGACGAAGTCGATGGCCTTGCCGTACGCGCGGTTGCGGCCACAGACCTCGTAGCCGTTGCTCGAGCCTTCGTCGTTGGTGTTGCCCTCGATGGTGTCGAAGGTCTCGTCGTGCAGCCCGAGCACCAGCCCGGCATGCACCCAGTCCGTGTTGGTCTTGCGCACCAGGAAGAGGTCGCCCGCCTGGATCCCCATGGGGGCCTGCTTGCCGCCGCTGACGAAGCGACCCTGTTTCTTCGCCTGCTGGGCCAGGACGTCGCAGGACAGCTTTCTCGGTACGGGCATGGCGACCCCGGCGGTCTCGGCCGCTTGCTGGATCACGAAGGTCGCGAAGCCGGCACACCATCGATAGCTGGGACCATCCTTGCCCATGCAATACAGCCTGACCCACGGACCGCGGTTGTCGCCGCCGATCTCGACGGGATGCTGCTTGAGGTGCTGGCGCGCGTAGAGCACCACGAGCTGCTGGAGGTTCTTGCGGGCTGCCGCGATGTCCGCGAGCGCCCGTTGCATGGGCTCGCACAACGAGGAGAAGAGCGCGGCGTCGACCTGGCCGTTCTGGGGAAGGCCCTTTCGGGCGCGGAAGGCATTCACCTGCTTCTCCGTGGACGGACCGAAATCTCTATCGATGCTGGTGCGGAAGTTGTGGAAGCACAGCCACTCCTGGGTCTTCTTGACCTCCGCGCTCTTTGCATGTCTTTGCAGGATCGTCTGGGCGGGGAAGTCGAGCTCTTGGTCCGTCATGGGGTCCTCCTCTGCGTGTTCTCGAGCCGAGCAGCATCGCGAGCGAGCGGACTGGCAGGAATGCGAGGCGCGGTCTCGCCGTCAGCGATCCGCAACCACTTGCCGCGCAAGCCATCGTCCATACTCGCCACTGCCCTGGCCATTTCCGCTCAGCTCGAATCGATAGTCCACGCTGCCCGTACCGTCAATGCCCCCGATGCCTCGCCCTCATGGCGGCGGCGCGGGTACACCATTGACCAATGTTCGCGCCGGGGGTACCTCATCATCGCCAGTCATGACCCATCCCAAGCGCCTGAACGGTTCGTTGCGCCAGCGGGCCTTGAGCTATCTGCGCCCCGTCACCCTGGCGCAGGCCACCGGGCCTTTCGGCGGCAACCTGGAGCTGGTGCTCTCCTGCAACGAATTCGTGTTGCTCTCCGACGGTGTGGTGTACTCGCACGGCCGGAGCTATCTGCCGGCGGTGACCATCGCCGACCACCTTCGAGGCGAGCTGCCCTCGCTTGGCTCCGTGCTGGCGCTGGGCGTGGGCCTGGGCAGCATCGTGCGCGTCATGCGAGCGCGGGGCCTCTGCCTGCGCTACACCTTGGTCGAACAGGATCGGACCGTGCTCGGGTGGGCGATGGCCACGCTCGGGTCCCGGCAGCACCCGGAGGTGCTCGAGCCCGTGTGTCAGGATGCCGAGGCCTTCATGGCCGAGAACCAGCGGAGATTCGATCTCGTGTTCGTCGACGTCTTCAAGGGCCGCAAGGTCCCGTACTTCGTCACGACGCCGCTCTTCCTGCGACGCTGTCGCCAAAGCCTCGCACCGGGCGGGCGCATGGCGCTCAACTACCTCGCCGACGATGAACGCCGGTGGGCGAAGCTGCGGGGCGTGCTTGCGGGGGTGTTCCCCGACGCGGAGATCGTGAGCGTCGGCGACCATCGCATCCTCGTTGCCCGCGCGCCCAGGGGCTGAGCGCAAAGCACGCCAGGGCCGCGGACGCAACCCGCACAAAGGTTGGCGTCAGTCACCGGGAAGCAGCGAACTGGCGATAGTCGGCCAGCATGGTCTTGAGCAGGGCTGGCGTGTCCAGGTGGTACGGGCAGCGTGAGGCGCAGCTGCGACAGTCGGTGCACGCGTCGATGCGCTCCATGTTCTGGCGCCACTCGGGCGTGAGGAATTGCTGGTAGGGCGCCCGTCGCAGCAGCAGGGACATGCGGGCGGCCCAGTGAATGGGGATGTCGGCAGGGCAGGGCAGGCAGTAGCCGCAGCCCCGGCAGAAGCTGCTGGCCAGCTCGCGCCGATCCCGGTCGATCACGGCCTTCAAGGTGTCGTCCAGGACGGGCGGCTCCGCCTGCAGCGCCAGGAACTCTTCGAGCTCGTGCATGTGCTGGATGCCCCAGATGGGGATCACGTTGTCGAACTGATTGAGGAAGGCGACCGCCGCCGGGATGTGCGTGAGCAATCCGCCCGATAGAGCCTTCATGGCGATGAGCCCCACGTCGTGTCGGCGGCACTCGTCGATTAGGCTCAGGTCTTCGGGGCTGGCGATGTGGCTCAGCGGGAACTGGAGCGTGTCGAACAGCCCGGAGCGAACCGCCGCCTGTGCGACGTCCCGGCGATGGCAACTGATCCCGATGAATCGAACCCGCCCTTCTTGGCGCGCCTCGCGCAAGGCAGCGTAGGCGGTGTCGACGGCGTCGGGGTCGGGAACCGCGTCGGCGTTGTGCAGTTGCGCGATGTCGAGGTGGTCGGTCCTGAGTGAGGCGAGGCTGGCTGCGAGGTGTTGCCGGGCCTCGCTGGCGGTCTTGGCCGTCGTCTTGCTGGCGATGATGACCTCGTGGCGCACGTGCGACAGCGCGCGCCCCAGCTTGGCCTCGCTATCGGTGTACATGCGTGCGGTGTCGAAGAACCGGATGCCCGCGGCGTGCGCCCGGCGCAGGATGCGCGTGGCCTCGTCGGGGTCCGTACGTTGTATGGGCAGGGCGCCGAAACCCAACCTGGGAACGACCAGATTGGTTCTGCCCAAGCGAACCAAGGACTGCTGAGACATGAGGCGCGCGAACATATCAGCAGGGCAGGACATCCGTGCGGGATCCGCAGCGGGATGCGCCAGCCGCTGGTCATGCTCTAGCGGAACAAGGACACCAAGAGCTGATACACCAAGGGATCGTCGTCGTCGGATCCGTCGGGTAGCCGCCAGTTCCAGCTGGCCACGCCCAGACCCGAATCGCCCACCGCCAACGCGATGCGATTGGTCTGGTACTTGGCGTGCTGGCCTAGCTTGATCGCCGGTTCCCAGAGCCCGAGGTGTTTGTGGCGACCGTAGACAGCGTAGCTGCCGTCGGTGGCTTTGTTGAGCCAGGCCACGAGGACGTCACCAGTGCCGTCTACCGCCAGCGTGGCGTGGACATAGTCGTCGTCGCGGGTGTTGCCAATCTGGTTGTCACTCTCGAGGGCCTCGGGCGTGCCCCAGCTTCCTCCTGCCTTGCCCGCCATGCTGAAGAGCTGAAAGTGGTTGTTCTTCCATCCGGACCACGCCAAGGTCACCGTGCCGTCGGAAGCCATGGCGATACTTGGCTGGCGGAAAGACACCACGTCGAGACCAAAGGTTTGCGGTGGGCCCCAGCCGGTGGGCCGCGTGTACGAGCGGACCTGTAGCCCGGGGGTATCGACCCAGACCACGACCCCTTGCCCATGCAGGTTCATGGCAACAAGTCTGTGAGTGAGGTTGTCTGTGGTGTTGGTGTCGAGCAACACGTACGGGTCCAGGGTCTTCCCCGAGAATGTCGAGACAGCCACGCTGGTCCTATCGGTGTCATCCCTGTGGCTGAAAAGGATGATTCCGTTTCCGGTGGCATCGATCGCGATGCTCACATCCCGGCTGTCCATGTCGGTTTCTTGCGCCAGTGGAGTGGCGTCGTCCGTCCAGGCCACCCCGTCGTAGTAGGCCGAGTAGGCCCGCACGTTGGAATCGGCGTCCTGCCTGGCGTAGGCGACACGAGCGGTTCCATTGCGGGCCACACCCAAGGCCAGGTCTATGATCCTTCCTTGGGAGATGCGTTGTGGCGGAGACCAGGATCCGCCGTCCTTCGAATGGGAGGCCCATATCCCGGCAAGGCTCGCGTCCTCTTGAGCAAAGATGTACCAGACGGCGATGACCCGCCCGGCGGAATCCACACCGATGAGTGGAGAGTAGTTATAGCCTCGCTGGTCCAGACGGTGGGTCGACTCCCAAGACTCGGTGGTTCGATTCCAGCGCTTCACCCTCACTTCGGAACCGTATTCCCAAATCACATACACGTGCCCATTGATTGGATCGACCGCGACCGAGCTCGCTGAAGCCGATGGATCGTCCTTGTCGATGGTTTCGGCAACATGCCAAGTCGGAGACGAGAGGCTGTCCACAGTGGGAGCATCGAAAACCGACCCCTGCGGCGAGTCCGACGGCTCCGCATCCAATCTGCCGACGTCCGTCGCATCCGCGATCATCTCAATGGCGTCGGGCAGCGAGACCTCGATGGGGTGTGTTGCGTCGACCGTCTCCAGAGGGACATCTGTTCCCGGCTCTATCCCATCCTGTCGTAGGTCAGTCCCCGTGCCTGCATCGAAGCCACCAGCGTCGGGTAGGTCGGGGCTGGCTCCGTCCTTGGACGAGGCATCCACTCCACCATCCAAGCCCACAATGCGTTTGAGCTCCACGAGAATGGGACCGCTCGTTCTGTCAGCAACAATCGTCACCGGCTGCGAGGCCGCGGCGATCTCGCTTCCCCCTCGAAAGGCACGCACCTGCAGCATGTCCTCACCGGCCGCCTCGGCCGGCAGGAGCAGCGTGACCTTCAGTTTGCCGGCGACCGCGGCCGACCAGTCGGCCTGTTGGTTGGTATAGGTGGTGGCGTTGCGCGACACCATGAAGGTGACCGTTGTCGGTTGCTCGACGCCGTTCTCGACGACGACATCGACCTGGAGGGCAGTCTCCCCGTCTTCGGAACAGGCTGCCAAGGAGAGCCCGGCAACGACCATCAGCAGGGCTTGGGCGAAACGGGGTCGGAACAAACGCATGGCTAGGGTCCTCCAGCGGCAGGCAGACAGACACGACCTGCACAAGAATCGGACGAACTCGAAAAGACACCCGCGGCGAAGAGTCCGCCGACCACACCCACGACCACCACGCCCGCAGCCACTCCCCAGAACCAACCCCGTTCGTAGAATGGCGTCGGCGGCGGGACTGCCGGCACCGTGGTCGTGATGAGCTGGGACTGCGTCGGAGCCACGACAGGCTGAGGCACCGGGACCGGCGTCACCGCTGGCGCCGGCTTGGCGGCCTCCGCACGTGCATCGTCGGCAGCCTGTTGCCGCTTCAAGGCCTCCATTTCCGCCATGTAGCCATCGATCTCGTTGCGCTCGGCCGCCGTGATCTTTCCGGCCTTTTGCAGGTACTCGCGGAAAGAATCGAGGGCTCTGTCCGGATCCTTCAACTTCTGGTGGCAGCGCCCGATGTTGCGCAGGTAGGTCGGGTGCAGCTTCTCGGCGTAGAGCTTGCCGAACAATTCCAGGGCCTCCTGATAGCGACCGAGGGCGAAGGCCTCCCGTGCCTGCAGCTCACGGCTCGGTTGGACCTTGGGCGCTGCCTGACTGGGCGCGGCCTGAGCAAGTAGGGCAACCAACACAACCAGCACAACCGCGAACAGTCTGGCCGACAACCTCCCGCAGCCGAAAGACGATGACGTCGTGGCCGGAAGTCTCTAACAGGTTGTGCAGCGCTGCAAGACGGGAGTCGCGGTGAGGTGCGCTTACGCCCCCACCAAGGGTCATTGGCTAACTTGGCACCCAACGTGCGTGCTCTCCGGCATTTGTGACATAGTCTGGCGGCGACCTGTTGGACAGGACGGTCCAAGAGCACGGAGGGCAACATGGCAGACAAGGTCTTCATCAACGGTCGCGCCGCGGTTCACGCAGGCCGCTGATCTCGCCAGCTGTGCCGCTACCGTGACAATCGAAGGCCACCGCGTCGCCCATGCGCAGTCCCACGTCGCGAGATCCACTGGTGATGGAGTTGCAGCCGGCACCGGCGGCGGGATCCTTACCCAGGTCACCCAAGGTAGAGCCTATTTTCAGACCTTCTCGATGAATGTGATGATCGAGAGCCAGCCTGCGGTTCGGGAAGTCCCATACCCCCGATATGGTGGAACACAGAAATGACGAGGCGTTGGGTGGGCTACGCCATTCGAGGCATCATCATGTGCCTGGCCCTGCTCGCTATTTCCGGCCCCGATTCGCGCGAAAGAAGACACGCTGTCCGTGAACAGCCGCACCACTTGCCCGAGCAGCTTCCCGTCGAACGCCAGCGGGAAGCGCAACGGAAACCGCAGCGTCAGCTTCTCCGGCTGCCACCTGACGTAGGTCGGGCCGGTGGGCTGGACTTGGACGCGGGCCGCTGCCTCTACATCCAGGCTTTGTCGGCAAATCGTCGCCGGTTGTTGCCGTGCCGCCGGAACCTTGCTTCGGCGGCCACCGAGCTTCGCGAAGGCAGCCATCTCGTCTGGAGCTCGTGGACGGGCCTCAGTTGGTGATGACCCACGTGGGCGGACTGACCAAGTAGCGAGAACGGCATCACCGCTGCATCTCCCCGATAAATGCCGCCATGGGGCCGCCCTGGTCCATCTTGCACACACCCGCGGGGCAGCGCCTCTCTTGGATGTGGGCCAGGTACTCGTCGCGGAAGTACCGCAGCGTCGACAGAAGCGGGTTCGGCGCCGATTGTCCCAAGCCGCACAGGCTTGTCTCCTTGACCTCGGCGCGAGCTCCTCGAGCAGCTCCAAGTCACACATGGCGCCCTGGCCTTTGCAGATCTTGGTCAGCAGGCCGTGCATCTGGCGTGTGCCGACCCGGCACGGGATGCACTTGCTACAGGACTCCTCCATGCAGAACTCCGTGAAGAAGCGCGCCACGTCTGGCATGCATGCGTGTTTGTCCATCACGATGAGGCCACCCGAGCCCATGATGGTGCCGACGGCCATCAGCGCGGCGTAGTCGAGCTTGGTGTCGAGGTGCGCCTCCGGGATGCACCCGCCCGACGGCCCGCCGGTCTGCGCGGCCTTGAACTTGCCGCCGCCTTGGATGCCGCCCCCGATGTCGAAGATGACCGGTTCTCCAGCACGACCTTCACCTGCTTCTTGAAGAACGGGCTCTCCCGGTAGTCGGCCGACACCGTCTGTCCGGTGCCGGCGAACAGCAGCTTGTCCTGCACCGGCTGGCCGGAGGTCAGGTGTTTCGCCGCCAGATCGACCGCTACGTCCGGTGTGCTCGTCAACCGGCTGGCACCTCGGTCAGGATGGCCTCGCCCTCACGCTGCTCACCGCCGATCAGGTCAAGGAGGCGATCGCCCGTATCCGCAGCGACGTGTACTGCGTGCTCGACGCCAGCGTCGAGCGAAGCTGCGCATCCTGACCTTCTTCCTGTGCTTGGGCATGGGCTTCATCCTGGTGGAGATCGGCTTCATGCAGAAGTTCGTGCTCTTCCTCGGCCACCCCATCTACTCCCTGGCCGTCGTGCTGGCGAGCCTGCTGCTCTCCTCGGGCGCGGGCAGCGCCCTGTCGGGGCTCGGCGCTCGGCGCTGGGGCGTCGTGGGTTGTGCCCGAAGGGTCGTGCTGGCCCTGGCCGTGGTCCTCGCGCTCTACGGTCTCGCGTTGACGCCGCTCTTCCAGGGCCTGCGACCAGGGCAAGCAGAACGGCGACGAGGATACCCGCGGCCAGACCTCGCGACCAACGCATCGTCCTCGCTCTCTTCGATGCCACCAAGGTTGGGTCCGAAACCATTCCGGACCGGGGGCGCATCACTCGGCTATCATTGGGGCCGCCATGCCACTGACGGACAAAATCAACCGGACTCTGAAATTCGCCGCCGGGCGCGCCGTCGGGATGTGCCCTGCCCTCGGGGTCGTTCTCGCTTTCATGTGGTTCCTACGCACCATGTATGGCCAAGGCTCCCTCGGAGCGGGATTCGTTTGGACCTACCCGGTCGCGATTCTGCTCGTCTGCGAGCTGACCTATATGGTGTTGGTCACCATCTACTGGCAGCGCTATCGGCCCTTCGATTTCTTGACCGACGAGAAGCTGCCACGCCTGTCGGTGATCATTCCCGCGTTCAACGAAGGGCCGATGGTCGAACGGAGCATTCTCTCGGTGGCGAATGCTGACTACCCGGCCGACCGGCTGGAGATCCTGGTGGTCGATGACGGCTCCCGCGACGACACGTTCTTCCACATGGAGAAGTTGCGGCGCCAGCATCCGCAGCTTGTCCGCCTGCTCCGCTTCGCCGGCAACCAAGGCAAGCGCGCCGCCCTCCGCGCCGGCTTCCGCGCAGCGAGCGGCGAAATCGTCCTCACCTTGGATTCAGACAGCGAGATCGACCGTTCGACCCTGCGAGCGATGGTGGCCCCCTTCGACGATGCTCGTATCGGCGCTGTGGCCGGGCGGGTGACGGTGCTCAACCGCGACCACTGGATGGGACGAATGCTCGACGTGCAATTCACGTTCAGCTTCGACTTCACCCGGGCCGCACAGTCCGCCTATCGCACGGTCCACGTCTGCCCAGGGGCGCTCTCCGCCTTTCGACGGCAGATCATCCTGCCCCACCTGGACCGCTGGATGGACCAACGGTTCCTGGGCCGTCCCGTGGGCCACGGCGAAGACCAGGCCCTGACCAACGTGGTCCTGCGGGCCGGCTACGATACCGTCTATCAGCGCACGGCCATCGTGCGAACGCTCATGCCCCAGCGCTACCATCAGCTCTGCCGGGTCCTGGTGCGCTGGGACCGCAGCCTGATCGTCGAAGGCTTCAGTTTCGCAAGGTTCATGTTCAACAAGCGCGCGGGACGCCGCCGTGTCGTGCCGGCCGTCGCCTTCGCCTTGTCGAACCTTCGACTCCTGCTATTCGTTTCGAGCATGACGGTCTTGCCGGCTCTCCTGCTGCAGAGCCCCGGCACACTGGTTCGCTCACTCGCCGTGGGCGCGCTCTTGGCCATCTTCGCCCCGCTCTACTACCTACGTACCGAGCGCAGCCCACGCTTTCTCTATGGAGTCGTGTACACGTTCTACTCGTTCTTCCTGCTTCAGTGGATCTTGCCCTGGGCGCTGTTCACCGTTCGGGACGAGCGCTGGGGAACGCGGTAGGGGGAATTGGCGATTCATGCCTGGCCGTGAATTCCCAGCTAGATTTCACGGACCTCCCAACGCCGCCAACACCCGCTCCGGCACAAAGGCTTCATCGCCTTCGCCACAGGCCACCAGGCCCGAAGCGGTCAGCGCCCTGGGCAGCGTGCGGTAGGCCAGCGGGCGCAGCGGGATCGCGCGTAGGCGATCCACCAGCATGGGCGGCAGCCTCGCGACCAAGGAGGCCGCAAGCTCCACCTGCGCGCCCCGCGAGTCGGGCGCGATGACCTCGTCGACGGAGCCGGACGGAGCCACGTCACCGGCAGGAGTGTGGCGGCCGGCCCAAGCTCGCCCAAGATCCGCAAGCACCCGCTGCAGCAGCTTGGGATGCCCACCGGCTAGGCGAACGACAGAAGGTGCAAAGAAGGCGGGAATTCCGGCCGTCGCGACCTGTGCCGCACACTCGCCGGCGTTGAACGGCTCCAGAAACAAGGGCCGCGTCACGTTGCGAAAATAGTTCGAGCCGGGTGCCGACTCGTCGAGGAAGACCGACCATGCGGCGTAGATGGGCGTCACACCCGGGCAGGTCTGGAAGGTGAAACGCAGGGCGGATACGAAGGCGCTGCTCCAAGTAGCCGAGGCCGCGTGATCGATGTCATCGAAGAGCAGGCACACCCCGGGCGTGTGTGCCGCAGCCTCTCCCAAACCCGTCATCCATTGGGCAAGTCCCCGCGGCGTCATCGCCGACGGGTCCGCACCGACGTCCCACGCGGGCTCCGGCGCCAGCTCGGTCGCCACGGGCGCAAAAGGCCCGAGCGCAAGGCCGGTCCTGCGCAGCAGCGCCTCGCGGATGCGGGTCACCAGGTCGCCGAGTAGCCGATAGAAACCCGTCTGCCCCGGATAGTCTTCAGCCGCGGGCGCGGTGACCAGCGCCGCCGCGATGCCGCGCTCTGATTCCAGCGCCGCCTGTAGCTGGTGCAGAAGGCTCGTCCTGCCCATGCCTGAACCGGCCACGACCGTGATTCCGCCCTCGACCCCGAGGCTGCCCTTGCCAACCGAGACCGGCGACGGGAGCATGTGCTCGATTTCCCGGACGCCCGGCGATCGAGCGAGCAGCTTCGCCACCTCGACCGTCCGATCGCGTGCCGTCTCGTCCCGTGTACTCATGTTACGCCCTCAGACCACACGTTGGGGGTGGCGGCAAGTATTCGCCGCACGATGGAGTTCGGGAAGACAAACGAGCCAGGCCGCGTGAGATCGCCCTGCGGCTCGAGCAGGCCAGTCTCGCCCAGCATGCGCACGATATAGCCCGCAGCCTCGTGGCAGCGGCGTTCGACCTCGGAGGGGGCCAGCAAGGAGGAGATGCCGGTGGCCGCGAACTGATGTCGCGTTGTCGCGATGGCGAGCGCCTTGATCTCGTCGACGGAAGCACTACCTTGTCGAGCCATCTGTCGAAGGATCGCGCCCGCCGGGTTCTGCGGATCGCCGATCTCGGATTCGACCCACACGCGCAAGGGCGCGCCATCCTCTTCCTCGCGGCGGACGGCCGCGGCGGCGCCCTCGACCCCTATCTCCACGGCGCCCAGGCTGCCTTGCCGCGCCCGCTGCGGATCGTACAGCTCGAGCACGGCCGAGCCCAGTCGCCTGGCCAAGAGCGGAATGCCGGCGGATTCTTCGACGATGGAGTCCAAGGCCGCGTCGGTAAAACGGATACCCTGACGAGCCCCCAGCCCTCGCATCATGGCGTGAGCCGCTTCCGTCGGCATGCACGAGACGACCACGCTGGGGAAGGCTCCCAACAGGGATTGCTGGCTCATGACCGAGAGCGGAGCCCACAGCAACGGATGGATGGCGCTGCAGAAGATCACACCTACCCGATCGCCACCGCTCGCCAACACGTGATCGGAGAGACAGGTGCGTAGCCGGCCGATGAGGATCGACAACGCCTCCATCGCGTTGACGATGCGTCCAGGGCCGACTCCGATGGCCTGCTCCACTTCGTCGAAGATCAATAGGAACGCGGGCGCGCGCTGGCCATTGGCCGCGCGGCACGCGGCAAAGAAGGCCCGGAACCAACGAGCCATCTGATTGGTGTCGGATGAAGACGATGCCGGCAAGCCCGGCAGCTCGATGGTCTTCCCGTACAGCCGCTTCGCAGAATCTTCGAGCTGCAGGCACAAGTACCGGACGATCGCGTCGGCTGCGCCGGCGGGATCTCCAGTCCCCATCTCGAACTGGAAACCAGCCAGATCGACGTACGCGGACGGCCCGGTCAGGCGACGCCCGACCTCGAGGGCGAGCGACGATTTGCCGAAGCGGCGCAAGCCCGTGACCACAGTCCACTGTCCTGCCTGTGCTGCCGCCAGCAGCCCCGACACCAGCCGCTCGCGATCGAAGAACTGGCTGGACGAGACCAGGCGGCCCCGCACTTCGAAGGGATTGCCGCGCAGAGAAGTCTGATCGACCAGGTCCAACAGATCGCTGTAACTGCGGGTCCAGCGCAGACGCTCCCACGACACCGGAAGAACCTGGACCGCGCGCCGGGCGCCCCGGGCCGCCCAATCCAGCATGCCCCGAACGGCACCGAGCTCGGGCCCGGCACCGTCGTCATGGACCACCAAGGCCAGCTCACTTTCGATCGAGCGGGCGAACGTGGCAGCGCGGTTGATATGCTTCTCTCGAATCTTGCCACCCTCCACCCGCACCAACACGGCGGACCGCCCCCATCGCTCCCAGTTGGCGTCCGCGGGAAGCTTGAGCCTGAGTGCCTGCAGGCGCGAGGGCAGAAGCCATGCTTTGCGGTCCGGCATCAGCCCCACCGGGATGGACTGGAAATGGGCTCGCGCTTGCCTGCGCCAGCGGCCGAAGCGCCGCCAGTTTCGCACAAACCTCCGGCTCCAGGCCACGAAGATGACGAGCACGACCAGCCCCGTGGTCGCCCAGCACAAGGCCCTGGTCCAGGCAGACCATCGTCCGGCGATGCTCCCCAGAAGCGCGCAGTCGTATTTGCCAGCATCGGCCGATCTACATCGAGCACAGCGCTCGGCATCGAGCCCCAAAGTCGCGCACGGACTCTGTCGAAGCACGAGCGCACCCGCCCAGGCCCCTGCCGTCAGTGCCCGTCGGAATGGCTCATCCTCGGCCGGCCCTTTTCGGCCGGCGTCGAGCCTCCACGGTTCGTGCGTGATGTCTTCTCCCGCGAGCCGGGCGAGCGAGGCGATGTCGCGGAGAGCCTTCGGGAACTCGACGACAGAGCCCATGCGTTCGGCGCACATCCGGCGCAGACCGGACATCGGCCGCCACAAGGCAGGCGGGCTCAGATGGACCAGCTCTTCGGCCGTGGGCGGCTGGGTGAAGGTTATCGGGACGGTCGGCGCGCGACCTGACCACATCGCGCCCACCCAGGCCGCGCAGGCCTGGGTCGACAGCTCGCTCGACGCCTGGTGGCCAGCGGCGACGGACTCGAACCAACCGCGCAGCGGTGCGAGCACCGTCGCGGGCAGGCTGCATGTGGTAGGCGCGGGCAAGTTCCGAAGCTGGTCGGCGGCAGCCAGGCACAGCGTCTCGGGCGCGGCCGCGCCGTACAGGCTGCGCAGAGCATCCACGCGCGCCAATGTCCCCGCGGTCAGCAGCTTGGGCGCGGGCAGTCGGCGCTTCAACCAATCTGCAAAGCCATCGCTGCCGGCGTTGGCATCGGCGAGGTAGCAGGTGACGAGCTTGTCGTACGAAGCGCGTGTCACCGTCGTCCATGCCGGCCGGCCAAGCGAGGAGTGCGAGCTCGGGAACTCCCGCAGCCACCACAAGACAACCTTCGGATCGATGCCGAGGCAGCTCGTCGCCCATATCTCCTGCTCGCGTTGTCTGAGCACCAGGGCCCCGCTGCTTTCGAGGAGGGTTTGCAGCACGCGGGCCCGGGCGCACGGGCGCGCCCCAGACCTCCCTTCGCACCCCGCCAGCTCGAGATAGCTTTGAACCAGGCGCAAGGCCACCGAAAAAGACGTGCCGGCGTCCGCGGCGGAGTGTTTCGGAGCGGCACCGCTCTGGATCTCGGCCACGAAAGCCGGATCGAAATCCGCGCTTGAGGTGAACCAGTTGTCAATCGCGGCACGCCCCGAGTTGCGCAGGCGGCGCCAGTACCTGGGCGCAATCTTGCGAATGGCTTCGATGAGCAGACGGCGGTACGCCAACAGAGGCTGCCCCATGCCCGGCGCTGCCAGTCGTTGGGCCAGGCGCTCGATCGGGGTTCTTCCATGACGGTCCACGTGGGGGCTGACCTCGCTCTCGCCGCTCTCGAAGGAATCCATCGCCGACAGGAGGAGCTGCGAGCGCGTCCAGCCGTCGACCAAATCCGAAAGCGAGGACTGCAGCGCGGCTGGCACGCATCCGGGGACCTGGGACAGGGGCGACTTGCCTTCGACCACGCCGCGCGCCAGCGCACCGGAGGCCGAGCACAGGGCGTCCTTTTGCTCCTGGCATTGCCGAGCGGCCGTGGTCCTGTCCGAGAGTTTGTTCGCGGTCTCCTTCAGCTCGTCGCCGCAGCTCCGGGCCTTTTGCTCGGCCTCGGTCATTCCCGTGCGGCACGTGTCGAGCGCCCGGTGAACCTCGTCGAGCTCCTTCCGTTCAGCGCTGCACACCGCCGCGTCGGGCCGTGCCTGCTGATCGGCAACTGCCGGCACGGCGCCTGCCATCATCAGCAGCCACGAGCAGAAACATGCAGGGAGGAGCTCGTACGGCCGAATCATCGTACCTCGTATACCGTGCACGGGTCGGCGCCACATGCGAATAACTCATGGAAACGTTCGGGATGCGCCCGTGCCCACCTCCCGGCC
Source organism: uncultured Myxococcales bacterium (assembly GCA_964647025.1). Classification (GTDB taxonomy): domain Bacteria; phylum Myxococcota_A; class Polyangia; order Fen-1088; family Fen-1088; genus Fen-1118. The sequence continues at coordinate 12,522 of CAZYFU010000066.1, read as the reverse complement.
GGCAGCAGGTTACCGGCGACCAGATAGCGGATCTCGTTCTCGGCGAGCGCTCGCTCGAGATCCGCCTCGTTCAAGTGCCAGGCGAGCGCGAACACCCGATTGCCAAGATCCGATCGCCAGAGCAAGTAGGGCAGCGTGAAGCTGGAATCGTAGGCGACGTGCGTGCCTTTGGTCATGGCCTGACGCAAGTCGATCCATCGAGCGGGCGAACCGTCGGGACCGACCGCGCGAACGCGTTGCTCCTCGGTCATCGTGCGATAATGAGACAGCGGCGGCCCCTCACCTGTCAGGCCCGGATACGCAGCCACCAAGCCCACCCCTGCTGCCGCCACGCCACCAGCCCCCATCAGCGCTGCCAAGCGCCGCGAAAGCGGGCGCAGGCACGCCACAGCGGCGGCCAAGCACAGCGCCGGGAACGCGAGGACGAAGCGCGCTGTCGACGGTTCGGGTGAGGCCAGGGAGGCCAGCATGGCCACGCTGAAGAGCAGCCGCGGAGATTCCTTCGTGCTGGCGGCGCGTCGATGCAGAAGATAAAACGCCATACCTGGCAACGCGAAGAACAGGAACGCGGGGCCGAAGCCGCCCTTGCGCATGTCGAAGGCCGGTGACCCGACCAGCGTCGTCCACGATTCCACGATGCGACCCAAGAACGACCCCTGCGGGCGAGACGTATTGGCACCCGCGGCCAACAGCTCGTCGAGGCGAAGAGCCCCCGGAAGATGAAGCGGCCCCAGGTTCATCTTGATGGGCCACCAGGGGTTGCCGGTGTGGACCAGATTCCGCAAATACGATTCCGCCCCGAACGCCACCACCACCGCCGCCCCGAGCAGCCAGAGTCCTCGACGAAGCCGACGAGCGTGTACCCCCATCGCCGTCGCCAAGATGAGGGTCGGCAGCACGGCGCTCGGCTTTGCCCCGAGGAAGAGCCCCAACGCAATGGCAGTGAAGAGCAAGGGCACCGGTGCCGGCGGCCCCAGCAGCCAGTACACGGTAGAGAGAAGGAAGGCCGCGGTGCCCACGTCCACGTAGTTCGTCGGGAGTTGCAGAAAGACCGCCGGCACCGCCAACCACAGCGCGCCCGCGATGGCGGCGTGCTCGGAGCGCGCACCCAGACGCTCGGCAATCCCGGCCGTGGCCACGGCGCCGAGGATGCCAAGGGGGATCTGACCGATGTCGACCAAGGCGTCCGAGGGAAGCAGGGTGCGCAGAGCCAGGAAGAGCGTCTCGACATTGTGCGGATACGACGACAGATAGGGGATGTCGCGCGGCACACCCGCGGACGCGCCGCCTGCCTGCAAGACGAAGTTGACGAACGGCAGGTGGTACCCGAGCGAATCGTACTGCCACACCGGCAGCCAGGCGGCCGCCGTCGCGACCACCAGCAACTCCAAGGCCGCCAGGGCGAGTGCTGGCAGAGCGGCCGTCGAGAGCAGGGCTTGTCGGGCATCCGCGGTCTCATCCCCCCGCGGCCAGGAGATTCGCCACCACGCCAACACGGCCAGCCCAGCCAAGGTCCCGACCAGCATCACCGGCCGCAGAAGCCCGAGCGCCGCCCCAAGCCGCGTCACGACTGTCACCAGCGCGACCGTCAGCAAACCCGCGGCGTTGGCCATTGGCCATGGGTCGCGGCCAGAAAAACGAAGGCCAACCGCGAGCCTCGCGGCCGCGGCCAGGACGAGTATGAATGCGAAGAGCAGTATCACGGGCCGCAACGTATAAATCGAGGGGGAGGAACCGAAGTGTACACCGCGATCCGGCGCGCGCACCGCCGAGCGCAGAATCCGTCGGGCCAGTCGATGGCGCAATGACGGTGAGGAGAGGCATGCTCGTTCGCAAAAGGAGCGTGAGGGCCCAAGTAAATCGAAACGGCCTTCTGGGTGCGGGACCTGGTGGAACCTGTGCCTCGGACGGCGAAGGCAGCGTGGAGGGCGGGCCGGAGCGAAGCGTACGCGTCGTGCGAAGGGCCGTAAGGAAGCAGATCCCTCAGCGGACGCAGGGCTTCACCCGGGCCGCGTCGCCTGGCCTTGATCGCCCCGTGTCGCCCCGTCAGTTGATGTAGTCCTCCGGCCCCCGCGCATCCCCGTCGTGTTGGGGTGGCGGGCGCGCTGGGCGAAGCTTGGGCATGTCGGCGGGCAGGTGCATCGCAGTGAGGATCCTCGTCGCGATGGCCTCGCTCTTGATCAGGGAGAGCAGGCGTAGCGGAACGTGGTCCCACGGGACTTCGGGACGCCCACACCTCCCTGCCACCCCCTCGCGCGTCGCGCTCGCCCATCGCACTTCTGGCAGATGGTCTCGATCCCGAAGACCCGGCGCAAGAGATCGGACCACCTTATGTGCTTGGACTTGCGGTTGGGCACGACTTGGCCCACGACGGTGGCAGGCGCCGGCGTCGGAATCACCTCTTTGCGCGCAGCTGCGTGCGAAGAGAGGACGCCACAATGGAGAGAGGTGGCAGGAACGCGAAGAGCCAGGCTGACGCATCCGAACCCCTCCGACCCGTCCCTGGTGGAAAGACCAAATCGAAGTCCCATACCCCCGATACGGTGGAACACAGAAATGACGAGGCGTTGGGTGGGCTATGCCATTCGAGACATCATCATGTGCCTGGCCGTGCTCGCCATTTCCGGCCCCGTCCTCGGGGCTCCTCGCGGCCCGTCCTGGACTTCCGCCCGGGTAGTCACGATCACACCGAGTGTCCGCAATCGAGTCCCGAGCTCTGGATCGCTTCCGTTGGCTGGGCATACACTCTTCACCATGTCTACGCCGGCGATCGTTCCCACAATCACACAACGAGTGAGGTTCTTCCTGGCTGAACAGGGCGCGGCCCTTCGTCCGTGGACCGGCCTGCAGGAGACGTTCGACGAGCTCTACGCTCTTCTGCGCAGTCGCCGGGGCGATCCACGGTTCTGGGGACCGCTCAAGACACTGCTCCGAGACGTCGTGGATGACGCCGCGACCTCGCAGCGGCGCGGACAAGCGACGAGTCCGGCGGCGGAGCTGCTCGACTCGTGGCAGGTCGACGCGCTCGTCGACGAGCTACGCGAGGCTTTGCCCGACGACACGACGGCCCCCGCGACGTGCAGGACCGATTTCACGCGGACGCTTTCGACGGCCGTGCTGGGGGGCTTCTTGTTGCTCGGCCTCGCGGCCGTCGGATGCGGCAGTAACACCGAAGACGATCTCGGCACCGGTGGCCACTCCGGCTCGGGCGGCTCGGGCGGACAAACCACGTTGGTGCTCGGCTCGGGCGGCGCGGGTGGACAATCCACGACGGTGCTCGGCTCGGGCGGCGCGGGTCTGGGTGGAACGGTTGCCCTGGGCACGGGTGGCTCGGGTTCTGGCGGAGCTGGCTCGGGCGGAATGCTCGGCAGTGGCGGCAGCGGAGCCGGAGGCTGCCCATGCGCGGGCGGCACGGGCGGCGGCGGGATGGGCGAGCGCGCCGACGCGGCCACCAGCAGCGATCTCGCGCCACTAGACACCTCGTCCATCGACGCCGTGTCCGGTGATGCGCAGGCCATCGACAGCCTGGCGCTTGCGTGTACACAAGCCGTGGCCCCAGCGCTCGACCAGGCCATCGGAGAGTCGAGCATATCGGCCAGGGACAAGACGCAGCTGTGCGGCTGTTTCGCGTCGCTGAACGCATCGTGGACCACCAGCCTCACCGACCTGTTCGCCAACGCGACACCCGCCGAGATCTCGAAGATGCTGAGCGGACTCACGCCGTGCTGCCGTTCAACCGGGGTGACCACGTTGTATGGCGGATCGAACCCATCGTCGAGCGACTTGGATCGAATCAAGAGCGGCGCCGGCTACATGCTCTGCATGGCGCCCTCCTACAAGGGCGTGTCGTTCCCCGACTAGCCCAACACCCAGTCGATGACCACGGACCAAGAGCCGAACCGACCGTTCATTCTGCCGCGCAGTCCGAACCTTTGCTTCTGGGAGATCACCCAGGCGTGCAACCTGCGCTGCATTCACTGTGAGTCGTCCTCGGGCGTGCCCGAGGCCGACGAGCTCGATACCGCCGAAGCCCTGGATCTCGTCGCGCAGCTCGCGGAGCTTGGTTGCCACGAGGTCCAGCTCACCGGAGGCGAGCCGCTGGTGCGGGACGACTGGCCGGTCATCGCCGAGCGGCTCATCCAGTCGGGCATCCGCGTCGTGCTCATCAGCAACGGCCTGCGCCTGGGACCGCGGGTCATCGATCGTCTGGTCAGCCTCGGGGTCAAGGGCGTTTCGCTATCGATCGACGGTGACCGCGCCGTGCACGACCGCATCCGCCTTCCGATGCACGGCTCGGCCTCGACCCACGCCGCGGCGATGGCCGCGCTCAGGCGCGTGGTCGCGTCGCCGCTCCGGAGCGCCGTCATCACGCAAGTCCACCGGGGAAACATCGACGACCTCGGCCGCATGTACGAAGAGCTCGTGAGCCTGGGCGTGGAGGTCTGGCAAGTGCAGATCTGCATGCCGCTCGGGCGCCTGCTCGAGTACCGCGAGCAGTACCTGATAAAGCCCGAGCAGATCGCGGGGCTGCAAGAGCAGCTGGCCGGCTTCGTGCGGGACGGCCGACTGCGCCTCGTGGTCGCCGACAACATCGGCTACTACGGTCCGCACGAACCGGTGCTGCGCGGCTCGATCATGGGCGTGGAGTCCTTCTGGGCCGGGTGCCCGGCGGGCTGCCAGGTGTTCGCGATCTGTCCCAACGGCGACGTCAAAGGGTGTCCCTCGCATCCGCGCGAGTTCGTGGTGGGCAACATCCGTCAGACCCGCCTCGCCACCTTGTGGAGCGAGGGCGAGCGTTTCGCATACAACACGCGCTGGGATGCCACGCTGCTGGAAGGGTTCTGCAAGACCTGCCCGTTCGCGTGGCTGTGTCGGGCTGGCTGCACCACCACGGCGTACTCGGTGACCGGAACCATCTACGACAATCCCTACTGCGTGCAGCGCTTTCGCAAACCCGCGTCGGCTACAGCGGACGCGCGATGAGCGCGACCAACCGTCGCCCGCTCGTCGTCTGCGTCTGGGAGCTGACCCTCGCCTGCAACGCCCGGTGCGTTCACTGCGGCTCCGACGCCGGCAAGCCTCGCGCGCACGAGCTCGACACCGACGAGGCGTTGTCCTTGGTGGGCGAGCTGGCCACGCTGGGCTGCAAGTCCGTCACCTTCTCGGGCGGTGAACCGCTGCTGCGCTCCGACTGGCCCGTGCTGGCCGCCGCCGTTCGCGCGTCGGGCATCCAGCTCGAGATGATCAGCAACGGCCTGCTCGTCGCCGAGCAGGTCGACGCCATCGCGCGCAGTGGATTCTGGGCCGTCACCGTCTCCATCGACGGGCCCGAGGCCGTGCACGACCAACTCCGTGGCGGCAATGGCTGCCTCGAGCAGACCTTGCGAGGCGTAAAGGCGCTGCGCGAACGAGGGATCAGAATCGGCGCGGTGACGCAAATCAACCGGCGCAACCTCGCGCACCTCGACGACACCCTCGACGTTCTGGTCCAGCACGGGTTCTCCGGCTGGCAGTTGCAGCTCACCCTGCCGCACGGTCGGGCCCGCCACCCGGTGCAGGATGACTTCTGCCTGCGCCCCGAAGAGCTACCCGCCCTGGAACACACGCTGGTGGCGTTGCAGACCCGCGCGCCCTTCTTCGTCCAGGCCGCCGACAGCATCGGATACATGAGCCGGCACGAGCCGCGGCTCCGCACCGGTCGCTCGCTGTGGGAGCAATGCTGGCGCGGTTGCGCCGCCGGCCTCGAGGTGGTCGGCATCACCAGCGACGGGACCGTACGCGGATGTCTCTCGTTGCCCGCCGGCATCGCCGACGAGGGCAACCTGCGCACGCGCAGCCTGGTCGACCTTTGGGACGATCCGCGGGCGTTCTCGTACAACCGCGCCTTCACCGCCGAAGCACTCGGGCCGGGCTGCCGCGCGTGTACCTTCGGCGAGATCTGTCGCGGCGGCTGCCAGAGCCTGGCCTGGGCCACCACGGGGCGCTTCCACGAGAACGCCCACTGTATCCTCGCCGCCGAAGGAAGGTCCGGGCACCCCGCATGAGCCTGGTCCTGATCGTCGCCGACAGCCTTCGCCACGACGCCCTCTCGTGTTGCCGCCATGACCCCCTAACGTCGCCGTTCGCATTGTCGTGCGCACCACGAACTCCGACGGTGGATAAGCTCGCGGCCGAGGGCATCCTGTTCGAGAGGACCATCACCAGCGCGCCGTGGACCTTGCCCGCGTTGGGCTCGATGCTGACCGGCGTCTACGCCCACCGGCTGGGGCTGGCGCGCTGGGATCAGCCGTGGCCGACCGACTACGAGAGCCTGTTCGGACTGGCGCGACAGGCGGGCTTCGAGGTCGCGTCCTTCGTCTTCGATCCCGACCACCTGTTCAGCCGCGTGCCCGAGGCCGCCGTGCGCGGCTCGTCGCAGGACACCGAGGGCCTGCTCGCGTGGCTGCGTGAGCACCGCCAAGACGAGTTCTTCGTCCTCATCCATTACTGGTGGACGCACATCCCGTACATCGACCGGCCGACCTCGGTGCCCGAGTGGCGCCTGCTCACCGACGAGGTGCTGGCGGCCCTGCGCACCGGACCCGCCGCGCGGGCGGGCGTGCAGCGTCTTTACGGCCACGCCGTCGAACGCTTCAGCGAGGTGTGGCTGCCGCGCGTCCTCGAGGCCATCGACCCCGAGCGATGCTGGCTGTCCTTGATCGCGGACCACGGCGAATCCTGGGGCGAGCGCGGCGGGCGGGCTCCGAGCGACGTCTTCGACCTGCACGGAAACGCGCTTCACGAAGAGGTCCTGCGCGTCCCGTGGATCGTTCGCCCGCCGGGCGGCATGCGCGGGCGGCGGGTTCCGCAGCTGGTGCGAAATGTGGACGTGATGCCGACCTTGGCCGGTCTGGTCGGCTGGCAATCATCGGCGGACGGCCTCGACGGCAAGAACCTCGCCAGCGTCGTCGAGACCGGGCAGCTCGATGAGCCCATGGATGCCATCAGCGTGCGCAACCACGACTGCATCACGACCGCGCGGCGCCCGCGCACGCCCGCGGAGCTGTACACGGCCTTCGCGCTCACCGGCCCGCGCTGGCGCCAGGTCTGGCAACCCGGCACGGGGAATCTCCAGAGCTTCGATCTAGCGAGCGACCCGGGCGAGCTGGTCGACCTCGGCAACCCACCCGAGCTGGTCGACGGCGCCCGTCGCCTCCGCCGCGAGCTCGACCGCGCGCGCGTGGGCGACTTCGTCGACGAGCAGTCGAGCGCGGTCGCGAGCCGGCTGCGACAATGGGGCTACCTCGAGTGAGCGCGACCGAGTCCGGGCTGCTGGCGTGGGCGGAGGCGCATCGGGGGCAGGCCAGGAAGGTCCTCGTGCTGGGGCTCGACTCGGCCCCGCCAGCGCTGCTCTTCCATCGTTTCGCCGACGAGCTGCCCAACCTTGGTCGACTGCGCGCCGAGGGCGTCTGGGGCTCGCTCGAGAGCGTGGTTCCGGCCATCACCATTCCCGCTTGGGCCTGCGCCATGACCGGGTGCGATCCCGGCCAGCTCGGCATCTACGGTTTTCGCCACCACATCCCCACCAGCTACGCACCCGCCCGCTTCGTCGACTCCACCGACGTGCGCGCCGACGCCGTGTGGGACACGCTGTCGCGCCAGGGCCGGCCGGTCATCGTGGTCGGGGTGCCTCCCGGCTTCCCGCCCCGTCGGGTACACGGCAGCTTCGTGAGCTGCTTCCTGTCGCCCGACGCCCGCCGGCCCGCCACCCATCCGAGCTCGTTGGTCGACACCATCGCGAACGTCGCCGACGGTTACGCCGTGGACGTCGAGGAGCACCGGGCGCAAGATCCCGACCGCCTGCTACGCGAGGTTCGCGCGATGACCGAGCAGCGCTTTCGGCTGTTCCGTCACCTCATGCGAAGCACGCCCTGGGATTTCGCGATGATGGTCGAGATCGGCTTGGACCGCATCCATCACGCATTCTGGGCCTCCGCGGATCCCGAGGCCCCCGGACACCTCCCCGGCGGCCCCCACCAGCACGCCGTGCTCGACTACTACCGCCTGCTCGATCGCGAGATCGGCGAGGTCATGCAGAACATCGATGCCGAGACCGCGGTGTTCGTGATCTCCGATCACGGCGCCAAGGCCTGGCACGGGGGCATCGCGATCAACGAGTGGTTGCTGCGTGAGCGCCTGCTGGTCCTGAACCAGGCGCCCGACCGGCGCACGCCCCTGCGCCCCGAGATGGTCGACTGGGCGCGCACCAGCGCCTGGGCCGAGGGCGGACACTGTGGCAGGGTCTTGCTCAACCTCCGCGGTCGGCAGCCGCAAGGAATCGTGGAGCCCGCGGAGCGCGAACCTGTGCTGCGCGCGATCGAGCAGGGCTTGCGCGCGATCCCAGCCTCCGACGGAAGGGCCATCCCCACCAAGGTGTTCCGCCCCGAGGCCATCTATCGCGTGTGTCGAGGCGCCCCGCCCGACCTGATCGTCTACTTCGGCGACCTCGACTGGCGCGCCGTGGGCTCGATCGGCCACGCCGCCATCCACATCGCCGAGAACGACACCGGCGCCGACCAAGCCAACCACGCCCGTGAAGGCATCCTCATCGCGCGTGCCCCCGGCGCGCAGCCTCGACGGTTGCACGACCTCCGCCTGGTCGACTGCGGCCCGGCGATGTTGAAGCTCCTCGGCGCCGACTGACCGCCGAGCGCGCCTCTCGCCATCGAAGCCGGTCACCCGGTGCGCCAATTGTGGAGTGGGGGAGAGCACGCTAGTATCGCTCCCGGGTCTGCGTCTGCCGGTTGGAGTCGCCGCGTGCGGCGAGGGCCCCGGTCCCGTTGCATGTGGAGTCGTCGCGATGCGGAGTCGAACCACGGGGAGGGTTGTCGTCACCTTGGCCGTTGCGGGCCTGGTGGGTGGCCTGGCGTGGTGGGCTGCCGATGCGTTCTGGGTGTACCAGGCCAGTCGTGGGGCACGCAGCGTGCTGCTTGCCCACCGGGCCATGCAGCTCTATGCGATGCGACCGGCGCTCTACACAGCGCAGACGGAGGGGGCCATGGCCCGGGAGCTCGACGCGCCCGCGAGCTTCTCGGCGAACGACATCCTACGCGAGCAACGCCGCATCTACGGTGAGGCGAGGCGCCAGATGGGCTTCGCACCGCTGTACTACCGAATCGCCTCCGACAATCCCCGCAATCCGGCCAATCGCCCCAACGAACGCGAAGAGCAGCTGATCTCATTTTTCAACATCCGTCCCGACGTGAACCACTACAAGGTGGTCGTCGAACGAGATGGCAAGAGCTTCCTCTATTACGCCATCCCCTTCCTGGCGAACACCCCGGCCTGCCTGCAGTGCCACGGCAATCGGACAGAGGCCCCTGTTCGGTTGCAGGCCAGCTATCCAGGACCTGGCGGTTTTGGCGAGCAGGTAGGGCGCATCCGCGCCGTCGAATCGGTGGAATTCCCCATCGACATCGAGAGGCGCGGGATCGTCGTGGCGGTTGCGATGCTCGTGGCCGGGGCGTCTCTGCTGGGCGGCCTGGTGCTGAGCAACCGATGGCTGTCACGTCGAGTGAAGCAGCGCACGGAACATTTGGAACGCGAATCCGCCGAACGTCGCAAGGTCGAGGAGGCCTTGCGGATGACCCAGTTCGCGGTGGACGTGATGTCGGATTCGGTCTACCGATTCGCGAGAGACGGAACCATCGTCTACGCGAACCAGGCCGGGCTCCGCGACGCTGGATATGCGCGGGAAGAGCTGGTGGGCAAGATGAACGCCGGGGACCTCAACGAAGAGCTCACGCCGGCACGCTGGGACGAGCTCTGGAGGATCTGGGAGAGCGAAGGCAGCTATCGCACCGAGGGCCAACATCGCCGCAAGGACGGCAGCAGCTTCCCGGTCGAGGTGTGCGCCAGCTACATGCCCTTCGGCCACAGCGAGTACGTTTGGGTCGTGGTACGCGACCTGACGTGGCGAAAGCAACTGGAGGCGCAAGTCCTCGAAGCGCAGAAGATGGAAGCCATCGGCACCTTGGCCGGCGGCATTGCCCATGACTTCAACAACATCCTGGCTGCCTTGCAGGGCTACGCCGAGCTGGCCTACGAGGCGCTGCCGGCGGGCGCCGCGGGACGCGAGGAAGTCGAGCAGATCATGAAGGCAAGCGCGCGGGCGCGCGATCTGGTTCGCCAGATTCTGGACTTCAGCCGCAAGAGCCGGCGCGACAAGATGCCGATTCAGGTCGGTCTGGTCGCCAGTGAGGCGCTCAAGTTGCTGCGCGCGACCTTGCCGGCGACCATCACCATCCATGACCGCATCGACCGCGAGCTCTGGGCGATCGCCGACTCCACCGGTTTGCACCAGATCGTGATGAATCTATGCACGAACGCATTCCACGCCATGTCGAACACGGGCGGTGTTCTGGTGGTGGAGATGTCGCGCGTCGACGTGGGGGCCGGCGACATTCCGCCTTCGCTCTTCCCCGGGGCCTGGGCGCGCCTGCGCGTGGCTGACAGCGGTCCCGGCATCCCGCCCGAGAGCTTGAGCCACATCTTCGAGCCCTATTTCACCACGCGGCGATCGGCCGGCGGAACCGGACTCGGGCTCTCGGTGGTGCACGGAATCGTCACGGGCTACGGCGGCGCAGTGACCGTGCACAGCGAGGTTGGCCATGGATCGACCTTCGACGTGTGGCTCCCGATTGCGCAGGCACCCGCGCGGACACGGCAAGCCGAAGACGGTGGTCCCCGGCCAGGACGTGAACGTATCCTCGTCGTAGACGACGAGGAGGATCTGCGCGACGTGAGCTGCCGCATGCTTGCGAGTCTGGGATACGCTGCTCGCGCGGCGATCAGCCCCGAAGAAGCGATCGAGCTCCTCCGTGCCGATCCCAGCGCCTTCGATTTGGTGCTGACGGACCAGACGATGCCGACCATGACGGGGCTGGTGCTCATCGATCGCCTGCGCGAGCTCTCGCCCTCGATCAAAGTCGTGCTGATGTCCGGATTCAGCCCGACCATTGAAGGCCGCAACGCCGGTGAGATGGGCATCGATGCGGTCCTGAGCAAGCCGTTCACCCGGGGTGAGCTGGCCGCCGCAGTCAGCGCAGCGCTGGGCGCGCAGGTGGAATAGCCTCGCCAACCGCCGCAGGGGCCCGATTTGCGGCGCCAGGGGCTAGCCAGGCGGTCGCTGGGCTGTCAGCTCGCACGACTGGGTCGCGGATCCACAGCGCCCCTGCCAGGCCCCGTTGGTCGCCTCCACGTCGCACATGCTGGAATCGGTGAAGCCGAAGTCGCCGCGCAGGGCGCCCTTGCCTGAGCTTTCGATGGTCCCTGTCGACACCCACTGGGTAGGTGTCTGGTCATCGGATTGCGTGAAGGTGATCTTGCAGCCGGTCTGGGTGATGACGCCGACGAACGAGCCGCTGAAGAACGAGCCTGGGCCCTTGCAGCTCGCCGCCACGCTCCAGTCTCCGGCGAGATCGGGGCAAGCGGGTGGCACGCCGCCGTCGTAGCCGGCCGTGGTACCGCCCGCACCGCCGGTTCCGGGCGGGGGCTGGGTCGTTCCGCCGGTTCCGAGCGGGGGCGCGCCGGTACACGTGCGCAGGGCCGCGCGGCAGTCGGCCGGCCTGGGGCTCTGGCGGAGGTAGCATTCGAAGGCCGCCTGGTAGTACTTGTCGTTGAGAACGTCGGTCAAGAGATGGCATTCCTGCTCGCTGAGCGCGGCGCAGCCCGCCGCCAGGCTTTTGCAATCGACGTACGTGCCATCGACCGTGGCGCCGGGGCCGGGGCACGCCCGGGCAAAGACCGCGCTGGTGCACGCATCGACGGACGCCGGCTGGAGGGCGCAGAACTCGGGGTTCTGGTCGAAGCACGCACGAACAGCGTCGAACACGCTGGCCCGTCCCTTGGTCACCAGCCAGCCGCAGGTCTCATAGCCAAGGGTGGCGGACTTCACATTGATGCATCGGATTCCCCCTTCGCACGCGCCGCCGCCGACGCCCGCTCCGAGAGGGCTTCTGGCAAGACAGTCCGTCGTGCCGCCAGCGCCGCCGAGCAAGCCGCCAGCGCCGCCGCCGCTCAGCACCCCGCCACTGCCCAGCACCCCGCCACTACCCAGCACCCCGCCACTGCCCAGCACCCCGCCGCTGCCCAGCACCCCGCCGCTGCCCACCGCTCCGCCACTACCCAGCACCCCGCCATTGCCCACCGATCCACCCACGCCGACCAGCAGGCCTCCGCTGCCCGGGAATCCTTCTGCCAGGTCGGGGCCGCCACTCATCGCAGCATCGCGGACGACCAGCGACGATCTCTGCGAGCAGCCCGTAGCGGCTGCGAGCCCCGCCACTGCCAAAAGAACCGCGGTTTGAGCTTTCATGGTGACATCCTCGAAGTTGGTCGATCCGACTGGCGCACTCTGTGCAACCCGCTGTCGGAGCTCTTCGAGCATCTTGCGGCGCCTTCTCCTTGTCAAAGTCCTTGCTAGACCCCTAAATGACCGGCCGCGATCCCAGATCACGGCGTAAGCAGTTGAAATCGTGAGGG
>CAZYFU010000065.1:0-33809 GCA_964647025.1 uncultured Myxococcales bacterium | reverse complement strand
CAAGTACCAGAAGCGGTTCGCCCAGTCCAAGGCGATGACCCAGAAGTATCGCAAGCACTTGGCGGATCCTCGAACCGTTTCAGGCTTCAACCCGGAGTGGAAAGAGGTCATCTTCCCCATCGTGGTGAAGGGCTCGAAGGGCTCCAAGCTTTGGGACATCGATGGCAACGAGCTGATCGATACCTCCAATGGGTTCGGCCCCATCTTCTTCGGGCACTCGCCGGACTTCGTCACCAAGGCCGTCAAGGAGCAGATCGACATCGGAATCGAGACGGGTCCGCAATCGCCCATCGCCGGAGAGGTCGCGGAGCTGTTCTGTGAGCTGACCGGGAACGAGCGATGTGCGTTTGCCAACACCGGCTCCGAGACCGTACACGGGGCCGTGCGCCTGGCCCGCACGGTGACCGGCCGGCCCAAGGTCGTCATGTTCGAAGGCGATTACCACGGCATCTTCGACGAGGTCGTCGTGCGGCCTGGCCGAAACCACCAGGCCCTGCCGGCGGCGCCCGGCATCAACCGCGAGTCGACCGCGAACATGCTGGTCCTGCCGTGGGGGGAGCAGCAGAGCATCGATGCGATTCGCAAGCTCGGAGGCGATCTGGCTGCCGTGTTGTGCGAGCCGGTACAAAGTCGCAAGCCAGAGTTCCACAGTCGCGAGTACATCCAGCAGCTGCGCACGGTCACCAAGGAGATCGGCGCCGCGCTGATCCTGGACGAGGTCGTCACGGGCTTCCGGGTCCATCCCGGAGGCATCCGGAAGCGCTTCGACGTGGACGCCGACTTGCTGCTACGGGAAGGTGGTGGGTGGTGGGTATCCCATCGGCATCATCGGCGGCAAGGCCAGGTTCATGGACGCCCTGGATGGCGGTTACTGGCAGTACGGCGACACGTCCATCCCCGAGGTCGGTGTCACCTTCTTTGCGGGCACTTTCGTCCGGCATCCCGTGGCGTTGGCCGCGGCCAAGGCGGTACTGCTCGAGATCAAGGAGGGTGGTCTCGCCCTGTACGACGCTCTGGAAAAGAAGACCTCGGCGCTCGCCGCGGAGGGAAAGCAGTTCATCGCCAACATGAAGGCCGACGTCCGCCTGGAAGAGTTCGCATCGCTGTTCTATCTCGCGGCGCCAGCGGCTGCTCATTGGGGACACCTGCTCTTCCTCATGATGACGTACGAGGGGATCCACATCCAGCAGTACCGCCCGAACTTCCTCACGACCGAGCACAGTCAAGCGGACGTGCAGAAGATCCTGCAGGCCTTCAAGAAGTCGCTCGCCCAACTGATACTGATAGGCCTCATCGAGGGCGACGCCGCTGCCGCGAAGAAGTTCATGAGCGGCGAAGGGGCCGTCCCGCCAGGCGCGCGTCTGGGCAAGAACGCTCAAGGGATCCCAGCGTACTTCATCGAGGACCCCAAGAGGCCTGGTGCCTACATCGAGGTAGGCAGACCATGAGCGAGTTCAATCCTTTCGCCGCTGGCGAGATTCTACGAGTCTGTCCGACGACAGCTCCTCAGCAGGAGATCATCACTTCGGTTCAGCTCGGTGACGAGGCCAACACTGCGTTCAATGAAGCGGTCTCCATCCGCCTCGACGGCCCCTTGGATGTTCCCCTCCTGGGTCGGTGCCTCGACGCTCTCGTGGATCGCCATGAGCTGTTGCGGTCGACCTTCTCTCGCAATGCTCGAGAAATCTGCTTGCAGTCTCTTCTCCGCCCCAAGCTGCAGGTGGAATCGTGGGTGGAGAGGACGCCGGAAGCGAAGAAGCGGGATCTGGACGAGCTGTGGCGAAACATCGCCGTTTCACCGATGAACATCGAGGAGGGGCCGCTGCTGTTCGCCTGGCTGCTGCAGCTGGAGCCCACACGGCACGAGCTGGTCATCGCGGCACACCACCTCATTTGCGATGGCTGGTCCTTCGGCCTGCTGCTGAGCGAGCTCAGCAAGCTCTATCGCAGCCAAGGCAAGGTCGAGTCCCTACCGACGGCCCAGTCCTTCTTCGAGTTCGCCGAGCAGAACGATCTGCAAGAGGTGCGCAACGCCGACATCGACTTTTGGCGAGAACAGTTCCGCCAGGAGCCGCCGACGTTGGACCTGCCCCTGGACTTCGTGCGCCCCAAGCAGCGGCCCTTCTCCGCGCGTCGGCACGACTTCGAGATGAGTCCCGGCCTGGTGGCTGATCTACCCAAGGCCGCGGCCAAGCTGAAGGCCAGCCTGGTCCACACCGTCTTGGCCGGCTACTTCAACCTACTGCACCGCCTAACCAAAGCGACCGATCTGATCGTCGGGCTTCCGGTCGCCGGTCAAGCAGTCCTCAAGCGGCCTAACCAGCTTGGGCACATGGTGCAGCTCTTGCCGATTCGAGTCCAAATGGACGAGGACACGACCTTTGCGGATCTCGTGGCGCAGGTCAGAAGCCGCGTCCTGACCGCGAGTGAGCACCCGAAATTCACCTTCGGTAAGCTGATCGAGGGCATGCGACTGGACCGCTCTCGCGTTCCTCTCATCGCGACGCTGTTCAACATCGACCAGCCCATGGGTACGCTGGACTTCGGCGAATGCCGAGGGCACCTTCGGACCATTCCCCGCGCCGCCGAGAACTTCGAGTTGTTTCTCAATTTTCTCCAGGAGCCGGGGAAGGTGACCATAGAGGCGACGTACTCCACGGCGCTGCTCTCCGAGGGCAGCGTGGTCAGCTGGCTCCATGCGCTCGAGAGCATCCTGTCTCGGGCCATCGTCGAGCCAAGTACGAAGGTCGGAGACTTTGCCCTGTGTAGCCAGCTGGATCCGATTCAGGTGAAGACCAACGAGACTCAAGTCGAGATCGCCTATCCCGACGTGGTCCGACCGTTTCGGGCACAGGCGCGTAGGACTCCGGATGCCATTGGGGTGATTGCCGGCGAGGCCAAGCTCACCTATCGGGAGCTCGACGAGCGCAGCAATGCGCTGTCGGCCACCCTGGTCCGGCGTGGCATCGGCGAGGACGCCATCGTTGGCATCTGCTGCGAGCGCAGCGAACGGATGCTCATCGCGGCTCTCGCCGTGCTCAAGGTCGGCGCCGCCTACTTGCCCCTCGATCCCGACTTTCCGCCGGAGCGGCTCGTGTACATGCTGCAGGACTCGGGCGCCAAAGCCGTGCTCGAGGACGACGTCGCCCCAGCGCCCATCCGGGAAGCCGAGGTCCAGCATCTCCACCTGAAGATGCTGGACGAGCTGACGCCCCTGGCAGAGCACCGGAGCCCCGAGCCCAAGGCCCAGCGGATGGCGTACACCATCTACACCTCGGGGTCTACCGGCAAGCCCAAGGGTGTACGCATCCAGCACAGCGCAATGCTCAACTTCCTCGAAAGCATCTTGCGCGAACCGGGCGTTCGCTCGGAGGACACCTTACTCGCGGTCACCACGCTTTCATTCGACATCTCGGTGCTCGAGTTGTTTGCGCCGCTCGTCGCAGGTGGACGAGTCGTGATTGCCACGCGAGCGCAAGTCAAGGACGGCGAGCAACTGGCGCAACTCCTCGCCCAGCATCGGGTCACCCTTCTTCAGGCGACGCCGGCCACTTGGCGGGTCCTGTTGTCGAGCAGCTGGGCCGATGCCAACCATGGCGGGGCTCTGCGGGCCTTGTGTGGTGGCGAGCCTTTGCCGCTGGACCTGATCGCCGATCTCTTGCCCAGGGTAGCCGAGCTTTGGAACATGTTCGGGCCGACCGGGACCACCGTATGGTCCACTTGCAAGAGGATCGCGAGCTCGAAGGACGTGGTCACGGTGGGCAAGCCCATCGCCAATACGCAGGTCTATCTGCTCGACAGGATGAACCAGATTCTTCCGGTGTCGATCCCTGGCGAGCTGTGTATCGGCGGCCAAGGAGTCGCATTGGGCTATCACGACCGGCCAGAGTTGACCGCCGAACGATTTCTGGAGCTAGGCGGGCTGGGCCGAATCTACAAGACCGGGGACTGGGCCAAGCAGCTCCCCAATGGCGATATCCAACACCTTGGCCGCCTGGATGACCAAGTGAAGCTGCGCGGCTACCGTATCGAGCTGGGGGAAATCGAGGCCGCCCTCAAGAGCTGCGAGTCTGTGCAGGCCGCAGCAGCGTATCTCTGGGAAGTAGGTTCCCATGACGTTCGCCTGGTGGCATGCTGCGTGGCACCCTCCGGCAGGGAGCTCGACACGTCGGCCATCCGCAAGCGTCTGCGGGCCGCGCTTCCGGTCTACATGGTGCCGCAGTACCTATTGCCGGTGGACGCCATTCCGCTCACTCCCAATGGCAAGGTGGATCGGCGTGCCTTGCCTCGTCCTGAGCTGGCCGAGTCCAAGATGCTCGGCCACGCCGAGCTGCACAGCCCGATGGAGAACCTCGTTGCTGAGGTTTGGACGGCCTTGCTCAAACCGAAGAGCCCCATCGGCAGAGACGACAACTTCTTCGAGATCGGCGGTCACTCTCTGTTGGCATTGGAGGCCATTCGTCAGATCGAGAAGCGCAGCGGGGTGCGGCTGACACCCTCCCAGCTGATCGTCGAGAGGCTAAGTGTGCTCGCGGAGAAGCTCGAAGCAGTCAATCCGCAGACAACGCAGAGCGGTCCCGCGCCTTTGTCCGGCAGCGAGCAGCGCAAGCTCTCTCCCGAGCAGCTACGCATCTTGCGGCGCCAGCTGGAGCATCCGACTTGCACCTGCAACAACCTGCCCGCGGCCTGGTTCATCACCGGCGATCTGGACGTCGGGACGTTCTCGCGGAGCTTACGCAAGCTCATGGAACGTCAAACCGCTCTGCGTACGTTCATCCAGGCCGTCGACGGAGGGTATCGACAGGCGCTCCTCCACCATCAGGAGCTGACCCTACCGGAGATCGTGGACTGCCGCCACGAAGCCAACCCGAGCGAGACTGCTCTCGAGGATGCCCGACGGGTCGCCGCAAAGCCGTTTCAGGTTCTCGATCGGCTACTGTTCCGGGCGCGTTTGTATCGGCTGAAGGAGCAAGATTGCCTCTTCCTGATCGTCCCCCACCAGCTGGTCTTCGACGGATGGTCCTTCGACCTCTTCTTGAGTGAGCTGGTCAAGATCTACGATGCCGGCCGACAGAATCGCGCTGTCGACCTGCCGCCGCTGCCATTCGAATACCGTGACTTCGCTCATTGGCAAGCGAACCGATCGTCCAACCCCGCGGCCTTGGCGTTTCATCGTCGGGCGCTCCCTATCGAGGCCGGCGCGCCTATCGAGCGAGGACCGGCCAGTCGTAGGGACTGGAGCTTCGGCAAGGAAGCCTTGCTTCGCATCGAGCAGTTCTGCGAACAGAATGAGCTGCGCCTGCACGAGTACTTCTTCTCGGCCTACGCGGCGGCTGTTTGCGGAGCCCGTGGCAAGGCCAAGCTGACCGTGGGCATCCCGGTCACCGGACGGTACAGCCCGGAGGTGATCGGCCAGATCGGATGCTACGTTTCGGTCCTACCTTGCGAGCTCGCCCTGGCCGGAGACACGTTCGTCGGCCAGGCCCAGCATCTCGCCAAGCAGATCAAGGGATTCCTCGACCAGCAGGACCTGACCCTCGCCGAGCTCATCGGTGGCACGCCGGTCGAACGCCAGCCCTTCCCGAGCTTCATGGATGTCAGCCTTGGATTCCAGGACACCCGCAACCGTCCGGCCCAATTCGCCGGGCTTGGGCTTCGGCAGATCGACATGCCTCGCGGTCAGACTGAGCTGCCCATCGAGCTCTGGGTCCGGGTGCAGGACAGCGGGGTCGTGGCCGTCGCCGACTACGACAGCGCGCAGGTCCGAACGGCCGAGCTGGAGGCGCTTGGCGATTTCCTGCAGCCCTACTTCGACGGTCATCCGGAGCGCGCAACCGTACGGGCGCCCGGCGCTTGCGTGGATCAGAACCAGGGTCCCGCGGGTGACGCGAAGAAGCCCTTGTGGCGGCGGTTGTTCGGCTAACACCTCACACAGTAGGTATTCAGAATGTTCGAACCCTGCTTCTTCGACAAGAACCGCCTCTTCGGCATCTACCATCCTGCATCGAGCGTGGGTAGCGATAGGCTGCTGATCGTCTGTCCGCCCCTGTTCGACGAGTACCGTCGCTCGTACAGGGCGTTGTCCGAGTTGGCCAAAGGATGCGCGGCCGGAGGAAGTCATGTTTTCCGCTTCGATTACTTCGGTACGGGCGAGTCGTGGGGAGAGCTCGAAGAAGCAACCGTCGAGAACTGGCTGGACGACATTCGTGCCGCGATTGAGGAGGGGACGAGTCTTTCCGGGGCAAGCAAGATCTACCTGCTCGGGGTTCGCTTCGGAGCGACGCTCGCCGCGCAGATTCACCACCCGGGCATCGTTGCCTATATTTTCTGGGATCCCTTACCGAGCGGCGAGGCATACCTGGCGCACCTGGCTCGGGTCGACGCCGAGCTCAGCAGTCGCAATCTCACCTTCGCTCGACGCCTGAGCATCCCGGTCGAGCCGCTCGACTACCAGATGTTTCGCCTCAGTCCCTCCATGCGGGACGGAATGGTACGGCTTTCCGTGGATTTTCCAGCCCTGGGGGCGCGAGCGAGGCTTCACCGCATCGTGTGTCAGGAGAGCCAAGCAATCGATGGGGCTGAGTACGGTGGAATTCCCTACGACTGGCCTATCTCTCAAAGGGGCGTGATCGGGCCGAAGCCCGTCCTCGAAGCCATCGCGAGCAAGCTCACATGAGCATCATGGAGAAGCCGCTTCGTTATGGCGAGCGTGGACGAGGCTTCGCCATGCTGACCCTGCCGGAGCAGCTGGACAATGCACCGTTGGTCGTCCTGCTCAATGCTGGGCTACTTCACCGGGCCGAGCCCTACCGTCTCAATGTCCTGGCGGGGCGCAAGCTGGCCAGGATCGGTTTTCTTTGCGTCCGTGTAGATCTCTCCGGGAAGGGCGAGACCCCGGTCCGCGAGGGCATGAGCAATCGAGATTCCGTTGCCCTCGACTGGAAGTTCCTCTGCCAGGCATTGGACCGACAGTTCGGTCGCCGCCCCACGATAGTGATGGGTCTCTGCTCGGGGGCGGACAACGGGATGAAGCTGGCTGCGAAGGACGAGCGCATCCGCGGGCTGGTTCTCCTGGATGCGCGGTCGTCGAGGGATCCCCTGTTTCTCTACCGGCACCTCATGTTGCGAGCCAGATGCTGGGAACAATGGGCACGGCTGCCATTCACGGTCGTTCGTCGGCTCAAGGGGCGACTGCTGAAAGACCAAGCAACGAATGAGCCCGACATGGACCTGCGCGATCTCCCTCGCCCCGAAGATCTGAGGTCGTGCCTCGACAACCTCATGCGCAACGACGGCCGCATCCTGGCGGTATTCACCAGAGAGGAGCTCGACTTCTACAATCAGGCTGGGCAGTTCGCGCGAACCGCCGGAGTCCCCGGGCTGGAGCGCATCTGCACCGAGCTCTTCTGGCCGGACGTGGACCACACCTATCCAGTGTCGGCCCATCGCACACGGCTGCTGACCACGGTGGAGGGGTGGGCGAAGGCCAACCTGCAACACTTCCGCGCGGGCTTCGAGGCGCTGCGGCCGTGAGTCGAGGGCTCTGGGTACTGCTGGTCGGAGGTGTTGCACTCATCGCAGCCGGGTCGACCTACAGGCCCCTGCGTCGGACGGCGTACACCCTGGCACTGCGATTGCGCACGGGGATCCAGCGCCAGCCGGCCCTTGAGATTCCCATGCGTGACGGTGTTCGACTGAGCGCAACCCTGTACCTGCCACCCAAGCCCAGCGAGCCTGTACCCACGATTCTGATCCGAACGACCTATGGGGGCTTGGCCGCCTCGCAAGTCGAGCCGTTCGTCCTACACGGCTATGCGGTCCTGGTGGAGCACGTCCGTGGGCGCTACGACTCCGAGGGCGAGTACCGGTCACCCTACTATCGGACGAAGGAGGATGGCTTCGACACCATCGACTGGATCATCCGACAGCCCTGGTCGAACAAGAAGGTCGGGACGTTCGGTTGCTCGTACCTGGGCGAAAGTCAGATCATGCTGGCCAGCGCCCGCCATCCCAACCACATCGCGATGATCGCGGCCGGCGCCGGCGGCGCCATCGGCAAGGCCAAGGGCAATTATGGGTACTTCGGAGTCTTCGAGAATGGAGTCCTCAACCAGGCATCTGCCGTGGGTTGGTTCACGAACCATGGACGCCCCGATCAGCGCATTCCCACCACCCCGAAAGACTACCCGCAACGCGCTCGTGTCCACATGGGCGACCTGCCGGTGGCCGAGGTGGGGCGACGGCTGGTAGACGCCGCCACTGGCTTCGACGACTTCGTACGGCGACCCCTGACGGATAGCTGGTGGGAGGGACAGGGGTACATCGGTCCGGATGCCCGCTTTGCGGTGGCCACTCTGCACGTCAACAGCTGGTACGACCAGACCGTGAGCGGCACGTTCGACATCGCCGCATTCATGCAGGAAAACGCCGATCACAGCCGCGCGCTCGCTCAACCCGTCCTCATCGATGCTGGGCTGCACTGCCGCACCGGTAAGGACTCCGGGGGACGACTGAAGCTGGGAGAGATGGAGGTAGACTACCAGCCGCTCGACTTCAATCGCATCTACCTGGACTGGTTCGATCATTGGCTGAAGGGCGAGGACAAACCGTTGCCACCGAACTTTCGGTTCTTCCTCATCAACGCCAACCAATGGCGAACGAGCGACACCTGGCCTCCCGCGGACACGCGCAGCTCGGCGTTCTACTTGGGGCCGAAGACCTTGCAGGAGCGAC
Organism: uncultured Myxococcales bacterium; assembly: GCA_964647025.1. Classification (GTDB taxonomy): domain Bacteria; phylum Myxococcota_A; class Polyangia; order Fen-1088; family Fen-1088; genus Fen-1118. The sequence continues at coordinate 25,076 of CAZYFU010000065.1, read as the reverse complement.
CCGATCCCGCACAGCGCGCCCTCGACTACGACTACGCCCCCACCGATCCGGTGCCGTCGCGGGGAGGGGCGTTGTGCTGCACCGAGGATGACAGCGTCGCGGGGGCGGTCGATCAGTCCACCCTGTCTCGACGCAAGGACGTGCTGTCTTTTGCTGGCCCCGCCCTGACCGAGGATCTAGACATCGTTGGGAACCCGTCCGCCCGACTATTCGTCTCGACGGACGGACCGGACACGGACTTCACCGTCAAACTGTTGGACATCCACGCCGACGGCAAGGCTTTCAACATCCAAGATGGGGTTGCCCGCCTACGCTACCGCAACGGTGTCGCCCGCCCCGAACCGGCTGTTCCGGGCGAGATCTACGAGATCACCGTCAACCTACGGCCCGTGGCCTTCCGAATCCGGCGGCACCATCGCCTCGGCTTGCAGATCTCCAGCAGCAACTTTCCCAGGCTGGCGCGCAATCTGAACACCGGTGAAGACGAGTACCAAAGTGCCAGAACGCGAATCGCGCACAACCGGGTTCTGACCGGCGCAGAGTATCCTTCTCACCTGGTGATCCCTGCTTCATCCAAGGACACGCTCACGCCCGACCAGCGTGGCTCGAAATGACCATGGAAGGCGCGGCTTCGTTCGACTGCCCTTGGTTCTGGCGGCTGCGCCGGCATATGCTGGGTCACCATGGCCAGCACGTCCATTCCGTCGGTGAGAATCACGGCCCGGGGCCGGGCCCGCGTAGCGTCGGGCCATCCGTGGGTCTATAGGCAAGACGTCCTCGACGGCCCCGACAGCGACGCCAACTCGGGCGGCCCCGCCATGGTCCAGGTCACCGACGAGCGAAGGCGGCCGTTGGCGCTAGCCACGTGGTCGGTCGCCTCGCCCGTCGCCGTCCGGGTCTTGGACCGCGGAGAAGCGGCCAGCGCTGATTTTCTCGGTCTCGTCGAAGGTCGCCTCGCTCGGGCCCTGCGGCGACGCACCGGCCTGCGCCTCGACCGCGACGCTTTCCGCTTGGCCCATGGCGAGGGCGACGGCCTGCCGGGCCTCTTCGTCGACGTCTATGCCGACGTCGCCGTCATGCAGACCACGTCGGTCGCGATGGACGCCCACAAGGCCGAGCTTGGGGTGATGGTCCAGAAGCTGCTCCGCGCGCGCATGGTGATCTCCCGCGACGATGGCTCTGCACGCGACTTCGAGGGGCTTGCTCGACACAAGGACATCTTGGCCGGGACGGGCGCGTCGCAGGTCGAGTACCGCTTGGGACCCAATCGCCTGGTTGCCGATCTCCTCGCCGACAGCAAGACGGGAGGCTTTCTCGACCAAGCCGACAACCACGCCACGGTCGCCGCGCTCGCGCCCGACCGAGCCCGTTGCCTCGATGCCTTCACCTACCATGGCGGGTTCGCGCTCGCGCTTGCCCGCAGGGGCGGCCCTGTGCTGGCCAATGACGAGGACGCCACCGCCGTCGCACGCACCGAGGCCAACGCCGAACGGAACGGCCTTCACGAGCTGAGCGTCCGCCATGGCAACGCGTTCGATCTGCTGCGTTCGCTCGAAGGCGCCAAGGAGCAGTTCGACGTCGTGGTGCTGGACCCGCCTGCCTTCGCCAAGCGCAAGAGCGGCGACACGGCCGCCGACCGCGCCTACCGCGAGGTCATCCTCCGGGGCCTGCGCCTGACGGTTCCGGACGGCCTGGCCGTGGCCTGCTCATGCTCGGGACGCGTGTCCCGCGAGCACTTCGACCAGCTCATCGCCGAGGCCGCCGCGGACAGCGGACGCGGTGTTCAGGTCTTGGCTCGCATGGGCGCCGGGCGGGACCACCCCGAGCTCGTCGGCGTGCCGGAGACGGGGCACCTCAAGTGCTGGATCCTGAGAGTGATCTGACGGAAATCAGAACAGTACCCGCACACCCAAGCGCCCGGAGATCGGCGCCTGGTAGGACGTCGGGCGCAGGTAGTTGGGGTTCTTGCTGGCGGTGGCGTAGCTGGTGCACGGCGAATCTCCGGAGGCACAGACCGGCTGCCCACTGCCGTCCACGACGGGAATGTTGTCGAGCGAGGTGCCGGCCTGTGCTGGCAGCACGCGGTCCACGGTGTACTCGGCGTCTTGGGTGAGCACCGTCTTCTGGTTGAGGATGTTGAAGATCTCGACGAAGACCTCGGCGGAGAGGACCTTGGCCACGGTGGTTCGATAGGAGAGGCGCGCGTCGAGCTGCGTGACGAACGGCGTCCGCCCCGCGGAGCCACGCGGAAGGATGAAGGTCTCTTTCGGGCCCATGAGCGGCGCGCGGCCGAGCGGCGTGATCGGCGTCCCCGAGTAACCCGAGAAACCGAGCCCCGGCGACAGGAGGTGGCCACGCCAAGAGAACTGGTAGGCGCCGTTGAGGTGGAACACGTGAGGCCGGTCGTTCGGCAGCGGCCCGTGGCGGTTGTCCATCAGCGGACGGACATCGAACTGCGTGGTGTAGTTGGGGTCGAGCTGCGTCGAATCGGCCGAATAGAGTCCGGCGTAGTTGCCCATCAACCGAGAGTAGGTGTACGAGCCGGCCACGAACCAGCGCCTCGCGAACAGCTTGTTGGCGGTGAGCTGGAGCGCCTTGTAGGTGCGCTCGGGCTTGGGATCTGTCGGGTTGGCCAGGGTGGTCGCGCCGGTTCCTTCTTCGATGCTACCGCCGGTGTCCTCGATCACGCGGCCGAGCCAACGGTAGATCAGCGAGGCGCCGACGACCCAATCACGCATGAGCTGGTACTGCCCACCGAGCACCATCTCGTTGTTGTAGGCGCCCTTGATGTTGGGTTGGACGAGCAGTCGGGAGCCACCCGAGATCGGATAGGTGGCGGCCGCGGGACAACTGCGCCAGTTCTGGGCCAGACAATCCGGGTTGTAGTCGGTCCCGAGCACGCCCTCGCCGCCGAATGCCCGGTTGACCAGGTCCATCGGGATGGATTCGTAGTATTGCCCGTAGTGGACGAAGATCTTCGAGCGGCCTTCCTTGGTCGGGTCGTAGACCGCTCCGAGGCGGGGCGCGAAGGCGTTCGCGATGCTGAAGGCCGTGTTGCCCTCGTAGTCGGTAAAGCGCTGCGCCTCCCAACGCACACCCAGGTTGAGGGCGAGGTTGGAGATGGGCATGTAGCTCTCCTGGACGAAGAGCCCGTTGTTGAAGGCGCGGGTCTTGGCCCGGATGGAGTCCTGGTAGTACGGCGCGAGGTCGGCATCCGGTGGCAAGGTGACGCCGTAGGGCGGCCGGAACAAGGTGAGCACGTTGGGTGCAGTCTCGTCTCCGTTGCCCGTCGGGAAGACGTACACCTCGCCGCGCGCGCCGTCCATGCCAGAGCTCCAGCGCTTGTCGTCGTACTGATTGAGCTCGTAGTCGACGCCGTACTTGAGCACGTGCGCGCCGAGCGCGGAGAAGACGTTGGTGAACTTGATCTGCCCTGCCAGTCGGTAAGCGGACAGGTCGCGCATCACGCCGTAGCCGCCTGACTGATAGGTCTGCACGGGACACGGATCGAAGCCCGTGGCCTCGTCGCGGCGACAGTAGGGCGCCACCACCGGATCGAATTGCCCCAGCGAAGGCGAGTTGTACCAAAGGACGGCGTTTCCGCTCTCGACGTCGCCGAAGGGCGAACGACGGGTGTAGTTCTCTCTGTGCATGCCGAGCGACGCATCGATGCGCCACCGGCGGTCGAAGAACTCCGATCGCCAGCGGGCGATCAAGTCCTGGCGGCCGGTGACCTCGTGACTCATCCCGGTCTTCACATCCATGTTCGCGCCGCGCATGAACTCCTCTTCCTTGCGCGTTCCAACCAGGCTGATGCTTAGGACGTGTTCCCGGGCGAGCCGCCAGGTCAGCTTGCCGGCGTAGTTGTGCGTCGTCGACTCTTGCGGAATCAACCGGGTGAAAAACGGCTGGACCACCGGCGATCCGTCTGGGTTGCTGTCCAGCTGCCCGTCGCCGTTCGCGTCCACGAATCTGTCGGTGTACTGCACGAAGTGGCTTCGACTGACCTCTGGCGCATAGCCCGCCCAGATGAACAGCTTGTTCTTGATGAGCGCCCCGCCGACCTCGGCGCCGATCTGCGTGGTGTAGTCGGGTCGGACGTGACCGGTCAGGACCGTGGAGCGACTGAGGATGCGCTGCTGGGCCCCCGACATGGAGCCCGGCGCCACCCAAGACATCGCGCTGCCCTTCCATTCGTTGGTTCCCGACTTGAGCGCCATGTTGACCACGCCGCCCAGCGCCCGACCGTACTCGGCGCCATAGCCGGCACTCACCACCTCGGCCTCTTCGAGGAACATCGACTTGAGGTTCGTGCCCAGAACACCGTCGCGAAGCGCGGTGACGTTCAGCCCTTCGAGATAGTACGTGTTGTCGGCGCCGGTGCCGCCGGACAACGAGAGCCCGACATCGTCGTTGTAGGCGCCGGGCGTCTTCTGGATGAGCGACGCGACGTCCTGGCCACGATTCGGGATGCTCTCGATGAAGTCGCTGCCAAAGGTCGCGCCGATGCGCGACGAGCCGACGTCTATGACGGGTGCTGCGGCGGAGACAGCGACGGCCTGCGTTTCCGAGGCAGTCGCGGGCAGCCGAATATTGAGGCGTACCGTCTTGTCCACCCCCACCGTGGTCTCTCGTTCCGCCAGCACGTCGTTCCGTTGGAAGCGCACGCTGTAGCGCCCGATGGGCAGTGCGCGAAACTGGTAGTTGCCTTGGGCGTCGGTCAGCGTGGTCACGTCGCCCTCGGGGCCGACCGCGACGACCGTCGCCCCTGCCACGGGAACGGCCGTGTCGAGGTCCCGAACCTGGCCCAAAATCGCCCCTTCGGTGGGCGCCGCCGCACGAACAGCGCCGGCCACCAGCAGCACGAATACCGCAAGAGGCACAGCGACATGCGCGGGAGGCCGTGTCCGGGCGGTACCAGCGCACACGCGCAGACACCGTCGGGCCCTGCCAAGCAGGCCTGGTTCTGGACCATATGTTGTTCTCATCTGAGAGGGGCCCTCGCCGAATTGCCGAAGCGCTCATGTGATCTCGACGGAAGCCGGCGTCACCTTTAGGGAATCTAAGGGCAGGAGCATCTCCCAGGCAATAGCCAACCGGGGGCGGCCGCAGCAGGCCAATTGGATCGGCGGGCTATTCGAGGACCGTCTCACCCATCAGGAAGCGGTCGATCCCGATGGCGGCGGCGCGCCCCTCGGCGATGGCCCACACCACCAGCGACTGTCCACGCGCCATGTCGCCCGCAGCGAAGACGCCGGGGACGCTGGTTTGCTTGTCCTGGTCGGTGACGACGTTGCCGCGGCCATCGAGCTTCACACCGAGGTCGCCAAGCAGCCCGACCTTCTCGGGGCCGACGAATCCCATCGCCAGCAACACCAGATCGGCGGGCAGCGTGCCAAGGCTGCCAGGCACCTCTTCAATCTTCGGCGGCCCGGCGGGCTGCGAGACGAAACGCACCTCGACCACCTCGAGCGCCTTCACGTGCCCCTCGTCGTCCGCGACCATGCGCTTGGTCTGCACGCAGAACCGTCGCGGATCCCGCCCGAAGACCGCGGCCGCCTCCTCCTGTCCGTAGTCCACCCGGAAGATCTTGGGCCACTGGGGCCACGGGTTGTCGTCCGCGCGGGTCGCTGGTGGACGCGGCAACAGCTCGAGCTGCACCACGGACTTGCAGCCGTGGCGCATCGCCGTGCCCACGCAGTCGTTGCCGGTGTCGCCGCCGCCGATGACGATGACCTGCTTGCCCTTGGCCGAGATCAGGCCGGCCTCGGCCTTGGAACCGTCGAGCAGGTGCTTCGTGTTGGCGGTCAGGAACTCCATCGCGAAGTGCACGCCGCGGAGGTTGCGCCCCTCCACGGGCAAGTCGCGCGGAACCGTCGAGCCGCCACACAGGGCGATGGCATCGAACTCTTTGCGCAGTCTCTCGGTCGGGAAGCTCTTGCCGACCTCGGTGTTGGTCTCGAACTTCACGCCTTCCTTGACGAGGATGCTCACGCGGCGCTCGACGATGCCCTTGTCGAGCTTCATGGCTGGAATGCCGTACACCATCAGGCCGCCCACGCGGTCGGCGCGCTCGAACACGGTCACGTCATGGCCTGCGCGATTCAGCTCGGCCGCGCAGGCGAGACCGGCGGGACCGGAGCCGACCACCGCCACCCGCTTGCCGGTGCGGAAGCTGGGAGGATTCGGCACCACCCAGCCCTCGGCGAAGGCGCGATCGGCGATGGCTGCTTCGTTCACCTTGATGGTGACCGGCGAAGCATGAATGCCGAGCACGCACGACCCTTCGCAAGGGGCAGGACACACCCTGCCCGTGACCTCGGGGAAGTTGTTGGTCCGGTGCAGGCGCTCGCTCGCTTCGCGCCAGCGGCCGCGATAGATGAGGTCGTTCCACTCGGGAATCAGGTTGTGCAATGGACACCCGGTGGTGAGGTTGTCCATGATCTTTCCCGTGTGGCAGAAGGGAACGCCGCAGTCCATACAGCGTGCGCCCTGCTCGCGCATGCTGGCTTCGGGAAGGTGCTGATGAAACTCCGCGAAGTCGGCGATGCGCTCACGCGCAGGGCGATTCTCCGGGATGGTCCGTTGGTACTCGAGGAATCCGGTCGGTTGGCCCATGAGGTTCCCTTACTTTCCGTAAAGACGGGCGGCGTCCTTCGAATTGAGCTCGAACGCAGCCATTTCGGCCTCTTCACGCGACATCCCGTTGGCCAGCATCTTGTTCTGCGCCTCCAGCACGCGACGGTAGTCGTGCGGGATGACCCGCACGAACAGCGGCCTGAACATCGACCAACTCGCGAGCACGTTGTGCGCGCGCTGGCTGCCGGTCAGCTCGTAGTGTCGCCGCAACATGGCGAGCACCACCTCGGTCTCGCCAGGATCGTCGAGTGGCCCGGTGCCCACCATCTCGGTGTTGCAGTTGAGCCGCATCTCCCGGTTCTCGTCGAGCACGTAGGCGATGCCGCCCGACATGCCGGCCGCGAAGTTGCGCCCGGTGGGGCCCAAGATCACGACGCGACCGCCAGTCATGTACTCGCAGCCGTGGTCGCCCACTCCTTCCACCACGGCGTTCGCGCCGCTGTTGCGCACGCAGAAGCGCTCGCCGGCCAAGCCGCGAATGTACGCTTCGCCGCTGGTCGCACCGTACAAGGCCACGTTGCCCGCGATGACGTTCTGCTCGACGACGAAGGTCGCCTCCGCCGGCGGCATCAGGATGAGCTTTCCGCCGGACAACCCCTTGCCGAGGTAGTCGTTGGCGTCCCCTTCCAGCGTGAAGGTCACGCCCTTCGGCACGAAGGCCATGAAGCTTTGACCCGCGGAGCCCTTGAAATGGACGTGGATCGTGTCCTCGGGGAGACCATCGGAACCGTAGCGACGCGTGATCTCGCTGCCGAGGCGGGTGCCCACGGTACGATTCACGTTGCGAATCGGCAACTCGGCGCGCACCTTGCGCTTCTCGTCGATGGCCGGACGGCACATCGGGATGAGCTTGGTGTCGTCGAACTCGCCCTCGATGCCGTGCTTCTGCGAGACGGCGCAGTGACGACCGACGGAGCTCGGAACGTCGGGCTGGTGGAAGATGGCGCCAAGATCGACCCCCTTGGCCTTCCAGTGGCCGATCGCCTTGCGCATCTCCAGGCACTCGGTGCGGCCGACCGCCTCGGCCAGGGTTCGAAACCCGAGCTGTGCGAGGAGCTCGCGCACCTCCTTGGCGACGAAGCGCATGTAGTTCACCACGTGCTCGGGCTTGCCGGCGAAGCGGTGGCGCAGCGTCGGATCTTGGGTCGCGATGCCCGCCGGGCACGTGTTGAGGTGGCAGACGCGCATCATGATGCATCCGAGTGACACGAGCGGAGCCGAGGCGAACCCGAACTCCTCGGCGCCGAGCAGCGCGGCCACCATCACGTCACGCCCGGTCTTGAGCTGCCCGTCGGTCTCGACGGCGACGCGGCTGCGCAGGTCGTTGAGCATCAGCACCTGGTGGGTCTCTGCAAGGCCAAGCTCCCAGGGACCCCCCGCGTGCTTGATGCTGGTCAAGGGCGATGCGCCCGTGCCGCCGTCATGCCCGCTGATCAGGATCACGTCGGCCTTGGCCTTCGCCACGCCAGCGGCCACGGTCCCGACGCCGACCTCGGCCACCAGCTTCACGCTGATGCGAGCCTGGTCGTTCGCGCACTTGAGGTCGTGGATGAGCTGCGCGAGATCCTCGATGGAGTAGATGTCGTGATGGGGAGGCGGGGAAATCAGGCCGACCCCCGGGGTGCTGTGGCGGACCTTGGCGATCCACGGATACACCTTCTTGCCAGGCAGCTGACCGCCCTCGCCGGGCTTCGCCCCCTGGGCCATCTTGATTTGGATCTCGGAGGCGTTGGTGAGGTAGTCGCTGGTGACGCCGAAGCGGCCCGACGCAACCTGCTTGATGGCGCTGCGCTTGGAGTCGCCGTTCGGCAAGGGCTTGAAGCGCTCGGGATCCTCGCCGCCTTCGCCGGTGTTGCTGCGACCGCCGAGACGGTTCATGGCGATGGCCAGGGTCTCGTGCGCCTCCTTGCTGATCGAGCCGTACGACATGGCTCCCGTCTTGAAGCGCTTCACGATCTCCTCGACGGGCTCGACCTCGTCGATGGGGATGGGCTTGCGCCCCGAGCGGAACTCCATCAGGCCACGCAGCGTGTTCAGCCCCTTCGACTGGTCGTCGATGAGCGACGAGAACTGCTTGAACACGCCGTAGTCCTCGGTGTGAACCGACTGTTGCAGTTTGGCGATGGCCTCCGGGCTGAACAGATGGTTCTCCCCTTCGCTGCGGAACCGGTACTCGCCGCCAGCGTCGAGCCCCGGCCGAAACACCGGCCGACTGGGGTAGCCCTTGGCGTGGCGGCGCCTGGCCTCCTCGGCGATCACATCGAGGCCCACGCCGCCCAGGCGCGAAGCGGTTCCCGTGAAGTACTTGTCCACCACGTCGACGCCAAGACCGATGGCCTCGAACACCTGGGCGCCGTGGTAGCTCTGTACGGTCGAGATCCCCATCTTCGAGATCACCTTGACCACGCCCTTGACCACCGAGCTCACGTAGTTCTTGCGGGCTTTGTCCGCTTTGCACTTCACGACCCCCTGGCGGACCAGGTCGTCGACGGTTTCGAGAGCGAGGTAGGGATCGATGGCGCTTGCGCCAAAACCGATGAGCAGACAGAAGTCGTGCACCTCCCGTGGCTCGCCGCTCTCGATCACGAGGCAGGTTTGCGTACGGGTCGCTTCGCGTAGCAAGTGGTGGTGCACGGCCGCGCAGGCGAGCAACGATGGGATCGGCGCCATCTCGTGGTTGTGCTCGCGGTCGGACAGGATGATGGCGGCGCAACCGTCGCGTACGGCCTCCGACGCCTTCGCGCACAGCTCGTCGAGCGCCTGCTCGAGCGCCGCCGCCCCGCCCGCGGCCCGAAACAGGGCTGGCAGGGTCCGCGAACGGAAGCCGCGCGACTTGGCCGATCCGTCGAGAGCACGTAGCTGCTCGCTCTCGGCGTTGCACAACACGGGGCTTTGCAGGTCGATCTGATGTGCCGACTCGGGCTGGGGATCGAAGAGGTTGCGCTCCGGGCCGATGGTCGTGCCCGCGGCCATGATCAGCTCCTCGCGAATCGCGTCCACCGGGGGGTTGGTGACCTGCGCGAAGAGCTGCTTGAAGTAGTTGAACAGACTCTGCGGACGACTCGACAACACGGCCAGAGGCGTGTCGGTGCCCATCGAGCCGATGCCCTCGCCGCCGATCTCGCCCATGGGGGTGATCAGGCGGATGTCCTCGGCCGTGTAGCCGAACGTGCGCTGCGCGGTCTCCAGCGTGGCCTGGTCCATCGGCGGCTTCGCCTCGGCCGGCGGCAGCTCGAACAGGAACGCCCGCTGCTCGTCGAGCCACTTGCCGTAGGGTTGCGCGGTCGAGATCTTCTCCTTGATCTCTTCGTCGGCGATGATTCGCTTCTCGGAAGTATCCACCAGGAACATGCGGCCGGGCTGGATGCGCCCCTTGTACGCGACCTCCCGGGCCGGAACGTCGAGCACCCCGGTCTCCGACGCCATGACGACCATTCCGCTCTTGGTGACGGTGTAGCGCAAGGGGCGCAGGCCGTTTCGATCCAGCACGCATCCGATCTGCACGCCGTCCGAGAAGGCGACCGCAGCCGGGCCGTCCCAAGGCTCCATCAGGCACGCGTGGTACTCGTAGAAGGCGCGCTTCTCCGGGCTCATGGACTTGTGCTTGTGCCATGGCTCGGGGATCATCATCATCATCGCGTGGGGCAGCGACCGACCGCCCATGACCAGCGTCTCGAGCACGTTGTCGAACATGGCCGAGTCGCTGCCGGTCTGATCCACGACGGGGCGCAGGTGCTTGATGTCGTCGCCGAACAGCGGCGACGCGAGCATGCTCTCGCGTGCCCCCATCCAGTTCACGTTGCCGCGCAGGGTGTTAATTTCCCCGTTGTGCGCGATCATGCGGTAGGGATGGGCGCGTGACCAGCTTGGGAAGGTGTTGGTCGAGAAGCGCGAGTGAACCAGCGCCAGCGACGAGACCACCGACAGCTCGGAGAGGTCCGGAAAGAACGCGTCGAGCTGGTCCGCCCTCAGCATGCCCTTGTACACGACGGTGCGGGCGGACAGGCTGACCACGTAGAAGAGCTCTCGCCCGGGGATATCGCTTGCGCGCACCTGTTTCTCGGCGAGGCGACGAATCAGGCAAAGCTTGCGCTCGAACGCGGCCACGTCCTCGAGTCCCTCGCCGCGCGCGACGAAGAGCTGCCGGATGGCAGGCCGGGAGGCGTCGGCCGTCTTGCCGAGGCCCGCCGGGTTCACGGGCACGTCCCGCCAGCCCAGCACCTTCTGCCCGAGCTCCGCGACGGACCGCTCCACGATGCCCTGGCAGCTTTCGGCGGCGGCGGCGTCCTGCGGGAGAAACATCATACCCACGCCGTACTGCTCGCACGCAGGCAGGGTGATGCCCAGGGGCGAGGTTACATTCCTCAGAAATGTGTCGGGGATTTGCAGCAGGATACCTGCGCCGTCGCCCGTGTTCTCTTCGCAGCCACAGGCGCCGCGGTGGGCGAGGTTCTCTAATACTTGGATGGCGCTGCGGACAATTCGGTTCGACTTGCGTCCCTCCACATCCACGACCAACCCGACGCCGCATGCGTCGTGCTCGTGCTTGGGGTCGTAAAGGCCCTGCGGCCCTGGATTTGAAGGCATTTCCTGTCTCGGGCGCTGATGGTCGTTGTTCATGGGGGGTGACTCGCTTGGCCGGATCCGGCAAAGACCCGACTCATATTTATGTGAACGAAAGGTACCGTTCACCCAAGTCATGTTCAATCGACGCCCCACACAGTTCGCCAGATTTAGCGCTGGCGAAATGATTCGGAAACATCACGGATACAGACGACGCAAAAGTGGCGCAGCAAGAAACAATCGACGCGGAATTTACGTCCTATTTACTGTTGCACGTCAGCCTGCTGGGTTATGTTTCTTCCACGATGCGCGCACTGGTCGTGACTTCCAAACCGCAACTTGGTGCGGCCGAGCCTGACTCTCCCGCTGCCGCACTCCGCGACCTAGGTTGCGAGGTGGTGGCGGTCGGATACGATCTAGACGAGCTGCCCGACGACATCGAGCACGTCCGCCCCTCGGTGGTCGTGGTCGACGCCGGTCCGCACCTCGAAGTCGGCCGGGCCGTGGTGAAACGGGCCAAGCAGCTGTCCACGCTGGCCGACATTCCCATCCTCCTGTGCATCGAGGTCTCGCGCCTGGCCGGCCTCGACCCCGAGCTCGGAATGGACGACTTCATCCTGTCGCCCATCGTCGGGCCCGAGCTCTACGCTCGCGTCCGCCAGCTCGACTGGCGTTTGTCCTCGTTCTCGGCCGCGGGTCGCATCAAGCTGGGCGACCTCGTCATCGACACCGTCGCCGTCGAGGCGACCTTCCGCAGCCGCGTGCTCAAGCTGCCCCGTCAGGAGTTCCAACTGCTCAAGTTCCTGGCCGCGGGTGCCGGTCGCGTGTTCACGCGCGAGCAACTCCTGTCCCGCGTCTGGGGCTACCGCTACACGGGCAACACGCGCACGGTCGACATCCACGTGCGCCGCTTGCGCGCCAAACTTGGCAGCGGCGCCGATATGATCGAGACTGTGCGCCACGTCGGCTACAAGATGAGATCGCCGGCGTCCTAGGAAACGCCCGTGCCCCAAGCCAGAACCAAGCCCAAGCCCAGAAAAAAGCGGAGAATTCGTGTCGCCTTTCAGGGGGAACGTGGCGCGTTCTCGGAGGAGGCGGCCCGACGCATCCTGGGAGAGGGCATCGAGCCTTGCCCAAGGCGCGAGTTCGACCAGATGTTCGAAGCGGTGATTCGCGACGAGGCCGATTGCGCGATGGTGCCGATGGAGAACACCCTCGCCGGCTCGGTCATCAAGAACTACGACCTCGTAGCCAACAATGACCTCGAGGTCATAGGTGAGGTGGTCTTGCGCGTGGCCCACCACCTCATCGCGGCCAAAGGGACCAAGCTGGCGAACATCCGCCGCGTGTTTTCGCACCCGGTGGCGCTGGCCCAGTGCGAAGACTACCTGCGCAAGCTGCGGGTCGAGCTCCCCAACCTCGAGGTGCTGCCCGCCTACGACACCGCGGGCGCGGTGAAGCTGGTGCTCGAAAACGGCCGGCGCGACGAGGCCGCCATCGCCAGCCGCATCGCGGCCGGCATCTACCGCGCGCAGATCCTGGCGGAGGGCATCGAGAGCAATCCGCAGAACTTCACGCGATTCTTCGTGATGGCCCGGCCCGACCGGCGCGGCCACATCCCGCTCAAGGTGCGCGGCAAGGGCAGGAAGACCAGCATCGTCTTTCGCACCACCAACAAACCCGGCGCGCTCTTCCACGCGCTCGAAGCCTTCGCCAAGGGCAAGATCGATCTCACCAAGATCGAGTCTCGGCCCATCGTCGGACGCCCCTGGGAGTATTCGTTCTATCTCGACTTCTTGGGCGACCGGAACTCGCCCGCCGCGCGCCGGGCCCTGGCCAGCCTCACCATGGTCGCGGAGAGCTTGCGCATCTTCGGCACCTACCCGCGCGCGGAGTAGCGTCGGGTCAGCAAGGCAAGCCTTGATTTTCGGCGATGCTGTGAAAAGCATTAGCCAACCATGCTGACCATCGATCTTCGGGAAAAGCGCGCGCTGGTCGTCGGCGTCGCAGACGACCACGGATACGGGTTCGCGATCGCAAAGGCCCTGGCCGAGGCGGGCGCGACCATCTGCCTCGGCACGTGGCCGCCTGCGCTTGGCATCTTTCAGACCATGCTCGACCGGGGCAAGCTCGACGCCTCGCTCGCGCTCGCAGACGGGGGCAAGCTGGCGTTCGAACGCATCTATGCGCTCGATGCCGACTTCGACGTCGATGGCGACATCCCCTCCGAGCTGCGCGCCAACAAGCGCTACCGCGATCACGGCGACGTCAGCGTGCAAGGACTCGCGGACAAGCTCACCGCCGACTTCGGATCGCCATGCGTCGACATCGTGGTGCATAGCTTGGCGAACGCACCCGAGGTGAAAAAGCCCCTCCTCGAAACCAGCCGCAAGGGCTACCTGGCCGCCGTGGGCACCAGCGCCTTCTCTTTCGCCTCCATGGTCCGCCGGTTGGGTCCGCTGTGCCGCCCTGGCAGCTCGTTCCTCGCCCTCTCGTACCTGGCAGCCGAGCGGGTGATCCCGGGCTATGGCGGAGGCATGTCGACGGCCAAGGCCGCACTGGAAAGCGACACCCGCACCCTGGCCTGGGAGGCCGGTCGCAAATGGGGAGCGCGCGTCAACGTGATCTCGGCGGGCCCACTGGCTTCGCGCGCAGCTTCGGCCATCGGCGACATCGAGAAGATGATCGAGCATTGCTGCAAGGTTTCGCCAATACCCGAGGCCGTGAAGGCCACCGAGGTGGCCGGCGCCGCGGCCTTCCTGGCAAGCCCGCTCGCGACCGGAATCACGGGGACCACCCTCTACGTGGACAAGGGCTACCACGCGATGGGCGTCGCCGGCTTCTGACAAGCTCGACATCAGTAGTATAGTGTGCGCCGGAGTCGTCTGTGCCCAAGCAGCAGAGTTTTCCTGCGATCCTGACCGCGGCGTGTGCGGTCGCGCTGCTTGCGGCAGGCGCGGCGCGGGCAGCAGGCGCCGATCACGTGAGCGAGTCGCCGACCGACCGGATGATCGCGCTCAACAAGCGGGCCTTTGCCGACATCCAGGCCCAGCACTTCCAGGCCGCGAAGTACTGGCTCGACGAGTCCCTGGTCATCAGCGAGACCGCCGGCTTGGACGACGAGGAGATGACGGCCCGGACCTATGTGCACTTGGCGGCCGTGTCGCTGGGCGGGACCAAGGATCGCGACGAGGCCATGCGTTACCTGGACCTCGCGCTCAAGATCAATCCCAACATCGCGCTCACGCCCGGGCTGGAGATTCCGGGGATGCGCTCTGCCTACCTGCAGGCGCGTGAACGGGCCGGCCTTCCGCCAAATCCAGATCCGACGGCTCCGAATTTCGATCCGTCTTTGGATGGAGCCGGTGCTCTCGACCGCGAGGCTTCGGCGGATCTGCCGACGCAGGCCACGACAGGCATCGGCCCCTCGGCCGGACCGCCCGAGGTGTTACCACCGGTGCGCGAAGCTTACGCCGCAGCCCTGACCAACGAACCCGATCCACCCGCGAGCGTACCGGTGCCCATCTACTGCGTGTTGCCGCTCGATCTGCTGCCGGACCAGGACCTCATCGTCCGCTGCGTGACCCAGAAGCAGACACGCAAGTCGTCGGCGACGTTTCACTACCGCCCCGACGGATCCACCTTGCCCTTCGCCGAGCTGCCCATGGACAGGTCGCCGCGGGGCTGGCTCGTGGCCGTGTTGCCTGCGAAGGAAATCGGCGGGAAGACGCTTTCCTACTACATCACGGCGCAGCATCCGCACATCCAGCAGCCGGTCTACCTCGCCTATCCCGAGGCACCTCGGGCGATCAACGTTCGGGCAGACCTTCTGGCCGGGGCCAACAAGGGCACCCAGGTGAACGACGACCTGCGAGACAACCAGACCAGCACGCGACCTCACCAGCGACGCACCGTGGACTCGGTTTGGATAGCCCTGGGCGGCGGCTCGGGTGTCGTGTACCACGGCAGGACGTCCCTCGACAGCGGGCAAAGCATCCGTGGAACGGATGTGCCAGCGACGGTCAACGAGGGCTTCTCGCCCGCCTCGCTCATCCAACTCGAGCCCGAGATCGGCTATCAGGTCACGCGTCGACTGTCGGTCTCCCTGATGGCGCGTTACCAACACGCACCCGTCGACGGGAGAGTGTCCACCTCGGCCACCGGCAAGAAAGAAGTGATCACCTCGGCGCTCGCGCTGTTCCTGCAGGGCAGGCTCACCGTCGCGACCTATGGCAATCTCCAGACCTACGCCACCGGCGCCGCGGGCGTCGGACGAAGTGTCCTGGCGGTGATCGACCGGGACTGCGATGCCAAGGGCTGCTGGCTCGAACACAGTGACACGGTCCACGGAGGCAGCGCCGCGCTGGCGGCCGGCGCTGGCGTCATCTATCACCTGAGTCCGGCGCTCGCGCTATTCGCCGAGGCCCGCGAGATCGCGACATTGCCGACGTTCATGGCCCTGACCGAGATCAACCTCGGGTTCGCGGTGTCCATGCAGGTCGGAAGGCCGACCGTCGGCCGAATGGCCGCCACCAAAGGACGGGGAGAGACGCAATGAACGACATGTTCGGGCAGGTACGTGAGAAGGTGCTGCGCGCTTTCCCGGGTTTGCAGGACGCCAGCATCGAGCCACTCGGGCACGGCCTCATCAATCAGACTTTCCTGCTCGCCACCGACGATGGGCGGTTCGTGTTGCAGCGGCTCTCTCCCATCTTCGCGCCGGAGATCAACCACAACATCGCCGCCGTGACGCTGGCGCTGGCCAAGGCCGGCTTGCCGACGCCACGACTCGTCCCCGCGCGGGACGGGCGCCTGTGGGTCGACCTGGGCACAGGCGGGGTCTGGCGCGTGCAGACCTTCGTCGCTGGCCGCGGCTTCGACAAGGTGCAAAGCGCCGCGCAAGCCCGTTCGGCCAGCGAGCTGGTGGCCAGATTCCACCGCGCGGTCGAGGGAGTCGACCACCGCTTCGTGGGTCTTCGCGAAGGCGTGCACGACACGGCAAAGCACATGGCGCGGCTGCGCGAGGCCGTCGCGTCCCACGCGAGCCACCGACTGATCGCCGACGTCTCCGAGCTTGCGAAGGCCATCTTGGCTTGCGTCCAGGGCCTCCGGCCGCTGCCTGCCCTGCCGGCTCGCATCGGTCACGGCGATCTGAAGCTCAACAACGTTCTCTTCGCGGGTGACTGCGCACCGGCCGCCGAGGAGGCCGTCTGCCTCATCGACCTCGATACCGTGGGACCCGTCCTGCTCGCCCACGAGATCGGGGACGCTTGGCGATCGTGGTGCAACCTCTCGGGCGAGGACGCGACGACCGCCAAGGTCGACGTCGCCGTCATGGCGGCTTCGTTCGAAGGCTATGCCAGCGCCATCGGTCGCGACTTGACGAGGGACGAGCGGCTCGCGCTGCTGGGTGGCGTGGAGTGGATAAGCCTCGAGCTGGCCAGCCGCTTCGCAGCCGATGCCCTCGGCGAGAGCTACTTCGGCTGGGATCCCGCACGCTACGCCACGCGGGGTGAGCACAACCTGGTGCGCGCCCGAGGTCAGTTCGCCCTGCACCAGGCGCTCGTGACGTCCCGACCGGAACGCCGCGCGTTCCTGGAGCTCTGAAGCTGACGGGTCAGTACTTCCCGATCAGCTTCCAGATGAGGCGGTGCAGGCTGTGCGGAAATCCGCCCTCGGTGTACATGATGAGGCACTCGCCGGCCACGACCGCGATGCCGAGGTCTCGGCAGCGGGCGATCGCGGCCGGTGACTCGGAACCTTGCTGCATCCAGATGCGGCCGATCCCCAATCGGCCGCAGTCCTCGACGACCTTCTCGGTCTCGGCGGGCGGAACCACGGTGACCACGGCGCGTACCGGCTCGGGAACGTCGTCCAGACGACGGTAGCACTGCTCGCCGTCGATGCTGTCGGCCTGCGCGTTGATGGGATGCACCTTGTACCCCGCTTGCCTGAGATGCGCGAACAGGGTCCTGCCGAAACCTTGTTTGCGCGGCACGCCCACCAATGCGAGGGTCTTCTCGGCCACGAACGCCTTCTTGGCCGCCTGGGTGTTGGATTGGATGTCGGTCTGTGTGTCGTGGTCCATGGCGCCCTCCCTGCTTGGCTCGACATACTACGCCAAGATGATCGTCGCCACCTTCGCGACGAAGTGGCAAGCCCACCGCTGGCTTCCTAGACTTCCGCGATGCTGCCAGTCGGCGCCCATGAGAATGCGGTCATCGTCTCTACGCCTGGCGGTCTCGTCGACGTCCCGTCCGAGGCGTGGGACGCCCTGGTCGACCCTGACGACCCGTTTCTCGAGCACGCCTTCTTGGCCGCGATGGAGCGCTCGGGCACCGTTGGTCCGGGGACCGGGTGGGAGCCGCGCGTGCTCGTCGCCCACCAAGCTGGCCAGCTGGTCGGCGCCGTGCCGCTTTACCTCAAGCACGACAGCATGGGCGAGTTCATCTGGGATTTCGCCTGGGCGAACGGCGCGCACGGCGCAGGCATTCGCTATTTTCCCAAGCTGGTGGCCGCGGTTCCGTTCACACCCGCAGCGGGGCGAAGGCTGCTCGTTCACCCGGCGGCACAGCGCTCGACCGTGGTCCCCGCGCTGGTGGCCGGCATGCGAGAGCTGGCCGACGCGGCGAAGGCGTCGTCGATCCACGTCCTCTTCTGTCGCGAGGACGAGCTGACGGAGCTGGCGGCCGCCGGCTTCGTCCGTCGAGCCAGCTTCCAGTACCACTGGACCAACCGTCGACCCGAGCCCTACCGCGACTTCGCCGACTTCCTCGCCGAGCTCCGCTCGCGAAACCGCAAACAGGTGCGCCACGAACGGGCCACCGTGGCCGACCACGGCCTGCGCATCCAGGTCGCCTCGGGCAAGGAGCTCGACGACCGCGCCTGGGCTGCGCTCGATCGCTTCTACCGCAGCACCGTCGACCAGTACGGGAACATCGCGTTTCTGACCCCGGCCTTCTTCCACGAGATCCGTCGCACGCATGCCGATCGCGTGCTCGCCGCCCTCGCCTATCGGGGTGACGATCCCGTCGCCGGGACCATCAACTTCGTGCGCGGCGGGCGCCTGTTCGGGCGGTACTGGGGCGCCGACGTGGCCCTGCCCATGCTGCACTTCGAGCTCTGCTTCTACCGCCTCATCGAACATGCCATCGCCGATGGCGTGCACAGCTTCGAGGGCGGCGCCGGGGGCGACCACAAGCTCAAGCGGGGCCTTCTGCCAGAACGGACGCACAGCGCCCACTGGATCCGCCATCCCGGGTTGCGCAGGGCGGTCTCCGACTACGTGACCTACGAAGCGCAAGACGTCGAGGCCGAGATGCGCGTGAGTCTGCTGGCCTCGCCCTTCGCACGATCGAGGTGAGCTGACCTCCCTCCCGCGGATATAATCCACGCCACCATGAGCGAAGCCAACTCGAGCCTCGTCCGCCGTGAATTCCTGAAGCTGGGCAGCGCCGGCCTGGCGGCGTCGGCACTATCGGCGTGTGCCACCGCAGCCCAGAATCAGAGAGCGCAGGAGGACCAGAAGGTCGCCATCACGCCCTCGCCAGCACCCGCACCGGCGACACCCGCCCCGGCACAGAGCAAGCCAGCCGGACCACCGCGGCGAACCTTGGGCCGAACGGGTCTCGACGTGCCGACGGTCAGCATGGGCGTGATGAACGCCGACAATCCCAACCTGGTCAAAGCGGCGCTCGACGGTGGCATGGTCCTCCTCGACACCGCCCACGGCTATCAGGACGGCCGCAACGAAGAGATGCTGGGAACCGTCCTGCTCGGCCGCAAGCGCGACAGCTTCATCCTGTGCACCAAGGTCTTCGTCAGTACCCTCGACCGCAAGACCGGCAGGTTCCGGACCGGAACCCGCCCGCAGGAGATCGAAGAGAAGCTGGAGCTGAGCCTCGAGCGGCTGGGCTTGGAGCACGTCGACATCCTCTATCTGCACGCCCAGAGCGTGCGCGAATCCGTCCTGCACGAGGGCCTGCTCGAAGCGCTCGAGAAGGCCAAGCGCGCCGGCAAGACCCGCTTCATCGGCGTGTCGACCCACAGAAACGAGCCCGAGGTCTTGCGAGCCGCGGTAGAGGCGAAGCTCTACGACGTGGTGCTGACCTCGTACAACTTCCGGCAGGACCACCACCTGGAGGTGCAGAAAGCCATCGGCGAGGCGGCCCACGCGGGTCTCGGCATCGTCGCAATGAAGACCCAGGCGGGCGTGTACTGGGACAAGGACAAGAAGTCGCCCATCAACATGAAGGCGGCGCTCAAATGGGCACTGCGCGACCCCAACGTACACACGGCCGTCCCAGGCTTCACGACCTTCGACCAACTCGAAGAGGACCTGCAGGTCATGCGGGATCCCGGGCTCACCGCCGACGAGGAGAAGAGCCTGGTCGAGCCGACCAAGGTCGCCGGCCTCTACTGTCAGGGCTGCGACACCTGTCGAGGGCAGTGCCCCGACGCACTGCCGATCCCGGACCTCATGCGCAGTTACATGTATGGCCACGGATACCGGAACCGCGAGGCAGCACAATCGCTCCTGCTCGCGTTGGATTTGCCTGCTGCCCCGTGCGACGACTGCGAGCGCTGCGCCGTCGTCTGCGCCAAGGGCTTCGACGTTCGCGCGCGCATTCGCGACATCGCCCGACTGCGACAGGTGCCGAGGGAGTTCCTCATCTGATGCGTATCCTCGTTGCGGTTTGTTCGGTCCTGCTGCTTGGCGCACAGAAGCCACCCAAGGACACCGCGAGCCAGAGTCGTCCGGAAAAGGTCGGCGCGAAGTCCTTCCCGGACCTGCCTGGATTCCGCATGACCTTGGGACCTTCTTATGGGCCAGACGATTTGTTCGAGTACATCGACGGCGGCGCCGACGCCTTCCTGCAGTTCGAGTTCGAAGCAGTGCAGACCGCCACGTACCTCGGGCCGGACGACGTCGAGATCAGCGTCGACCTCTACCGCCACAAGGACGCCGATCGTGCCTACGGGATGTACGCCCTCGAGCGTCCGGCGGGCTCCACGCCGATCGCCGTGGGTGTGGAGGGGTACGCCGGCACGGACTACCTGCAATTCGTGAAGGGGGCGTTCTACGTCAAGATGGTGCAAGCCGGTCCCAAGGCGGACGTCGGCCTCGAGCGTCTTGCCCAGCGGATCGCCCGCGCGCTACCGGGACGAACCAGCCCCCCCGCGGTGCTCGCGGCCTTCCCCGACAGCGGCAAGGTGCTGCGGGCCGAGAAGCTGGCAGCCAGCAACTTCCTGGGCCACGCCTTTCTGCACGACGGTGTCGCGGTCCCGTACAAGGTCGATGGCGCGAGCTTTCGCTTGTTCGCCGTGCGTGGCAAAGACGCCGCCGACGTGCGCGCGATGGTGGAGCGGTATCGCGCCGTCGCGAAGGCGCCCGCGCGAGAGGTGAAGCCGTCCGGCAGCGAGACGCTGAAGGACCCATACAATGGAGAGGTCCTGTTGCGTTGGAGCGGCCCGTGGCTGTGGGGCGCGGTCGACCAGCCGTCACCCCTGCGGCAGCGGCTGGTGGACGAGTTGGGTAGACGGCTTGCCCTGGTCAACCAGCGGTAACCTGGGCCGGGCAAGGACGGAGCGCGTTCGCACAAACGGGTTTGCCGCGAGCACGTTTCTGCCGGCAGGCACGTGTGACGACCACCTCTTTCTGCTCGGGCGTGATCGAATTCACTGGCGGGATCGAAAGTCGCGCGGGCTATACTGCACGAAGTTTCGCGGGACGAAGTGTTCTGCGCAGTCCTTGCCTTCACCGTGAGGGACTATGCCATGAGGAAGATCAGTCGATCCACGCGCGCTGGCGCCAGCTCTTTCAGTAGCACTTGCAACGCTCTCGGGTTCACCTGTTTCAGCGCCCTCGCTCTCGTCTTCGCGGTCGGCTGCGGACAGGGTAACGGCGAGATCATCGGCGGTGGAGGGTCGAGCGGACCGCGCGGAGGCAACAGCGGCGGCGGACAAGGTGGCGGGCAAGGTTTCGGCGGCTCGGGTCCCGTGATCACGCTTCCGCCGCAGGCCGACGCCGGCCCGGATCGCCCAGGCGGCGGGAACTGCGGTGACGGAATCATCGAGCGCGCCGAGAGCTGCGACGACGGCAACAGCGAGAGCGGCGACGGGTGCAGCGCCAGCTGTCAGATCGAAGCCAACTGGGAGTGCCCCGAGGAGGGCAAGCCCTGCAACAACATGGCCGTGTGTGGAAACAGCAAGCTGACCTCCAACGAGACCTGCGACGATGGCAACACCGAGGACAAGGACGGCTGCTCGGCCGACTGCCAGACCATCACCGAGGGCTGGACGTGCCCGGTGCCCGGGAAGAAGTGCATTCCCGCGTGCGGTGACGGCAAGATCATCGCGCCCGAAACGTGCGACGACGGCAACACGAGCGGCGGCGACGGCTGCTCGGTGACCTGCCAGACCGAGCCCGGTCACGACTGCAAGGAAGCCGGCAAGGCGTGCATCAAGTCCGAGTGTGGCAACGGCAAGGTCGAAACCGGCGAGCTGTGCGACTGTGGCACCGACGCGAGCAAGCTCCCCGAAGGCTGCAAGGCCGTCAACGGCCTGTTCTACGGCGACGCGACCGGCTGCTCGAAGACCTGCACCAAAGAGCCTTCCTGCATGGACAGCTCGGGCAAGACCCGCGCCTGCGACGCCATCTGCGGCAATGGCAACGTGGATCCAAACGAGAAGTGCGACGACGGCAACCAGGCCGACGGCGACGGCTGTTCGAGCAAGTGCGAGGAGGAGAAGGGATTCACCTGCGAGAGCAAGACGTCGCAGGACTCGACCAAGTGCTCGTCCGGCTCGGGCGACTGCCTTGCACTTCCCATCGTCTACCGCGATTTCCAGCCCGAGAACGTGACCTCGGGCGGACACCCAGACTTCTACTTCCTCGGGACGAGGTACAACGGCTCCAAGTCGTCCACCACCGTGTGCGTTCCGAACTCGGGCGGACCGGCCAAGGGCAACGACTCCACCAAGCGCTGCTGGGGCATCCTCGGCGATACGCTGCTCAGGGGCAAACCCCAGGCCGGCGCGACCAAGACCTGTGAGTGCCAGTTCAGCGACTGGAACATCGCGAACTCCAGCCGGATCGAGGGTGACTACACGGAAGCTCAGAACGACAGCCCGCTCTCCAACGGGAACGGGGGCTTCCTGGGAGGAACCGCCGGCAGCACGGTCAACACCACCAGCACCACCGGACAGTACACGGGCACGTTGACGGGTTACACCGCCAGCTCGCCGGGTGGCCCCATTTGGAAGGGCAGCACGCCGGCCTACAAGAACGCAGACAGCCTCAAGCAGTGGTACACGAACGACGACACGGTGAACAAGGCTTACACCGCGGTGCTGGAGCTGCAGGCGATCGGAAGCAACATCTATCAGTACGCCAGCAAGTCGCGCCTGGGCGAGGGCGGCTTCTTCCCACTCGACGATCTGAACGCCTCGCAGAAGACGCTGTGCAACCTGTGGCCGTACTGGAACCACGGTGACGGCGAGCCGATCTGGACCACCTGCACCGGCGACCAGTACCTCTTCACACCGCGGGCCGCGGCGAGCGATTGCGCCGAGGGCGACGACTCCGTCGAGGATGGCTGCTGGGTGATCGGGGTGAAGGGCATGACCCACGACTCGTACTTCACGGACGAGGCTCGCTACTACTTCTCGTATGACGGCGACACCGGCATCCAGCTCAGCTTCTACGGCGACGACGACCTGTTCATCTTCATCAATGGCATCCTGGTGCTGGACCTCGGTGGCGTGCACCAGCAGCTTCCGGGCAAGGTCACGGTCAAGGGCAACCCCGGCGACGCGACCGTGATCGAGGGCGGCTGCCTCGACACCGCCGGCAACATCGTCGGCGCCACGGAGGGCTCGACCGAGTGTAGCCCGGAGAACGGCGAGCCCCCGACGGCCACCAGCGGCGACGACTTCAGAAACCGCACGGTGAAGCTGGGCCTCGAGAACGGCAAGGTCTACGAGATCGCCATCTTCGGCGCGGACCGCCACCCGCCCGAGTCCAACTACCAGCTCACCTTGCAGGGCTTCTCCACCAAGCAGTCCGCCTGCACCCCCCACTGCGGCGATGGCATCGCCACCAACGGCGAACAGTGCGACTGCGGCGACGGCAATGGACCGCTCCCCGAAGGCTGCGTCGGGCCGAACAACGACGACACCTATGGCGGCTGCACGACCACGTGTACCTACGGTCCCTTCTGCGGAGACAGCGAAGTTCAGAAGGACAACGGCGGCAGCGAAGAGTGCGACCTCGGCAAGGACAACGGCAACACGGATCTCGGCCGCGACGGCTGCACGCTCGGCTGCATGAGGCCCCACTTCTGCGGCGACGGCATCCCGGATCCGGGCGAGGCGTGCGACCTCGGAGACAGGAACGGCAAGAAGCTGGACGCCGAGCAGAATCCTCAGGAGGACGGGATCGTCTTCTGCAAGGAGGACTGCTCGATCCCCGAGGGCGTCGTCTACTGACCTGAAGACACGCCGGAGAAATCGACGGGGCCAGCATCGGCCCCTTCGGCTTCGGCTGGCTCCACGGATCAACAAAGCGCTCCCCTGGCACGACGGCGCGGCGTTACACTGCACGCCGGAGGTCGTCCATGCGTCGCTTATTAGCTTTTGTCGCCCGTGCCCTCGCAGCAGTCTTTGGCCGCTGGGATGCGCCGCCGTGGCTTAGGTGGTGCGGAGGCCAAGGACGCCGTGCCGGCGCTTGGGGGGGGGCACACAAGCTGAAGGCGGCGCTGCTCGTCGTCGCGGTCGCTGGCGTCGGCGCGGGCGGGACGCTGGGCTGGCGATGGTGGAAGGCGCGCCCCAAGCCGTCGACGGTGGACATCCGTGTCACCGAGCCCTCTCTGACGCCGATCGGCGAGAAGGCCGTCCCCCGGCCGCTCGTCGTTCGCTTCACCGCCTCGGCCGCGCCGATCAAGGCGATCGGCACCGTGGTCAAGAAGGGCATCACGGTGGATCCCAAGCTCGACGGGACCTGGAAGTGGATCTCCGATCACGAGCTCGAGCTGCGCCCCCGGGAGGATTGGCCGGTCGGGCAGACACTCACGGTTCGCCTCGACAAGAAGGGCGTCGTCGCCGACCACATCAAGCTGAGCAAGTACGAGGTCAAGTTCGACACTGCCCCGTTCGGGGTCAGGTTGCGCCAGGCCGAGTTCTACCAAGACCCGGTCGACCCGAACTTGAAGAAGGTCGTCGCCGAGCTCGGCTTCACCCACCCGGTCGACGGACCTTCCTTCGAGAAGAGCATCAAGATGCACTTCTCGCCCAGCAACCGGCAGGAGCGAGACTACGATCTGGAGACGCACGTCACCTACGACAAGTGGCAAGCGCGCGCGTTCGTTCACTCCGCGCCCTTCGCGCTGCCCCAGAAAGACGCCACGGTCGAGCTGCGGCTCGCCGCCAGCGTACGCGCTTCCCGGGGCGGCCCGGCGTTCGACAAGCCCATCGAGCACAAGGTCCACGTCCCGGGCCTCTACAACTTCTTCCGTGTCAACGCGACCAACATCCAGATCGTCGACAACCCACGGATGGAGCCCGAGCAGATCCTGCTCATGAACCTGTCGACGTCCGCCACGGAGAAGGACATCGGCAAGGCGTTCGAGGCTTACCTTCTGCCCACCAAGAATCCGCACGAGACCACCAGACACAAAGGCGCGTACCGTTGGAGCGATCCGCAGTCGGTCGATCCCGAGGTGCTGGCCAAGGGAAGGAAGTTGGCGCTCACCCAGCTTCCCGCGGAGAAGGAGTACGCGTCCGATCACAGCTTCCGCTTCCGTGCCGACCCAGGCCGCTTCATCTACCTCCGCCTGAAGAAGGGCGTGCAGGCCTTCGGCGGATACATCCTCGGC
>CAZYFU010000064.1:21772-33881 GCA_964647025.1 uncultured Myxococcales bacterium | reverse complement strand
TTTCAAGCCTCTCACGACATCATCTGTCGCCGATTCGCGGCCGGTCATTTAGGCCAAGCGAAGGGGCTTCCTCGCCAAGCTCACGCCGCCGCTGATACTTCAGTACTGCAAGCTGTACACGATGTTGACGCCGACGCTGTTGCCGAACAGCTCGGTGACGAAGGGGGTGGGAACCACGGTTCCTTCGACGTATCGATTGGCGAGGGACTTCGCGGCGGCGCCGTCGCCTGTCGCCTTGATGACGGCCACGGTCTGCATGAGGCTGTCGATGGCGCCGGGGAGCTTGTCGTGATCGAGGGTGAAGGCGCCGAGGTTGGTGCCGTTCGCGGCAAGCGCCTCCGCGCTGAAGAGGATGGCTCCTGCATCCATGAGGAAGCCGACGATGATGGCGGATAGCTGGCTGTAGGGGGCGGGCGAGCCGGTGGCGGTGTACATGCCGAGCGAGATCTCGCCGAGCAACCAGATGAACCTGTCGGTGTACATGCCTCTCGCTTGCTGAGGCGTGATGATGCCCTTTTCGCCCAGCAGCTTCGCGTAGAACAGGGCGCTGCTTTCGGCCTTCAGCTCCTCGAATAGCGTGGCGCCGTATCCGCCGAAGACTTGGTCGTCGGTGAGGCCCCCCACCTTGTACTCGGCGCTCGGCCCGAGGTTGTGGGCGGCCTCGTGCAGGATCGTGGCGAGGGTCTGCGATGCGTACGAGTCGGTCGGGAAGTGCACCATGCTCTCCTTCGACAGGAACGTCTCGGCCCATTGTCGGTAGCTCGCGTCGGGGGCGCGACCGGGGCCCATGTTCGTCATCAGCATGGTCCGACTGCGCCCCTCGTTCGCGACGGGGCCCCAATTGGGCAGGCTCTGCCCAGCGACCCAGCCCATCGGCTGACGATCGTCGCCGTAGTTGGCGACGATGTCGATGAAGTCGGGTAGGTTGAAGGTGGCGGCGCGTGCCTGGTAGGGGGGGCCTGCCAGCGCGGCGAGACTGTCCTCCATCTCTTGCTTGATCGGATTGAGCATCTGATGCCACGCCACCGATTCGGCGTTGATCCGTGCGAGGGTCATGTGGAACCCGGCCTTCCGGTTGCACGGATCCCAGTACACCTCGTCGGGGCCGATGCGCAAATACCATCGGGAGGCTTGACCGTTCATGCGCGCCCATGCCTCGTCCGCGGCTTCCCATCCGTTGTCGCGGAAGGCCTGGGCGGCGGCGGAGAGGTACGCATCGAGCGCTGCCTCGGATGGATCGGTGACCGCAAGAGCCGCCTCGTCGAGCTTCGCCGCAATCGCGGCCATGTCGTCGGCATAGGCCTGAGAGTAGGGGACAGCAGTCAGCGCATCGCCATCGCCGCGGACGACCACGAACGGTGCAAGCAACACTGCTGCGTCCGGGTGTGCTTCGAGAGCACTGCAAAAAGCGCCCTCGTCATCGACGAGCGTGGACGGGTAGACGTCCAGCTTCGGCTTGGGTCCACCGGGAATCGCGCTGCATGCCGGGTCATCGGCTGTCGGAGGGAAAACGCAGATGGGTCCCCAATTGCGACGAAACAGGCTTTGGCTGGCG
Source organism: uncultured Myxococcales bacterium (assembly GCA_964647025.1). Lineage (GTDB taxonomy): Bacteria > Myxococcota_A > Polyangia > Fen-1088 > Fen-1088 > Fen-1118. The sequence continues at coordinate 32,326 of CAZYFU010000064.1, read as the reverse complement.
ATATCGTCTGGTGGAACCTGTGCTGCCAGGGTGGTGATGCCGGCGGTGCGTGCATAGAGCTTGTCGATGAGAGCGCCCGCCTCGAGCATGATCGATAGGAACCTCTTCTCCTCGCTGCTCATCGCCGAGAGGTCGCTATGCACCAAGGCCGCGAAGCCCTGGTCCAGCTCACGGACCACGGCCTCGCGGCGCGCCCGGTCCTCGGCTGGGACGTCGGCCGGCACGGCCGGGGCCTTGTCGAGCGCCGCGATCCGCTCGTACGCGATCGCGAAGTCCTGGGTGAACGCGCCGTCTTCGACCCACCTGCCCACGGTGGGATAGAACAGCAGGGCTGCTACCTCGTCGGGATCGATGCTGTTGTCCTGGTCGGTGTCGCGAGCCCAGAACAGCGGAAGATTCAAGCGGACGGCGAGCTGATTGAAGCGCCACTGCTCGACGCGATCGTAGGCGGCAGGCACGCTCGCCTCTCGGGTGAGATCCGGCGCTCCGTCGTCGCAGCTCGCGGAACTGACGCAGAATCCAGCCAACAGACTCACAATCAGGAGGTTTCTTGTCATGGTGCTACTCGAAACTCCTTCACATCGCCACATCGCCCCTCCGTCTTGAGAAACTCGCCTGCCTGCTATTCCGCGCTCCAGAAGATCGCCACCCGCCATTCGGCGGCGAACTTTCTTATCGTCGTCCACTGGCAGCGCTTGATGATCGCCTGCTGCGAATCGGGGGTGCGGAACTCATAGGAGCCAGAACCCGACTCCGCCGCCACTACCTCGTGCACCTGCCGGCTCAGATCGGGATAGGCTTGCAGGGACGGATCGCTGAAGACGTTCTTCCCGACCTGCGACGGATCGGCGTCGTAGAGGATCGTGCCGTCGAGCTGCTGGATCGTTACGCTGTACGGTGTGCCGTCGACGATCGGCGCTGTCAGGCCGCGAAAGAACGGTACATGATCGATCAGCAGGCTAAGCGCGCCGAGAAAGGTGCCGTCCCGCACGTCGAGCGGCCAGTGCAGCGCAATCGTCCACAGCCCCTCGACGGCATAGAACAGGTTGCTGAGCGCGGGCTGAAGGTGCTCCCGCACATATATGACGTGCGCCTGCCCGCTGATGTCCGTGCCTTCCGAGCTCCGATACTTCTCCGGCTCGATCGCGACCAGAATCCCCGCGGGGCTGACGGTCGAAGCCTCGATCACTTCCGGCTCGCGGCGCAGCAGCTCGCTTAGCACCAGCCGCGTCGCGCTCGTATCGAGGCCGACGGCTGAGATGTCGCCCGCGGCCGCCGAAGTGGAGCCCGCAAGCTCGTCGAGAGACGCTTCGATCGCGCCAGTGACGCGCATGAGCGTTCCATCGCTAGCGCTGTCGTTCCCGTCCCCGCAGCCGGAGAGCACGGCCAGCAGCACCATGACTGGAACGGCAACGGCTGCACCGGAAATAGCTTTGTCCTTCATCTGTCATCCCTTCACGGCCCAGCTTGGGCGGCTGTGAGTCTCGCTATGGTCTTTCGGCCGAATGGGCATGCCGCATAAGCGGCCTCGTTACCCGTCTCTACGCTGGCGTGGCTGTCAGGTCGCCGGTCGGAAGGACCTGAGCCTACTTCGCCTTTTGCGCTCGCAGGCCTTGGCGAGTCCCTTCTCGCTGATGCGGGCCGCCTCCTGCTTGTCGGGAGGGTTCATCGCTGCCGTCCAATTGGCGGGCATCTCGATGGCGTCCGCGTTCGTCCGCAACCGCTCCGCGCACCGAACGGCGACCCGGTAGGAGTTCCCCGTTCCCGAGAAGTACCGCAGGGTCGCCTTCATGATTCGCTCGGTGTGCTTCCGGCCTTTGCCATTTCGCTCCCCAGCATACCAGCGCGGCGATCCCAAGTGTGCTACACCTCCGGGCCTTGCCAATCGAAGAACTCACTCCTCGCCGCGCGATCCTGGTCGCGGTGCAATTGCCCGAAGTGGCCGACGACGATTTCCAGGACTCCGTCGCCGAGCTGGGGCGCCTGGCCAAGACCCTGGGGCTCGAGGTCGTGGGCACCGTCGCGCAGAAGCGGTCGATACTGCACGTGGCCACCTACGTCGGCTCGGGGAAGATCGACGAGCTTCGCGCCCTGGTGGCGGCACAAGACGCCGAGATCGTGCTGGTCGAGCACGAGATGACGCCGTCCCAGGCGCGCACCTTGGAGACCACGCTGGAGGTTCCGGTGCTGGATCGGACGGGCGTGATCCTCGAGATCTTCCATCGCCACGCCCGCTCGCGCGCGGCCAAGGCCCAGGTCGAGATCGTTCGCCTGCAATACATGGCCCCGCGCATGCGCGAGCTGGGCGCCGGCGCGGATCGTCAGCGCGGCGGCATCGGCGCCAAGGGCGCGGGCGAATCCCGTATGGAGCTCGACCGCCGCAAGATCCGCGATCGGGTGGCCGAGCTCAGCGCCGAGCTGGCCCAGCTATCCGGCGAGGCAAAGACCCAGCGCTCACGCCGCCGCGACATGCTTCGGGTCGCGCTGGTCGGCTATACCAACGCGGGCAAGTCGACCCTGATGCGGGCGCTCACCGGCAGCGAGGTCCTGGTGGCCGACAAGCTGTTCGCCACGCTCGACACCACCGTGCGCACCCTGGTGCCCGAGACCCGCCCCCGGATTCTGCTCTCGGACACGGTCGGCTTCATCCACAACTTGCCCCACGGCCTCGTGGCCAGCTTCAAGAGCACGCTCGACGAGGCGCTGGAGGCGTCGCTTCTGCTGCACGTGATCGACGCATCGGATCGCGGCTGGCGCCGGCAGTGGGAAGTGACCCGGGACGTGCTCTCGGAGATCGGCGCCGGCGACATTCCGCGCTGGCTGCTGTTCAACAAGTTCGACAAGGTGGGCGATGCGCCCGCGCAGGCAGCACTGGCGCAGCGGATCCTCGCCGAGTGGCCCGACGCCGTCATTCTGTCCGCCAAGAGCAGGGACGACGTTCGCTTCTTGCACCGCAAGCTCGAAACCCATTTCCGCGGCGAGCTGGTGGAGGACGAGATTCGCGTGGCCTACGACAAGCAGCACCTGCGCGGCGCCCTGTTCGCCGAGTGCGAGGTGCTAGGCGAGCGCTACGATGAGGCCGGGGTGGTGTTTCGGGTTCGCGCGACCCAGTCCGCCATCGAGCGTCTGCGCGCAGGTTAGCGTCGTAGGGCTGCGCCGCTGTCGTCGGCGCGGTCGCCAGCATGCTAGCGTTCCGGCATGTCCGCCGAGCTTCGCATCGAGAGCCTGCTTCCTGCCGACGCCGACGACGTCCTTCGCATCTACGGCGAGGGCATCGCCACCGGCAACTCCACCTTCGAAAGCAAGGTGCCGCCTTGGAGCAAATGGGACGAAGGGCACTTGGTTTCGCCGAGGCTGGTGGCACGGGCGGAGCGCCTGCTCGGGTGGGCGGCGCTATCCCCGGTCTCCGACCGGTGCGTGTACAGCGGCGTCGCCGAGGTGAGCATCTATGTCGCCGCAGAAGCACGGGGGCGCGGGGTCGGCAGAGCGCTGCTCGTGGCGTTGATCGCTGCCTCCGAGAAGCAGGGCATCTGGACCCTGCAGGCGGGGATCTTCCCCGAGAACACGGCCAGCCTTGCGCTGGTCAAGAGCTGCGGGTTTCGCGTCGTCGGCGTGCGAGAGCGCGTGGGCAAGATGACGTTCGGGCCCCTGGCCGGACGCTGGAGGGACGTGGCCTTCCTCGAACGACGAAGCGCCACCGTGGGCATCGACTGACGTCACGACACAGGGGCGCTACTTCCCTCGGACCAGCACCCGTGGTTCGTTCAACACGAGCCAGTAGATGTTGCAGCGGTCGACGGCCATGTCGGTCAAGCCGCCGAAGTCGTCGCCGGGGAGTTTCTCGCTGGTGCCGTTGCCGTTCTTGGGCGCGCGCTGGAGGACCCCTGTCTCCCGAACGTCGACCCAGTACACGTGCGTGTCGTCGATGGTCCTGTTGCTGAACGCGATGGGATCCGCGTTGGCGACCACGGTGCGCGTGTCACCGCCAGCCTTCGGCATGGCGAAGATGCCCTTGGTCAGGCTGTTGGGGCGTACGAAATACAGGCTCTGGTCATCCACGCCCTGGAGGAAGCGTTCGTCGGCGCCCTCGGGCCACTCTTGAATCTGCGTGACCTTGCCGCCTGTCGTGCTCATCGAGAAGAACGCCCTCCGGCCTGCGGCGTTGACGCCCGACCAGTACAGGCGCTCGTCGTCGGCGAGGATGCTCGCAGGCTGCCCGACGGTTTGGACCTTCTTCACCGACGCGGACGCCTGATCCCACTGCTTGACGACCGCGCTCGACTCGTCCGAGGTCGCCAGCATGGACCAGAATACCTCGCCGCGCGGATTGCCGACCAGGGAGAGGATGCCGAAACCCGAGGGGACGATCTCGCTGTCGAGCACGGAAATCCTGCCGGTCGCCAGATCGAGCCGGGCCACACTGGGGTACTCGACGGTCCAGGAGCCTTTGCCCGTCGCTGTTGTTTCGCCTTGCACATAGAAGAGCGAATCGTTGCCGGCAGCGAGCGAGCTGGGCAGAATGCCGCCCAGGGGGAAGGTCCTGGTCTTCCCGGTCGAGATGGCGATGCCGACCATCGTGCTCGCGGGTACCCTGGTGTCGAAATCGAGCTTCCAGATTCCGACGTACACGCTGTCGCCTCGTACGGCGAGCGTCGCGGACGTGGCGGGCCACTCCAGCTCGGCCAAGGTGCTGGTGGTGGTCGGCCAGGTGCACTCTGAACGACCGTCGCTCGGGCTCGTCTCCGCCCCGACGTCGCGAGAATCCCTGCTCTCGACGCGAACGTCCGACCCGCTCTCGGGGCCAGCCTCGGGCCGTCGCTCGAAAGGCACGTCCAAGGGGGCCTCTGGTCTCGCTTCGGGGCCGCCCTCGGGGCCTTGGTCTTTGCCCGCATCGATCGCGACGTCGTCGCGACCAGAGTCGCGCGCGGGATCGGCGGGGAGGTCGCGTCCAGCGTCCGGCGGAGCACCATCGGCGGGAAAGGGGAGCAGCGCGGTCCGATTGCACCCGGAGGCGGTGATGCCGATGACGGCGGCCAGGGCGAGCAGCACGGTTCGTGGGGCTCGAATCGAGGTTCGAGGAAAGGCGACCATGCGCACAGTCTCGCATGCAACTTCGGCGCCCGGCCGGACCAAGGCGGACGCCAACCTCAACCGGGTCCGGCGGTACTAGCCGCAACCATTCGCAAAGGCCAGGAGGGTACCCACGAAGACCCCAACGCGAATCCAATGAGAGCGCATGTGCACGGAGTCTATCGCGGCGGTATCGTCGATGGAACTTGCTTGGGCTCGACCATACAGCCCAAAGCCCGAGTGCCTCGGCGGCACTTCAGCTACTGGCAGATCCCGAGCTCGGGCGGCCCGTGCCGCACTTCCTTCACTCCGGCGGCCGCACCCAGGATCGGACCTGCTCGAGGCGTGCTGCGTTCCATTGCCCGGCTTCTGCGCACGCCTCGACGGTCGTCACGCTGTTGGCCGAGCGGACGAACACGGTGGTGAAGTAGTCTTTGGCTTGTTCGGTGACCTGCTGTCCGGTCCGGTAGATACGGCGTTGAGCGTTGGCAAAGGCGGTGTCGGCGGCGAGCTTGGCCTCCTTCTCCTTGTACCGCTTGCGCATCTCCGGATCCGGTAACGTGTCGATGCTGACGACGTACGTCTCGTTGGGGTCCTTGGGAACCGGGTAGTCTTCGGGATCGATGGTGACGCGAAGAGGAGGAACCCAGCTCGGATCGAACTTCGGGTCGATCTTGGCGTCGATGGCGGACAACAGTCGGCCCCATAGCTTCACGCGCTCGTTGCGGATGCGCGGACGGGCATCCGGACCTGCGCCGTCGTCGATCTGGGACAGTAGCTGTGCAGCGTCGAGCGCCGCCGCGGTGTCGGTTCGCGCCTCGAACTCGGTGATTTTCTGCGCGGCCTTGGTTTCGAGTTCAGTCATGGTCGTTCGCGCTCCAGTACACGTTATTACGGACGAGCGAGTCGAACACGCGATGCCCAGTACGGCGGCGAAGAGAATGAGGGGTGTCGTGCTCGCTTCCAACATCATCAGGGCGTCTCGGTGGCGTCGTTTCTCTCCGATGATACTGTGGCTCCAGCTTTGGTCGCCGTCACGCTTCCGCTTGCGGTGAATGTGCCCACCTGGTCCACGACCACGAATACCTTGGATCGCGTCGAAGGACACATCGGCCGGCGTAATCCAGACGTCGGTGATCATCCCGGTGGATGCCGTGCCGCGGGTATGGTCTTTGCCTCTGCTGGTATCGCGTTGCATGCGCACGCCGGAGGGTTCGACGACCTGCAACTCAATCGAACACTCGCAGCCGTCGGCCCCTTTCGCCCCGATTTTCACGCCTCCCGCGCGTTCGGGCGCCGTGTACGTCACGGTGGCGCCGTTGGTCGCGGAGAGCGTTCCCCCTCCGGTTTGGATAGTCCAGTCGGCGGGGCCGGGATCGACGGTTAGATTCACTCTCTCTCCTACGCCGATGCGGGTGCGCGCGCGATCGGCTTGGGCATCGTCGACGGTCGTCAGGTGAGAGGCTACGTGGCCTGCATAGATGAGTACCCGGCGCTTGAGCCTCACGACTCGCTGGGGACCCTCGCCATAGTTCGGACCGCGCAACGTGCGCGTGATCCACGGGTAGCACGGGTCGCGTGTGACACCCGAGCCGAGCGCGAAGGCGAGGCCCGTGAGCATCTGCCGAGCAAGCCGGCAGAAGGTGCCGATATCTGTCGCGGAGGGCGACAGCGACTCGGTGAAGCCGGGCTGCGCGAACTTCCTCGGGGCTTCTCCGGGTGTGCTCGAGCAGCTCGGCGGCCCACGGTAGCTGGGGGTCGCACAGAAACTCGCTGCCCAGGGTACACATGAGTTGCATGAACATCCGCGCCGAGCTGCAGAGCTCGAAGCCACGCTCGTGCGCCGTGTGCTCGGCGTGTCGCGCGAGTGCACGACAGCCGTCGGGGCCCATCACAGGCGCGAGTCTCGGGGCGAATGCAGCGACCTCAGTTGCCAACTCGGACACGAATCGTTCACGCTGTGCCAGCCCCAGGGTCTCAAGTTGATGCTGCCGAATAGCGAGCACTTGGATACACCCGAGGACCAGATCTAGTCAGAGGTCGGTAACGTGTCAACTCCGTCTCAGCCCGCTACACCTGCGAGGGCACTGTTTGACTTCCGTCACAGGTGCGCTTGCCAATCCGGGACGAGCACGGGACATAGTGCACCGATGGCACCAAGCACGTTCGGCTTCGCCCTGGGGCTGCTCCTGACTGTCGCATCTGCCCACGCGGCTGTCGCGCAAGGCATCGACTTCGATTTCCAGCGCGGGCCTGGGGCAGAGCGCTGCCCGGATCGCGGGACATTGGCGAGGCGGGTGGCGAAGCACCTCGGCAAGCGAGAGCCCCGCGCGCAGGTGGCCGAGCGCGTGGCCGTCTCCATCGAGCGCAGCGCCGAGGGATACGTCGGCACGGTGTCGGTGGCGGGGGACGAGGACGGCATGCGGCACTTCCTCGACAAGGGCGAAGACTGCGCTGGGCTCGCCGAAGCCCTTGCCCTCGCGCTGGCCATGATCGCGGACGGCAAGCCGGTGACGGAGGCCGAGCCGCGGGTGGCCTCACGAGTGGCGCGCCCGTGGGAGATTGGGGCCGCCGCGCTCGGCTCGACCGGAATGCTGGGAGCTGCTTCTCTCGGGGCTGGCGTGCAGGTGGCTTGGCAGCCCTGGCCGCGCCTGACCACCTCGCTCGTCGCCTTCTGGCTGCCCGGTCGTAGCATCGCGGTCGAGCAAAGTGCGGCCGAGATCACACTCGCCGCGGGCCTGGCCAACGTCTGCCTCGGGCTTCTGCCCTACGGTGGGCGCGTATACCCGGCGCTCTGTGGCCAGCTCGGGGCTGGTGCCCTGCACGGCGCCGGTCAGAACCTCGTCGGTCAGCGTTCGGCGTGGCGACCGTGGCTTGCAGCCGGCGGCTCGGTAAGCGTGGGCGTGCGCCTTCTCCAACGCTGGACGTTGGCGGTGTCCGCGGGTCGTCTGCTCTCGCTGAAGGACGAGCAGTTCGTCGTCGGAGGACACGGGCCGGTCTATGATTCGGGCAGCCCCGGCTGGCTCGGCCAGGTCGGCCTGCGGTTTCGGATCCCGTAGCGATCGCGACATCGGGGTGAGAATCTCGGGGCCATCCACCCACCAAGCCGATCATCATGACAGCACATCGAACAGTCGGCTTGGGTTGTCTGGTTGGTGCCCTGGCAGCTTCCGTGCTCCTGGGTTGCTCGAGCAGCAGCACGGGCCTTGGAAGCCTGCCCGGCGCGGGCGGTCAGCAGGGGGGTGACGCCGGTCTCACTACGGACGCCGCAAACCCAGATGCTCCAGTGCAAGGCACCGGCGGTGTGCCCACCACGGGTGGGATCGTGGGCGGCGGTGGCGCGGCCGGGGGCGGGGCTGGTACAGGCGGGACCGCGGGCTCCACGACGACCTCGTGCCCACCTGTGCCCAACTGCAACTGGTGCGGCGGGCAGAGTCAACAGGACAGCCGAGGGTGTATCACGGGCTGGCGCTGCGCGAACGGCGTCAATCCCTGCAGCGTGAATCCATGCACGGACTCGTCGCCGTGCGAAGCGGGCAAGACCTGCGGCAGCGATCATCTCTGCTGGCCGAGCGGCACCGGCGGCGCGGGCGGCGTGACTGGTACGGGCGGCGTGACTGGTACAGGCGGCATCGGCGCAGGGGGATTCGGGGGCGGGACCGGCACGGGCGTGCGGGTGTGCGGCTCGCTCAAAGGCGTTCCTTGTCAGGCGGGCGAGTTCTGCGAGTACTCGGCCGAGGCCTGCCAGATCATGGATTCCTATGGTGTCTGTAGCAAGCCGCCGGTTTCCTGCCCCGACGACTCCGAATCGACCCAACCAGTCTGCGGCTGCGACGGGAAGACCTACGCCAACGACTGCGAACGGCGGCGCGCCTTGATGTCCAAGCTCTCGAACGGCGCCTGCGGCCCCACGACCGGCAGCGACGGCGGTGTCATCTCCTCCTTGAGCATCGGTCCCTCGAGCGCGAGCTTCAGCGAGGGCATCGGCCTTACCAGCCAGCCTGTCACTTTCGTCGTCATGAACCACGGATCGGGAGCGTCCGGGGGCCTGAATGTCACGATCACCGGCGAGAGCCCAAGACAGTTCATCGTCAGCAACAATAACTGCGTCGCCTTCCTGCCCGCCGGGCAGTCCTGCCAGGTGTTGATAGCCTTCGCGGCTCCGAGCACCTCTGGCACGTATTCGGCAACCTTGGGCATCAAGGAGGCTGGCGAGGTGGCCCTGATGGCTCCGCTCTCGGGCTATGCCTTCCCTCCGCCTGGCACCGTCGACGCGGGCACCACCGATGCTCCGAGCGGGACGGAATGCCCCGAGGACCTTCCCGCGTCCGGCAGCGAATGCAGCGCTGGGCCGAACACGTGGTGCAGCTATATGGTAGCCGACCCCCTCAACCAGATGGTGTGCAACTGCAGCAGCCTTCGCTGGAACTGTTCGATCGCCAGTCCTTAGCAGGTGGGCGGGCCCCGGCGCCTTGGCCAGCCACGCACGCACCGACGACCAGCCCTTGCTCGTCAGTTCTTGCGCGGTCGCGGCTGCCCGCTTAGGCCAAGGACGTCGCACCCCGCGGACAGTCGGTCGAACAGCTCGCGCGGGAGCGAGGATTCGAAGACGGCCGGCCCGTCGAGCAGCAGCGCCCGCGCGGGCAGCTCGTCGGGGAACAGGACGCGAAACTCCTTCGGATCGAGGACGGTACGGTCGCGGATCCGCAGCGTCGCCGCGTTCGCACCGTAGCGCTGCCGCAACACGGCCGTCTCGTCGTCTCCGAGCACGCGCGTCACCCGAATCGAAGACAGGCGCCCCAGCAGGTCGGCGAGCGCCGGGTTGCCCCGACAGGATGGGGGCTTGGGGGCACCGTCGGCCTCGACCGAGACGGAAAAGTCCTCGCCGTCGACCCGGCCGGGGGCACTGTCCCGCGAGCGACGGATGACCACCTTCCTTCCGGCCGCTTCGAAGTCGATCTCGACGACGGCCCCGAGGTCGATCGCGTAGACCTCCTGACCGGGATCGATGTGGACGGGCGGGACCTTGGCGGTGGCCACCGCCGCTTCCGCTGGCGGCGTCGTCAAGGCGTCGGTTCGCTCGGCGACCGCCCCACCGCGCAGGGATTGCCGAACCATCCATGCACCGCCAACCACCACCACGGCCGCGCCCAGACCGGCCAGCCAGCGACGAGTCGTGGCGGGCGCTGACATCACTGCACGACGACGGGCGTTTGCGCCGCGGCCCAGTTGTACAGAGCCGCGGCATCAGACTGGCTCAGGCGCACACAACCGTGCGAGCCGATCCAGTCGCTCCCCGACTTCATCACGCGAAGCACCGCAATCGGCACAACGCCATGGTACTGGTGCAGGGCCTTCCCATCACTGGTGAAGAACAACGCGTAGTTCATCTGCACGTCGTACTTCTTGCTGCGGTACGGATGTTCTTTCGCTGGCATTGCGCGCCTCGAGCATCGAATAGCCCGCCTTCACCCCGTTGACTCG
>CAZYFU010000064.1:0-21672 GCA_964647025.1 uncultured Myxococcales bacterium | reverse complement strand
CGCTGGCATTGCGCGCCTCGAGCATCGAATAGCCCGCCTTCACCCCGTTGACTCGGAACACCCGAAGCCCGTCTCGACCCGGCTGTTCCGTCACCGTCGCCATCGCGGGGTTGTTCTGGGCGACCTTGAGCCCCACCCCCTCTTTCAGTCCCACGGTCGCGTACTTGCCGACCGTCACCGTCTGACGGTTCAACCCGCGGTCGTACCCTGTCAGATCAATCCACGGTGGCTTGAGAAACTGTGCCATCGACTTCCTCCCCTATCGCCAGTCAGGTTCGCGCAGGATCTTCAACGATTTCGCCCGACTTCGTGAACTCTAGGGTACGCCCCCCTCGATGTCGAAGGTTTTTGCGCCCGCCGATGGCTCCGGGGGGCCGGCGCGTGACGGTGCTCGCGCTAGCTCGATGCGGCCCGCAGCGCGGCGCGCGCCTCGGCTTTGTGCCAGCCCCGCGGGGCGAGCTTGAGATAAGCGCGGTACGCCTTGCGTGCTTGCGCGTGCCGGCCGTTGTCCTCTTCCGCGCGGGCGATGATCACGTACGCCTCCGCGGTCTTGGGATCGAGGTCGACGGCCCGCCGCGCCCATTGGGCGGCTTCGGCGAAGCGGCCGCGCGCATGCTCGGCTTGGGCGACCACGAGGGCGAGCGATGCATTGCTCGGCTCTGCCTCGAAGGCGCGGGCACAGGCTTCGGGTGACAAGCGCCATGGTGCGCTTCGGATGAATGCCTTGTCGCACTCTTGGGTGGCGCCGGGCTGGTCGCTCGCCGACAGCACGGCGAGGGGCGTTGCTTCCGTTGCCTCCTGGGGCGTCCCGGACGCGGAACCCGCAGCGACAACGGGCGCATTGGCCGCCACCTGCGCGGCCGCGAGCGTTTCCGACGGTTGGGGCGCGGCTGGCGGGGGCTGCACCTCCGCGGTTTGCAGGTGACTTTGGCCTGCCCGCCGGTGCCTCAGGCCGGCGATGCCCGCCCCGACGGCGCCGACCAGCACGAGGAGACAGATGCGCGCGTGCAGAGTCTCTCGGCGCGCGCGGCGCCGAGCGTTCTCCTGAGCCACACGCACGGCTTCCAGGGAGGCGCGCACCTCTTCTGGATTCGCTCGCTTGGGAGAGGTCGCCTGCATGCCGAACGCCGCTTCAGCCTGTTCCATCATGGGATGATTCAGCCACTGTCCGGCCTCGACCGCAAAAAACCGGTGCCGCTGGACGGCAGCCCCTTCGGCCTCCCCCGGCTCAACTCGCCATGACGTTGCGCCGATGTTCCTACGATTCGGGAGAACGCCGAAGGAGATGGGCCCATGTTCGCGCAAATGAGAGTCGGCAAGCGGCTGGCGGTGGCATTCGGTGCAGTGAGCGTCATCATCGCGGTGCTGAGCGCGGCGTCGCTGTGGTCGCAGCACTCGCTCAACCAAATGGTCGGGCAGGCGTTGTACGAGATGGAGGAGTTCACCCTGTCCGCGCAGTTCGCCACGCAGGTGTCGGCCAGCCGCGTTCTGCTTCCGACCATCATGCTGGCGCAAGAGAAGTCGGTGCGCGACAAACAGGTCGACCAACTTCGAGAGGCGCGGGTGGAGTACCAGAAGACGCTCAAAGCGCTGAAGGAGCACACCAAGGATCCGGACGCCATCGCCATCATCGACGACATCGTGGACCAGAGCGCCAACCTGCGCGACTTGAACAACAAGGTTCTCAAGCTCAGCGAGAGCGGAGAGACACCGCAGGCCATCAGCACCTTCATGACCGAGTCGTTGCCCCGGATGGACAGGCGCCAGCGCTCCCTCGACAAGCTCGCGGAGTGGCGCGGCCAGCGCCTGTCCACGGTCGGCACGCTGGCCAAGAAGACCGAATCCACGGCGCTGGCGGTGGTCGTGTCGTGCATGGCGGGCGGCATCGCGCTGGCCGTGCTGTTCGGCGTGACCATCACGCACGGCATTCGCAAGCCCATCACGCACGTGTCCGCCGTCCTCGGCAAGGTGGCCGCCGGCGACATCTCGTGGACCGGCGACGGTGACCTGACCCGACGCGTGGACGAGATGGGCGAGCTGGCTCGTGCAACCGAGAGCGTCTGCGTGAACTTGCGCGACATCGTCGGGCGGGTCTCGGCCGGGATCACCACGATGGCGTCGGCCTCTCAGACACTCTCTTCGGTGGCCGAGGGGATGGCGACCGGCGCGAAGGAGATGTCCGTGAAGGCGAACACGGTCGCCGTGGCGGCCGAAGAATCCAGCGCGGCGACCAAGGAGGTCGCTACCGCCATGGACGGAACCGCTGCTGGTTTGACCTCGGTCGCGGGCTCCACCGAGGAGATGAGCTCGACTATCCAGGAGATCGCCAGCAACGCGGAGAGGGGCCGGGCCATCAGCCAGGAGGCCACCAGCCAAGCCGAGGAGATCTCCTCCATGATGCGCGAGCTGGGCCGCTCGGCGCAGGACATCGGAAAAGTCACCGAGACCATCACCAGCATCTCTGCCCAGACCAATCTTTTGGCCCTGAACGCCACCATCGAGGCGGCGCGTGCGGGGGCCTCGGGCAAGGGCTTCGCCGTGGTGGCCAACGAGATCAAAGAGCTGGCCCAGCAAACCGCGGGCGCCACCGAGGATATCAAGGGCAAGATCCAGAGCATCCAGGCCTCGACCGGGGCGGCCATCGCGGACATCGAGAAGATCTCGAATGTCATTCGGAGCGTCGGGGACATCGTCAATTCGATCGCCGCGGCCATCGAACAGCAGTCCACGGCGACCAACGACGTGGCCACCAACATCGCGCGCGCGAGCAGCAGCGTGCAGGACGCCAACCAGCGGGTCGCCCAGAGCGCGACGGTCGCGACCTCGATCGCCAAAGAGATCGCGGCCGTCAACCTGGTGGTAAGTCAGCGCGCCTTGGATAGCACCCGCGTCGAGGCGAGCGCGAGCGAGCTCTCGCGCGTGTCCGCGGAGCTCAAGCAGCACGTCGCGCGCTTCAGTCTGTAGTGCCTGCCGGCTTGGCGGATCGCCACTGCCGCGCTATGCATAGGGCGCTTGCAAGCAACAGGTCGTCCATCGGCGTTCGCCACCGTCGTCACCTTCGGACGAATGGTGAAGTTCAGCCATACCGTGTTCGCCCTGCCGTTCGCGCTGGCGTCGGCGGCCATCGCGGCGCACGGGCACGGCATCACGCTGGCCCAGGTGCTGGCCATCCTCGTCGCCATGGCCGGCGCACGCACCGCCGCCATGGGCTTCAACCGCATCGTCGACCGGAAGATCGACGCGAAGAACCCGCGCACCCGGGGGCGCGAAATTTCAACCGGGCAGGTCTCGATCCTTGCCGCCGCGACGCTCACCGCGATCAGCGCCGCCGCCTTTCTCGCGGCAGCCGCGAGCCTGGGTCCGCTCTGCCTCGCGCTCTCGCCCATCGTTCTGGCCTTGGTCCTCGGGTACTCGTTCACCAAACGCTTCACCTGGCTTTGCCACCTGTTTCTCGGGCTCGCGATCGGCATCGCGCCCACCGGCGCGTGGATCGCGGTGCGTGGGGAAATCGGCGCGCCCGCGCTGTGGCTGACCCTCGCGGTCGCCACGTGGATCGGCGGTTTCGACATCTTCTACGCGCTCGGCGACCGCGACTTCGACCGCAGCGCCGGCATTCGCTCGATCCCGGCACGGTTCGGCGTGCCGGCGTCGCTCGCCATCTCGGCGGGGGCGCACCTCGTGACCGTCGCTGCGTTGGTCGCTGCCGGAGTCGCAGCGGGGCTCGGCCCCATCTACTTCGTCGGCGTGGCAGCGGTGGCGACGATCCTGGTCTACGAGCACGCGATCGTGCGGCCGTCGGATCTGTCCAGGGTGGACGTGGCGTTCTTCAACCTGAACGGCTACGTCTCGATGGTGTACTTCGTGGCCACCTTGGCCCAAGTGCTGGCGAGCTGATTCGCTGCAAAGCCAGCCCGGTCGGGCTCGTCTCGGAACTTCTGTGGGCACAGTAGGAATCGAACCTACAGCAAACGGATTAAGAGTCCGCTGCTCTACCAATTGAGCTATGCGCCCATATTCAATTTTCGGGAAGGAAGGTATGCCTATCCTTCGCGAAGAAGTCAAGAGCGCGTCCGGAGGGAATCGAACCCCCAACCCTCGGCTTCGAAGGCCGATGCTCTATCCAATTGAGCTACGAACGCAGAACCAGGCGGATTTCGAGACGCAAGTGATACCACTGTCCCGGTGCACGGGGAAGAAATCATGGTGAAGGTGTTGCTTGGCCGGCGGGCGTCCCGGACGACGCGGGAACCACTTTCGGATAACGCAATGGCCCCTAGAAAGCCGGCCCCTTGACGGGAATGCGTACGATTGCGAAGCGGTTGCTTGCGGGTGCGCCTTGCGAGAATGATTCGACCGTGTTAAACGAGCGACCTTCCCGCCCAGGTAGCTCAACTGGTAGAGCAACGGACTGAAAATCCGTGTGTAGACAGTTCGACTCTGTCCCTGGGCACAACGCCCCTGTTCGCTACGTCTAACGACAATCGGAGAGCGTCGAAGGAGATCCAATGGTTCGTAACGTCATCATCTTCATTCTCGCGATAGGGGCCGTGGCCGGTGGCTATGCGCTCGGTCGTGGGCAGTGGAACGCGGGCGGCGGCGCAACGTCGAAGTTCACGTGCGCAACGCCTGGCGCGGCCGTCGCTGGCGATGACGTCGAGCGGAAGTGTGTTCCCTTCGAGGGCAAGGCCAAGGGCTCGGTGTCGGCGCCCATCACCATCGTCGAGTTCTCCGAGTTCCAGTGCCCGTTCTGCAGCCGCGTGCTGCCCACGCTGGACAAGTTGCAGAAGGAATACCCGGGCAAGATTCGCGTCTTCTTCCGCCACAACCCGCTGCCGTTCCACTCGGATGCCCCTCTCGCCTCGCAGGCCGCGGTCGCCGCCGAGCTGCAGGGCAAGTTCTGGCAGATGCACGACAAGCTGTTCGCGAATCAGCAGAACCTGAAGCGCGCCGACCTCGAGAAGTATGCGCAAGAGCTCGGCCTCGACATGGCCAAGTTCAAGGCCGACATCGATTCGCCGGCGGTCAAGAAGAGGGTGGACGACGATCTCGAGCTCGGCAAGAAGCTGGGCGTGCAGGGCACCCCGAACTTCTTCATCAATGGTCGCCCCATCCGCGGCGCCGTCCCCTACGAGCAGTTCAAGTCCGCCGTCGACGACGAGCTCGCGCGCGGCAAGAAGCTGGTCGAGAAGGGCGTCTCGCCGAGTGGCGTGTTCGCCGCGCTCATGAAGGGCCAGGGCAAGGGCCTCGGCAAGCCGAACCCGCCTGCCGCGCCGCCGCGCATTCCAATCGGTTCCGAGGTCTACAAGATCGAGCCGGGCGATGCGCCCAGCATCGGCGCCACCGAGCCGAAGATTACCTTGATCACGTTCTCGGAGTTCCAGTGCCCGTACTGCTCGCGCGCCAAGGGCACCTTGGAAGAGCTGCTCAAGATCTATAAGGACAGCCTGCAGGTCTCCTTCCGCCACTTCCCGCTGCCGTTCCACAACAACGCCACCCCAGCCGCCATCGCAGCCGTCGCGGCCGCCGAGCAGGGCAAGTTCTGGCAGATGCACGACAAGCTGTTCGCGAATCAGCAGGCCCTGGGTGCCGCCGATCTCGAGAAGTACGCGCAGGAGATCGGTCTCGACATGGCGAAGTACAAGGCCGCCATCGAGAGCCCGAAGACCAAGGCGGTCGTCGAAGCCGACAAGAAGATGGGCGAGACCTTCGGCGTGGGTGGTACCCCGTCGTTCTTCATGAACGGACGTTCCTTCAGCGGCGCGTATCCGCTCGACAGCTTCAAGAACGCCATCGACGAGGAGCTCAAGAAGGTCGACGCCAAGATCGCCGCGGGGACTCCGCGCGCTGGACTTTACGCAGCTCTCATCAAGGATGGTCTCGAGAAGGCCGCGCCGAAGAAGGAAGAGGCCCGTCCCGGCGAGCCGTCCGCGACCGAGGTCTACAAGGCCGAGGTTGGCGCTTCCCCGTTCAAGGGTCCGAAGGACGCGCTCATCACCATCGTTCAGTACTCGGATTTCCAGTGCCCCTTCTGCTCGCGCGTCGAGCCCACCATCGATCAGGTCATGAAGGAGTACGCGGGTAAGGTCCGCGTCGCGTGGCGCAACCTGCCGCTGCCGTTCCACAACAACGCCAAGCCCGCCGCCATCGCCTCCTTGGCTGCCCACCAGCAGGGCAAGTTCTGGCAGATGCACGAGATTCTGTTCAAGAACCAGCAGAACCTGGGCGCGGCCGACCTCGAGAAGTACGCGCAGGAGATTGGCCTCAATGTGGCGAAGTTCAAGGCCGCCATGCAGGACAAGAAGCTCGCCGACCAGGTGGACGCCGAGGCCGCCGCCGGTGGCAAGATCGGGGCGCGTGGCACTCCGGCGTTCTTCATCAACGGCCGCTTCCTCTCGGGTGCGCAGCCGTTCGATCGCTTCAAGGCCCTCATCGACGAGGAGCTGAAGAAGGCCGAAGAGCTGGTCAAGAAGGGCACGCCGAAGGCCAAGGTCTACGACACCATCCTGAAGACGGCCAAGGCCGAGGTCGGCGGTGGTGCTCCGTCGGCTGGCGAGCCCCCGGCCGGCCCGGCCAAGAAGGTCGACGTGGGCAACGCCCCGACCCGTGGTCCCAAGAACGCCCCGATCACGGTGGTTCTGTTCTCGGACTTCCAGTGCCCGTTCTGCGGCCGCATCGAGCCGTCCATCGTCGAGCTCGAGAAGGCCTACCCGGGCAAGGTTCGCGTGGCCTGGAAGAACTTCCCGCTTTCGTTCCACAACAACGCCAAGCCGGCCGCCGAGGCCGCCCTGGCCGCCCACGAGCAGGGCAAGTTCTGGGAGATGCACGACATCCTCTTCAAGAACCAGCAGGCGCTCGGCGCGGCGGATCTCGAGAAGTACGCCAAGGAAATCGGCCTCGACATGGGCAAGTTCAAGGCCACCATGGACAGCCACAAGTTCGCCGCGCAGGTCGAGAACGAGATGAAGCAGGGTTCGGAGCTGGGCGTGTCCGGTACGCCCGCCGCGTTCGTCAACGGCCATCTCGTTTCTGGTGCCCAGCCCGTCGACGCCTTCAAGAAGATCGTCGAGGCGGAGCTCAAGGGTGGCGGCAAAGCCAAGGCCAAGGCCAACTAGTCCCGCTACGGGGTCGGAATCGGGTACTGCCAGCAGCCGTGGCAAAGTCGTGGCAGCGGTCATCACCGCCGCTGCCATGGCCTTGGCCGCGGCTTTGTTGATCCGGGGCGCCTCTTCCACCGTGCGTAGCGCCGCCGATGCTGCCTGCTTCGCCCTGCGGCCGAGTCCTCTGTCGGCGTCGCTGCGCGCCTTGAATCCGGACTTCGAGCTGCCGGACCTCAAGGGCGGCAAGGTGTCGCTGCGCAGCCTGCGCGGCAAGCCCGTCCTGTTGAGCTTCTTCGCCACTTGGTGTCCGCCCTGCGTGGAGGAAGCGCCCACGCTGGAGGTCCTTGCGAGTCGCTTGGGTGGCAAGGCCGAGGTCGTGGTGGTCAGCGTCGATGAGGATCTGGAGGCTCTGAAGAAGTTCTACGCCAACGGCTCCGCCGCGACCGTCGTGCGCGACGAGACCACGAAGGTTCCAGCCAGCTTCGGAACGTCGAAGTACCCCGAGTCGTTCCTCATCGACCCCGACGGCCGCGTTCGCTACGCCTTCATCAACAAGCGCGACTGGTCCATCCCACAGGCCGCCGAGTGCGTGCTGGGCGTGCGCTGAGCGCCCAACCCACCCGCGACGCTGACCTCGGCCTCGGGGCCGGGTAGCCGCCGAATCGAACCTGGTTGCTGCGATGGATCCCGAGCGCAGGCGCGAGATCGCGTCCATGGCGGTCGGGCTTCGCATGCCGGCCGGGGATCCGACTACGAGAACGACGATTCCGAAGACGAGGGGCAGTCCTCGCAACGAAACACCCGCGGCGGCTCGCGCGAGCAGCACGCCGAGGCCGGCCGCCAGGGCGTCGAGGCTCGCTGGGGCAGCGACGACGAGCGACCGCAGCGCCCGCGGCGATTGCCGCGCCGTCTAACCGATGAGGGTCGTCAACTGACGGACGAACGCGCTCGTCACGGCAGTTGACGGCAGACCGCCGTCGAACGTAGCTTTTCGACAATGGCCCTCCATCGGTTCGTGTCGTCCGTCACACCGTCCGTGCAGCGCAGGAACTGCGCGTGGCTCGCCCTGGCTACTTTCGCATTCGCGTTAGGTGCAAGTGGCATCGCAACGGCCGAGCCCGAGAACATGCTCGCAGGGAAGCGCCCCAGCGCCTCGCGTGGGGTAAAGAACCCGGCGCGGTTGACGGATGGGATGCTCAGCAACGAGGGGGACGAGTGGCTGACCGACGTGACCTCGCGGTTCACTTCGTCGACTTCGCATGTGGACTACGACCTCGGCAGCGAAAAGACGTTCCGCTGCCTGCTGGTCCAGGCCGACAACAACGACGTGTACTTCATGTCGACCTCGCGCGACGGTCGCGAGTGGAAGACCCTGTGGCGTGTCGGCGCGGATCCCGCGCCGGGGATGCGGGTGCGCACGAGCAAGCTCGAAGCCACCGCGCGCTACATCAGGCTCTCGGCCACGGGAGGCGACGCCCTGTACAGCGTGTCGGAGATCGCCGTCTATGCGGACTGCCCGCCGGCGCCATGGCCCGGGGATCTGCCCCATGCGCGCGGGATTCCAGTGGGCGAATCCCTCGGCATCAAGGTGATCGTGTTCGGGATCCTGGCTGCGGTCTTCATTCTGGTCCACCGTCGCAAGGGGCCGAACCTCCAGTACGTGATCCTGTTCCCCGTGCTGGGCTCGCTGTGGATGCTGGTGGCGGAATACGCGGACTTGTATCCGTTCTTCGATCAAGAGCCGCCGCTGCGCGCTCTCGTCGCGGCGCTAGCCGGTGTGGTCGTGATCAAGGAGGCGTTCCTCTCGAAACGCTGGGCGCCGCATCGTGCCGTCTCGCTGGCCACGCTCGCCTTCTGCGCGATCACCGCGTTCGGTACCTACTACCACTTCGGCATGCCGCAGTTCTTCGATCAGGCGAAGGGGCGCCGTACCCTCGTGCACACCTGGGACATGCGGCACTACTACCCGGTGGCCAAGTACTTCCGCGAGCTGCGCTTCGACGGACTTTACCTGGCCAGCCTCGCGGCCTACATCGACAACACGCCCAACTTCAACCCGTCGAGCCTGGGCCGCGTGCACCTGCGCGATCTGCGCGATGCGGAGATGCGCACCGGCACCGAAGTGGCGAACCAGCTGCCCGAGATTCGCGCGCGCTTCACCCCCGAGCGCTGGGAAGAGTTCAAGCGCGACATGAAGTACTTCTCGGACACCATGGGCGGGCAGGACTACCTGGCCAGCATGCAGGACCACGGTGGCAATGCCACGCCGGTGTGGATCGTGCCCGCCTACTTCCTGTTCAAATACTGGCCAGCGAGTGAGCTGTCGATCTCGCTCGCGGGCCTCATCGATCCGGTCTTGGTCCTGTTCTTCTTCTTCGTGCTTTGGCGGACCTATGGCCTGCGCATCATGCTCTACGTGGCGGTGATCTGGGGCGCGAGCGACTTCTACAACTTCGGCTCGAACCTGATGGGGTCGACCTTGCGCCAGGACTGGCTGGTCGCGCTCGGCTTCGGGGCGTGCGCCATCAAGAAGCAGCGCTATCTGCTGGGCGGGGTGCTGATGGCGTACGGCGGTCTGATTCGCGCCTTCCCGGCCATGGCGACCTTCTTCTTCTTCGTGCCGATGGCGTGGTTCGTGTTCGACTACTGGTACGCCCGCCGTAAGCTGCCCAGCATGGCCGACTTCCGGGTTACCCAGCGCCCGGCCTTGCGGGCCTTCGCCGGCGCCACGGTGTGCGTGGTCGCCCTGGTGGCGTTGACCTCGGCCATGTTCGGCTTCAAGGACTCCTGGATTGCGTGGAAGGAGAAGATCGAGATCCACGCCACCGGCCCCAGCACCAACAACGTCGGTCTCCGCAACGTGCTCGCCTTCAGCCCCAGCCTCTCGGCCAAGGCGCTCACCGAGCACCGGCGTGTCGGACCGTGGGGTGACTGGTCGTACGCGCAGAAGATGACCTTCGCGTCGCGGCGGCCGTTGTTCTACGGCATCCTGCTGCTCGCCACAGCGATGGCGCTGATCGCGTGCCGAGGCCGGAAGCTCGAAGAGATCGCGCTCATCGGGCTTCTCCTGATTCCGTTCTATTTCTACCCGTCGAACTACTACTGCCACTTCGTGTTTCTGTTACCCATGGTCGTGGTGCGCCCGCGCGAAGACAGAGACAAGACCTTCGCGACGGTGTACCTGGTGCTGGCCGGGATGTGTGTCGCGCAGTACTTCAGCCTCGCCGAAGGGTGGACGGATATGCGCTACACCTACCAGAGCTTCATCCTGCTCATCGGCTTCGCGATCATCCTCGGCTACCTGGCGTGGGAATCGCTGAAGCTGGCGCCGTTCGTGAAGACGCTGCCCGAGGGCGACGAAGCGGAAGGCGCGCCGGCGAAGTGATTAAGGCGATTCCAGGTCGGCGAGTATCTTCTTGATGACGTCGACGGCGGGCTTGCCCCTGGGCGTGTAGCTGGTGGTGCCAGGCCCGCCGTAGCCGTACCAGTTCCAGATGTAAAGGCCGTCGAGGCGCGCGTGCGCACCTTCGCGCGCGGTCCAAGCCAGGCGAAAGGCTTCGAAGCCTCGTCGCTGTTCGTCGAGGTCGCTGACGCCTCCCGAGGTCTCGTCCCAGGGCGCGGCGGTGGCCCCGGCGCGCGAGCGGTAGCCGAGCTCGGTGAAGATGAAGGGCTTGTCGAACCTCGCCAACGCGGATTCGATCCGGCGCTGCAACTGGCGCCAGCGCGCGGCCAGCGACGCTACGTCGGATGGATCCTTGGGGCCGCGCAAATCGAAGTAGCCCACCACGCCCATCTCGTCCACCAGCTCGAACAGACGTGCGTCTTCGTAGTGGTCCCAGTTTGCGGAATAAACCAGGGTCCCAGAGTAGACCGCACGAATGAGCTCGATGAGCCTGCTCCAGCGCGGCAGATCCCCGTCCAAGGTCGACAGCTCGCTGCCGATCACCAGCCGTGTGGCCCCTGTCAAGGTCGCGAGCGAAGCCAGGTCGCCGACCAGCTGTCCGTAGCTCGTGAACCAGGCGTCGCGATCAGACGGCGCGAGCGTGCCCCGCCACTCGTTCGGAGACCGCGGAGCCGACAGGCGAACGATGGGGAACAGCGTGACCTCGAGGTCCATGCGTTGCGCCTCACGGACTGTGTCGGCGATGGCCTCGAGGCTCGGTGAGAGCCGGGTGTGCAGGCGAAGCTCGGTGGAGGCCGCGTGCTCCTGGTAGAGCGGGATGACCAGGGCGACGTGGCTGGCGCCGAGCGTGACGATCTCGCGCAGCAGCGGCGCGTAGGAGAAGCTGACGTCCTCGGCGAACAGGCCCAGGGCGACACCCCGCTGGCGCGGCCCGTGCGACGCGGATGGCGGGCGCCTTGCCATGGGGTCGGTCGAGGATGACGTCGGCGCGGGATCGTGCTGGGGCAAAGATCGCGCGCGCGACAGCAAGAGCGCGGTCGGCAGCAAGAGCGCCAGCGTGATCGCAACGAGTCGAAGCATGGCCGCAAGCTAGCACAGCCGCGCCGACGGCCGGCAAGTGCGCGTGGCGCCGGACACGCCATCTACTTGAACGGCCACGTCCAATCCGACTCGCTGAGGCGATCGATGCCTTCAGCGTGCGCGTAGGTGCGGCAATCGATCTGCAGGTTGCGGAACCGCTCGCGGGCGTGGGCCCCGACCGCGCGCAGCCGTGGGACTCGGTCGATGACGTCGATGGCCAGGCTGAAGCGGTCGAGCTCGTTCTGGATGGCCAGCTCCAGCGGCGTGTTGATATTGCCCTTCTCCTTGTAACCACGGACGTGCAGGTTGCCGTGGTTGGTGCGACGGTAGGCCAGCCGGTGAATCAGCCATGGGTAACCATGGAACGCGAAGATGATCGGGCGATCGGTGGTGAACAGGTTGTCGAAATCCCGATCGGAAAGACCATGTGGGTGCTCGCTGTCGGGCTGCAGACGGAACAGGTCGACCACGTTCACGAAGCGCAGCTTGATGTCGGGAAACTCCTGTCGCAGCAGCGCGGAGGCGGCCAGTGCCTCCTTGGTGGGCACGTCGCCGGCAGAGGCGAGGACCACGTCGGGCTCCTGTCCAGCGTCGGTGCTGGCCCACTCCCAGATGCCCACGCCCTTCGTGCAGTGGCGGATGGCCGCGTCCATGTCCAGGTACTGCAGGTGCTTCTGCTTGTCCGACACGATGACGTTGACGTAGTTGCGGCTGCGTAGGCAGTGATCGGCCACGGACAGCAGACAGTTGGCGTCTGGCGGAAGGTAGATGCGTGTGACGTTCGCGCTCTTGTTGACGACCACGTCGAGAAAGCCCGGATCTTGGTGCGTGAAGCCGTTGTGATCCTGTCGCCACACCGTGGAGGTGATGAGCAGGTTGAGTGACGCGAGATCCGCCCGCCACGGCAGGTGGTTGCAGATCTCCAGCCACTTGGCGTGCTGATTGAACATCGAGTCGATGACGTGCACGAAGGCTTCGTAGGTCGAGAAGAAGCCGTGGCGGCCGGTCAGGAGGTAGCCCTCGAGCCAGCCCTCCAGCGTGTGCTCGGAGAGCATCTCCATCACGCGGCCGTCGCTGGCCAGCTCGGCGCCGTCGCTGTCATCGGAATACGGCTCGGCCATCCACGTCTTCTTCGTCACCGCGTAGACCGCATCGAGCTTGTTCGAGGTGTTCTCGTCGGGCCCGAACAGCCGAAAGTTGTCCACGTTGGCCGCCAAGGTGTCGCGCAGGAAGGCCCCGAGCGGGCGCGTGTTCTCTGCGCTGGTCTGCCCAGGTGCGACGTTCTCGACGGCGTACGCGCGAAAATCGGGCAGGCGCAAGTCCCTGCGCAGAAGCCCGCCGTTGGCATGCGGATTCGAGCCCATGCGACGTGGTCCCCTCGGTGCGAAGTCGACCAGATCCGGCGCGAGGTGACCATCGCGATCGAACAGCTCGTCGGGCTTGTAGCTTTGCAGCCAGGCCTCGAGTTGTTTGAGGCTCTCGGGCTTGCTGGCCACGTCAGCGATAGGCACCTGGTGCGCACGCCAGGTTCCCTCCACCTTGTGGCCCGCGACGGTGGCGGGCCCGGTCCAGCCCTTGGGTGAACGCAAGACGATCATGGGCCAGGTCGGGCGTCTGTCCATCCCCTGGCCGCGCGCTTGGGCCTGGATTCGCTGAATCTGCTCGACCGCATGGTTGAGCGTGGCGGCCATCGCCTGGTGCATGCTCATGGGCTCCGAGCCCTCGACGAACAGCGGCTCCCAGCCGTAGCCCCGCATGAGGCTCGCGAGCTCGTCTTGGGGAATGCGGCTCAAGATGGTCGGGTTGTTGATTTTGTAGCCGTTCAAATTGAGGATCGGCAGCACGGCCCCGTCCCGCGCCGGGTTGAGGAACTTGTTGCCGTGCCAGGACGTGGCGAGCGGTCCAGTCTCGGCCTCGCCGTCGCCGACCACCACCGCGACGATCAACTTGGGGTTATCGAAGGCCGCCCCGAACGCGTGCGAGATGCTGTAGCCAAGCTCGCCACCCTCGTGGATCGAACCGGGCGTCTCGGGCGTGCAATGGCTGCCGATCCCGCCGGG
The DNA here is from genome assembly GCA_964647025.1 of uncultured Myxococcales bacterium. GTDB lineage: Bacteria > Myxococcota_A > Polyangia > Fen-1088 > Fen-1088 > Fen-1118. The sequence goes on along the minus strand of CAZYFU010000064.1, from coordinate 8,032 downwards.
AAACGAGAACTGCCTGAAGAACCGCTGCAGGCCTCGCAAGTCCTGACTCTTGTCGGGATAGATGTCGCTGTACGAGCCCTCCAGGTAAACCGGCGCGAGCACACCGGGCGCCCCATGGCCGGGTCCGGCCAGGAAGATGACGTCGAGATCGTAGTCGCGAATGGCGCGGTCGAGGTGTGTGTACACGAAGCTGAGGGCGGGGCTCGAGCCCCAGTGACCCAGCAGACGCTTCTTGATGTGCGCGGGTACGAGTTGCTCGGCCAGCAAGGGATTGTCGCGCAGGTAGATCATGCCGACCGCCAGGTAGTTGCAGGCCCGCCAGAAGCGATCCGTTCGTGCCAGCATCTCGGGCGAAAGCGGTGCTCCGCCGATAGTGGACCTAGCCGGTCCGAATGCGCGCGATCCCACGAGCTCGTCCTTGTTCTGTGCCATGTCCTCTCCCAACCTGTGAAGTTGGCGAAAGGATAGCAGGCCCTTCGTCGCCTGGCGTGGGGCGGTTGCGCCACGTAGACTAAGCGCCGTGATGGAGAAAAGACTCTCTGCTTTGACGCTGCTCTTGCTCGGCGCAGGACTTGCCCTCGCGGCCTGCACGCGCAACGAGCCCAAGCCCGTGGTTCGAGGAGCGGCCCCCTCCGTGGAAGCGGCTCGCAAGCAGATGTTCGATCCTGGGCTTCCCGCAGGCCACCCGCCCATCGACGATCCGCGCGCGAACAATCCGCATCCCGGCCAGATGCCGCCGCCTGGCGGATCGCGTGAATCCATCGCGTGGGATCTGCCCAAGGGCTGGACCGAGTCGCGCACCGGAGGGATGCGGGTCGCGACCTTGAAACCTCCCGTCGCCGGCAAGGTCGACGTCAGCGTCATCATGCTGTCGGGGGCCGCGGGCGGTGAGCTTGCCAACGTCAACCGGTGGCGGGGGCAGGTAGGGCTGCCAGCCATCGACGAGGCCGGCCTGGCGGGCTTGCGCAAAGAGATCGGATCCAATGCTGGCACCGTGTCTCTCTACGACTTCGCGGGCGAGGCCGCCGACAAGCAGCGCATGATCGCCGGGCTGCTCTTCGTGGACGGTCACAGTTGGTTTCTCAAGATGACCGGCGAGCCCAGCGCTGTGGGAGCGGCCAAGGCGGACTTCGTGAAGGTGCTTGAATCGCTGCGCCTGCAGGCTGAAGAATAGCCACGTGGAGAACGACCTTCGGCAAAGCGCACGGACTACCGCTGAGAAGCTCGGTGTTCAGTCCACCCGGCGCCACATCTTCCTTTGCTGCGACCAGACCGTACCCAAGTGCAGCGACAAAGAACGCAGCAATCGAGCGTGGGACTATCTCAAGCGGCGTCTTCGCGAGCTGAATCTGTCCGAGCAGGGTGGCATCCAACGCACGAAGGCCAACTGCCTGCGCATCTGCCAATTCGGCCCCATCGCGGTGGTGTACCCCGAAGGGGCCTGGTACCACTCGTGCGATCCGCCCGTGCTAGAGCGCATCATTCAAGAGCACCTGGTGGGCGGAAGGGTAGTGGAAGAGTTCCTCATCGCGCAGAAGCGCCTGGAGTAGCCGCCCTAACTGGCCTTGACGGTAATCTGTCGAGGCTTGGCACGTTCGAGCTTCGGCAAGTCGAGGCGCAAGACCCCATCCGCCAGCTTGGCGTCGATCTTCGCTTGGTCGATCATCTCCGAGAGCGTGAACTGCCGGAAGTACGTGCCCGATTCGTACTCGGTCAGGATGCTCGCCTGGTCCGCGGGAACATCGACGCGACCGCTGAGGGTCAGCGTGTTGTCGCGCAGATCGATCTTGAGATCCTTCGGCTTCACGCCCGGCATGTCCGCCAGGAGCGAGATGCGGTCATCGCTTTCGAAGATATCCACGGCCGGCGAGTACACGGGGCCGTTGTAGGTTTGCTCGGGAGCGCGGCTGGCGCTCTTTTCCAGGCTCTTGTTTTCATCGCTACGGAACATGGCTCATTCTCCTTTCTGGCATGCTTACGAGGCATTCACCGCGATCTGACGAGGCTTCGCTTCCTCGGCCTTGGGCAGGGTCAGCTGCAAGACCCCATCCGTGTAGCGCGCTTCCACCTTGTCCGCCGCGACCTCACCGGGCAACGTCACGGTCCGGCTGAACTCGCCCTCCGCGCGCTCCTTGCGGTGGTAGCTGACCTTGTCGTTCTCTTGTGGAATCTCGCGCTTCCCCGTAATCGAGACGCGATTGCGCAGCGCCGTTACGGAGATGTCGGAAGCCTTGATCCCCGGCAGCTCGGCGCGGACGTAGAAGTTGTCGTTGTCCTGGCTGATGTTCATCGGCGGAAAGACACCCGACGGTAGCTCTGCGCCGGTCATCGAGTCGAACATACGCAGCATTTCACGTCGCAGTTGATCGAAGTCCGAGAAGGGGTTCTCGAACACTGGCCGCGAGGGCCAAACTCTCCTTAGAAGCATGGCGTTCCTCCTTGTTGTTGCGAATCCGGAACCCTCTGCTCTGATTTGGTCCCCGGATTCTTCGATTGACAGGTCCTTGGTTAATCACACCCCGAAGACAGTCAAGTGCCATGCCAGGACCAGCCCGACTGTCGCGACCTCTGGAGGAACACAGCTCGACGCTGTGAGGATCGGGCGGCTCGAGGCTACGAGCCCATCTGCAGGACCTTGGTGAGCTTGGCGATCAGCGTGGGATCACCCGCGATCTTCAGCTTGCCGGCCATCAGGATCTGCATCGCAGCCTGCATGCCGCCATCGACCATCGCGCAGAAGTCCTTGTCCGCGACCTCGATCGTGCATTGGGCATCCCCGATGATCCCGGGCTTGCACCAGGGCGGCGAGGCCAGCAGGTTCGCGGTCCAGGTCCCTCCCTCGTCGCCGCTGATCTTGAACAAGTACACGGCAGCCACGTCCTTGGCCCGCTCCGGGTGCCGGGCCAAAGCGTCGGGGACGCGGTTGCCGAAGAATTCTCTCACCGATGTCGCCATGCGATTCCCAAAGCCTCCCATTGCCTAGGCGGACCGTTTCTTCGGATAGCGCTTGGCCAAGCGGTCGGCGTAACCATCGACCTGCTTGCACGGCGCGCGCGAAATCGCGAGCACGCCTGGGCGGATGTCTTCGGTGATGATCGCGCCTGCCGCGACCACCGCGCGCTTGCCCACGCGAACCGGCGCGACGAGCTGTGTGTCCGACCCGATGAACGCGCCATCCTCGATGATGGTCTGCCGCTTCTCGTAGCCGTTGTAGTTACAGGTGATCGTGCCCGCGCCCACGTTGACCTTCTCCCCGATGACGGCGTCGCCGAGGTAGCTGAGGTGATTGGCCTTGCTGCCGCGCCCGAGCTTGGTCTTCTTGGTCTCGACGAAGTTACCCACTTGCACGTCAGGGCCGACCTCGCTGCCGGGCCGCAGGTGCGCGAACGGGCCGATCGTGGCGCCATCGCCGATGGTCGCTTGCGTGGAGACCGAGTAGGGACGGATGTGCACGCCTGCGCCGACCGTGGTGTCGGTGAGGATCACGCCGTCGTCGATGCGCGCGCCGACGCCGATGGCGGTCTTGCCGCGCAAGGCGACGTTTCGGCCGATCTCTGCGTCGGCTTCGATGGTGACAGAGCCCTCCACATAGACGAGCGACGGGTCGCGAAAGGTGGCAAGCTTGCTGTGCTCGTGCACCAGGCGCGCGAGCAGCGAGCGCTCCACGGACACGAGCTGGGTTCGATCGTTGACGCCAGCCATCTCGTCGGCAGCGACGTCGACCGAGGTGACGCCGATGCTGGCGGCCGCCTGCGAGACGATGTCGGTCAGGTAGTATTCCCCCTGAGCGTTGCGAGAGCTGAGCTTGGTCGTGGCCTTGCGGAGGAACTCGGCTGGCCCGGCGTAGACGCCCGCGTTCACCTCGTCGATACGGCGCTGCACCTGGTCGGTGTCCTTCTCCTCCACGACCTCGCGGATGTTGCCCGTCTCGTCACGCACGATGCGACCGTAGCCGGTCGGGTTACGCACGACCGAGGTCAGCATGGCGAGTCCCCCAGTCTTGGTCGCTTCATCGACCAGGGCCGCCAGCGTCTCGGAACGCAACAGCGGCACATCGCCGCACAGGATCACCACCAAGCCGTCGAACTTGGCAAGGGGCCTAAGGCCCAGGCGGACTGCGTGTCCGGTCCCCTTCTGCTCCTTCTGGTCGACGACGGCTATCTCCTCGTCGGGAAACTGGGCCCGCAAAGCCTTTGCGACCTCGTCCTTCTGGTGACCGAGGATGGCGACGATGGGCGATGCTCTCAGCTCGCGCGCACGGTCGACGGCGTAAGCCACCATCGGGCGGCCCAGCACGGTGTGAAGCACCTTGCTCTTGGCCGAATTCATCCGGGTTCCTTTCCCGGCGGCCAGAATCAGACATGCGACTTTGCTTTTGCGGCGGCGACTGCTCAAGACGAGCCCCCTCCTTTGGGGGACGCGGGCCATTGTACGTCAAACTTCCCCTGCGGCCTCTTTTCCGCTTGAATGGGTATAGAATCCTTCGCCCATGTCGCCCTACGTGCTGGTCGTCGAAAGCGACCCCGAATTGCAGCGCCGCATCGGAGACACTTTGTCCGAGGCTCGCTACGCGCTGGCCGCCGAGGCCGAGGTCGGCTGGGCCAAGCGAAGCATGCTGATTCAGCCGCCCGACGCGTTCGTCATCGACACGAACCTCCCCGACGGTACGGGGTTCTCCTTGGCCGAGGAGATCCGCCGTTCGTCGGAGACCGAGCATGCGCCCATCTTCTTCGTGGCCAGCACCCACCGCGGCGCCAGCCACGCCTCAGAGGCCAAGCGGCGTTTCGCGCCGGCCGAGTACCTGCAGACTCCGCTCGACGTCTCGCGCCTGCTCGCGCATCTCCTGGAGTTGGTCCCACCGCACGATGCCAGCACGGAGATCGTCATCCCGAACTACCCTGGTTCGACAATCCTCGACCAGGACGAGAAGCGAGAGCGCCTTTCGGTCGAGAACGTGGCCAAGCAGATGGGGGGCGGATCCGACCTGCGCGGTTCGCTGGCGCGTCAGCCCTTCGCCCGCGTCTTGCAGCGGATCTACGCCGGCCGCATGTCGGGCGCGTTGCTGGTGACGACTGGCGAGACCAAGAAGATCATCTACACGCAGAACGGGTATCCCATCGCCGCGCGTTCGAACGTCCCGACCGAATGCCTCGGCCAGATCCTGCTCGAACAGCGCATGATCTCGGCGGAGACCCTGGCGGAGTCACTACGGCAGATGCAAGCCAGCAAGAAGCGGCAAGGCGAGCTGCTGGTCGAGATGGGCGCGCTGTCACCCTACAACTTGTCGCGTGCGCTGGTCCTGCAAATGGAGGCCAAGCTGCTCGAGCTGTTCTCGTGGCGCGAGGGCAAGTTCTCGTTCAAGAAGGGCGAGGTGCCACACGATCAGCCGGTGCGGCTCGAGCGCTCGCCGGCAGCCCTGATTCTCGAGGGCATTCGTCGCTACTACGACGCCGAGCGCATGCACTTGGTGCTGACCCCTTACGCCGGGCAGTACATCGCGCCTGCGACCGACCACCGCCAGCGTCTGCAAGACATCACTTCCGACCCGAACGAGCAGCGCTTCATCGACAGCCTCGACGGCACCGCGAAGTTCGAGGCCGCGCTGGCCTCCACCATGATCCCCACGGACCGGGCGCGGCTCTTGTTGGTGGCGATGGCCGAGGCCGGCATGATCGAGCCTTCGCCGACGCCGGCTGCGCGCGTGCCCGAGGAGGTCAAGCCGGCGGAGGACTATTCGTCGCCTCACATCGCCGCGGGCGAGCGCAGCTACGACGACCTCACCGCCATCTTCGAGGTGATGAATCAGCAGACGCACTTCGAGGTGCTCGCGCTCGATCGCGAGGCGACCATGGCCGAGGTGCTGACCGCCTACGAGGTTCGGGCGCGCGAGTTCCACCCCGACCGGTTCCGTCTTCGCCCCGAGGACGTGCGCGTGCTCGCCGAGCGGATCTTCGAACGACTCGAAGAGGCTCACGCGGTTCTGTCCGATCCGACCGCGCGACGGCGTTACATGGCCCATCTCGATCGCGAGCTCCCCGCCGGACCGGACGACGATAGCGGCCAGCCGACCGAGTCGCCCCACGTGGTGGCCGAGCGGGTCTACTTCCAGGGCGTCGCCCATCTGCGCGCCCGCCGCTACCGCGATGCCGCCGAGGCTTTCCGCAAAGCCAGCACGCTGGCGCCCGGCCAGGCCAGCTACCGTAGCGCTCTCGGCTGGGCGGTGTACCGCCAGGCGCCCGCGGACGAGCGCGCCGTGGCCGCCGGCTTGACCGAGCTGCTCGCCGCCGTCGAGACCGACCCGAAGAACCCGTGGTCGCGTGTCTCGCTCGGTCGCTTCTACGCAGAGACCGGCAAGCCCGACGAGGCCGTGCGGATCTTCGAAGAAGTGTTGAGTATGAGCCCTGGACTTTCCGACATCGAAGAAGAGATCCGCCGCCTCAGAGGAGTGTCATGATCGAATCCCAATATGCCTGGATGAACGGCAAGATCATTCCGTTCGCCCAAGCGACGACCCACGTCTCCGCGTTCACCTTGCACTACGGTGTGGCTGCCTTCGAAGGCATCCGCTGCTACAAGCGCGCCGACGGGCGCAGCGCCGTGTTCCGCCTGCGCGAGCACATCGAGCGACTGATCGGCTCGATGAAGGTGTGCGGAAACCAGGTGCCCTTCTCGGTCGAGCAGATCGAGGACGCGTGCCTGGACGTGTTGCGCCAAAACAAGCTGGCCGAGGCGTACCTGCGACCGCTGGTCTACGCGGGCCCGGGCTCGCTGGGGCTCGGCGCCAAGGACGCCCCCATCGAGGCCGTGGTGATCGCCTTTCCGTGGGGCGCCTACCTCGGCGATGAAGCCATCACCAAGGGCATCCGAGCCCACGTGTCCACGTACGTGCGCGGCCACGTGAACAACGTCATGAGCAAGGCAAAGCTCTCCGGTCAGTACATCAACTCCGTGCTGGCCAAGCGGGAAGCACAGCACCACGGCTACGACGAAGCCATCATGCTCGATGCCGATGGCCGGGTGGCCGAGGGCACGGGCGAGAACATCTTCGCCATCCACAAGGGCCGCATCTACACGCCGCCGCTCGACATGCCAATCCTCGAAGGCATCACCCGCGACGCGGTCATCACCCTGGCCAAGCAGGAAGGCTTCGAGGTGGTCGAACAATCGTTCACGCGTGACTTCCTGTACCAGGTCAGCGAGGTCTTCTTCACCGGCACCGCGTGCGAGGTGACGCCCGTGCGGGAGATCGACGGCCGCACCATTGGTGCCGGCATGCCGGGGCCGGTCACGCGCAAGCTGCAGGCCGCTTTCACCTCGGTGGTCAAAGGTCCTGGCGAGCCGCGCCCGGATTGGCTGCGCTACCTGTAGTATCGGAGTGCTTCACGGCATCGCACGTTCACGCTTGACTGGCGTGGAGCGAGCTCCGAGAAGTAGCAACGGAAAGAGGAGTACGCCATGAAGCAGAGCGCCCGTTGGGCTGGCATGCTGGGGGTCTTGTCGATGCTGGCAGCGTTCGCGCCCGCACAGGCGCGAGGCGCGCCCGGGGCCGAGGCGACGCAACGGGCGCGTCGGCTGGCCGCCAAGCGGTACATCGGGATGACCGTGTCCCTGCCGGATGCCGCGTTCGCGACCGGCCTTCGTCTATGCACCAGGGAGACCCCGTCGGGCGTCGTGGGCTACTGGAGGGTGGCGCCCAAGATGGTGGACGCCATCGACAGCGAGCTGCGCACGCACCTGCGCAAGAGCGGCATCGACAAGGCCCTGTCATTCTCGTTCTCGCTCTATGTCCGGCAGTACGCCGGCCTGGTCCGTGACGGAAAGCGCTACGTCTACGTGAACGCGCTGTTGCTCGAGAAGAACAGCCCCGTGGTCGAACAGGCCAAGAAGGGCTTTCCCAGCTCGTGCAGCGGCATCAGCGGATCGTGGGGCATTCAGTACGACATCGACGCCAAGAAGTTCCTGGGCTTCGTGAAAAGCTAGCTAGGGCTTGTCGGGAAATTCGGAGAGCAGAGCGCGACACGCGCCTGGCTCG
>CAZYFU010000063.1:0-34123 GCA_964647025.1 uncultured Myxococcales bacterium | reverse complement strand
CGCATTCGCCACCACGGCAACCTCTCCAGCGTGTACGGGCGTTGTCGTCGACAGTACGACGGCCACGAGGCTGGCCCCCAAGAGCCCAGAGCATAGTCTCCCTCTCAACATGGTCGATGTCTCCTGCGCATCAATGCGCCAGGAAGGTTTCGGCCGATTGCGGCAGTTCTTACTGCGGCGCGGTGTCCTGTTGCGATGGCTCAAGAGGACAACGCAACTGACGATGGTTTCCCTGCCCTTCATCGGGCACCGCTGTCGTGAGCGCTACCGAAGGAAGGGGCTAGGCCGAGAAAGGACCGACGCAGTCATGAGCATCATGAGGGATATGAAGATCGGGCACCGGATGGGGACCGGCATCACGTTGTTGGTCGCGCTGACCATGCTGGTCGGACTGTTGGGGGTCGCATACCTGCGCAGTCTGAGCGCGGCTGATCGGCTCTTGTACCAGAGGAACATCGTCTCCCTCGGCCACCTGGTCGAGATGACGAAGGGGTTCGAGAGGGTTCGCACCTATATCCGGGATTCGCTGCTCGCCGAGGATGCGAAGGAGCGGGGCGCGGCGGCCTCGCAGATCAAGAGGGCCTTCGAGGAGTTTCAACGTCAGGCCGATCAGTACGCGCACACCGAGCTCGATGACGCCGGCCGAATCGCCTACCAGGAGCTGGTCAAAGCACACGGCGAGTATCGTCACCTCGTGGAGAAGATGATCGCGATGATGGACAAGGACACCATCGCGGAAGGGGCGGGAGCGGTGGTTGCGCGCTCGACTGAGGTCGCCATGCAGGAGCAGAACATCCTCGACCAAATGGTCGAGGGCAACCTCAAAGGCGGCAACGCCCTCGGCACTGCCAACGCCGCGGCGGCTGGCAGCGCCACGACGATGATCGTGCTCCTGCTCGTGGTCTCGTTGCTCCTGTCGATCGGCATCGGGACCGCAATGACCCGCTCGATCACTCTCCCCATCGCGGCCACGACGGAAGCCCTGTCCAAGGTGGCCAACGGCGACCTGACGGTGGACGTCCCAGACTCGCTTCAGTCACGCAAGGACGAGGCTGGCGTCCTATCTCGAGGCACCCACGAGCTCGTCAAGAGCATGCGTTCGACCCTGGGGGAGGTCGGCCGTGGAGCGAAGACGCTGGCCACCGCATCGACGGACATCTCTCGCGTCGCCCAAACGCTGGCCGCCGGTGGCAGGGAAATGGCGAGCTCGGCCACGACGGTGGCGGCAGCGGCGGAAGAATCGAGCACCAACGCCACCTCGGTAGCCGCCGCCATGGAACAGACCACCGCGAACCTGACGGCGGTGGCAGGCTCGACCGAGCAGATGAGCCTTACGGTCCACGAGATCGCAGTCCACGCCGAGAAGGCGCGCTCCATCAGCACCGAGGCCATCAGCCAAACCCAAGCCATCGCCGCCACCATGCGAGAGCTGGGACGAGCCGCGCAGGACATCGGCAAGGTCACCGAGGCCATCACGAGCATCTCGGCACAGACCAACCTTCTGGCCTTGAACGCCACGATTGAAGCCGCGCGTGCCGGCGCCGCTGGCAAGGGCTTTGCCGTGGTGGCCAACGAGATCAAGGAGCTCGCGCAACAGACCGCCACGGCCACCGAGGACATCAAGGCCAGGATCGGCGGTGTGCAGTCCTCCACCGGCGGGGTCATGGGCGAGATCGAGGGCATCGCGGTCATCATCAAGGACGTGGGCGAAATCGTATCGTCCATTGCCGCCTCCATCGAGGAGCAGTCCGCGGTGACCAAGGACGTGGCGCAGAATATCGCCAATGCCAGCACCGGCGCGAAGGACGCCAACGAGCGGGTGGCGCAGACGGCGTCGGTGGCCCAGTCCATCGCCAAGGACATCGCCAAGGTGAGCACGACCGTGGACGAGCAAGTCTCCGGAGTGGAACAAGTGAAGAACAGCGCGGGCGAGCTGTCGCGTTTGGCAGAGAGTCTCAGAGGCCAGGTGGCGCGCTTCCGGACCTGAGGACCGCCCGCGGGGTCCGCCGGGGCTTCCCCAACACCTGCGGCTCGGGCGGGGCCATGACTGAGCCCGCGACTTTGGCTCACCGGTGCTGTGAGCGAGGCCACTCGTTTCCTGCTCCCCAATTGGGTCGCCGGTCCTCCAAAACCCGACGAAACGCCTTGCCACCGGCCATCGACCATGCTGAAACAGACTGGTAACCATTGGCCTGTAGCCGAGCAATGGCTCGCCGGAGGTGTTCGATGCGCGCACGCAAGGTCGGTCTCGCTACAATGGCTTTGCTTATTATCGCGGGCGCGGTTGGATGCAGCCCGGGCGACAACGCAACGACGATCGGTCACGGCACGGGGGGCAACAGCCCATCCGTCGGAGGCAGCGCAGGCCAGGGCCAAGGCGGAAGCAGCGGCATGGGTGGAATGATCATCACGCTGCCCGACGCCGCCCCCATGGGAGGCGCCGGCGGCTCCACCGTTCCGGAGTGGCCGCCGCCCGACTATGTGAATCGCAAGAGCGGTTCCTACGGCGAGTATGCGCTCGGCCCGAAGCCATCGGAACAAACGGAAATGCCGAAGCCCGGACAGTGCGCGGGGCTGTTCGGTGTCATCCGCGACTTCAAGATGAACAACGCCGCCGACGAAGGACACCCGGACTTCCAAAGGGTGACCAGCGCATCCGACGTAGGGATCGTGACCGACACGCTAGGTGACGACGGCAAGCCCGTCTATGCCAACCCGGACGGCAAGACCACCACCACCACCGGCAAAGAGAACTTCGACCAGTGGTATCGAGACGTGGAGGGCGTCAACCGGACCTTCTTGCTCGGCCTCAAGTTCGTGGCGAACGGCAACGTGGTCACCTTTGCGGCGTCGCTCGGCAATACCGATTCCGACGTCCCCAACACGTACTTCTTCCCGCTCGACGGGCAAGGATGGAACGACCAAGGCAGGGGCGCGGACGGCGAGATGCACAACTTCGCCTTCACCACCGAGATCCACACGACCTTCACGTACAACGGCGGCGAGACCTTCAAGTTCCAAGGCGACGACGACGTCTTCGTGTACATCAACAAGCGCCTGGCCATCGATCTGGGCGGCATCCACAAGCAGAAGACCCAGACCATCGACTTGGACGCCCAGGCAGAGGCGCTGGGCATCGAGCAGGGCAAGACCTACGAGCTGGCGGTCTTCAATGCCGAGCGCCACACCTCGGAGTCGAACTTCCGCATCGACACCACGATGGTCTTCGAGGACTGCGGCACGATAATCTTCTGAATGCAACGGCGGGTAGGCGAACCAAGGGTCTGTGCAACACTGGGGGATGCTCCCAACCTCGAACGCCGCGCTCGAGCGAGGAGGGTCAGACCACCGGATAGAACCGCGCCCACGCGATCATGAACAGGACCTGCACGGTCAGGTTCATTCCGAGCAGGACGAGGTGGACGCGCTCGCGACGGCTGATCACCGCGAGGATCATGTAGAGAGGAAACACCACGACCGCGTGTCGACCGATCCCCATCAGGGTCGCGCTGAAGAGCGAAGGGAGCGTGATGGCGAGCGCATACAGCCCATACGCGCGGGACGGCAGCCGCAGCAAGGCCCACACCGACAGCACAACGATCGATACGGCAAGGATCTGCTGCACGCGCGTGATGTTGCCCTCGAAATAGAGTGAGCTCGACAGCGTGGTCCACGGCCAAGCGAAATGGCGGCGCCACGCGGCCTGGGCGGCGAAGGGCGCGAAAAGGTGCCCACTGAGCGGATAGACGAGGCGCAGGTACCCGAGAAGCGCGCTAGGGACCAGGAGCAGAAACAGGACGTTGGGCCGCACCTGCGAAGGCTTCCAATGAATCGACGACAGGTAGATCCAGCCCATGGGCAGCACGACCATGACCCCGTAGGGGCGGCTGAGCGCCGCCAGGACCCCGACCAGGCTCGCCCAGAACCAACGGTTACGCACGGCCAAGAGGCACGCCCCCGCCGAGGCGGCCAGGAAGAGCGACTCCGGATAGAAGCACGACAGGAAGAAGCCGGTCGGAAACGTGAGGACGTAGAGCACCGCGCGCCTGGCCGCGGGTATGCCGGCGAAACGCACCACCAACTGCCGGATGGCCACCAGGGCGAGAAGCAGCGCCGCATTCGCGAGGACCACGCCCACGATCATCGCCGCGCTCTCCGTGCGTGCCCTCTCAGGCAGAAGGCGAAGGATGGCACGCACGCTCATCGGGAAGAGTGGAAAGAAGGCGATGGTGCTGGGGACTCTCTCGTACGACGCCGCGGGCACGTAGCCGCCGAGCACGATCTTCATGTACCACCCCGAATCCCAGCGTCCCCAGATGTCCAGGAGGGATAGGCTCGTGAACTGCCATCCCCGACGGGCCACGTTCGCGGCAGGGTAGCGTGGATTGGCGACGAAGACCTCGGCGAACCAAGCGACCAGTACCAGCAACGCACGACTGACCAGGAAGGGCGCCACGATGTCGCCGAGGATCCACCTCCTCGCCCGCCCGCTGGTCACGCTCGGGCGCGCCTTCGGCGGGGCAGGATGTTCGACCGCTGTTACCTCGGCTTGCATTTGCCGCAATCCTATCAGACCTGTCTTTCAGACCGCCGGCTGCGCCGGAGCAGCCCTGCCGGCGCCGCGTATCAGCGTGGACACGATGCCGGTCAGCGCGTACAGCGCCACCACCGTGTAGCCGGTCGGCAGATCCAGGAAGTAGGACGCCACGATGGCCACCAGGTTCAGCGCCGTGCCGATGCCCCACGCCAGAAGCAGCTTGGCCCTGAACGACCTCTGCATGTGCGAGACGATGAACGCTGGCGCGACGAGGAGCGAGAACACGACCAGGACACCGGCCAGATTCACCGAGCTGGTGACCGTGACGGAGAAGGTCCCGAAGAACACCAGCTCACGCCAGGTTCCTCGCAGTCGCCCGAGGCCAAACCGGAGCACGATCCCGATGACGAGATAGAGGGCCGCGGTCTTCAGCACGGCGGACATGGACACGAACAGGATGTCCGCGGCCACCAGGTGCTCCATCTCCTCGGCGCCGCGGGGCGCGCGAGACAGCGCGATGACCGCGGCGCTCATGCCGAACGCATAGAGCAGACCGATGAAGGCCTCGTGGTTGCGCGTGCGTTTGGTCGACAGTGCGATGAGGAACGCGCCCAGCAGCGAGAAGGCCAGCGACACCGGATACATGTATTTCCCGTCGAACACGAGAATGGACACCGCCGCGCCGAAGGCCGCCATCTGCCCGATCCCGAGGTCGGTGAAGATGATCCCGCGCTCGATGATGTGCAGCCCGTAATACGAGTGGATGCCCAGCAACACCACCGACAGCAGGAACGCAGTGAGCAGGACGTCGATCATTGGGTGATGCTGGCGAGCAGCGTATCGAACAGGCCGAAGATGTCCTGCGCGCCTGGGGCCGCGTTCACGTCGTGAGGCAACACCACCCAAGGCACCCCCAGCTTCTGGGCGATCCCAGGCGCCGTCTTGTGTTCGTGGTACGAATCCGTCACGACCTTGAGGATGCTACCCGGGGCGTTGGCCGAAAGCAGCTCCGCGATGTGCCTGCTGGTGGGCGGGATGCCCGGCTTGGGCTCCAGCTCGCCCGCGATCTTGAGCCCGGTCCGCACGGCGAAGTAGTCGAACAGACAGTGGTACTGGATGAAGGACTTGCCCCGCAGCGAGGCCGCTTTCTTGTCCCACGCGTCGCTCTTGGCCTTCCATCTGGCGAGGAAGTCGGCCAGGTTGGCTCGATAGGTGGAAGCGGCGCCAGGCTCGACCCGGACGAGCGCGTCGGTGATCATCCGGGCCAAGGCGGGGACGTTGTGCCAATCGAGCACGAAGTGCGGGTTGCCTTCCGGATGGATGTCGCCTTCGGAGCGGCTCACGGTCTCCGGCTTCTCTATCAAGGTCACGGCCTGCGACAGATCGATGAGGCCAGGCGCACCAGGCATCACCTTCGGATTGTTGGCCTGCTTGAGGAGCGGCGGCACGAACCCTACCTCCAGCGAAGCGCCGTTGATGATCAGGAGATCCGCCTGGCGGAGCTTCCCGATGAACGAGGGCCGTGGAACGACGAAGTGCGGATCCTCGTCGCCCTTGCCGAGGGTGGTCACGGTGGCGTTGTCCTTCGCGATCTGCTGGACCAGCGATGCGATGTACGGGTAGGTGACGACGATCTTGGGCTTGGCTTGCGCGGATGCCGCGAGGAGGCAGCTGAACGTGACGGCGGCCAGAAGGCTTGTCGTGATGAGCTTCATGGTGTTCTCCGAATGCGATGGCTAGAACGTGTGGGCGCCGTGCGGGCCGACGGCGATGTTCATTTGCAGGATGACCTCGTGGACGTTCTTGCGTTCTCCGTCGAGGAAGCGAGATCGGTCGTGGGCGTACTGCAGGCGGAACCTGGAGAACTCGGTCGGACTGTACTCGAGCATGCCAGTGTAGCGCGACAACATGTCGCCGCCGGGTTGCTTGTCGCCGTCCACGGTGAACGAGTTCTGGACGAGCAAGTCGAAGCGCGTCCCAACGCGCCAGCGTCCCGGGTCGTCGAATCGCCACAACAGTTGGCTGTAGAACCCGCCCTGGCGTTTTCTCGCCGAGTGCACCAGCCCGTCGGAGGCCTGCGCGAGATCGCCAGACGACACGATGCCCAGGTACTCGCTTTGCCAGGTCACGCTTCGGTACGAGCTGATGAGGTACTTGTAGGTCAGCTCGCCCCCGTAGAGGATCGTGCCTGGCGCGTTGAAGGCCCAGTCTCCCGACTCTCCGGCGATGCGCGTCTGCAAGGCGTGTCCGTACATGACCGACGCCCCAGCCAGAAAGACGTGGTCGCCGGTGTCGAACGAGGTCTTGAGCGAGCCCACCGCCATCGAAGGAACGGTCGGATGGCTCGACGAAAGCACGGTCCCGTCTTGTGCGGTCAGCTCGTATCTGCTGGCGTTGAAGAGCCGCGGTTCGTGGCTATGTCCCTGGAAGACCTCCAGGTTCAGCTGCAGCAAAAAGTCGAGCGGCGCGGTCCAGGACAAGCGCACACCAGGGTTCTTGAAACCTTCGAGTCCGATGAAGGCCTCGTACACGAGCGGGGTATCGTAGAAGTCCCACATGTGATGGTGCATGCCGTTGAGTCGCCCGAACGCGGACAAGAACTTGCCCAGGCGCAGTCGAAATCCGAAAGGTAGGTGCCGTGTGTCGACGTAGGTCTCCTCCACGTGGACCGCCTCCGGCGTCAAGGCGATGATGCCGACGAAGTCGAAGTACGGATCCACCGCCGCCGAAAGGGCGACCTCGAGGTAGTTGAAGTTGAAGCCCCGCCCCTTCCCTTCCATCTCGACCTCGTCCAGAAGGCCCGGCATCGACAGAGCCCCTGCCGTGTCTTCGCCGAGATTCGAGCGCACGAACGCCACGTCCGTGATCAGCGAAAGGTCGGGGTTGAATCGATTCTGGACGAACACGCCGGCCGTCGAACGCGAGCCCGTTTTCACGGCGCGCTCCACTTCGAAAGGAAGGACCGAGTCCGGTGTCGGGGCCGAAGACTCGGCTGGCTTGGGTTGGTCGGCGAGCGCGGGCTCGGTCGACTGGGCGGCCGGCGGGGGCGCGGATTCGGTCTGTTCTGACGGTGCGGCCTGGTCCGGCGACGCCTGCGCCGACAACAAGGCAATCAAGGCAATAGAAAGCATGAACACGTCCTCCGTGGGTACAAGTCGTCAAGGAACGTCGCGAGCACGATGGAAAGCCGCGACGTTCCAACGCCGCCTTCCGTTGCTGGGCCTTACTGCAAGACGAACGGCATCTCGGCCGCTCGATGGACTAGGCCGACGGAGGCGAATTCTTTGGCGAAAGGAGAATCAGGTCGACTGGAGCCGAGAAGGTCGACCGGGTTGCCGGGACCGAAATGACGTGGACCTGGCGCACGAGCACCGGCTGCGATGGGCCGGTCAGCAGATAGCGACGGCTCGCATCCATGCACGCCAGACAATGGTCATGTTCCGCCTCGGCAGACGACTCCACGGCCTCCATCGAATGGCTCGATGCCCCAGTCGCTCTCCCATCTGCCTTGTTAGGGGGCGTCTCGGCACGCTGGAGGTGGATGATGTCCCCGTGCTCAAGGCATGTGACGTGGCGAATCAACGCCAGGTGGCCAAACGACAGGACCTGCACCGCCAAAAGGATCTGGCTGATCAGCCGAAGACCTCGCGCTCGCGCACGTACGGCCTTGCCTGTCGACGACATCGCGCATGTCTTAGGGGACGAAGGGTCAACTGTCAAGGCAAGCTCCCTTCGGCCTGGCACGCGCTACGCCCTCCCGCTCGAACCACTGCACATCCAGCGACCACCTATCCCCGAGAGACACGGCGTGCTCGCCCACGGAGCTCTCGGGCGGCGTCAGGGGCACCGTCGCGTCGAGAACCCGACCTGGGCGCACGTCGCGCAGGCGCCAACGCTTGATGCCATGGTCGGCCAGCCGCTCGGCGATCCAGGACATGGCTCGGGCATCGTGAACGCCTCGAACCAGGACCGTCCGCGCTTCGCACGCCACGCCCAGCCGAGATGCGTCTGCCAGGGTCCGAAGGGCCGCCTCGGCTTGCCGCCCGTGCCCACACAGCCAGCGCGATCCGTCGCCGGGCGATGCCTTGATGTCCACGGCCAGGTAGTCGACGAGGCCCTGCCCGAGCAAGCGCCTGGTCCGGATCGGATGAAGCCCATTGGTGTCGAGCTTGATGGCAAAGCCCATCGCGCGAAAGCTCTCCAGCAAGGGCCCGAGCTCGCACCACAACGTCGGCTCGCCCCCTGTGACGACGACCCCCGAAAGGAGCCCGCGCCGTCGCCTCAGCAGATGCAAGAGATCGTGTGCGACCTTCGGGCCCGTGGGCCTTCGCTCGCACAGCTCGGGGTTGTGGCAATAACGGCAGCGCAAGTCGCACCCCTGGGTGAAGGCCACGGCGGCCAGACGGCCGGGAAAATCCACGAACGAACAGCTCTCCACGGCCGCGATCATCGTCGCCTCCGCCTACGACGAGAGCTTGCCGTCGTAGACCGAGCGGCGAGCGAACTCCTCCTGCTTGCCCTGGTTCCACTGTCCGACGGGGCGCAGGTAGCCGACCACGCGCGAGTACACCTCCGTCGCCCCACCACAGCGTGGGCACTGCGCACACGCGCCGGCCAGGTAGCCATGCTCGGTACAGATCGAGAACGTGGGCGTGAGTGTGAAGTAGGGTAAGCGGTAGCGACTGCACACGCCACGCACGAACGCCTTCACGATCTCCGGATCCTCCACGCGCTGACCAAGCCAGAAGTGCAGCACGGTGCCGCCGGTGTACTTGGTCTGGAATTCATCCTGGTGCTCCAAGAGCTCGAACGGGTCCTGCACGGCGTTCACCTGCGGTTGCGAGGAATTCGAGTACGCCGCGACCGCTCCGGATGCAGAAAGCTCGGGAAACCTCTCGTGGTCGAGCATGGCCAGCCGGTAGCTCGCACCTTCGGCCGGCGTGGCTTCCAGGTTGAACGGCGTTCCGGTCTCATCCTGAAGCTCGACCAACCGCTTGCGAAGGTGGTCGAGCACGGCGAGGCCGAAGCGCCGGCCTTCGCGGCCCAGCAGCCCCTCGCCGAGGAGATTCCGCGCGGCCTCGTCGAGCCCTACCACGCCGATGGTGGAGAAGTGGTTGTTCCAGTAGTTGCCGAAGCGCTCTTTGATGGCCCGCAGGTAGAACCGCGAGTAAGGGTACAGGCCCCCGTCGGTGAAGCGCTCGAGCAGCTTGCGCTTGGCGACCAGCGAATCCCGCGCCACCTCGAGCAGCTGGTCCATGCGCGACAGGAAGTCCTCCCGGCTCGTCGCCAGGTGGCCAAGGCGGGGGAGGTTCAACGTGACCACGCCGATCGATCCGGTGAGCGGGTTGGCGCCGAACAGCCCACCGCCGCGATGCCGCAGTTGCCGGGTATCCAGCCGCAACCTGCAGCACATGCTGCGAGCGTCGTCGGGCGACAGGTCGGAATTCACGAAGTTCGCGAAGTAAGGAAGGCCGTACCGGGCGGTGGCTTTCCACAGCAGATTCAGGCGAGGGTCGTCGTAGTCGAAGTCGGCCGTGATGTTGTAGGTGGGAATGGGGAAGGTGAAGACGCGGCCCTTGGCGTCGCCCTCGCTCATCACCTCCAGGAAAGCGCGACCAAACATGTCCATCTCGCGCTGGAACTCGCCGTAGGTTCGCGACTGGATCTCGCCGCCGATGACGACGCCTTCGTCCTTCAGGCGATCGGGCACGTTCAAGTCGAGGGTGATGTTGGTGAACGGGGTTTGAAAGCCCACGCGGGTCGCGACGTTCAGGTTGAAGATCCACTCCTGAATCGCTTGCTTCACCTCGGTGTAGCCGAGGCCGTCGTAGGCGATGAAGGGCGCGAGCAGGGTGTCCACGCTGGAGAAGGCCTGGGCGCCGGCTGCCTCGCCCTGCAACGTGTAGAAGAAGTTGGCGGCCTGTCCGAGGGCGGTGCGCAGGTGCTTGGCGGGCCCGCTCTCGACCTTTCCCCCAGCGCCGCGAAAGCCCTCGCGTAGTAGATCGGCCAAGTCCCAGCCCACGCAGTACACGGCGAGCAGGTTGAGGTCGTGGATGTGCAAATCGCCCGACTCGTGCGCCGCACGAACCTCGGGGGAATAGAGGCGTTCGAGCCAGTATTTGCGCGTGACCTCGCTGGAGATGTGGTTGTTGAGCCCTTGCAGGCTGAACGCCATGTTCGCGTTCTCCGCCACCTGCCAGTCGCTCTTGTCGAGGTACGAATCGACCAGCGCGAGTTGGCCGGCGGACTGCAGCTCGCGCAGGACGCGGTGTTGTTCGCGATAAAGAATGTAGGCGCGCGCGGAGCCACGGTAGGGCGATGCAATGAGCACCTCTTCCACCACGTCTTGAATGCCCTCGACGGTGGGCTCTGCCTCGGTCGTGGCCGCCGCGATGGCAAGCACCCGGCGGCACAGGGCACGCGCTTCGTGCTCGCCGAGCTCGCGCGTGGCACGCCCCGCCGCCAGGATCGCGCGCTCGATCCGACCCGCGTCGAAGGGCTCGCGGCTGCCATCGCGCTTGATGATGTTCGCGAAGACCGCGGGGGATGCTGCCTGCAGGATCTCGGGCTGCTCGCTGATGGCGTCTTCTTTCATGGCTCTCCTCGTGGGCAAGGCCCGCGCGAAGAAGAGTCGGCGCCACGAAGCGCCTTGGCAGCGCTGCTTGGATAGTCGTCCCTCGCCCCCGCGGGCAATCGCCGCGCGGAAGGCCGAGGAGGAACCGTACCCGTTCCCACCTTCAGCCTCCCGCGAGGCAAGGTGCAATCGGGCGTCGGTTGTCTCTCCTTCGCCAGGCGCCGGCAGGTCTTCGGGCTCGCGAGCACCTCGACTCTCGTCGCTGTCCTAGGGCCCGCCGCTTCCCGACCTGGACGGCCAGTGCATGTGGCGGGCTTCGTTCTCGCTTACCGCTGCGGGGCAGCCCCGGATTCACACCGGGTTCCCTCTTGGCCCAGCCGAGGCCGGGCACCAGCGCGAACCACAAGATATGGTGGTGACGGAACGAGGTCAACCCATATGTTGTGGTTCTCTGGCACCCAGCCCGAAGGTCCCTCACGCACGCAGCTTGGCGCCGATGCGGGTGGCGTGCTCCCCCTGGAAGCGGGCAGCGGCCAGCTCGTTCTCGCTGGGCATGCGTTCGCCCTTGCCACCGGCGATGGTGCTCGCGCCGTAGGGTGAGCCGCCGGTGATCTCGTCGATGCGCGTCTGTCCGCCGAAGGTGTAGGGCAGCCCCACGATCACCATGCCGTGGTGGAGCAAGGTGGTGTGCGTGCTGAGGATGGTGGACTCTTGCCCGCCGTGCTGCGTGGCCGAGCTGGCGAACACGCTGCCCACCTTGCCTACCAGCTTCCCAGCCGCCCACAGTTGCCCCGTGGCATCGAGGAAGGTGCGCATCTGCGCCGCCATGTTGCCGAAGCGGGTGGGCACGCCGAAGAAGATCACGTCGGCGCTGGCCAGGTCGTCGACGGTCGCCACCGGTACGTGCGCGAACGCGGCCTGGGCTGCCTTGGCCCCCATCTTCTCCAGCACGGCGTCCGGCAGGGTTTCGGGCACGCGCTTTACCACGACGTTGGCGCCAGGCACGGCGCGCGCACCTTCGGCGACCGCTTCCGCCATTTTGTAGATGTGCCCGTAGGTGGAATAGAACAGCACGAGGACGTTGGTCTTGGTATCAGCCATGGGATCTCCTTGATGTTCCAGTTTGGGTTCCGAGCGTTCGACACAGACCACGCAAGGTCTCCTGTTCGTCAGAAGACAGTATTGCGAAATGCTTAACGATGCGCGCCATATGGCGCGGAAAAACTGCGGCTATCCGCCTTCGTCCGGCCGGAGTCAGGCTCACCGTGACCAACCTGCGGTCGACGGTGTTCCGCTCTCGGGTGACTAGGCCTCGCTTCTCCAAATTGTCCACGACCATGGTCACGTTCCCCCCCGAAACCAGCAGCTTGTGCGCCAGCTCCTTCTGGCAAAGTGGTCCCAGATGCATCAGGGCTTCGAGCACCGCGAATTGGCTGACGGTGAGCTCGTGCTCCGTCAACTCCTCGGCGAGCCGCGCGGACAGGGAATCGGCGGCCCGCATCAGCGTGATGAACGCATTGAGAGCGCGCTTCTCTTGCTCGGTTCCGGCGTGATGGGTGGGCATCGGCGTGTCCTAATAGTTCAAACTTGAATCATTCGATGTCGACCAATCGAGAAGGTTTCCAAGTCCGAGCGCCCATGGATCATCTGCTGGACGAGCGGACACGAAACGTGGTGTACCTTTCCCGCATGACGGAAAGAACCGCCGGCGCGCTCGGCTACAAGTACTTGTTTGGCCCGGTCTCTTCGCGACGCCTCGGCCGCTCCCTCGGCGTGGACCTGCTGCCGTACAAGACCTGCTCGCTCGATTGCGTGTACTGCGAGTGTGGCGCCACCACCGACCTGACCGCCACCCCGACAGCCTTCGTTCCCGCCGACGACGTGCTCGCCGAGCTCGACGACTATCTGGGACGCAAGCCGGACCTCGACTTCGTGACCTTCGCCGGCTCGGGCGAGCCGACACTGCACGCCGAGCTGGGCAGGATCGTCGCGCACATCAAGGCCAAGCACCCCGACTACCGAGTCGCCGTGCTGACCAATGGCACGCTGTTCGTGCATCCGGAAGTCCGGGCCGCGGTCATGCAAGCGGACTTGCTCGTGCCCTCGCTCGACGCCGCGAAGGCCGGCTCGTTCGACACCATCAACCGGCCCGAGACGAGCATCCACGTCGACGAGGTCATCGCAGGCCTCGCCCTCCTGCGCGCGCAGTACCCGGGGACCTTCATCCTCGAAGTGTTCATCGTTCCCGGCGTGAACGATACGGATGAAGAAGTGTGCGCCCTGCGCGAGGCCGCCTTGCGGATCGCCCCCGACGCCATCCAGCTCAATCGCCTCGATAGGCCTGGCATCCTGCCCTGGGTCACGCAGGCCACGGACGAGCTCTTGACGCGCATTCACGCCCAGCTAAGTCCCTTGACCGTCTTCGAGGTTGCGCGCAGGCAAGCCGGGCAGGAGCGCCGTGCGGACGACGCACAGGTGCGAGCGGCCATTCTCGCGCGGCTGGCCGACCGGGCGCTCGACACGACGACCCTGGCATTTCTGGTGGGTCACCCCGAAGGCTTGGTGGCCAAGCACGTCAAGCAGCTGCTCGACGAGGGTCGGCTGCGCCAGCTGGGCAGCGAGGGAAACGCCCCTCGGGGCGAGATCCGTCGAATGGTCGTCCAGGCCATCCGTTGAGGTCCGTTCGCCACTTCGTCGCAACATTGTGCACCGGCGGGCAGGTCTTGCCGTAAAGTCAAGGCATGGAAAGTAGCCGGCCTTGGGGCAAGTGGGTGCTGGTCGCGCTCGGCGCGCTGGCACTGGTCGTGTTCTTCGGCACCCGCGCTTCGGCCGACGGCGCGGTGTCGCCTGTCGAAGCGGCGAGCATGCTCAAGGAGCAGAAGGAGCTCCAGCTCATCGACGTGCGCACCCCATCCGAGCACGAGAGCGGACATCTCGCCAGGGCGAAGCTCATCCCGCTGCAGGAGCTCGAGAGCCGCTTGCATGAGATCGACAAGAGCAAGCCGATCCTGCTCTACTGCCGCAGCGGCAATCGCAGCGGCAGCGCCCTCAAGATCCTCCAGGGCAAGGATTACACGCAGGCAAAGCACATGGACGGCGGGATCAACGCCTGGCAGGCAGCCGGATTGCCGGTCACGAAGTAGCTTGCGCCCGGTGCGCGCGGCGGTCGCGAGACAAGTCGGGTTTGCACGCCTCGCCCCGCGCGGCTAGATCTCGAGCATGAGCAACCGCTTTGACCAAGAAGCAAGCCAATGGGACCAGCAGGATCGCCGCGTGAAGCTGGCCGCGGACATCGCGGAAGCCATGTCGAAAGCCTTGCAGCTCGGCCCCGATCGCGATCTCCTCGACTTCGGCGCGGGCACCGGTCTCGTGTCGCTCGAGCTGCAGCCTCACGTCCGCAAGGTCTTCGCCTTCGACACGTCGGCGGGCATGCTGCAGGCGCTCGCGGGCAAGCTTGCGCAAGCCGGCGTCCACAATGTCGAGGTGGTGCAAGGCGCCCCGGACGAGGTCAGTCCTAGGCTCCCCACGG
Source organism: uncultured Myxococcales bacterium (assembly GCA_964647025.1). Taxonomy (GTDB): domain Bacteria; phylum Myxococcota_A; class Polyangia; order Fen-1088; family Fen-1088; genus Fen-1118. Next base: position 19,483 of record CAZYFU010000063.1, on the reverse strand, counting down.
TCGACGTCATCGTCAGCGCCATGGCGTTGCACCACGTACGCGACATCCCGGCCCTCGCCAGTGCGTTCAAGGCAGCGCTGCGCCCTGGCGGCCAGCTCGCGGTCGCCGACTTGGATCCGGAGGGCGGCCAGTTTCACGCCGAGCACGGCGACGTCATGCACGACGGCTTCGACCACGACCATCTCCGACAAGTCTTCGCCTCCGCGGGCTTCACCGACATCGCCTTCCGCGACGCCTGCGCCATCGAGAAGCCGGTTGCCGACGGAACCTCACGTAGGTTCACCGTCTTCTTGATGACGGCTCGAAGCTGACTCGGAGCTCACAAGGCTGGGCGTCCCCAGGCGCCGCCGCGTGCGCAGCTCTTCGATGACAGCGACCTGCAGATCGCGAGGGACGAGGTCGCGAACGGCCGGAAAGATGATCGTCTCCTCGGAATGCAGGTGCTCTTCGAAGTCGTCCGCCAGCGTCTTTGCCACCCGGTGCAGAGTCGCCCGCTCATCCGCCCCGGTGGGCGAGGCGCGAAGGGCGCGAAGCGCCTCCAGAAGCCCGAAGAGGAGCTCTCGATGTTGCTTATGCTGCCGTTCCATGACGGACAGGGCATGGTCCACGCTCGATCGCCGGCCGAGCAGGCGAGGCAGAAGACTCGACTCTTCGTCCTCGACATGGAGAGGTAGCGCTTCGCCAAAGTAGCGCTCACATCGGCGGCATTCTTCGACGACGTCTTGGACGGCGAGGTCGGCGCGTCGGCCCAGCTCGACGGTCGCAGTGCTGAACCTCCGAATGCGTGCGTGACACGCAAGCAGCAGGTCGACCAGTTCCAGGTTCTCTTTCCGCGGTGCCGTGCCTATTTCAATGAGCATGATGACGCCTCCGTGATTGGTGTCTGGTTGTGACGATGATTCATGGCGAAGGGTGGCTGCAGTCCCCAGAATTGCCGCGCAGCTTGGCGAGCCACTGTGACAGAGCCGGCAAGACCGCTCGCAGGTTGCGAGTGGCAGCACGCTCGGATCCGGTTACCACGAGGATCAGCGTGGAGCCACGAATGTCGAAGGATACAGGTCGCAAGACGTCTCCGGATCCGGGGGGCAGGCGGTCCACCACCTCGCAAACGGCCTCGGGCGTTGGCTCTCGGGCCGCCAGGCCCGCGCCTCCGATGGCAACGATGAGATCGATGCTGTGACCGTCGGAGTAGTGGCGCAGCTGCCGAGTCAAAGCGGTGCTCGCCTCCGGCAGGACTTCGGTCTTGTACACGTGAGCGGCAAGCGAGTCGCGCAGCAGCGACGCAACCGCGGGCCCGGTGGTATCGGTGGCGGTACCGGCCGAGCAGCGGTCGCTCAGGGTCAAGACCACGGCCTGAAGCCTGCTGCGCTCGACGGTGGTCAGGACCTCGGTCCTTGCGCCAACCTCGATGTCGCCGCCCTCGACCACCCTGGCGAAGAGGCCGACCCGCGGCATGATGCAGTCACCAGTCTGGTGGAAGATCGCACAGCGGTGATGGCATTGCTTCCCGAGCTGGGTAATGCCGAGCACGGCTGTGTCGCCGACGCGAATGCGGCTACCGAGTCCCAACGAACCGAGATCGTCGCCGGAGATGACCAGATTCTCGGCGAACGCACCTGCCCGAAGTCGAAGCCCCGACTTGCGCTTGAAGGACTCGACCTCCGCCAGGCCGAGAATACTCACCTGGCGATGGCCGGGACCAGCGTGGGCATCGCCGTCGATGCCGTGATCCCGACGAAGCCGAGCCCGGGGAGTCGCCGCCTTGACGGTCCCTTTCCGTTGACTCACACAGATCGCCTCAACGCTTCCTGCCATTCGGCGTCTCCTTCACGCGCCAAGGTCCGGGGCAGCCGCTCTTCTCACCAGCCAGCAAGGGCGACATCTACCCTCCCACCTGCGACATCGGCACTGGGACCGAAAGAGCATCGCTGCCCCGCTTGCAGCCGAGCGATACGCGAATGGCGGCTGCAATCCGCGCGTCGGCGCCGGGATCCTCAGACCGCAGCAGGCCCAGAAGCCCGACGCGGTCCGAGCGCCCCAGACAGCCCAGTAGCAAGCCGCCCGCCGTAAGTCGCACCCGCCTGCACCCTGCGCAGAACGGGTGACTGTTCGGCGAGATGAACCCGACCACGCCCGGCCGACCGCCTGCCACGACGCGGAACCGCCGACTCGACGAACCGAGCATGTAGGGCTCGGGCTCGAATCGGAACGTCTTCGCCAACCGCTGCTGCAGTTCCCCCGATGGCATGAACCAGCGCCGGTAGTCGGCTGGATCGATGCCCGTCGGCATGAGCTCGATGAAGCGGGCTTCGTAGCCATGCTCCAGTGCGAGCTCGGCGATGGCCTCTACCTCGTGATCGTTGATCCCGCGCAGGATCACGGTATTCATGCGCAACGGGCCCAGCCCGGCGTCGCTGGCGGCAGCGAGGCCGGCCAGGGTCAACCGCAGATCGCCACCTCTGGTCAATCGCGAGAAGGTATCGGGTACGAGTGAGTCCAGGCTGACGTTCACGCGCCCAAGGCCGGCACCGCGAAGGGCAGCGGCCTGCCGAGCCAGCTTCTGCCCATTGGTGGTGAGGGCCAAATCCGGCAGCCCGAGTCGGCCAAGTGCAGCCACGATTGCCACGATGTCGGGATGAGCGAGAGGCTCTCCGCCGGTCAGCCGAACCTTGGCAACGCCAAAATGCGAGCGCGCCACGTGAACGAAACGAACGATATCCTTCACGGCGAGCCCTTCGGACATGCCCGACGCCCTTGGCGCCGATCCCGGGCGACAGTAAACGCAGCGCAGAGGACACCTGTCTGTCACGGAAATGCGCAACACCAAGCCCGGTGACCCTTCGGGACGCGAGGACATGACCGATTCCTTTCTATTGCGGAGGTACCCCGTCCTTCGTCGCTGGTCGCTTCCGGCTGCGGCACACGGCCAAGTCAGCGGAGCGTCTGTGAATCTCTTCGCGCAGCGCCTGGCAAGCTCGATGAATTCGCGTCTTGGTGGCATTTCGCTTGAGCCCGAGCGCCTTGGCCGTCTCGTCTATCGAAAGGCCATCCACGTACCTGAGAAGAAACGCTTGGCGGAGTCGAGGATTCAGCTTGCCGACGAGCGGCTGCAAGAGTGCCCGAAGCTCGGCGGATTGGAGAGCTTCGTCCGGCCGCTGGATCCAGCAAGAGGTCGCTGGACAGTAGGGCGCCTCACCGGTCTTGGCTTCCACGGCCCGGACCATCTCGTCCGCGCTGGCGAAAGATGACTCTTGCTTACGCCGATCACCTCGCAGAAACATCAGCGCGGTGTTGGCGGTGACCCGGTACATCCAGCTACTGAACTTCGAACGTCTTTGAAACTCGGGCAGGTATCTCCAGGCGTTGAGGAGAGCGTTCTGCATGATGTCGTCCTGGTCGGAGGCCGACGCCGCAAAACGTGAAACCAGTCGACGAAGATGCTGCTCGTGTCGGCATACCAGCTCGGAGAACGCCGAAGCGTCGCGCGCCTGCGCGCGCTCCACGAGGATGTGGTCGGGGCAATCCTTGGGGGCTTCTTCAGTATCCAAGACAGTCTCCTTATCAACAACAGTGGGGCGAGCCTCGGCGGACGTAGAACCAGGCGTTGAGGACAAAACACAAGACGGCGAACACCGCCATCGCCGTGTATGCGACTGCCGCGCTTCCAAGGCTGTCGAGTGCCCATCCGAGCAGCAGCGGAGGAATGAAACCTCCCAGGGCTCCCACACAGCTGACAATGCCGATGGTCGCACCGGCGTCGCTGGCCAACACCGCAGGGATGATCCTGAACACGCTCCCGTTGCCTAGGCCCGCGGCACCACAGATGACCAGCGTCACCGCGAAGAAGCCCGAGAACTGCGACGGAGCCAAGAACGCCGACAGGCTGAAGCCCCCCAAAGCCATCGCCGCAATCGCGAAGGCCGTCACGCGTCCTGCTCCGTAACGGTCGGCGAGCCAGCCACCGACAGGCCGCGCCAGCGTGCCCACGGCAGCGGCCCAGGGTGCGAAGTGCAGGGGATTGGGAGCGCCTCCTGGCCGTGCCGCGAAGACATCTTTGATGATGAGTGGCAGTGACGCGCCCATCGCCACGAAGCAACCGAAGGTCAGGAAGTACAGCGTCGCGACAATCCAGGTGTGCGCCTTCTTGCCCGCTGCCAACTGGGAAACCAGCGACTTTGGAGCCGTCGGATAGTCGCGCGTGCCAAACCAAATGGCCGCCGTCATGACAAGGATGAACGGAATCCAAATGAAGGCGGCGTTCTCGAGATGCACCCCGTGCGCAGTTCCGGTTGCCGGCCCGCCAGAAGCACGGACGATCGACAGACCGATCACGGTCGGGATGGCCAACTGGGCGACCGTAACGCCGAGGTTGCCAAGCCCGTTGATTCCCAGCGCCGTTCCCTGCACGTGTTTGGGAAACCACAGGTTGACCACGCCCATCGAAGTCGCGAAGTTCGCTCCGGCGATGCCGGTCAGGGCCGAGCAGATCAGCAGTCCCCAGAACGGCGTATTCGGATTCATCAGCGCCATACCCGTGGCGAGACAGGGTGCCAGCATCAGCAGCGTCACGACCGCGAGGCTCCGCCGGCTGCCGAACCTCGAGACGAAGAGCCCGTAAGGAATGCGAAGCAGCGCCCCCAGAATGACGGGCGTCGCGGCCAACCAGAACAGCTGCTGCCGAGAGAAGCGGAAGCCCGCCTCGTTCAGGTGCAGCGGAATCGCCGACCACATGAACCACACCGAGAAAGCGAGGGTGAGGGACAACATGCTGATGACCAGGGTCCGCCAGGCAATCCTCGACGTGGCCACTTCACGCTGCTGAGCCCGCGCCACGTGGCGGATGGGCAGGGGCAAGTAGCGGAGGAGAGCTGCGCCGCCCAGGAACAGACCGGCTGAGGTCCAGAACGCAGGCCACTTGACGGAGCCATCGCCGCCCAGCGCCGTGTTGAGCGCAGCCGTGAGCAGCCAGATCTGCATCATCATGATGAGAATCAAGACGCACACCACCCCGAGGAGCAGGGTATTCGTCTTGCTCGGGTGCGCCCTATTCTGTGCGTTTCGAAAATCGGTCATGGAGTTCACCCGCCCGAATGCGATTCCGTGGCAGACAGCTCGGAGACGTAGAGAACGCCGTCCTCCTCGACCACCGCCAGGCGAGGCAGCGGGCGAGGCGGCGGCCCCGCGATGACGGCGCCGGACCGTGCATCGAACGCTCCGCGGTGACACGGACATTCGATTCTTCCGCTGGTCGGCTGAAAGAACACGGCGCACGACAGATGTGTGCACTTCTGCTCGAAGGCTCGCCATTCCCCCGTCGGGAGGTGGATCAGGATATAGGGCACGGTCGATGCGGGCAGCTTGAAGACGTGCGTGGCCCCCGGAGCGACCTCGGAGGACCGACACACCGGCCACCGCCCCTCGACGCCGTGGCGCTGGAAGAGGTCGTCTTTCACCGCGACCCATCCGCTGCCGACAGCCAGGCCGCCCGACACGAGACACAGGAACTTCGCGAACTCCCGTCGCGAGACGTGGGCGGCCTCGATGCGTTCGACTGGGAAGTCGACCTGCGGGGCGCTCGCGCTCGGAAGCCGATTGTCGATGGATGAGCTCATTCGTCGACCACCAGGACGGTGGCTCCCTTGGGCATCATGATGTTCACCTTGGTCTTGACCAACTGCTTGCCAAACTGGAACTGGTTCACCGGGCTGCTCCCCGGCCGCCGCGCCCACACCTCCTCGCGAGTGCCGTAGAACAAGGCACCGGTCGGGCACACCGTCGCGCACATGGGTTTCTTGCCCGCGCTGGTGCGGTCGTAGCAGAGGTTGCACTTCATCATCAGCTGCATGGGCTCGATCTTGCGAGGCACGCCAAAGGGGCACGCGATGACACAGTTCGAGCACGCGATACAACGGGAGGTGTTGGCACTGTGAACGATGCCAAACTCGTCCTTCGTGATCGCGTCGGCCGGACAGACCTTGGCGCAGGTCGGGTCCTCGCAATGCATGCAGACCTGCACCGAGGTCTGGGTACTGAGCAGCCGCTCCACGAAGTTCACGTGGATCATGGGAAGCTGACCGTTGGTTTCGCATTCGGCGCACGCCATCTCGCACGCGTGGCATCCGATGCAGCGTTGTGGATCGAGGAAGAACTCCTGGTCCGTCCGATACAGGGTGTTGTCCATCGCTACCAGGCTCCTCAGGTACTTGCATAGGCGGCCGAGACGGTGGGGCTGGGCGCCTTGCGTCCGGTGAGCTCCAGCCTGCACGCGCAGACCTTGAACTCGGGGATCTTGGAGATCGGGTCGAGATGACCGGAGGTGACTTGGTTGATCGACTTGCGTCCCGGCCAGTGATACGGCACGAACACGGTGTCCTCGCGGATGGTCTCCACGAGTTGCGCCGGAAACTCGGCCGCTCCTCGTCGGGTGACCACACGGACCAGATCGCGGTCCTCGATACCTAGTTGGGCCGCCAGGAGCGGATGAATCTCCAGCAAGGGCTCCGGATACTGCTCGACCAGCTTCCCAATGCGTCGGGTTTGGGAGCCGCTCAGGTACTGAGACACCACCCGCCCGGTCGTCAGAATGACCGGGTACTCCGCATCGGTGACCTCGCCCGGGTCGCGATACGGAACGCCATGGAAATGCGCCCTGCCGTCGACGGTCTTGAACTTCCGGTCCTCCCACAACCGCGGCGTTCCCGGATGGTCTTCCGACGGGCACGGCCAGAAGACGCCCATGGTCTTCTCGATCTTGTCGTAGGTGATACCGAAGTAGTCCGCGGTCCCGCCCCTCGATACCAGCCGCAGCTCGTTGAAGATGTCCTCGCTGCTGGTGAAGCTGAAGTGCTTCTCCACGCCGAGCAGCCGCGCGATCTCCAGCAAGATGCTCGTGTCGGTGCGCGCACCCGCGGGAGGCGTCACCGCTTGGCGAATCCGCACCACCCTGCCCTCCGCCGTGGTGACCGTCCCCTCCTCTTCCTCCTGCAGCGAACCGGGAAGCACGACGTCCGCGTGCCGCGCGGTCTCGCTCATGAAGAACTCGATCGAGGCGTAGAACTCGAGCTTCTCCAGCGCCTCGCGAATCATGTTGTTGTTGGGCAACGAGACCAATGGGTTGAAGCAGATGGACAGGAGTCCCTTGATCTCTCCGCGATGGATCGCCTCCATGATCTCGTACGCGGTGAGCCCCTTGCCAGGCAGCTCCTTCTCCTCGATGCCCCAGACCCCCGCGACGTACGCGCGGTGCTCCGGATTCTCGATGTCCCTGTTTCCAGGAAGCTGGTCACACTTGTGCCCGTGTTCCCGCCCGCCTTGCCCGTTACCCTGCCCTGTGATCGTGGCGTAGCCGCAGTACGGCTTCCCGATTCGCCCGGTCGCGAGGACCAGGTTGATTGCAGCCAGGACGTTGTCCACGCCCTTCGAGTGATGCTCGATGCCTCTGGCGTGCAGCAAGAAGCTGGTCTTCGCCTTTCCCCACCATTCGGCCGCCAACATGATCTGCTCGCCGGGAACCCCCGTGTTGCGCTCTGCCCAATCGAGGTCGTAGCTCGCCACCGCGTCGGCCGCTGCCGGAAAGCCCTTCGTGTGCTGCTCGATGAACGCGTGGTCAAGCCAATCGTGCTTGATCAGCTGATGCAGGATCGCCCCGTAGAGGGCCGAATCGCGCCCCGGCCTGATCGGCAGGTGCAAGTCGGCGGTTCGTCCGATGGGCGTCACCCGCGGATCGACCACGATCAGCTTGGCGCCGTTGTCGCGCGCCTGCCAGATCCAGTGGGTCAACGTGGGAAAGGTCTCGCTGACGTTGGAACCGCAGATCATGATGACCTCCGCGCGCTCCAAATCGGAGAAGTTGTTCGACGCTCGATCGAGACCGAAGGCCTTCTTGTTGCCGGCCCCCGCGCTGACCATGCACAGGCGGCCGTTGTAGTCGAGGTTCCGCGTTTTGAGGGCGACGCGAGCGAACTTGCCCACCAGGTAACTCTTCTCGTTGGTCAGCGATACCCCTGAGAGCATCGCGAACGCATCCCTTCCGTACGCTTCCTGGATGCGCCGAATCTCGGCGACAGTGCGCTCCAGCGCGACATCCCAGGCCGCAGTCCGGAAGCCATCCGCCGATCTGACCAGCGGGTGGACCAGCCGGTCCGGATGGTTGTTCTGCAGATACCGCTGGACTCCCTTCGGACATAGCCGTCCTTGGTTGAAGGGAAATTCCTCCCAGGGCTCGAAGCCGACCACCCGATTGTCCCTGACGAGCAGCTTGATTCCACACTGCATGCCGCAGAAGCAACAGTGGGTCTTCACCACAGCGTCCGGCTCGTCACGTCCAGGGAACCCCTGGGCCGGCGGGAAATTGAGATGGGGGCCGAAGCGGGCCACCATGTCTTCCAGAGAAGGAGCTATCTTCGCCACAGTCGGATCCTGTCTATCCGAACAGACGTCCGGATTCCCTTCGCGCCTTGAGGTGTGCCGTTGCCAGGGCAGCGCGCTTGCCCTGTGGGCTCAGGTCCAGGTGGGAGCCACCGTCTTTCTTGGAGTAGTCGAAGCCCAGCTCGTGGGTGACGAGCTTCACGTCGTCGAGGTGCATCTTCGACGTGAAGGCCTCCCCCGTGTGAGCACAGATGGCTTGCTCACCCAACTCGCCAGCATGTCGGTAGACCGCGATTCCGAACTGCGCCGGCCTCTGGAGGATGTGAAAGAACTTGCCGAACGGGATCCAGAGCAGGAAGAGGATCACCGTGGTCGCATGGATGATCGCCATGAACTGATGCGCTCGTCCCTCCATGAAGCGGTAGTCCAGCGTGATGCCAAGGCCGGTTACCGATACCGCCAGCAGCGTGAGCAACGGCATCCAGTCGCCTTCGAAGGTCTGAACGGCGACCTGCCCAGCGTGCGTCAGGCGACGGCGCATGAGGATCAGGACGCCTGCCACGACCAGGAAAGCCGACCAGTTCAGTCCGTTGAAGATGAGCTCGGCCGTCCATGTGTGGAGGCGAAACTCCGCCACCTTGAACCCGAAGTTGTAGATTTCGTAGGTATCGATCCCTCCGGGCTGGAGCTGGAAGTGAACCCAGCCGAAGACCAGCGGGAAGGTGAGGGCAAACGCGAGCATGCATCCGCCGGCCATCATCATGTGTCCGATACCGCCAGCCCGGCTGCGCTTCCGAATGAAGCGCTGACCCATGAACTCCACCAGGAGGTGCCGAGCCAGCGTGAAGGAGTACTGGGCGAATCGGCGGGTTAGCAGAAGCTTCCACCCGCGGACGAAATAGCGCCAAGTCGGCGGGCGCTGCAGCCAGACCGCGTATCGGTAGACAACGCCGAACCAGGCGAAGATCGCGCCGAACAGATACGCAACCAGCGCCGAGTCGAAGTTCTCCAAGCTTCGCGAGCCGACCACGATAGCGACGATGAGCAGGAGTGTCGCCGCGGTAGCGGCAAACAGGGCTTTGATGTTCAGCGTACTCAGCATGGGTGCACCACTCGACGAGGAAGGCGAGCGCTCATCGACGCGACGGCCGGCACCACCTCGAAACATCCCCTTGAAGTCTCAACCAGGTGCCGCATCGCTGGCGCCGAAGCCCTCACGACCATTCGTTCTAATCGGACCAGCTTTATCCTATTTCATCTACTTTCGACAGACAAAAGAATCAGAACCAGATGCCGTCAATCGGCATCACAGGCCTCACATAGTCCGCGCCCACGCAGAGACTGCGCGATTGTCACGAACCACCGACACCCAAAGCACAACAGGAACACAGATGGACACCATTCTCAGAATCTCAGCTCAGGCCAACATGGCGATGCATGCGTTGGCACATATCGCCCAGCAAGGCGTTGGCACGAGCTGCACGGTTGGGCGGCTTGCGGACGACTTGGGCGTGTCGGAGGCACATCTATCGAAGGTCATGCAACGGCTAGCGCACAACGGATTCCTCTATTCGAAGCGTGGGCCGACTGGCGGTTTTGCGTTACGACGGGCGCCCGAGACAGTCTCTTTGCACGAGATTGTAGACACCTTCGACGGGCGCAGAGCTGGTCACAACTGTGTCCTTGGAAGGAAGCGGTGTATGCATGGGGGCTGCGCACTTGGGGCACTGCTCGAGCACGTGAGCTTTCAGGTCAGGACCTTCCTCATGTCGCACTCCTTGTCGGCCATGTTGGCGCCGGACCAGGAGCACGCCCGGTTTCTTTCCTTGCTTGGCAATCGCAAGAGCCGCGGACGCGCATCTGCGCGCACGCCTCGCAGCCGCAGCGCTTTGTCGCGCTGATGTCTCGGTCCCCAACGCCGCGTTTCGACCGGGGTACGAACGACAGCCGGCCGCTGGTTGGCGGTGGCCAAGACTAGGCGTGATCGCCGTCGCCGCAACCCCAGCAGCCGACGCTGCACGATCCAGCTCCAAAGGCGGGCGCGGGCACGTACTTCCCGTAGGTATCCGACAGGTCTTTGGCGATCGAAGCGAAGCGGCGCCTGGCTTCTTCTCCTCCGTTTGCCTGGTCGGCACGAGCAAAGGCTTCGAGAAGCGCACGCTGACTCGCCTCGCTGAGTGCCTCATCGGCCAGCGGATAGAGGATATTGTCCTCCTTCTGGATGTGGGCTCGCAGAAGGGCTGCGAATTGCGAAGCGTGTCGGGCGAAGGTGGAAGCGGCGGCCTCGGCATGCTTCATGTGCGCCTCACGCGCCTCGGCCATCTGCCGAACGTGATTCCGCCCGGTCTCGTGGTCGTAGAGCATGACCGCGATCGGCCCCGCCTCGCGCGAGAATCCGACGGACTCCATCTCGACGAAGAGCAAGTCCTCCTCCTTCGCGTGGTGGTACTTGTCTGCGAAGCTTCGTATGAAGTCGATCGCGCGCCCTGCGTCGGCAACGTCGAGCCGCCTTTGCTCGGCCACCAGATTGGCCATGCCTTCGAGCGCGTCGAGCACCAACTCGATAGTCCGGTGTTCCTCTCTGAGAATGTCTGTCGCCTGCATGATCTTGTCCTCCTCGGTGATCTCTCGGCCCCGGGACGAGCCCGTTGTTAAAGCTAATCGCATGTCCATATATGATTAAGGTCCATGGCAAAGCACTGTTGCGCGCTCCCTGACGCGATTACCCGCTCCGCCGTCCCGTAGGTTCGCTCCGCTTGATCGTCAGCAGAGGAGCGCTGTCGGTCTCGCGGTCCAGCATGGAAGGAGTCTCCATCAGGTCGCGGACACTGGTTTCCTGCAGGAATCGCGTGTACGCCTCGCGAACCGTCGCCCAGCGCTGATGAACGGGGCATGGACGGCGCCGATCGCACGTCTTGTGCGTCATGAAACAGCCATCCCATTTGCTGACGTGCTCGATCGGCTCCACGATGTCGTAGAGCGAAATCTGCTCCGCAGGACGTGCCAGGCGGAAGCCGCCATTCAGCCCTTTTCGGCCCTCCACGAGTCCAGCGCGCGCGAGCGATTGGAGCAGTTTTCCGAGGTAGTTGCCCGGAGCTCCCACGCTGTGCGCCAGACTCGCAGCACCGGCGAACTCGCCGTCGGACGCCCTGGCTAGCGCCGTGAGCGCCTTGATGGTGTGAAGTGCCGTTCTACCGAGCATGGCCGATACCTGCAGACTGCTACCGGTTTAATCACATGTCAATATACGATTTACATCGACCAAGCGCATCGTCCGCTCGGATTGCAGACCACGATTGCGGTCGGTCCCCTTCGCGGTAATCCACCGACCATCACTCCACGGCTCGGCCAGGTGGGCGATATCACTGCTGGCATGTTCGGTCCCTTCGCCGCAGCCTGGGAACACAGGCTCAATCGGTTCCTGACGGACGACCCCATTTCGCGCGCTTAGCTTCCGAGTGTCGGGCGACAATCGCCGGCCACAGCCGTGCAGCAGCTTGCCCGCCGGATGTTGACGTCGACGAAGTACTTGACCGATCCGGGTACTTCCAGCGTTCAGGCAGCTGACTCCTCGAGCAGCCCTTCCTTCATGATGAAGGACACGACGCGCTCGACACCGATACCCTGGCGGATGTTGGTGAACACGAATGGCCGAGCACCACGTTGCATGCGCGAATCACGGTCCATCACCTCGAGGGAAGCTCCGACGTAGGGAGCGAGATCGATCTTGTTGATGACGAGAAGATCCGACTTCGTAATGCCCGGACCACCCTTGCGGGGAATCTTGTCGCCGCCTGCCACGTCGATGACGTAGATGGTGATGTCCGCCAACTCCGGGCTGAAGGTCGCAGCCAGGTTGTCCCCCCCGCTCTCGACGAAGATCAGGTCCAAGTCGACGAAGCGTCGGTTGAGCCCATCAATGGCCTCGAGGTTGATGGACGCGTCCTCGCGGATGGCGGTGTGTGGACAGCCACCGGTCTCGACGCCTACGATGCGCTCGGGAGACAGCGCGCCGCTGCGAACCAAGAACTGCGCATCCTCCTTCGTGTAGATGTCGTTGGTGACCACGGCGATGTTGAAACGGTCGCGCAGAGACTTGCAAAGGGCGTCGACGAGCGCGGTTTTCCCCGATCCCACCGGACCTGCCACGCCCACGCGCAGCACTTGTCTTTCGTTCATTCGGCTACCTCCTCAAGAGCGGCACAGCCGCGAATAGAGCGTTTCATGCAGGGCGCTGGCGATGGCCTGCGCCGGGGCGGCCGCCCCCACCTCGTCGTCTTCCAACCCGAGGGCATGCGCCGCGGCGGCGTCCATGGCAGGAGCAGCGCGGGCGAGGATGCGCTGGGCCGCTTGCTGTCCCAATGGACACAGCCGGGTAGCTGCCGCGACTTGCGCCTCGGTCCACGAGAACGCGAAGGCCGCTAGGCCGACAGGCAATGGCACTTGCCAGCGGACAGCGGCCAGCGCAAACAGCGTCGCATGGGTCGCTGTCCCAGAACCAATCCACGCTGCTGCGCCTGTCACCCCCAGTCCGTCGAGCACGCGCGCCAAGGCAGTGCCCAAGTGTAGGTCTTCCATCTGCAACTCGGCGCTCCCGCGCGAGGCGAGCAGAAGCTCGCTCCACCAAGTGGCGGTCGGCAGGTCCTCGCATGCGAAGGCGCGGAAGATGCGAGCCAACACGGGCAGGTCGAGTCCAGCCACGCTGCCGGTGAGCAACCCGACGATCCACGCCTCGGCCGAGACTTCGTCGCTCACCCAACCAAGGGCGACGGCCTGTTCCAATGCCTGGGAATAGGCGAATGCCCCGATGGGCAGCGTGGGGCTCGAAAGGTGCAGCAGCCGCAACAGCGGAATCCCGGCGATGGCCGCGATCCCGGATGGCTCCTCCGCAGCAAGGAGCGCCTTCGCCTTCGGGTCAGTGCGGATGAGTGTGCTCATGCGGGTGATCGTCTCCGTGGCTTCTCCCGCTCCCGTACGCGCCTGCCTCGGGTTCGAAGGGTCGAGTCTCCACCGACAACGACAGGCCGAACGCTCGAACCATCTGATCGAGGACCCGATCGTGCTCGTAGGCAAGCCAATCCGCACCGAGTTGCACGGGTACGTGTCGGTTGCCCAAGTGATACGCCGCCCGGCACAGTGTGGGCTGGTGACTCGTCCGGGCGATGGAGAGGGCCTCGGGCGCAGCCCTGACCACCACGACGACGTTGGCCGCCGGATCGAACAGGCACTCACCGTCGCGCAGCATCGATCCACGGGGCAGCATCACCGCCACCTCGCGCCCATCGTTCAGTTTCGCCCGAAGCCTGCTTCTCCGCCGATCGGCACAAGTCAGCGTCAGCGTTGCAGGCGTCGCCGCTCCGTCCGATGGGAGATCCACTCTTTCTCGCAGATGAAGCATGCATTCCCCTCAGAAAAGAAAGTACCGCTGCGCGAGCGGAAGCTTGGCGGCCGGCTCGCAGACCAGGGAAACCCCGTCGGCGCGCACGTCGTAGGTTTGGGGATTCACCTCGATGACTGGCTGGTAGTCGTTGTGCACCAGATCGCGCTTGCCGATGCTGCGCGTCCCCCTCACCGCGACCAGTCGCTTGCGTAAGCCGAGACGCTCGCCCACGCCCGCCCCGAGCGCAGCCGCGGACACAAACGTGACGCTCGTGCGCTGGCAAGGCCCCGGAAGCGCGCCGAACATCGGCCGGTAATGGACTGGCTGCGGCGTGGGGATCGACGCATTGGCGTCTCCCATGGGCGCCGCAACGATCAAGCCGCCTTTGACGATCAACGCCGGCTTCGTCGCAAAAAACGCCGGCCTCCACAACACGATGTCGGCCAGCTTACCCACTTCGAGAGAGCCTACCTCGTGGGCGATCCCGTGGGTGATGGCCGGGTTGATGGTGTACTTGGCCACGTAGCGCTTCACGCGGAAGTTGTCGTTCCTGGCGCCGTTCGCAGCGTCGGCAGGCAAAGGTCCCCGCTGCTCCTTCATCTTGTGCGCGGTCTGCCAGGTTCGCGTGATGGTCTCGCCCACGCGTCCCATGGCCTGCGAATCGCTGGAAGTCATGCTGAACGCGCCCAAGTCGTGGAGGATGTCCTCGGCTGCGATAGTCTCTCGCCGGATGCGCGATTCGGCGAACGCCACGTCCTCTGCGATGCTCGGGTCGAGGTGATGGCAGACCATGAGCATGTCCAGGTGTTCGTCGATGGTGTTCAAGGTGTACGGACGGGTCGGGTTCGTCGACGACGGCAGCACGTTGGGCGAACCGCACACCTTGATGATGTCCGGGGCGTGTCCGCCACCGGCGCCCTCCGTGTGATAGGTGTGGATGGCACGACCGCGGAACGCAGCGATGGTGTCTTCCACGAAACCGGACTCGTTCAGGGTGTCGGTGTGGATGGCGACCTGAACGTCGTGGGCATCGGCCACGGAGAGACACGTGTCGACCGCCGCGGGGGTGGTGCCCCAGTCCTCGTGCAGCTTGAGTCCCATGCAGCCGGCCTCGATCTGCTCGACCAATCCCCCGGGCTGGCTGGAGTTGCCCTTGCCGAGAAATCCCAGGTTCATGGGCAAGGTCTCCGCCGCCTCGAGCATGCGCCAGACGTTCCACTGGCCCGGCGTGCACGTGGTGGCGTTGGTCCCCGCCGCTGGACCGGTTCCACCTCCCAGCATGGTGGTGATCCCGGACATCAAGGCCTCGTCCACCTGCTGCGGGCAAATGAAATGGATGTGCGAGTCGATACCACCTGCGGTGGCAAGCAGGCCCTCTCCGGCGATCACCTCCGTTCCCGGCCCGATGACGATGGTCACGCCCGGCTGCACGTCCGGGTTCCCGGCCTTGCCGATGCCCGAAATGCGGCCGTGCTTGATGCCGATGTCGGCCTTCACGACTCCCCAGTGATCCACGATCACGGCATTCGTGATGACGGCATCGGCCACCCCGTCGCCCCACTGCTGGCTTTGTCCCATGCCGTCGCGGATCACCTTGCCGCCCCCGAACTTCACCTCCTCGCCGAGGATGGCGTGGTCGTGCTCGACCTCCACCCACAGGCTCGTGTCTCCCAGCCGAACCCGATCTCCCACGGTCGCACCGTACATGTCCGCGTAGGCGCGCCGATCGATTCGCCTCATGACCTCTCCTTTTCAACGGCGCCTTCCAGCGCACCCATGATCTCGCCGCGGAACCCGTAGACCTTCCGCGCCCCGTCGAACCTGCACAACTCGACCGTGCGACTCTGTCCCGGCTCGAAGCGCACGGCGGTTCCGGCAGGAATGTTCAGGCGAAAACCGCGCGTCGGTGCGCGATCGAAGCGAAGGGCCGGGTTGGTCTCGAAGAAGTGGTAGTGTGAACCGACTTGAATCGGGCGGTCGCCCGTGTTGGCCACCTCGATGGTGATGGTCACGCGCCCCTCGTTGATCACGATGTCGCCCGGCGCCGTGGTGAGCTCGCCGGGGGTGAATCCGGAAAGATGGATGGGCTGGTGCACGGTCACCAGCTTGGTTCCGTCCGGGAACGTGGCCTCGACTTGTACCTCCGGGATCATCTCCGGCACGCCGTCCATCACGTCATCCGTGGTGAGCAACTGTGTCCCATAGGTCATCAGATCGGCCACGCTGCGCCCATCGCGAGCGCCTTCGAGAATGGCCAGGGAGATGTACGCCACGGCCTCGGGATAGTTCAGCTTGATGCCCCGAGTTTTCCGCCGCTCGGCGAGCAGCCCCGCCACGAAGACCAGCAACTTGTCCTTTTCACGCGGAAGTAAGTCCATGGACCTCCCAAGATCAGGTTGACCAAATCCGAGGTGAGCACGCCGCCCGCCCCAGGAGCGCAGGACGCAACAGGCGCCACGCGCTTTCGCAGAAGCTGCGCGCGCGCTCCACGCGGGAGCCCAGGTAGCGCAGTACCAGAACGCCGCTTGCCATCGTGACCGAACGCCAATGGCCGGCGGCAGGCTCTGCCGCTGCGAGAACGCGCAACTCCCCGAGCAGTCGCTGTCCGGCCTCCCCGGAAAGGTCCGCCGCAACCGCGACCATCGTAGCGGCCACCGTAGCATTGCGCATCCCCCAGCTCGCGGCCTGAAGCTGCCGGCCGAAGCTGGCTCTTTCCGACAAGAGGGGCCGACCCGCGAGAGTCAGCTCGATTCTTTGTCGGCAAGCGCCTCCGAAACTGACCTCGCCGGCCGCCTGACGGCCGAGGCACAAGATATCCCAGCCGAGGAAGGTGGCGCCCGGGGCGAGCTCGACCCGCGTGTCCAGGCATGCGTTCGCCCCATCGAAGAGGATAGTCTCCTGTGGCAGCCACTCGAAGGTCGCTCCAGTCGCGACGTTCAGGCTCTGCACCTGACGGGCCTGGCGCCCATCGCTGCGATAGACCTTGGTGGCCGCGGGTGTCGTGACCAGGGCATGCGCGCCTGGCTCGGCGGCCAGTACCACGTCCAGAGCATCCCCCGCCACCAGTCCCCCCGGAGGATGCAGGAGCACCACATGACAGACGTCTCTGCCCTCGGGAAAGAACGGGCGTTGGACCGCCAAGGGGCCCATCTGCCCAAGGCGGCGCATCGCGGTCCCGCCGGGCATTCGTCGAAAGGACAACGCCAGACTCGCCCGCCACGATGGCGTCGGATGGGCTGAGATAGCCAGCGTGGCGTCGCTCACGTTGCACGCGCCCTGATCACGCATGAGGTTGTTATGGGCCAACAACTGTTTCCGCCACCTTTCCGGGGACTAAACTCGTCGTAAACTGGGCTTGGCAAGCCGACGCCGCTGGTCTGGATTCGCAGTCGGTCCGAATGGGCACCCCCGCGAGAAGGGTGTTTACGCATCTTTTGGCACCACGAAATCCGACGTTAACAGCCGCCGAGTATAGTCCGAGACTGTTAAACAGGATGGCCGCGGTCTGCTTCTGGTGACGAAAGCAGCGGACCACTCGCAGACACTGGATTGACCGCGGGACCGCGAGCCCAATCAAAGGAGACAAATGAAACGACCCTTTCAATTCGGTCGACGCAAGTGCGAAGTAGTCCTAGCGTGTATCGTCGTCGTGGCCACCACGACGGCCGCGGCGCAGGCCCAAGAAGACGCTCCACAGCCGACGGCACCAACCGAGGAACAGCCGGCTGAGCCCCCAGCTCCCCCACCCTCTGGCGTCCCGATGGCTCCACCGCCGTCCGTGCCTCCACCTGAGGTCGCCGCACCAGTGCCCACCGAGCCGCTCAAGAAGGAGGTCGTGCCCATCAAGGCGAACTTCGGCATCCGCGTCTCCGGCCGTGTCCAGGGGGGAAGCGATCCGAAGAAGCTCAATGACGTCAGCCTGGACAGTCTCTACCTCGAGGCGCGGTTCAGTGGCGCCTTGAACAAATACTTCGCCTGGCAGGCGAACTTCAACGGCAGCGCGAAGCCGGCAGGCACCAGCGGTCAGGCTAGCATCATGGATTTGATCCTCAAGCTCGACCTCGCGGACGAGTTCCACCTCTGGGCGGGCCGACTGTTGGTCCCATCGGACCGTTCGAACTTCAGTGGTCCATTCTTCATCAGCCCCTGGAACTATCCGGGAGTCTACTCTGTGGGAACGGCGGGCGGCTTCATCGGGCCCAAGACCGGGGCCAACGGGCGCGACGACGGGCTGGTGGTGTGGGGCGAGTTCTTGCGGGGCAAGGCCAAGTACTTCCTCGGCGCATTCAACCTCGACAACGTGGTCCAGAGGCCTCTGTACTCGGGTCGGGTCAATATCGCCCTGCTCGGCGAGGAGCCCGGATTCTGGGGAAGCAGCACCTACTACGGCGACAAAGACGTGATCGCCGTCGGTGGTGGGTTCCAGTATCAAAAGGACGGATCCGGCACGATCGACCCGGTGACCCTGAACGGCGACATGGACCTCAAGATCTTCATTGGAGACCTGCTGGTCGAGAAGAACCTGCCCGGCGCAGGCACGCTCTCCGTCGAAGGGGCCTACTACCACTTCGACGCCGGACAGCCGGCCAAGCAAGCATTCTTCGTGTTGGGGAGCTTCCTTACCGATTACGTGGGCGTGGGCAAGCTGCAGCCTTTGGTCCGCTGGCAACAGACCTCGCCACGAGAGGGTGGCAGCAGGTGGACCATGCTCGATGCCTTCTTGGCCTACGTGATCTACGGCTACAACCTGAAGCTCATGGCCGGATACCAACGTACCGACTTGGGCAACTCAATCGTTGGCAATGCGGTGCAGGTTGCATTTCAGATGCAGGAGTAGAGGGATGTTCAAAACAGCAATGATTCGTTCCAGGAAGGACAACAGGATGCACGTTTCTTCGACAGTCACAGTGATGGGCTTGGTGCTGGCAGTAGTCGGCTGCAACAAGACAGAAGAGCTGGCAAAGCCTTCGACTTCGGCCACACCTCCGACCATCGCGACAGCGGCACAGGCCGCATCCGAGACGGGCCCCATCAAGGTGGGGATTCTGCACTCGCTCTCTGGCACCATGGCAATCAGCGAGACGTCGCTGAAGGACGTCGCCTTGATGGCGCTCGAGGAGATCAACGCCAGCGGCGGGCTGCTTGGCCGCAAGGTAGAGCCGGTCGTGGTGGATCCGGCGTCGAACTGGCCCCTCTTCGCCGAGAAGGCACGCGACCTGATCCAAAACCAGAAAGTCGCTGCCGTCTTCGGCTGCTGGACCTCGGTTTCACGCAAGTCCGTGTTGCCGGTGTTCGAAGAGTTGAACGGGCTTCTCTTCTACCCAGTTCAGTACGAGGGCGAGGAGTCATCGTTCAACGTGTTCTATACCGGCGCAGCCCCCAATCAGCAGGCCATTCCGGCCGTCGAATACTTGATGGGCAAAAAGGGCGGCAGCGCCAAACGTTGGGTCCTGCTCGGGACCGACTACGTGTATCCGCGCACGACAAACAAGATCCTACGCTACTTCCTGCACTCGAAGGGCGTCGCCGACGAGGACATCATGGAGAAATACACACCCTTCTCGCACAGCGACTACCAGACCATCGTGGGCGACATCAAGAAGTTCGCCGCGGGTAAGCGGACGGCGGTGGTCTCGACCATCAACGGCGACTCCAATGTTCCCTTCTACAAGGAGCTCGGCAACCAGGGGCTCGAAGCCACCGACGTGCCCGTGATCGCCTTCTCGGTCGGCGAGG
>CAZYFU010000062.1:0-34512 GCA_964647025.1 uncultured Myxococcales bacterium | reverse complement strand
AGGCCATGTTCCCGTTGCGGGTGATAGGAGGTTGATCCGGGCTCTCGATGTACGGGGCCTGCTGGTAGCGGCTGAACGTATCCGTAAGCGAGAAGCTGAGGGCCTGCCCAGACGAGAACTCCACCGTGCCACCAACCGTGGGGTTGACGGCGTTCTGATCGGTGACGTTCGAGTTGTCGTCGATGTACCGCCTGATGTCCACCGAGCCGACGACGTCGTAGTAGGTGCCGCCGGGGTGGGTGCCGTCGCGCTCGGCGTTGGTGAGCTCGAGCCGAGGAATGATGTGGTACACGGGAGAGGACTTGTCGCTGCCCGCGCTGCCGTAGAAGACGTTGCTGTCGTAGCCGATGTCGCCGAACACACCAGCGTGCAAGATGGCGCCCTCGCCCAGCTTCAGGCCGGACGCCAGTCCACGCGTGGTCAGCGAGCGCCCCGCGCCCACCGACATCGTCTCGAGGGCGGGGCCCCTGGAGCTGGTGAGCTGCAGCTGGGCCCGCGCCGACGCGCTCGTCGCTAGGACAAGGCTGAAGGCGAGCACAAGTGGCCGAAGTCTCATTTTTGTCCGGTTGGCTTTAGATGTGGTTCCGCATATCCGTGGTGATCGGGTCGAGCCCGGGCTCATTCATAGGGACTTGGGACCGGCGGGCGATCGACGACGGTGACAGGCGGGTTGGCAGGCGGCGGCTGATCGGCGTCATCGGAGATGTCCTGGGGAACCTCGACCATGACCTTGGTGGCCCCGATGTAGTTGGTCTCCGCGCCAACGCAGGCGTCAGCCTCGGTCCGCAGGACCTGGGCCTTCTGGTTGATGATGGTGACGCGGGTGTATTCGTGCAGCTGCGCGCCCTCGTCCCTGCGCGAGACCGCCTCCTGGAGCGACTGCAGTGCCTGGTCCATCATGCTCGCGTTCACCCTGACCTGGGTCAGCTTGTCGAGCAGGCAGTTCAGCCGGATGACGTCCTTGTCCCGCTTGGCTTGTTCGGATTGGGTCTGGATCTGGAAGGTGATGCCTTGGATCTGCTGCCGATAGTCCTGCCCCTGGCGGAGCATCTCAGGCCCGCTGACTGTCAGCTTCTCCTCGATGGGGGCCGGTGCGGCCGGCGCCGCAGGGGGGCCCACGGGCGACGGGCCCACCACCGCGTCCGCGGCCAGCGCGGCCGGCGCAACCAGCAGAAGCAACCACATGACTCTAGACGCCCTTGGCATGTTCGACCTCACGACAGATGGAACCAGTCACAGGTGTGACACGGGAATACCTATCGTCCAGTGTAACGCCGAAATATAGGGTGCATATAAACATTGTGTCAACCTCGCCTGTCGACTCACTGAGACGCCTGGAACACGAAAGGATACACGACATCCACGGATCCGCCCGAGGGGGCTGGGAAGCGCCAACGGCTCACGAGACCTTTGATGCACGTTGAAACCTCGGCGTCACCCATGCTGTCCTCTTCCACCTCGACTGCAGACACCGTTCCGGCGGCGGTGATGGTCCAGCGGATCTTCACCTTGCCGCTCAGGTTGGGATTTCTCTTCAGCGCGCGGTCGTAGCAGGCCTTGATGGCGCCGATACGCGCGCGGACTTCCTTCGAGACCAGCGACGGGTCCAGCTCGCCGTCCACGGCGGGAGCCTCGCTCTTCACGATGCCCGTGATGCGCTTCTCCGTCAGCCCCGCGCCGGTGTCGCCGCCCGCGATGGAACCCGCTCCGCGCAGGCCCGAGATGTTGGCCACCTTGCCCGAGCCGCCGGTCCCTGTCTTGACCCCGCGCAAAGAAGCGTCGCTGGTGGCCACGGTCAGGCCGCCCACGCCCTGGAACGCCTTCTCTTGGTCTCGGTCCACGTCGCCTTTGCCGAGCACGTCGGCGATCGAGCCCGAGCCGTCTGCTTTCGCGCCGAGCAGCTTGAGAATGCCGGTGTTGCGGACCTGCTCGGACAGGCGAGCGCGCCGTTCGGCGTCGATGCGTGCCTTCTCTTCAGCGCTGACCTCTTTCTTCGGGGCCTTGCTCCCGGCGCTCGAAGCGACCTTCTTGTCGTCCTTCTTGTCGTCCTCTTTCTTGGTCTCGTCCTTGACCGCCGTCTCCTTGGGGGGCTCGGGCGGCTTGGCCCTCACCACCATTTGCACGAAGCGGTCGGGGATCTCTTCGAGGTCCGGCTTGCGCGGCCAATCGACGCTGCGCAGGTAGATGACGAAGACCAGGTGGGCCAGGAAAGAGGCGGAGGCGATACCGGTGTAGACCCAGTCCATACTGCTGAAGAACGACCCGCGCACGGAGGCCGGAAGCTGCGGTCGCGGTTGCGGCGGTGGCGGCGTGACGAACTGGAAGAGCACGCTCAGGTCACCGACGGTGACCTTCCCGCGCGACCGTTCATCGAGCAGGAACTTGTAACTGGATCCGGACCGGCGCAGACGCCCCATCTGCTTGAGTTGGGCGAGGGAAACGACCTCGTTGCCGACGGCGATGCGCGCATCCATGGCGTCGGCGAAGTGGGCGATGTAGCCGCGCTGGCCAGCTTCGAAGAGCAACCACTGTTTGGGAAGCGCTTCGGAAGGAACCGCGAACGTCGACTTCGATGACCAGCCGACGCTGATGTTCTCGCGCTTGCGGATGAGCCGCTCTTCGACGATGCGGCCGCCCTGCACGATGCCGATACGCAAGATCCGCGACTTCGGAGCGGGTCCGCCGCTCGTCCGTGGGCTTGGTGTCGCTTTCTGCGTGGCCATGTAGTCCTTGCCTCGTGTTAGTCCGCCTAGAAGGGCGCTTTCGTCACGCTCTCCAGGATCCTGGGCACGAACTCCTGTTTCAGCTCGTGCCAGTCGTAGTTTATGCTGGATTTCTGAAGTACATAGAAAGCTTCGGGTTTTTGGATCTTGCCCTCGATCACGATCTCACCCTCGATCTTGTAGACCTTCTTGCCGCCGGCGCCGCGCTCGACCTTGACCTTGGTCTGATCCTCTTGGGTATCCGCGGCCGGGGTGTCTGCGGTCTTCGCAGCGTCGGCCTTCGCCGCTGCGGCCTTCTTCTTCCCCTGGGCGAGGGCCTTCGGTGCGCCGACCAGACTGCAGCACAGCGCGGCCCCTGCCACGATGGCGAGGAGATTGCGAATCGGCGCGAGACCTGTCGTCATGGCTTCCTACTCTGGGGTGGGGCGGCTGGGTAACCAGCAGGGGCAGGCGCAGCGGGATAGCCCGCGGGCACGCCGGTCGTACGAGCCGGCGCCTTGGGATAGCCGGCCGGAGCAGCCGGGTAGCCAGCGGGCGCCTGGGCAGGTGCCCGCGGATAGCCAGCGGGGGGAGCCGCAGGATAGCCAGCCGGCGCCGGAACGGCCCCGGTTCTCGGGGACACGGGAGCTGGCGCCGGCGGATATCCCGCGGGTGCGGCGCCACCTGGAGCAGAAGGCGTGGGCGGCGGCTTCTTCGCGTCCGCCGCGCCCTTCTGTGCGGCGCGCTGGCGGTCGCGCTCTTCCTGCTTCTTCTGGCGCTCGAGGCGCTTTTGTTCCTTCTTGATGTTCTCCTGGGCCTCGGCGATGTACGCGTCGGCTTCAGGCGGAACGGGCTGCCCGACCCCGGCAACCATCTTCTTGTACTGGTCGAAGTACGAGATGGCCGTGTTCAGCTTGGCCGTGGTGTCCATGTTGGGCATCTTGTCGGCGTCCAGGTGCAGGATGCCCAGATTGAACACGGCATCCGCGTAGCGCGGGAACAGCGCCAGTGCGCGCTTGTACTCGGCCAGAGCCTTGTCGTACATCTTCACGCCCCGGTAGGCGCTGCCGAGGTTGAGGTGGGCTTTGGCGAAGGTCGGCTGCAACTGCACGGCCTTTTCCAGCACCGGCCCCGCCTCACGGTAGTTCTTGGCCACCAGATACTGCGCGCCGAGGTTGTTCCACAGAATGGCGTTGTCGGGGCGGGCCTCGGCGGCCTTGCGGAACAGCTCGATGGCCCCGGGCGTGTTCTTCTTCTCGACCTCCATGAAGGCGAGCATCTGGTAGATGTCCGAGCGCTCGGCCTCACTGGCGCCGGCGTTCTTCATCATGTCGCCGAGGGTCTTCACCCACTCGTGCTTGCGCAGCTTGAAGTAGGCCTTCGCCATCACCAACATGGCCGGGGTGTAGCGCTCGTTCTTGTTCAGCGCTGCCTTGGCCTGCACCACGGCGCCTTGGTAGTCGCGCGAATCGTACTTCTTCTGCGCGGCCTGGACCTCTTGGGTTGGTATCACGGCGGGCGGAGGCTCGCGCCGTTTCCGCACACCGGGCGCGGCCGGGTTGGGCGCATCCGCCGCCAGGGACACAGAGGACCAAGACAGGGCTCCGCCGAGCACCAACGCCAGAAGCGAACGTGACCGCGGACGCGACGTCGGGAGGATGTGCATCGTCGTCCTCCTCATGGCAACTCGACTCCGATACGCTCGTCTTTCACGAACGGGAACTCGTCGGGCAGGTACTTCGACAGGTTCTCGCGTGCTTTCTTCACGTAGTCGTTGGTCACGCCCAAGTCCGCCGCGCGATCGAGCGTCGCCTTCCACTGGCGCTTGGCCTCGTCCTCGACAGGCGTGACGAACTGGAAGATGGCGTCCTTGTACTCGGTCTCGGCGACGCCGCACAGGCTGGGATCCGCTTTGCAGGCCCTCTTGGACAAGCTCTTGACCTCGTCGGGAGGATTGTCGGCTGCCTTGATCAGCTTCTGCGCGAACTCGTAGAAGATGTCGCCACGGCGAAGGAACGACGCCAGCGTCCAGTTGGCATCCTTGTAGTCCCAGATCTTCGCGTATTCCTCTTGCAGCAGCTTGGCTTCCTCGGTGAAGGCGTCGAAGGTCCGACGAACCTGCTTGGGGTCGCTGGTGAAGCGCAGGGTCTTGGCCTGGAAGGCCCTGAACTTGTCCTCGAGGATCAAGTAGTCGGCCTTGGCGGCGGCAGCAGCGGCGGGAGTGGCCGGCGGCAGTCGGCGGGACAAGAACTCATCGCGCACCTGCCTGTAGGCGGCCAAGGTGCCCTTCCGATCTCGGCTCTGCTCCGCCAGCGTGGCCAGCTGCAGGTACGCCTTCACGACGTACTCGCCCGCGGCGAACTGCTTGCCGTAGCGCTTGATGAGCTCCCGCAGACAGGACACCTGCTTCGAGGTGTCCATCGCCTTCTCGTAGGCGGTACACGCGAAGCTGTACGCCTGGGCCGAGTCGCCGGGCTTTTCTGCGATGTTGTCGGCGTACTTCTTGTAGAGCTCGGCGGCGCGCGGGTACTGCTGGTCGTTGTCGAGCAGCTGAGCCGCGATGCCGAGAGCCTCCTTCCGGTTCTCGTAGTTCGCGAACTTGGGGTCGGTGGCCACCTTGAGGTAGCCGCCGACGGCCTTCTCGAACTCGAAGAAGCGGTACTGGTTGCGGGCCGAGTTCCAGACCGCATCCTTGGCCAAGGGGGTATCGGGATAGTCGCGCGCCAGGCGCTCGTAGCACTTGGTGGCCTCGCCGTACTTGAAGATCTTCTCGTAGATCACGCACGCGTTGTTCAAGTTCGACGGCGCGTCCTGGTCCTTCGGGTTGGCGGCGATTAGGTCCATGAGGTCGAGGGCCAAGCCCTCGTCGAGGTCGGTGCCGGTCTTGCTTCGTGGCCCCGCGCCAGCAGCCGGACCTTGGCCGGCCTTGCCAGCGGGCCCGCCCGCGACCTGTGCCAGGGTGGCGGCCCCGGTGACCACCGCGATACCGCCGGCGCCTTCGCGACACTGGATGAGTTGTCGGTTGGTGCCCTTCTCTTCGTTCTCGAGGGCGATATCGAGGCGCTTCTTGATGACCGTGGTCTTTACCGACGCTTTGATGTCCTGGATGCGTGCCAGGTAAGGCTTGGCCTCTGGGGACTTGCTGCACGGCGAGTCGCCGAACTTGTCCACCACCTGGAGCAATCGCCCCAAGGCGCAGTCCTTCGCCTCTTCGTCCTCGATGTTGAAGTCGATGAAGTAGGTGGTCAGGATGGCATCGTAGGCCTTGAACCCGATCTCGGGCTTGGTCGCACAGTAGGCGTCCGAGATCTCCGCCAAGCGGGCACGGGCCTCGGGCCAAGCCCGGTGCTGGAGCAGGATGACCGCGGAGGCGTAGCGCAGGTCCGGCACGCGGTCGTCCGGCAAGTTGGCGACGTACCAATCGAGCGCCTGCATGTACGTCTTGTAGAGATCGTGCATGGGCAGGGCGGTGACCGGGGGCCGCGTGTTCTTCTCGTCGGGAATCGGCGGGTCCTCGATGCGCCGCTCCCTCTTCAGGCGCTCGATGAGCTCTTCGTGCGCCTTGATGACCTGCAGGGCAGCGTCCTTCTGGTACTTGTTGTCGATGTTCGAATCCCGGACCGTGATGTACGCGGGGATCGACTCCAGCACCTTGCCGCCGTAGTACAGCGCATCGGCGTAGAAGGCCGAGAACTCGTAGGCCCGCTTGGAATTGGGGTACGAGGCCAGGTACTTCTCGTACAGCTCGGCGGCCGTGCGGTAGGTCTGCTGGCACTCGGCCTGGTTGGTGGCGTCGGAGTCCTGCTGCGCCTTCGAGCGACACGCCTGTGCGGCGGCGTGCACGTTGGTGGCGGCGGTCAACAGCGCATCCTCGGCCAGCTGCGCGGCAACCGCGAGCGCCTCCGGGTTGTTGACGTTCTGCCTGTACCAGTCGCTGTTCTTGCTGTACATCCGGCCGAGCGTCTCTCGCTCTTTCGCCGCCGCGATCAGGTTGCGATCGCGCTCGAAGGCCTTGACGACCTTCTCTTGCAGCTTGGGCGCGTCCGCGAAGTACGGCCACATCTGCAGGATGTACTTGTAGACCGCGATGGCCTCCGGGTACTTGGTGGAGTCGAAGTAGATGTCACCCAGGCGCTGGAAGACCTCTTTCGCGTGTGGCTCGGTCTCGCGGCCTCGGTAGAAATTCTGGGCCCGCGCAAGCCCGCTTTCCGGATCGGGCAACGTGTCGCCGTCCCAGTCTGGCTCGGAGAAGCTGATACCCAAGTACTGCACGGCTTCAGGTCGAAGGTCCGAGCCGAACTTGTCGCCAGCGGCCTTCCTGCTGTCGGCCCATCTCACCAAACCGTCGAACTCACGAATGGCCTCGGTGAACCGGTTGTCCCGGTAGTACGACCACGCCAGCTTGTAGATGGCCTTGTCGTAGTACGACGAATCCTTGAACTGCAGGACCTGCCCATACGCCGAGATCGCGTAGGCCAGCTCGGCGGCGTCGAAGTGCATCTCGCCGACGCGGGTCCAGGCCTCGGGCAAGAACTTGGACTCTTTCTTGATGGGCGTGCAGTCCTTGTAGTAGTCGACGGCCGGGCCCCTGTCGAGACCGGTCGAGACGCCGATCTTGGTCGGGGGGTCGAGGGGCCTGTACTGGTTCGCACACACCAGCGCCAAGAGCGCCTGCCGTGCCTCCGGCTCCTGGCCCATCTCGCCGAGGCAGAAGCCGAGCAAGTAGTAGGTGGCGTCGAGCAGCCGGTAGTTGGGGAAGTCCACCAGCAACCGGCGGTACAGATTCACGGTCTGGCTGTAGTCGGCCTTGGGCGGCTGATCGGTGGGCGGGTTCGCGGAATCGAGGGCCTTCTGGTAGCTCTCCTGGGCGGTCAGGAACTCGTCGGACGACTTCTCGTAGTACAGCTCTGCCAGACGGAACATCACGTCCGGCGTCCACTTCTTGTCGGTGGGGTATTTGCGGAGAAAGCCTTCCAGCACCGCGATGGCGTCGATGCGACGCTGCTTCTCCTCCTTCTCGTTGAAGGCGATCTGCGGCTCGTACTTCTCCCGGATGCCCCTCACCTTCTCGACGTAAGCGCGCCGGATGATACCACTCGCGGCTTGGCGGAAGCCCCTCACCTCTTCGGCATAGCGCACGAGGTCCGCGGCCATCTCGTCGACCAACTTGGGATCGACGGGCGCGCGCCTGGGTTGCGCCGCATGCGCGAGTGGCGACACCAAGGCCGCACCCCAAAGCAACGCCAGCCCGGCTGCCAAACGCCCCCACCTGCGACGA
Source organism: uncultured Myxococcales bacterium (assembly GCA_964647025.1). Taxonomy (GTDB): domain Bacteria; phylum Myxococcota_A; class Polyangia; order Fen-1088; family Fen-1088; genus Fen-1118. The sequence goes on along the minus strand of CAZYFU010000062.1, from coordinate 26,532 downwards.
TGCGAGGCCACCTATTTCTCCTCCTCGAGCAAGGTCCGGAAGTCTTCGTCGACGGACTTGAGCTCGAGCTTCTGTTGGTTGATGAGCTTGGAGACCGTCGAGGTGCGAGAGTCCTTGAGGCCCCAGGCCACGTCCACGAGGCCCACGTCCGACTGCACGACCAAGTCGTAGAAGCGGTCGGTGACCTTCGACAGCATGGCGAAGGCGAGGCCGCCACCCAGGTTCTGCGATTCGGCGACGATCCCGCCCAGCTTGGCGGTCGCGGCGGCCAGCTCGCGTTTCTCGGACAGGAGCTGATTCTTGAGCCCGACCAGCCGCCCCTGCGCAATTCCCTCGATTCGCCCGTCGATCTGGGCCAGCTGGGCCTGCACGGCGTCCGCCCGCTGCAGGATCGAGGCGGTTTGGTCGAAGTCGCTCTGCGCTCCACCCGAAAGCCGCGACCTTACGCCGGCGAAGAGCGAACGCTCCTTGCGCTGGCTCTCGATCAACACCGCGATGGCACCGCGCTCCGAATCGCCCGTGGACACCGCGACCTGAGCCTCCCGCGAGGCCTCGGCGATGTTGTTGCGAACGCGGTCGTTGCTCGCGCGCAGCTCGGCGATGGCCTCGCGCATGCTGGCCACCGGCTGGATCAACTCCTCGGGCCTTATCTTCTGGTCGGAGCGCGAGCGGATGAAGTACTGCTCGATGGCCACCAGCTCGGCTTCCATGCCCTGCACCAGGACGTTGAGCTCGGACGCCTGACCGTCGAGTGCGTCGAGGTTGGCGCGAGAACGCTTGCCCCGCTCTTGCAACCCCTCGGCGGTCATCGGCAGATCTTCCAGCTCTCGCTCGGCGGTCATCCGCTCGACGCTGATCTGTTCGATTCGAGCCTTCTCCTCGCCGCTGAGCGCGCCCACCGTGAGCGAACGCATCTTCTCGACGAAGCGCATGCGAAGATTCACCAGACGATTCAGCACCTCGGAGGTTCGGGTGCGTATCACGGCCAAGTCGGGGAAGATGCCGACCTTGAGCTGGCCGCCGACCGCCATCTCCAGACGGTTCAAGGTTTGTTCCGAGTCCTTGATCCCGCGCTGAAGTTCGGCGACGTCGTCGGTGAGCGTGACCACGCGCGCCAGCTCGGGATCCGCCTTCACCCACTTGACCGCGACCCTCGGCATGAAGACGGTGATGTCGAACTTCTCCATCCCCTTGCCGATGAGCGACTCGAAGTAGCGCGGATCCGCCTGGCACTTGCCGAGGGTCTCGTGCAGCTGCCGGTGGACCGGATCGAACTGATCGCGCGCCGTCATGAACGCCTCGTTGGCGAGCGCGAAGTTGCCCAAGCGGACGTGCAGGTTACCCATCAGCAAGCGCAGCTCGGGCGCCTGTGGGCTGTCCGGGTTCTGCAGCAGCATCAGGTCGAGCGCGCGGTAGGCGGACCGGTAGTCCTTGGCCTTGATCGACGTCCACGACAGCTCGCTCATCGCCTCTTCGAAGTGCGGCGACTGGCGAGGAACGCCCTTGTAGACCTCGCGAGCCTGCTCGAACTCGCCGCGCTCGTAGTGCAAGCGGCCGATGGCCAGATGGGCCAGCTCTTGGATCTCCTTCTCGGCGTCGGTGCGCGCGGGCAGCCGGGTCACGCCGCCAAAGCCGGCGAGCGCCCCGGCCAGGTCGCCCTTCTGCACGAGCACCGTCGCGGTGAAGTAGCGGGCCTGCAGGGAATACGGGCTCGTCTGCGGGATGGAGGCGAAGATGCCGAGCGCCTCGTCCGGGCGGCCGCGGAAGTACGCGAATTTGCCACGCACGTAGGGCACCGATGGCTCGAGCTGCGACGGTGGAATGTTCTCCAGGCGCTTCAGGTACTCATCGACGTGCTCGAGATCGTCGAGGTGCAGGCCGATCTCGATGAGCCTCTCGAGCGCCTTCTGCTCGAGCCGGGACCCGGTGTTCTTGCGAACCACGATCTCGAGGTAGTGCCGTGCCGAGTTGTAGTCCTTGTCCTGGAAGAGTGATTCGCCGAGCAGCACCAGGGCGTCCTCGTAACCTTGCGCCCCGGGGTACTTCTCGACCACGTCGAGGAGGATGGTGGCCGCCTCGTTGTAGTTCTTCAGCTTGAAGAGCATCTCGGCGTCCACCACCCGTCGCAGGACCATCGACGGATCCGCGGCCGCCTCCCTGAACTCGGCCGAGATGGTACGCACCCGTTCTTCGAGCTCGGTCAGCTTCGCGTTGGCGTCTTCGAACTCACCGGCGACGAGAGCACGGGCAGGCAATGCCCCCGCGAGGACCAAGGTCAACGCCAGGCCGCGCCGGCGGAGACGGATGGGCCCCGGGCGAGACTGGCTCACTGTGCGGTGGTGCATGCGGCGTTCCCCCGTGCGAGGCTACTTCTTGGCAGTGGATCCGCCTGTGCCTTCGGGCGCGACCAGGTTGACCTTGAACTCGATGGCCGGCTTGTCTTCCATGTTGGTGGTGAGCCCGCCCTTCTCGTATCCAAGCACGGTGACCACGGTGGCCTTGTTGTCGGCCGCGATGAAGGTGTTGCTGGCGCTGGCCTTGAACTTGTAGCCCTTGAGGTAGCTGAACACCCCGAAGCCGCTGCCTTGGTAGACGAGCTGCACGGAGAGCGTGTGGTTTCCGGGCTGGATGGCGCCGTTGTAGACGTCGAACTCGGGCATGTCGGCCAGGCGTCCGGTGTCGTCCACCTTGTTCATGATCTGCACGCCGTCGAGCGCATACACGACTTTGATCAGCCGGAAGGTCGCGCCCATCTCGTTCTTGTGCTTGATCACGCAACGAGAAGCGCCGATGACGCCGCCGAGCACGGTTTCCTTGAGTAGGTTCAAGCGCGCGCGGGTGCGGAAGACCTGTTCCTTGAGATCGTTCACGCTGCGCTCGAGGGCCTTGAGTCGAACCGCTGACGCACTCCCGTCTCCCCCCGCCGCTGCTGCGGGCGCGGGCGTGGGTGCGGAAATCCCCGCCGGCGGGCTGTCGGCCGCCTGCGAGCTTCGCGCGCAGAGGCCCACGGCCAGCATCAAGCCCAGGACCCCACAAATTCGTCGAATCGTCATCTCACGGCTCCTTCTGAGCATTCGATAGCGCATCGCCGGGCTCGGCCCGCCGCCCCCGGCACCCGTGCGACTGCGCGGATGGACACCGGAAGAGGTGGTTTATAGCAGGGGACTCCAAGTGCAGTCAAAAGCCGGAACTCCTTCGATTGCGCAGGTGTACGTGGTCGTTGGCAGGCCGCATCTTAGCAGAAGCGGGGATGCTTCGCCTGCGGCTACTTGGTGCTCGGGACGCCGACTTTTCGTCTAGTGTGCGGCCGCGCTCTCGTCTTTTTTCGCGCGAACCAGCGCCTGCCAAGCGGCCTCGAGCACTTTCGACATGCCTTCGCCCGTTGCCGCGCTGATGACGAAGAGCTTGAGCTTGCGGCGGGCGAAGGTGGACGCCAGCGTCTTGATCTTGGCTTTCGTGGTCGGGAGATCGGCCTTGTTCAGGACCACGATCTCGGCCCGCTCCGCCAGCTTCCGGTCGTACAGGGCCAGCTCGCGCCGGAGAGCGAGATAGTCGCGCAGCGGTGTGCGGCCGGGCACGGGGCTGATCTCCAGGAGGTGAATCAGCACGCGGGTGCGTTCGAGATGGCGCAGGAACTGGTGGCCGAGCCCGGCGCCCGCATGCGCGCCTTCGATGAGCCCTGGGACGTCGGCCAACACGAGGGATCTCTCCCCCGAGAGCTGCACCACGCCCAGGTTGGGAATCAGGGTCGTGAAGGGATAGTCGGCGATCTTCGGCCGGGCCGCGGAAACCCGCGCGATGAACGACGACTTCCCCGCGTTGGGGAAGCCGACCAGCCCAACGTCGGCGAGCAGCTTCAGCTCGAGACGGATGTTTCGCTCCTGCCCGGGCGTACCTCGCTCGAAGTGGCGGGGAGCGCGATCGATGGCCGTCGCGAAATGAATGTTGCCACGCCCCCCCTTGCCGCCTCGGGCAGCCACGAAGCGCTGGCCGTGTTTCTGCAGGTCGCCGAGGAGCTTGCCGGTCTCGTCGTCGTAGACCATGGTCCCGGCCGGTACGCGCAGAATCGTGTCCTCGCCATGCCTCCCGTAGCGATCCTTGTTGGCGCCCTTCACGCCCGGCGCCGCATGGTGCTCGTGGCGGTAGCGGAAGTCGAGCAGCGTGGACAGACCTTCGTCCACTTCCAGGATCACGCTCCCCCCGTCACCACCGTCGCCGCCGGATGGTCCACCCTTCGGGACGAACTTCTCCCTTCGGAACGTGGCAGCGCCATCGCCGCCGTCACCGCCGCGTACGCTGATGCGCGCTGAATCGATGAAGGCGGACACGCGAGCTCCGACTGCCGGCGAAACCGCCGGACGAGCGGCTAGGCCGCCTCGATGCTGATCAGCTTGCGCGAACCGGACGAGCTGAACTTCACCTTGCCCGTCTTGAGGGCAAACAGGGTGAAGTCACGGCCGATGCCGACGTTCTCGCCCGGGTGAAACAGCGTGCCTACCTGGCGAACCAGGATGTTGCCCGCCAACACCAGCTCACCCGCGTAGCGCTTCACGCCGCGCCGTTGCGCTTGCGAGTCGCGACCGTTGCGGGAGGCGCCTTGACCTTTTTTATGTGCCATGGCTCTAAGCTCCTGCCTTGATCGACACGATCTTCAGCGCGGTGAACGGCTGGCGGTGTCCCGCCTTGCGCCGATACGACTTGCGCCGCTTGTACTTGAAGATCACGATTTTTTCGCCACGGCCCTGCCCCATGACCTCGGCTTCGACTTTGATGCCGCTGACGTTGGGCTTGCCGATCTGCACGTTTCCGCCGTCATCGGCGAACAGCAAAGGCGAGAAAGAAAGCTTGTCTCCCGGGGATGCAGGAAGCTTCTCGACGCGCAGAGTTTCCCCCTCAGCGACGCGATATTGCTTTCCTCCGGTTTGAATTACGGCGTACATGGCTTGGGCTCCAGAGCGAGGGTGCGTAATTTAGAGGAGATTACCGTGGTGTCAAGTCCCGATTAAATGTTCGTGCCTTTGGACCGCTGCAGCACCGAGCGGGCGTGGCCGGAAAGGCCCTCCAATTCCGCTATCCGCGCTATGGCTTCCGCCTGTTTGGCCAGGGCCCGAAGGTCGTACTCGATGAAGGAAGTGCGCTTGAGGAAATCGCCCACTCCGAGCGGGGACGAGAAGCGCGCGCTGCCTCCGGTGGGGAGCACGTGGCTTGGGCCAGCGAAGTAGTCGCCCAGCGCCTCGCACGCCCCGTCGCCCACGAACACCGCGCCGGCGGCAGTGACCTTGCTTGCCCAGCCTGCGGCGTCGTCGAGCGCGATCCCGGCGTGCTCGGGGGCCAGCCGGTTGACCATGGCTATCGCGGCCTCGGGGCTGTCCACGACAACGGCCACGCCGTGGTTCTTCACCGACGTGCTGGCGATCTCCCGACGGGGAAGCTCGGCCAACTGGCGCTCGACTTCCTTGCAGATTCGGCCGGCGACATCACGGCCGACAGCGACCAGAATGGGGAATGCGAGCGCGTCGTGCTCGGCTTGCGCAAGCAAGTCGGCGGCCACCCAGGCCGGGTTCGCGCTGGCGTCGGCGGCGATCACCACTTCGGTGGGGCCCGCGACCATGTCGATGCCCACGTCGCCATAGACCAACCGCTTGGCAGCCGCCACGTAGGCGTTGCCGGGGCCGACGATCTTGTCGACCCGGGGCACGCTTTCGGTACCGTAGGCCAGGGCCGCGATGGCCTGCGCGCCCCCGATGACGAAGACGCGATCCACGCCGCCGACCTCTGCGGCCGCCAGGGTTTCGGGCGACGGACCCGGGGTGGTCATGAAGACCTCACGTACCCCCGCCACCTTGGCAGGCACCGCGGTCATCAAAACCGTGGATGGATAGCGGGCAGTGCCGCCGGGCACGTAGAGGCCGACCCGCTCTAGCGGGGAGAACCGGCAAGCGAGGCGAATCCCCTCTTCGCGCTGCTCGTAGGAGCTGTATTTCTCGAGCTGGTGATAGGCGCGGATGCGCCTTGCGGCCTCCTCGAGCGCCGCGCGCACATCCGCCGGGACCGTCGCGGCGCTTTCGCGCCAGGCATCCTTGGCCAACTCGACCGTGGGAAGCTCGCGCTTCTCGAATTTCCGAGTCAGCTCTCGTAGGGCGCGGTCGCCGCCCTTGCGGACCTCCGCGATGATCGCGCGGGCGCCGGTCTCGACCGCCTCCGGAAGCACGCCGGCCCGGTCGGCCAGGGACTTCACCTGGGCTTCGAAATCGGGCTCACCCTGAACGATGGTGCGCAACATGGGGTGCAACCTACCGTCAGTTTCCCAGCTGCGCCAGTGGCGCTTGCCTCGCTGGCGCCGCGCAGCCCATGTGCGCCGCGAAGGAGATGGGGCCGCGCGCTACTTCTTGCTGGCTTTGGCCGCGCGCCTTTGGGCCCGGTATTCCTTGATCTTCGCCTTGGACACGTCCTTGTGCTCTGCACAGACCATGCTGAACACCGGAGCGGCGACACCGTTGCAACCGGGGACCGGACAGAGCTGCTTGGGACGATGGCGAACGGGAGCGGGTGATGCCTGGGCGGAGTCGCCGATAAGGCGACTCGAGCGACGAGGGGCAAGAGAAGAACCGTCCGAGAAGGCGGCGGTCACGGCCTGCTGAACACGACGAATGCTGTCGGCCTCGACCGCCGCGACAATCTGACTTACGAATCCTTCAACGAGTGAGCGAATGTTTGTTTCCATTTGGCGATCTCTGGAAATTGCGCGTGAGTGTTGCTTCGATGTGGTCAAAAAGTAAAGGGAGTTCTGCAATTCAGTTGTGGTTGGACTGGACAGGAAGCATGTCCAGTTGCCAATTCTAGGCCAATACAATTCCACGACTGAGGGAGGCGCGGCGCTCGCCGCTATTGAAATGCCACTTGACCGGATTTTGTTCCGTGGAAATCATCCGCGCTATGGGCAAAGACGTGCTGTCGAAGGTCGGGCGGCTCTCTCACTATTTGGATATGGGCGTCTCGCATGGACGTTGGCATCCCTACTCGGGCTTGGCGGTTACAACACTCGTCGTGCTCAGTGTGGGAATGATGATCGTGCCGCTTCCGCCGTTTCTGCTCGACCTCGCGATCTCCCTGAATATCGCGATCGCGGTGACGATGTTGTTGCTCGCGATCCACGTCGGTGACGCGCTGAAGATCGCATCGTTTCCGGCCTTGCTCTTGTTGACCACGCTGTTTCGCCTGTCGATCGAGGTCTCGGCCACGCGGTTGATCCTACTCAAGGCGAATGCCGGCGAGGTCATTCACGCGTTTGGAAGCTTCGTCGTCGCCGGCAACCTGGTGGTTGGTGCGGTCGTCTTTCTCATACTGACCGTCGTCCAATTCATCGTCGTGGCGAAGGGCGCCGAGCGCGTGTCCGAGGTGGGCGCGCGCTTCACGCTCGATGCGCTCCCGGGCAAACAGATGGCCATCGACGCCGAGTTGCGCGCGGGACACATCGACCTGCAGGAGGCGCATCGCCATCGCATCGTGCTCGCGCGAGAATCCCAGTTCTTTGGCGCGATGGATGGTGCCATGAAGTTCGTCAAGGGCGATGCGATCGCCGGTATCGTGATTCTGCTCACGAACATCGTCGGCGGCCTCTTCATCGGTATCGTCCAACGGGGACTCGACGCCGGCGCTGCGGTGCGGACCTATACGCTGCTCACCATCGGCGAAGGACTGGTCGCGCAGATTCCAGCGCTGATCATTTCCACGGCTGCAGGAATCATCGTCACGCGCGTATCGTCGGAGCAGGGTGAAGGGCACCTCGGCAGTGACATCACGAGGCAGGTCCTGGCACAACCGAAAGCCCTGGCGAGCTCGGCTGTGCTGCTGACTGCGCTTGCCATCGTGCCCGGACTTCCCGCCCTTCCGTTCCTGGTGCTTGCCGGCGGACTCGGACTCGTGGCCTCCGCGCTCATTCGGCGCGAAGGAAGGACGGCCTCTGTCGCACCGTCGAGCGCCGCCAATCGGGAGCTGGTGGTCCCCATTGGTGTCGACCTTGGCCCCCGGACCTCTCGACAAGCGTCCCTTCGCCTGCGTCAGCAACTGATCCCTCGGCTGCGCGAGCGTTTCTTCGACGAGACCGGCATTACACTTCCGGACGTTCGTGTCTGTGAAGTGAATAGCCTGCCCCGCGGAGACTACGTGATCAGAATCCGGGAAGTGGAGGCAATCGCCGGGCACCTGCCACCCGACGAAAGTGAAGATGGGATCGTCGACGAGTTGCTGCGACTGTTGCGACTCCACGGACACGAGTTCGTCGGCATCGAGACGACCCGGCAGCTGCTCGACAGAATGGCCTCCACGCACAAGCACCTGGTGTACGAGAGCGTGCCCAAGGTGATCTCGACGGTCTTGTTGGCCGAGATCCTGCAATGCCTGGCCCGGGAGGGAGTTTCGCTGCGGCATCTGGCGCAGATCCTCGAATGCCTGGCGAGACGTGCGCCGTTGCGGGGCAGCGCCGCCGAGCTGGCCGACATCGTACGCGCCTGTCTTCAGCGGGAGATCACCGCGCGCTTCGCCGCCACCGACGGGAGTCTCAAGGTCCTGCTCCTGGATCCGACCATCGAGGAGACTGTGCGGGAGTCGATAGAGAAGCGCGATGGCGGCACTGTCCTCGCGATCGAGCCCGACCTGGGCCGTGACATCGTTTCGGCCGTTGGTCGCGCCGTCGCGGACACCCGAGCATCGGTCATCGTGACTGCCGCCGAGGTCCGTCGCCATCTGCGCGGCCTCATCGAGAACGAGCACCCAGACGTCGCGGTTCTGGCCTTCCAGGAACTCCTGCCCCACGCGAAGCTGGAGACCGTCGGGCACATCACGGTTCCAGCGTAGAGCGTTGGGTCAGGGATCGATGGGCAGATCTTTGTGAATGTAGTGTCGTCCGTCTGGGCTGTAATCGGTCGTGCTTTGTCCTCGGCCGTGAAGCAGCCAGCGATAGGTGAGCAGTCCCTCGACGCCCACCGGGCCGCGGGCATGCAATTTGTCCGTGCTGATGCCCACCTCGGCGCCGAGCCCGAAGCGGTATCCGTCGGAGAAGCGCGTGCTGGCGTTGTGGAACACGCAGGCGGAATCCACCTCGTTGAGGAAGCGCGCGGCGGCCTCGGCGTCCTGGGCGACGATGGCGTCCGTGTGGCGTGAGCCGTGCTCGGCAATATGGGACAGGGCCGCGCCAATGTCGGGCACTTGCCGTATCGACAGTACTAGCGCCCCGTACTCAGTATCCCAATCGCCCTCCGTGGCCGGCTTCAATTGCGGGTGTCGCTTCAGGGTTTCCGCACAACCGCGCAGCTCGACCTTCTGTTCGGTCAGAGCCCTCACGCAGGCGTCGAGGGCAGCTCCCGCGCCGGGATCCCAGAGCAGGGTTTCCACTGCGTTGCACGCCGCCGGGTAGCTGCACTTGGCGTCCACCAGGATCTTGGCGGCCATCTCCGGCTCCGCGGAGCCGTGCAGGTACGTATGACAGATGCCGTCGGCGTGGGCCATCACGGGAATGCGCGTATTGCTGCGCACGAAGCGAATGAACTCGGACGAGCCGCGGGCAATCATCATCTCGACCAGATCGTCCATCGCCAGCAAGGCGGCCACCTCCGACCTGTCCTCCAGGAGAACCATGGCACGCGTGTCGATGCCGTGCTTCGCGAGCACCTCGTGGGCGACGGCGCAAAGGGCACGGTTGCTGTGGCTTGCCTCGCGACCGCCCTTGAGCGCAACGGCATTGCCGCTCTTCCATGCCAGGGAGGTGATCTGAACCAGGGCATCGGGGCGCGCCTCGAAGACCACGCCCAGCACGCCCAGGGGCGAGCTCGTCCGCTTGAGGATGAGGCCATGGTCCAAGATGCGATGGGTCAGGGTGCGTCCGACGAGCTCGGGCATGGCGGCGAGCTGCAAGAGTCCGTCCACGGTGGTCGCGAGCTTCTTCTCGTCGAGTGACAATCGCTTGACCAGCGCAGACCCCAAGCGCCCCGCCTTCTCCTCCTCGCGGGCGAAGGCCATGTCCTTGGCGTTCGCGGCAAGCACCGTCTGCACGACCTCCGGCCGCGACAGGGCCGCGGCAAGATCGGAGAGCAAGGCGCTGCGTTCCGGGCCTGAGAGCAGCGCCAGTCGCCGAGCCGCGCCGCGTGCCGATTGGAGAGTCTCGCGAAGATCCATGGCGCGAATTGTACTCGCTTGCGGGGCAGTTCGCAGCGTCCGCCTTGCAAGGATGTGCCAGCCCTCGAAAAATCGGATAACGTTCAGGCCGTGCCCCCCAGCGAAGGCGAACAAAAGCGCATCCTGATCGCAGACGACGAGATCAATATCCGCCGTGTTCTGGAGGCGATCCTGCGCCGCGACGGCTACGACGTGGTGACGGCCTCGAACGGCGAGGAGGCGCTGGCCGGGATGGGCCGAGGGATCCACACCGTCATCACCGACCTCAAGATGCCTGTGCTCGACGGCATGGGCCTGTTGCGCCGCCTGTCGGTGGACTTCCCCGACGTTCCGGTGGTGATGATCACGGCCCACGGCTCGGTGGAGAACGCCGTCGAGGCGGTGAAGCTGGGTGCCTTCGATTACGTCGAGAAGCCCTTCGACCAGGAGCAAATCCGCCAAATCGTCGCCAAGGCCCTGCGCACCCACATGCTCGCGCGACGCGACGCCCGCCCCGAGGACACCGCGAGCCATGGTCGCTTCCGCCTGGTGGGCGAGTCCACGGCCATCCAGCAGGTCTACCAGGTGGTCGAAAAGGTCGCCGACACACCGTCGACCGTGCTCATCACGGGCGAGTCGGGTACCGGCAAAGAGCTGGTGGCGCGGGCGCTGCACGACAACTCGTCCCGCACCGGCGGCCCTTTCATCAAGATCAACTGCGCCGCGATCCCCAAGACCCTGATGGAGTCCGAGCTGTTCGGCTACGAAAAGGGCGCGTTCACCGGTGCGGTCGGCTCCAAGCCCGGAAGGTTCGAGCTGGCCCACGGAGGTAGCCTGTTCCTCGACGAGATTGGAGAGATCCCCGTCGAGATGCAGGTGAAGCTCCTGCGCGTGCTGCAGGAGTCGGAGTTCGAGCGCGTGGGCGGCATCAAGACCATCAAAGTGGACGTTCGCCTGATCACCGCGACCAACCGCGATCTGGCCGCCGAGATCGCGACGGGCGGGTTTCGCGACGACCTCTACTACCGCCTCAACGTGGTTCCCATCCACCTGCCGCCGCTGCGTGAGCGCCGGGAAGACATCCCCCTTCTGGTCAATCACTTCATCACGCGCTTCAATGAACGTCTGAAGAAACAGGTGAATGGCATCGAGCCCGACGCCATCGAGCGCCTGGTCTCGCACCACTGGCCCGGTAACATTCGAGAGCTGGAAAACGTCATCGAGCGGACCATCCTGTTCTGCGACAGCAGCACGATTCGCACCTGCGATTTGCCGGGCGAGCTGGGCGGGACGCCGCCGCAAGGCCTGGCGCCAGCACTTGCCACGGCGAGTGAGGAGCGGCCGCTGACTGCCGCCACGTCGAGCGGCACGCTGCCTGTCGTGCAAGCCCCGACCGGCCCCATGTCCAGCAGCTCGATGCCACAAGTGGGGGAAGAGGTCGGCTCCCTGAAAGAGGCCGTCCGCGCAGAGACCGAACGCGTCGAGCGGGAGCTCATCCAACGCGCGCTCGACGAGACCGCCGGAAATGTCACGCAGGCTGCGCGCAAGTTGCAGATCTCCCGCAAGAGCCTGCAGACCAAGATGAAGGAGCTCGGCTTGCGGGACCGGGAACAGGGCAAGGGCGAGTCGGAGGCCTGACCACGCGCCGGACCCGGACGCCGGAAAGGGTTGCCGTGGTAAGGTGGGAGCCAGCCGTGATGAGAGCTCGCACGTCGACGTTGCTTCTGGCCGGTTGCTGGGCCTTGCTCTTCGCCCAGGTCGCGTCCGCCGCGGAGGTCACGCGCGTCCTCTCCGCGCGGTCGATCAGGGACGTGGACTTCGATTTTTCGGTGGCCTGGCTGCACGACCACCAGAAGAGCTCGGTCAAGCGCGAATACGTCAGCCCGGGTGCGCTCCTGCTCGTCAACGACGTGGTCTCGAGGCGGTCGCGAGACTCGTTGCAGCTGCGGGCCGACGTGGGGCTGTTCCGCGACTTCAGCGTCTTCGTGGCCGCGTCTGTCGTGCTGGCCGACAAGCACACCCTGGAGTTCGACCGCAGCGGCGACTGCACGAGCACGACCTGCCCCGAGACGCTGCTACGCGACGGCATCGTGCCCGGCAGCCGAGCGACGGGCTGGGGAATCGACGCCGAGACCGGTAGGCCGTTCACGGCACCGTCGAACACGGTCTTTGCGGGGCCCAAGCGCAGCGGGTTCGAGTACCTGGCACTGGGTGGGCGCTGGGCGCCGTTCAACCAAGCTCTCGACAAGACCAAGCCCACCTGGATCGTCAGCCTGGAAACGCGTCTCTCGGTGGGCACCGACCAGCGCTTCGACCCCGGCAAGCCCACCGCCAATCGCGGGGTCGGCCCGGGCTACCACCAGCTCATCCTTTCGACGGTGTTTTCGCGGAAGTTCGGCGACTACGAACCCATCATGGGCGCGTGGTTCATGCAGCCGATGCTGACCTCGAGCAGCATCTTCAAGGATCCCAGCGACGGATCCTACGCGTCCGCCCAGCGACGCATGGGCGGGCAGGTTGGCGTCGAATCCACCCTATGGGAGTCACGGGCATCACGCAGCCGCCTCGGGCTCGAGGCCACGGGTTACCTCGAGTATCGCTTCGCGGGCCTTGCGCAGAGCGAGCTTTGGGAGGTCCTGTCCGGGGATTCGCGCTGCAATCCCGCCGCCGCGACGTACTGCCGCACCGGCATCGATGTCGGCGAAAAGGGCGTGGCGGCTGCGAATTCCGGCGTCTTGCGCAGCCCGGGCTACGGGACGGCTGGGTTCGACGCCGGGCTCGCGGCGACCGCCATCGGCCACGTGCGATTGCGGGGCTTGGTCGGCCTGCTCTTTCACGAGGCGCACTTCCTCACGAACGGTGCCTCGGGGAACCACGTCTACGATACGCCGGGCCGCCGCTTCCGGGTCGACGGCAGCTACACCTGGCGCATCTTCGTGGATGCGATGGCTACCTTTTGACCGCCAGGACCAGCTGGTAGATGTCCCGTCTCGGCCGCGGGCTCTCCTCGGCCAAGGCATCGGCCACGTCCCGGGCCGACATCCCGGTCGCAAGCAGGCTCTTGGCCCGCGCCACCAGGGTGTCGTCGTCATCGCGAAGCTCCTCACCGTCGGTGGTGCCCGCGACCACCAGGGTCACCTCGCCCAGCGGACGAGCCTCCGCATAGCGCTGGGCCAGCTCGCCGAGCGTGCCTCGCAGAAGCTCTTCGTGGGTCTTGGTCAGCTCGCGCGCCACGCAAGCGGGGCGCTTTTCGCCCAGCACCGCGGCCAACTCGGCCAGGGTGGTGCCAACCCGATGCGGGGATTCGTAGAAAATCAGCGTGGACCCGAGCTGCCCAAGCCGGGTGAACAGCAAACGCCGCGCGCCCGTCTTGCGCGGCGGAAAGCCGGCGAAGAAGAAGCTGTCCGTGGGCAACCCCGACGCCACCAGGGCGGCCAGCAGCGCGGACGGGCCAGGGACGGGCACGACGCGGGCGCCGATCTCGACCGCCGCCCGGACCACACGGTAGCCCGGATCGGACACCGCCGGCGTGCCTGCCTCGGAGAGCAATGCCACCTTCTTGCCCGCCCGGAGAAGCTCGCACGCCTGCTGCGCACGCTCGGCTTCGTTGGCGTCGAAGCACGACTGGGTCGGGCGGCCGATGCCATGGGACGACAGCAGCTTGCGCGCCTCGCGCGTGTCCTCGGCGAGGACGATGTCCACCTCACGCAGGGTCTCGACTGCGCGCGGCGACAGGTCGGCTGGGTTGCCGATCGACGACGCGACCACGTACAAGGTACCGATTGCTTGCGAAGCCACGGCCAGTGGATCGCACGGATCGGTCGGGGCAGCAAGCCTCGTCACGGTCTCGGTACAAGTCGGCCCGGACTTTGCGAGGATCTTCAGCTTGCGGAGCGACGCTGAAGCGCGCTCTTGCTATCATGGTGAGTTCCAACATGGATCTGATCGACGGTCCTAACCCGCCCCCACCGCAGAGAACGGAGTCGTTCATGCACCGCTTCCGTAAATTGTTCGTCGTCATCGGCGCCGTGGCCCTGGCCTTGCTGCTCACCATCGAGCACCGCGGACAAGAGCTGCGCCTCGGGGGGGAACCGTCGCTGGCCGCGACCGTCCGTTCCGACAGCGGCCCTTACGGGCTGTCGCAGGCCCAAATCTTCAGCAAGACGCTGTACTACGTGAACAGCCAGTACTTCGACCGCACACGCCCCGACCCCAAGCGCATGCTGGTGGGCGCGCTCGACTTCCTGCAAAGGGACGTCCCCGAGGTGCTCGTGGACCGCTTCCCCGAGCGGGAGCCAAAACAGGTCACCGTGAAGGTCAACGGCGAGCAGAAGGTCTTCTCCATCGACCGCGTGGATTCCCCGTGGACCTTGCGCAGCACTATGAAGGACATCTTCGCCTTCATCGAACCGCGACTTCGGCCGGTGGCTGCCAAGGACAAGGCGCGACACCTGGTCGACATCGAGATGACCGCGACCAACGGCATGCTGTACACGCTCGACCCGCACTCGGTGCTGCTGGACGTGGACAGCTTCAAGGACATGCGCACCACGACGCAGGGGAAGTTCGGCGGGCTTGGCATCGTGATCGAGATGGACCGCAAGGGTCGCATCACGGTGAAGAAGCCGATGCCCGATACGCCGGCCATGCGCATCGGCATCAAGGCCCGGGACCACATCGTGCGCATCAACAACGAGTCCACCATGAACATGACCCTGCAAGAGGCCGTGGATCGCCTGCGCGGCGACGTGGGCTCGTCGGTGGACGTCTACATCGACCGCGTCGGCCTGACGACGCCGAAGAAGTTCACCATCGTGCGCGACTCGATCAGGCCCCCAGCCATCGATCCGCCGCCGCGCGTGCTGAGCGTCGGCGGCACGGGTGGACAGCCAGCGAGCAAGATCGGCTATTTCCGGATCGTCAGTTTCTCGGCCAACACGGAGGCGGATCTGAACAAGGCGCTCGCCTACTTCGAGCGCGAGAAGGTCAAGGGTATCGTCATGGACCTGCGGGGCAACCCGGGCGGCCTTTACGATCAGGCGCAGAAGGTCGCCGACGCCTTCATCGAGTCTGGCGTACTGGTCTCGATGGTCAGCGCCGGCGGGGCGCAACGCAAAGATGAGCACGCGACCCGCAACAGCGACACCAAGGTCCCGCTCGCCGTGCTGGTCAGCCAGACCTCCGCGAGCGCCTCCGAGATTGTCGCCGGTGCGCTCAGGAACCTCGACCGCGGCGTGATCATCGGCGAGACCACGTTCGGCAAGGGCTCGGTACAGATGCTGTTCGACATCCCATCGCCGGTGCCGTTCGGCAAGCACAGCGACGACGACAAGCTCGGCCTCAAGCTCACCACCGCGCAGTACCTCACACCGGGCGACGTCTCGATCCAAGGCGTGGGCGTCACGCCGGACATCGAGCTGGTCCGCATGCGCGTCGACAAGAAGGGCGACGAAGCGTGGATCAGCCTGCAGTCATCTACCCGCAGGCGGCAAGAGTCGGACTACGAGTGGCACCTCGAGAACCCCAACGCGCTCAAAGGTGCGCGCCCGCTCGACGCGGTCTCGTACCTGTTCGTGCCGCCGCCGGGCAAGGACCGCAGGCACGCGGCCGACGAGGACGAACCGGCGGAGGGCGCCCCCGAGGAGGAAGAGCCAACAGAAGAGCAGGACGAAGCCCGCATCGACTTTCCCATCGAGTTTGCCCGCGATTTCCTCGCCCAGAGCAAGGGCATCCGTCGCCAGGAGCTGGTCGCCCAGGCGAAGTCGTTTCTGGACAAGGCGAGGGTCGAACAGGATCGCAAGCTGTCGGCGGCGCTGGAGAAGCTGGGCGTGGATTGGAGCAACGGCACGTCCACCGACGGCGAGCTCCAGACATCGCTGTCCCTGCACGGTGCCGAAGGAAAGGTGCAGGCGGGGCAGTCCATCAAGGTTCGCGGCACGGTGAAGAACACCGGAGCCAACACGGTCTATCGCGTTCGTGCGGTCCTGCGATCGGACAACCTGCTCTTCGACGAGAACGAGATGGTGTTCGGCAAGATCGCGCCGGGCGCGACCAAGACCTACGATCTTGCGGTGAAGGTCCCGAAGAGCAGCCTCACCCGCACGGACGTCATCCGGGCGGAGTTCTCCGGTCCGGGCAAATTGCAGGCGAGCCCGGCGGAGATGACCTTGAACATCGAGGGCAAGCCACACCCCCTGTTTGCGTACGCGTACCAGACCATCGACGACGTGTCGGGGAATCGCGACGGTCGCGTGCAGAAGGGCGAGCGCGTACGGACCGTCGTGCGCGTGAAGAACATCGGCGCCGGCCCCGCCCTGCGCGCCGAGGCCATCGTGCGCAACGGCGCGGGCCAAGAGGGTATCCTGATCAGCGCGGGCCGCTTCGAGACCAGGGATCTCGCGCCGGGTGCCACCAAGGATTTCTCGTTCGTGTACGACGTGGGCAACGACTTCCAAGGCGACGAGTACCAGCTCGAGCTCATGGTGGCGGACACCGTGCTCGGCGAATCGGTCTCCGACAAGATCAAGGTGAAGATCGCGCCGGCGCCGGCCGTGGTCACGCCGAGCGACAACATGGTCAGTGCCAAGCCCGGGGTGGTTCTGCGCGAATCGCCGCTCCCGGATGCGATGGTGGTCGGGTACGCCAACCCGGGCAGCGTGTTTCGCGGGACCGGCCGCGTCGGCGAGTTCGAGCGCATCGAGATCGAGCCCGGCAGGTTCGCGTTCATCGCCGCCACCGACTTCTCGCGCGGCGGCTCCGGCGCCCCCAGTTACCGGGAGCACTGGGACGCGACACCACCGATCCTGTCCGTCACCGCGCCGACCATGGTCAGCGGGAGCAGTGTCCGCCTCAAGGGCGTCGCGACCGACAACACCGAGGTCAAGGATCTGTACGTACGCGTGTGGAACCGCGAGTCGAAGCTGCCGCCGAAGAAGGTCTTCTACCTGCCGAACAAGGGCGACAAGACCAAGCTCAGCTTCGAGACCGACGTTCCCCTGTGGCCCGGCAGCAACCTCATCCAGGTCTTCGCTCGTGAAGGCAACGAGGTCCAGTCGGTGCAGACGCTGATGGTGCTGCAGCGCTCAGCCGCCGCAGTTTCGCAGAAGCTGCCGACTCATCCGTGACGAAGCCAGCGCGGGCACGAACGGCCGCACGCGATTCGGCCAGCCCGATGCTCGGTTCACACGGACGGCCAAGTCGTCTGGGTGACCGAATCGTCGAAGTGCAGGATGCGCGCCTTCCCGGCGCGCTTGCCCGCTAGCAAGGCGCGATCTGCCCGGCGCAACAGCTCCTCCTGGTCGTAGTTCGACGTCGCGGGATCATAGGTCGCTACGCCAAAGGTGGCGCCCACCATGCCATGCCGGTCCACGGGCTCAACCACCACGCTCTGGCGAATCCGCTCGGCCGCGGCACGGGCCTGGGCGCGATCGGTCTCTGGCAGCAAGATCACGAACTCGTCGCCGCCATAGCGGGCCACGGTATCGAACTCTCGCAAGCTTCGGCGCAGGCGATCGGCCACGCACAGAAGGACACGGTCGCCAGCGTCGTGCCCGTGCTCGTCGTTCACCTGCTTGAAGCCATCCAAGTCCACAACGATCAGGCTCAAGCTGCGCATGTGTCTTCGCGCGCGCGCAAACTCGCTCTCCAAACGCCGCATGAGGTGGCGGCGGTTGTAAAGGCCCGTCAGCGGATCGGTGACGGCCAGGGCCTCTACCTCCCGCCGGGCTTCTTCCACCGCGCGGATGAGCTGGGCGCCCTTCAGGGCCGCTCCCAGGACCAAGCGGAGATCCTCGTAGACCATACAGTCAGGTGCCCCGTAGTCGAAGATGGCCAGGCCCAAGCACTCGCCACGGAATCCGAGCGGCTCGACCACGACCGAACGACCGTCGAGGAAATCCGCGGGCGCGAGGAACTTGCCTCGGTATCGGATGGGGCTTTTCTGTCGCCCCTTCTCGGTGAACATCAGCGCGGTCTCCAGCTCGGCGCTGACCTTGCCCGGCTCGGTGAACAGCGACACCACTCCAGCGCGGATGCCGAGCCCGGGCAGGTGCGCGGCCGCGGTCTCGGCCAGCGTGTGGACGTCGGGCGCCGCCAGCAGTGCCGCGGTGGCTTCCCCAAGCACGGTGGTTCGGTCGAGCAGCGCGCTTCGCCGTCGCGACTGGGCGATCGCGGCCAGGTCGCTGGCGGACAGCAGAGCTTCTTGCAGCAGGTCTTCCATGCGGCCGCGCATGTCGGGATCAGCCGTGCAGGCGAGCACGTGCCGGCGAAACACCACCAGCACGTCCTGCGCGGCGCCGACCTCGCTGCCCCGGCGCAGAAGCTCGTAACAGATGCTCTCGATGCAATCGAGGAACGCCTGCTGGCCAGGGTCGTTGAGTTGCAGAAGAAACGAATCGATGAGACGTTCCTCCCAGCCCTCGCCGATGAACTCGAAGCCGCCGTGCGAGGCGTGGTCGATCTCGCGCACGATCATGCTTCGACGTGAGCGCAGCGCCGCCCCCAGGTCTTTGCCTTCCACCGTCGTGGAGTAGCTGGGCACGCTCTCGCGGTGGTGCACGGAACAGCCGCACGACCTTCGGCGGACGAACTCGGTTTCGAAGGTGAAGACCTCGTGACCACTGTCGGCCCCGCGCACCGCGGCCGCGAGGACCGCGACGGCGTGGCGAATCTGCTCGTCGATAGGCTGGCGAACCGTGGTGAGCGGCACCCGTGCGTAGCGCGCGAACTCGGTGTCGTCGAAGCCGGTCAGCGCGACTTGGCGGGGGACGTTGACTCCCCGGCGATCCAGCTCGTCGAGGGCGCCCAGCGCCATGACGTCGTCGGCACAGACGATGGCCTCGACGCTCGACGGGGTGAGCCCACGCTCGCCGAACAGCGTGGTCACGGCCCGCGCCCCGCTCTCCCGCGTGAAGTTGCCGGCCACCACGTAGCGCGGATCGACCTCGAGCTTCCGTTCTGCGAGCGCCCTCACGTAGCCGCGGTAGCGCGCCTGCGCTTCCTCGCTGCCCCGGGGGCCGGCCACGAAGGCGATCCGTCTATGTCCGTGAATCTCCACCAGGTGCTTCACCATGCCGTGCATGCCGTTCTCGTTGTCCATCAGCATGGTGGTGACACCCGCCAGCTCCACGCCGAGACACACGCGCGGCACGGCCGCGAAACGCTCGACGAAATCGGTCAGCTCGGCCACCGTCGAGTGGTGACCGATGATGTGCGTGCAGATGAGGAGCGCATCCACGCAGTCGGGGCCGATGAAGTCGTACACGAAGCGCTTCGGGTCGCGCAGGTCGATGCCGAGCACACCGCCCGAGACGGCCGCGAAATCCAGCCCGTGCTCCCTCGCAGCGCGCTCGGCCGCGGCGAGGACCCGCACCTGAAACTCGAAGTCGTACCCGTCCGCCAAGAGGCCCAGGCGAGGCCCGCGACATCGCGTACCGGTTTTGTTCTCTGCCATGGGGGTGGTAGGAGAGAGTCCTCGCCCATGAAGGTAGTTCCGTCGCTTGGGCCCCGCAAGGCTGTGTGCAAAGGGAGTACATCTGCGGATCATGCAGCAAACTCTGGACATTCCATGGGCGCTGCGAGCGCAGCGGGCCGACACCGGCAAACACGAGCCGGCGCGGCGTCCAGATCACGAGACCGCGTCCGACGAGGAGCGAGCAGTCGTTTGCGCCGCGTGCCTCGCGGCCATCACCAGCAACCGCCACCGCATCGCGATGAGCGGCTCGCATGAACACCGATTCGTGAATCCCGCTGGGCGGACCTTCCACATCGGTTGCTTCGCCTTCGCCATCGGCTGCATCATCGTCGGACCGGACAGCCTCGAATATCCGTGGTTCCCCGGATTCGCATGGCGCTACGCCATGTGCGGAAGCTGCGGTCGGCACCTGGGCTGGCACTTCCGCTGCGACGGAGATCCCGGCTTTTTCGGTCTGATTCTCGACCGTTTGGCCGAGTCCGCGGCCGGCGCCTGATCCTGTCGACTGGCGGTCGCGCACTCTGTATAACGACCGCGTGGAAACTGCGGATCTCTTCTCGACCTCGGCCCGCGAAACCGCTTCTGGCCTCTCGGCTCACAAGCTCGCGCTCGAGCTCAACCAGCCCCAGGTCGAAGCAGTGCTTTTCCCACCGCGTCCCCTCGTGGTGGTGGCCGGGGCGGGCTCGGGCAAGACGCGTGTCATCACGTACCGACTGGCGCACCTGCTCGCGCAAGGCGCTGACGCCCGCAAGATCCTGGCCGTCACCTTCACCAACAAAGCGGCGCGCGAGCTCAAAGACCGGGTGGAGAAGCTCTTCGGGGGCCAGGGCCGCGGCACCATGGGCATGTGGATCGGCACGTTCCACGGCATCGCAGCCAGATTGCTGCGCCGGTTTGGCGAGGCCGTCGGCCTGCGCAAGGAGTTCGTCATCTACGACGAGGATGACTCGCGGCGCCTGATGTCGCGTGTGCTCACGGACATGAAGGTCCCCGAGAAGACCTTCCCCGTGCGGCAGGTGCTCGGCATTCTGGACCGGGCCAAGAACCAGGGTACCTTGCCGGCGGATTTTCCCTCGGGCGACTACTTCGACGAGGTGGTGGGCAAGGCCTATCGCTTGTACGAGGAGCGCTTGCGCGCGGCCAACGCGGTCGACTTCGGCGGGTTGCTCCTGCAGACGTTGCAGCTGTGCAAGGCCGACTGCCCGGCGGCGCCCGAGTTGGCGCAACTCTTCGATCACGTCCTGGTCGACGAGTTCCAGGACACGAACAGCGTGCAGTACCGTCTGGTGCGTTTTCTCTCTCGCCGCACCGGCAGCATCACGGTGGTGGGCGACGAGGACCAGTCCATCTACAGGTGGCGCGGCGCCGACATCCGCAACATCCTGGACTTCGAGCACGACCATCCCGGCGCGGGCGTGATCAAGCTCGAGCAGAACTACCGCTCGTCGGCCAACATCCTGCGCACCGCCAACGCCATCATCGCGCGCAACAAGGAGCGGCGACCCAAGCGCCTCATCACCGAGCAGGGCGCGGGCGCGCCGGTGATCGTCTTCGAAGGCGAAAGCGAACGCGAAGAGGCCGAGTACGTGGCCAGCACCATCGCGTCCGACCTGGAGCGCGGCGACCACGCGCCCCGCGACTTCTCGGTCTTCTACCGGACGAACGCGCAGTCGCGCGTCCTCGAAGAGGCGCTGCGCGTGCGCAACATCCCGTACGTCATCGTCGGTGGCACCAAGTTCTACGACCGCGCCGAGATCAAGGACCTGCTCTCGTACCTGCGAGTTCTGCAGAACCCCGACGATTCCATCGGTCTTCTGCGCATCATCAACGTGCCGGCGCGAGGCATCGGCAACACCACGGTGGATCGTCTGGTGGCGGTGGCTGACCAGCACAACGTGACCCTCTCGGCGGCGCTGGATATCGCAGTCGCCGATCCCGCGACGCTGGGGCCGGCCGCGAAGAGGGTCGCGGCGTTCTCGCAGATCCTCGCCGTGCTGCGCGCATCGATGGATCTGCCGCCCGCCGAGTTGGCGGAGAAGGTCCTGGAGGTGTCGGGCTACCGGGACGCCCTGGCCTCCGACACCAGCATCGAATCCGAAGGTCGCCTGGAGAACCTCCTCGAGCTGGTTGCGCAGATGCGCGAGTACCAGAAGGAGACCGAGACCCCGTCGCTGGCGGACTTCCTCGAACGCATCACCCTGGCGTCGGACGTGGATGGCTTCGACGAGCAAAAGGGCGCGGTCGCGTTGATGACGGTACACACGGCGAAGGGCCTGGAGTTCGACGTGGTGTTCGTGACCGGCCTCGAAGAGGGAACCTTCCCCCACCAGCGCAGCATCGACGACGACGGCGCCATGGAGGAAGAGCGCCGCCTGTGCTACGTCGCCGTCACGCGCGCCCGCAAGCGGCTGACGCTCTGTCGGGCTCGCTGGCGCAGGCTGTCCGGGCAGACCTTCGGCGGCGTGCCCAGCCGTTTCCTGCGCGACTTGCCGCCCGACGGGATCGAGCACGTGGTCACGGCACGTCCCGACTACCAGGAAGTGAGCACCCAAGGGGCGGGGCCGTGGCAGGGACGCTGGAACCGCGACGCGGAGGTTCCGCGGCCACGCACGCTGTCAGCGCCCGCAAAGCCTGCGTCCAGGCCTGGCGAGCTCACGGTCCACTACGACCAAGGCAGTGCGCCCGGCGAAGGCGGCGGTGAGCTTGGCCTTCGTGTAGGTGTGAAAGTCCGGCACAAGCAATTCGGCACAGGTGAGGTGCGTGCGTGGCAGTCCTCGGGTGCCGATCTGAAGGTGACGGTGCGCTTCTCCTCCGTCGGAACCAAGACCGTATTAGCGCGATTCCTCGAACGCCCGTAGAAATCGCCCAGCCGCTGCGTTCGCGGCGAGCTAGCACTTCGCTTGCAGAGGGTCGAATACCAGTCCACGCTCCAACGTCCCAATCCTCGGGGAGGCAACCCATGACCCGACACGCATCCTGGCTCTTCGTTCTCGCAGTCTCCGGCTTGGCCACGATGGCCCTGGGAGGCTGCGTGGTGCGCGCGGCCGGGCCAGTCCGAGGCCCCGTGTACTACGACCCGCCACCACCCGTTCAGCCCATGGTGGTCGACAACGGCGTGGTGTTCGTGCCGGGCGCGCCTCCGCCTCCGCAGAACGAATACATTCCCATCGCGCCCGGGCCCAACTACTACTGGGTGCGCGGGTATTGGAACTGGAGTGGCGCTGGCTGGGATTGGATTCCGGGCTACTGGGAGTATTCGATGCCGGGACACATCTACGTCGAGCCATCGTACGGGATGGTGAATGGACATTGGCAATACCGCCGCGGTTATTGGCGTGCGCCCGATGGGCGGCACCAATACGTGCGTCCTTATGGGCAGAGGCCGCTTCCTCCCCCGGCCTACGGGCGCCCGGGCCCCGCCCCCGGCCGCGGGTTCGCGCCGGGGCCAGCCGCTGGGCGCCCCTTGCCTCCCCCTGCTCATGCAGCTCCCGGCCAGCCCATGCAGCAGGCTCGCCCGATGCCGCCCTCCGCGGCTGGACAGCCCGGGCGTTTCGGCAGCGGCCCCGCCCCGACGCAGCAAGCGCGCCCGATGCCGCCCTCCGCGGCTGGACAGCCCGGGCGTTTCGGCAGCGGCCCCGCCCCGACGCAGCAAGCGCGCCCGATGCCGCCCTCCGCGGCTGGACAGGCGCCAGGGGCGCCGGCTTCCCGATCGGTATTTGCTCCCCGGCCAAGCCCTCAGCCGCAGAGCCAGTCTTCACCGAGCGCCATGCCCTATCGCGGGGCTGCGTCCGGATCGAGCGCGCCCGCAGCGAGTCGTCCGGCCGTCGGCCGCCCTGCAGCCCCGCCCCCCTCGGCGGCACGGCCTGCCATGGGCCAGCCACAGCGAGGTCCCGTTCGTTGAGACCTGCCACTTAGAGCACGTACTGCGACAGATCCTCGTCCTTGAGCAAGTCGTGCAGACGGTCGCGCACGTACTTGGCGGTTATGGGCACGGTTTGCTCGCCGAGATCCGGCGCCTCGAAAGAAAGCTCGTCGAGGAGCCTCTCCATCACGGTGTGAAGCCGCCGCGCACCGATGTTCTCCATGCGATGGTTGACGTCGGCGGCGATGCGCGCGATTTCGGCCACCGCATCTTGTTGAATGTCCAGGTGGACCTTCTCCGTCGCGAGCAGCGCCGTGTACTGCTTGACCAGCGCGTTCTCGGGCTCGGTCAGGATGCGCACGAAGTCCGCGTCGGTGAGCGACTCGAGCTCGACCCGGATGGGGAAGCGGCCCTGCAGCTCGGGGATCAGGTCCTTGGGCTTCGAGACGTGGAACGCGCCGGCGGCGATGAACAACACGTGGTCGGTCTTGAGCGCCCCGTATTTGGTGGACACGGTCGAGCCTTCGACGATGGGGAGGAGATCGCGCTGCACGCCCTCCCGCGAGACGTCGGGGCCGTGACCGCCACCTTCGCGCCCGGCGACCTTGTCGAGCTCGTCGATGAAGATGATCCCGTCCTGCTCGGCCCGGCGGATCGCTTCCTTGTTGATCCGATCCGCGTCGATGAGCTTGCCGAGCTCCTCTTCGGTGAGCGCCTCCAAAGCCTCGGGCACGGTCATCTTGCGATGCTTGGTCTGCTTGTGCTGCGGAAACATGTTCTGCAGGTTCATCACCATGTCCTCCATGCCGGTGCCGGAGAACACGTTGGCCAGCGGCTGGCCCGATTCGGTGATGTCGATCTCCACGCTGCGGTCATCGAGCTTGCCGTCGCGTAGCAGGCGGCGCAGGTCCTCGCGCGTGGCGTTCTCGACGGGCGGCGGCTCGGGCGCATTGCCCGGCAAAGGGATCGCCCCGGACGGCGTTCGCATCGGGCGGGGCGGCGATGACGATGACGGCAACAGCGCATCGAGCAAGCGATCCTCCGCGTGCTCCCGCGCCCGGGGTCGCACACGCTCCCGCTCCTCCTCGCGGAGAAGGGAGACCGCGGTCTCGGCCAGGTCGCGCACCATGGAATCGACGTCGCGCCCCACGTAGCCGACCTCGGTGAACTTCGAGGCCTCGACCTTGACGAACGGCGCGTTGGCCAGCTTGGCCAGACGCCGCGCGATCTCGGTCTTGCCGACGCCGGTGGGGCCAATGAGCATGATGTTCTTGGGAGAGATCTCGTCGCGCATGGCGCCCGGCACTTGCTGTCGACGCCATCGGTTGCGCAGCGCCACCGCGACCGCGCGCTTGGCCGCCTTCTGGCCAACGATGTAGCGGTCCAGTTCTTCGACGATGGCGCGCGGGGTGAGCGCCTCAGCCCGTTTGTTCGTTGCTCTGCTCGGTTCAGCCATCGTTAGCCAATCTCCTCGAATACGAAGTTCGTGTTTGTATACACGCAAATGTCGGCGGCAATACGCAGGCTGCGTTCGACGATTTCCCGCGCCGACAGCTTGGTGTCCGCAAGCAACGCCCGCGCCGCGGCCAGCGCGTAATTACCACCCGATCCCACCGCGGCCGCGTCGGCGTCCGGTTCGATGATGTCGCCGGTGCCCGACAGCATGAGGATGTGCTCGCGATCCGCGACCAGGAGCAACGCCTCCAGGCGACGCAGCATTCGATCCGTGCGCCAATCCTTGGCCAAGTCCACGGCTGCACGCATCAGGTTGCCGTTCGAATCCTTGAGCTTGACTTCCAACCGCTCGAACAGCGTCAAACCGTCTGCCGCCGATCCGGCGAACCCGGCAACGACCTTGCCATCCCCGATCCGACGCAGCTTGCGTGCGCTGGCCTTGACCACGGTCTGTCCCATGGTCACCTGACCGTCGCTGCCCATGACGACTTTGCCGCCCGCACGCACGACGAGCACGGTGGTAGCGCGAACCTTCTCTCTTTGCATGCGCGCAGCTTAGCGCTTTCGTACCGTCGCGCGAGGATGAGCTTTGTCGTAAACCGCCATCAGGTGATCGATGTCCACTTGGGCGTAGCGCTGCGTGGTGCGCAGGCTCGCGTGCCCGAGCATTTCCTGGATGGAGCGCAGATCCGCGCCCTCGCCGAGCAGGTGGGTCGCGAAGCTGTGCCTCAGGGCGTGCGGTGAGACACGCTTGACCGAGTTTTCGAGCTCGCGGCGATCGAGCTTCCGGCGTGCTTCGCGGTCGCCCATGCGCAGCCCTCGGCGGGAAACGAACAGGGCCTGCGCGTCGACCGGCTTGCCCTGCGCAAGGACCTCGGCGACCAGGGCGGCGCGCAAGGGCAGATAGTCCGCCACGGCCCGCCAGGCCATGCCGCCGCAGGGGACGATGCGATCCTTGCGGCCCTTGCCCTCGCGCACGTTGATGGTCGCGCCACCGCCTTCAGCGACCACGTCGCCCAGGTCGAGGTGACACGCCTCCGAGATGCGAAGCCCGCTCGCGTAGAGGACCTCGAAGAGCGCTTGGTCGCGCGCTGCCTCGAATGCGTTGTGCTGGCGCACAGATGTTCCCTTCGCGTCGAGCAGTCGGCTCGCTTCGTCCTTGCCGAGGAACGCCGGCAGCCGCTGCGCGCGCTTGGGCCCGCGCAGCCCGGCGAGCGGGTTCGAGGCGATGAGCTTGCGACGCACGAGCAGCCTGAAGAACGTGCGCAGCGACGAAAGCTTGCGTCCCATGGTCGCTGGATCGTTCCTGCCATGGAGGCTGGCCAGGAAGGAACGGCAAGCGATGGTGTCGAGCTCGAGAAGGGTGGGCTCGGAGCCGGGCTCGGGCTTGTCCGACCGTCGCGCGCGCACGAAGCCGAGGAACTCCTCCAGGTCGCCCAGATAGGCCCGCACGGTGTGCGGCGAGGCGCGCTTCTCGCTTTCGAGGTGCTGGCGAAACAGCCCTACGAGGGAATTCACTTGCGTGAGGATAGCGCTGCGGCTGGGGTTCCGCGAAAAACCCGGGCCGGGAGCCAGGCCGTCGCGTGCTCTA
>CAZYFU010000061.1:0-34965 GCA_964647025.1 uncultured Myxococcales bacterium | reverse complement strand
GTTGGTGACGGACCATCGGACTCCGGCGAGAGCGACGACATTCGAGATGCCGACCCGTCCGTCGAAGGCCGGGTCCAACGGGTTGGAGGACGAGGTCACCACATGGATGAGCGCACCCTCCGTGAGCACGAGGCCGACCGGCCCATGCGACGCCGGAGCGCCAGCGTCGGGGCCGAGGTCGAGCAACAGGGTCGGAGGCGCCACCTGCAGGTCGGAGAAGGTGAACGCCTTGCCCGTCGTATCGGCCGGCGTCACGGTGCGGGTCCCGTTCATGAAGGACAGCATCGCCGGACCGACGGCCGAGAGAACCACCTCGTCGCCGTCCTTCAGTGCGGCGCCGCCCTCGCCGACGAGCGGAGAGCTGGTGGTGAACCCGACCGCGCCGCCGTCGGTTGCGGAAATCGTCACACTCGCGAGGGCGGCCCCGCCCATGGCGGCCGGCGTGCATGCCGTGCTGCCCAGCTGGGCCGCGACACACATCCGTATGGGCCTGGAGACCTGCTTGTTGCCCAAGTGGTCGGATGCGACGGCAGCCACGCACGCATAGCCGTCGCTCAGGTTGTTGGAGGCGTCGAACTGGCGTCCAGCACACTGCACTTCATCGCCCGCCACGGGTCCGATAGTCCAGATCGATGGAATACCGGTCTTGGACCCGAGGGAGTAGGTCATGTACTTGTGCTTGAGCAGACTGTACGTCGTCTTGCAGAAGGCATCGGGGACCGATTGGTTCCCGCTGCACGCCGAGCCCGGCTCGAGTGAGAAGTCCCCGGTGCCCGCGTTGGCCGGCAGCGAGACCATGTCGAGCAGCTGCGCGTCCTTCGCCGATTGGGGCGAGACCGACGGAATCAGCTCGGGGTTGATGTCGTCGCAGATGCCATCGGGCGGGTCGGAGGTGTCGACCACGAGTGGCCTGCTCGTGTCGTCGAGGATGAGCACCTTCACGGACGCGGGGTCGACGCCGGCGATGACCACGAAGTCCATCGAACCGGTGAGCGCCTCGTTGCCTTCGTCCTCGATCCTGGCGCGGATATCGAAGAGTTGGTTGACTACCGAGCCATCGTCGATGGCATCGGGGCCCACGGGGTCGAGCGGCCAGCTGCAAATCCCGTCACTCTTGATCAGTCGGAAGTTGGCCGGCGGGTCCAGGTCGACGATGGGCGGCGTGTTGTCGAGAGAGACGAGGTACCCGACCGACGACTGGTTGCCGAGGACGTCCTGCGCCCGGAAGGAGATGCTGGGGAAGATGGCATGCTTGGGAAGCTGCGTGGTGTCGAAGACCTGCCGGTACAGGCCATCGTCGCCCTTCACCAAATCGACCTCGAAGTGGATGTCGCCGTGGGCGACCACCGACACCACCGAGCCGGACATGACGCCCGCGGGATCGTCCACCTTCGCTTCGATGGTGATGAGCTTGCCGATCAGACCGCCGCTGGAGGGCTTGGTGCTGCTGATGGCAGGACCCGTGTTGTCCACCGTGAACTTGCGCGACGCCACCGAGGTGATGGCGTTGCCGTTGACGGCGGTGACCGAGACGATCTGCGGACCGTCGAGAGGAGGATCGAAGCTGCCGAAGTCGATGGTCGCGGTGTACTGCACACCGGCGCTCGAGACGGCACCTGGGGGCAGCTCTATTTGCCCAACCGAGAACTTCACGCTCGTCACGTCGGCGCGACTGTCCGTGACGATGGCGGTCACGATGACCGAGCCCTTCACGTAGGCGTTGTCGGCAGGCTGCAAGAACGAAATGGACGGCCCGCCGTCGACGTAGATGGAGACCGATGCGCTGGCCGTGGTTCCGCCCGCGGTCGTCGCATCGACCACCAAGTCGTAGGCTCCGCTCGGGACCTTGCTCAAATCGAGCGGTGTATCGGAGAACAGGTAGGTCTTCGTGGCCGACCCGGGCAACGCGTTGTACTGGGTCTGGTTGAGATTGACCGACGCGACCGCGCCCGAGGTCTGCGGAGCCATGAGTCTCGCCACCGCAGACGCCAACACCTCGGTCGTGGGATCGCCGCCGCGCGACTCGACCTCGACGCTGACCTTTGGCGCGAATCGGCTGCTGGCGTTGATCACCACGAGCCCAGCACCGCCGTCGACGCCTCCGCCCGTCGGCGTACCGCCATCCAACGCGCCAGCCATCGGATGCAGAATCGTCACTGCGATCCGCGGTGGCGGAGGAGCATCGATCCCGATGGGCGTATCCCGGACGACGTCCCCGCCGAGCGGCACATCCGCAACGACATCGCGAGAGCTCGAGCTGCCGTCGATGGGAGGAGCGTCCGGGATGATCTGCATGCCGCGGTCGCCGATGCCACTGTCGCCGGTCGAGACGGCTGGAGCCAGCACCGGATTGGAATCGCTCGAGCAGCCCACGACCGCCAGCGCCGACCCGATGAGAGCGCCCGCCCAGGGAAATCCACGTTTCATGATGAGCTCCTTGTCGGCACGAGATCTATTGGGAGGGTTGGGCCTCTGCCTTCACCCGAGCCTTGCCGGCCTTCTTGATCTTGGGCGAGCCCGGCTCGACGTCGCCGTCCTGCGAGGACTTGCCATCCTGCATGTCGGCGCTGGCGGCCAACTCCTGTAGGGCGCCGGGCTCGGACGCCGCCTTGCCCGGCGGAAAGTCGAGCACCACGAACTGCGTGCCCTCGGCACCGGTTTGCACGCGAGGATCTACCGACGCGGGCTCTCGCATGGCGATGCGGATCTCCACGTCGCGGCCTTTCTGCTTGGCGGAGACCGACGTCACCGGCGTCGCGAAGAAGCGCGTGTCGATCTTGCGGCGGTTGTTGGCCATGTGAATGCGGCAGCCTTTCAGCAACACGGTCATCGCCGACTTGCTCCACTTCCCGCGCTCGAATGCCACCGGCTGCGTAGTCTGCAAGAATACCTGCGACCCGGTGGCCGTCATCTGGAAGCCCGTCCAAACCAGATAGGGCCCGCCCTCGGGCGCCGACGGCAGAGGGTTCCTCGCTGCGGCGCCCGGCACCACCCCGTCGTACTTCTGCTGCGCGGCCGGCGCCGCAGGTGGCGCCGGCGCGACCTCGCCCGCGCTGCGTTCGAGCGGCGACGGCACAGCCAGCGGCGACTGCGCCAAGGCGGGTGTGGCCGCGAAGGCGCAAGCCAAGCCCGCAATCACAAGAAAACCCGTGTTAGGGAAACATGTGTAAGGACGCACTTTTGCCTTGCCCCATCAGCATCATAAGCCTCGTTTTGGGGTTTCGGCAAATGAAGCGGCGGGCTAAGGCAGCGGATCAGAAGCGTCAATCAGACTGTCGGCCAGGATCCCGGGCGATGCCCCGTCGACGCCCGAGCCCCCTCCGCATTCGCCGAGCAGCGCGGCACGAAGCGCCCCCACGAGAAAGATCGAGCCGGCCACCACAACCAAACCGTCTGGAGTCTGCCGGGCAAGGCGTCGCCCGGTGGCCAGCGCCTCCCGGGGATCGGAGACACAGTCGACCAGACGGGCGTCACCCTCGCGCCCCCGGGTGCGGTCGACGAGGGCCGCAAGCTCCTCGGGCGAGAGCGAGCGCTCGCTCGGCGACCGGGTGGCGATCACGCGATCGAAATGGGGCGCAAGCACGGCGAGCATGCCGGCCGCGTTCTTGTCCCGGACGATCGACGTGACCAGCACGCGCATCGGCGACTCGGGCAAGGAGGCGACCAGCGCCTGGGTGCCTTCCACGTTGTGCGCGCAATCGAACAGGACGTCGTCCACGCGCTCGAGCCTTCCCGGCCAGCGCACCTCGGCCAGCCCCCGCAAGATCGAAGCCTCCGCAAGTGGCCGCCCCAGCGCCGCCGCCGCATGACGGGCCAGGGCCACGGCGAGAGCGGCGTTGGCCAGCTGGTGGGCACCGGGCAACGCGGGCGCGGCCGGCGACGGTGGATAGCCCGAGCCAGCACGAAGCACGGGCGCCCCCGCAGCCGATGCAACCTCCATCACCCGCTCGTCGGCTTCGGGCACCAGCGGACCGATGAACATCGGCACACCAGGCCGTGCGATGCTGGCCTTCTCGAAGGCAATCTCGCGAAGGGTTCTCCCCAGGATGGCCTCGTGATCGAGGGCGATGCTGGTGATGGCACAGACCAAGGGATCGCACGTGCTGGTGGCGTCCAAGCGACCGCCGAGGCCGGTCTCCAGCACGGCCACGTCGGCTTTGGCTTCGGCAAAGGCGAGGAAGGCGAGCACGGCCGACACTTCGAAGTACGTGAGCGGCACCTGGGTGGCCTCCACCTGGGCGTCGAGCTCGGCCAGGTGATCGCCATCGATCTCACAACCGTCGATTCGGATGCGCTCGGTGAAGCGCCGCAGGTGCGGCGAGGTGAAAAGTCCGGTCCGAAAGCCAGACTGTCGCAAGATCGAGTCCGACAGCGCGGCTACCGACCCTTTGCCATTGGTCCCTGCGATGTGGATGGCCGGGACGCGCCGCTCGGGATGCCCCAGACGCTCGAGCGCGAGTCGCATTCGGTCGAGCCCGAGAGAAACGCCCTGGCTGCGCACGCGTCCCAGCCGAGCCACGAAACGACGGTAGCCGTCGCCGCGAGTCGGCCGCGCTATGGATAGGGTCATGCCGCCGTCAATTCTGACCAGGCGCCGGCTTCGCGCCAAACCATCGCAACGCGTAGGCGATGGTGGATTTCAGCTCTTTTCGGTGCGTGATGATGTCCACGAAGCCGTGATTCTGGAGGAACTCGGAGCGCTGGAACCCCGGCGGCAGGCTCTGACGGATGGTGTTCTGGATGACGCGCGGGCCGGCAAAGCCGATGAGCGCCTTCGGCTCGGCGATGTGGATGTCGCCGAGCATGGAGAAGCTGGCCGCGACGCCACCGGTGGTGGGGTGAAGCAGGACCGACACGTACGGCACACACGCCTCGCGCAGGCGCGACACGGCCGCGCTGGTCTTGGCCATTTGCATCAGCGAGAAGATGCCCTCCTGCATGCGGGCGCCGCCCGAAGCCGAAAAGATGAGGGCCGGCACCCGTCGCTCGAGCGCGCGCTCGAACACCCGCGTGATCTTCTCGCCCACGGCGGACCCCATGGAGCCGCCCATGAACTCGAACACGAAGAAGCCGGCCTCGACGTCGATGCCTTCGATGCGGCCAGCCAAGGCGATGAGGGCTTCCACCTCTCGGCTCGACTTGCGCGACGACTTGATGCGATCGCTATAGCGCTTGGAATCACGGAACCCGAGGGGATCGATGCTCTCCACGCCGTGGTCGAACTCGACGGCGCTGCCTTCGTCCATGATCGATGCGATGCGGTCGCGCGTGGCCATCGCGAAGTGGTGGTCGCACGACGAGCAAACGTCGAGGTTCTTGTGCAGATCCGCCGTGAGCAGCGCCGTGTTACAGCTGGGGCACTTGGTGAAAACGCCCGCCGGAATGCTGCGCTTCTCGGGCGAGGGCTCTTCTTGAGCGGTCTTCTTGGTTCGCTTGTACCAGGCCATGGTGATGACTGCCGTAGCAGGGGCGGCCAATTTCGACTGCCAAGGGCCGCATGTCAACCGCGATCGCGGGCCGGGCCATTGGCCCGTCGCCACTTTGTCTGTTGACTCGTTTGCCCCACCTCTCCCAGACTGCATCCTTCCGTGGATACGAACTACTTCGACGTCGTGGTTTACGGGCCGGAGCTGACGGGGCTCATCACCGCCAGCCTCCTCGGCCGCCGCGGACTGCGCGTGCTCCTGTGCGGCCACGACCAAGTCCCCGCGACCTTCCAGGCGGGCCCCTACACGCTGTCGCGGGAATCGGGCACCCTGCCCCCGCCCGATTCCGAGCCGGTGGCCCGGGTGTTGCGCGAGCTGGGCCACACGCAGATCGTGCGCCGGCGCGCGCCGCAGGTGCAACCGTCGCTGCAGTTCGTCTTTCCGGGGCACCGCGTGGAGTTCTCGTCGAGCGTCGAGGCGGTCATGGCGGAGCTGGCCCGGGAGTTCCCCGATGAGCACGCCACCATCGAGCCCATCTTGGCTCGGCTACGGTCGACGAGCGCCATCCTGGATCCGCTGTTCGGTTCCGACGTCACCCTGCCGCCGCAGGGCTTCTGGGAGCGGCGCGACGTCAGCCGCATCCAGGCCCAGCTGCCGCCGCCCGACACGGATCTCCTGGCCCCGCTTGGCCCCTATCATCCCATCCGCGCGGGCATCGCCGCCCTGGGCGCGCTGGCCAGCGGTTTCGCCCCGGCCGACCTGGGCTCGTTGGCGCAAGCGCGAGCTTACGATGTGGCGCGCAGGGGCTTTCACCGCCTGGCCACCGAGGCCGATTTGCGCTCGTTGTTCCTGGACAAGATCGGAACCTTCTCTGGCGAGGTCCGTGAGCGTGTGGTGCCGACCGAGCTGGTCTGGCGCCGCGGCAACCTCAACGGCTTGCGGGTTCGCCCCCGCAACGAGACCATCGGCTTCGGGACCCTGGTCTGGGCGAGCTCGGCCGCATCACTGGTCAGCCTGGCGGGCAGCGAAGCCCCACGCCGCCTGCGCGAGACGGCATCCTCGATCCGCCCCGCCTGCTACCGCTACACGCTGTGCATGTTGGTCCGCCCCGAGAGCCTGCCCGAGGGCATGGGCCGTCGCGTGATTGCCGTGCGGGACCCTGCCAAGCCCAAGCTGGAAGAGAACGCCATGAGCATCACGGTCGGGTTGCCACCGCCTCGCCATCCGAACCAGGTCCCGATCTGGGTCGAATGCCTGGTCACCGCGTCGGCGAGCGAGAGCCTGGGATACCTCTCCGTGGTGCGCGCGCGTCTGCGCGAGGAGCTGGGCCGAATCATGCCGTTTTACGACCAACACCTGCTGGTGGTCGCGTCGCCGCACGATGGGTTGCCCCCCGAGTTGGGCCCGGCCGCCCGCGCCGAGCCCGCACAGTCGGGACGCCTGCCGAACCTTCCGCCCACGCCCATGACGCCCGCCCTGAGCTGCGACCTGCAGCGGATGCTCGGACTGGGCGGCGCCGGGCACGCCACCGGCTTCAAGAACGTCTTTCTGGCCAGCAACGAGAACCTGCCCGGCCTCGGCCGCGAAGGGCAGTTCGTGTCGGCCTGGGGCGTGGCGAGGCTGCTCGCCGAGCCGGTTCACCAGAAATCCGGGCGCAAGCGCGAAATCCTGATCGAAGAGATCTAGGACCCGCCCGAGGACTCGCAACGCCAGCCAGCGACGCCGTCGCCGGTGGTCACTTTTGACAGGGGAGCGACCGGTGCCGATAATCCCTCGATGATTCGCGGGCTCAGCAGTCTTCCAGACCTGGGAGTGCCAAGTGACCCCGCTGCGCGACGGCGACGCCGACGCCCCCACCGCCCTGCGAGCCGCGCCACACCGTGACCTCTCCGTCGGTTGCTCGCGGGACATCGCCGCTCGTCCCGGCGCTCAAGTGGTCCGTCCTGTCCGAGCTGACAGCGAGAGCCATCCAGCCATTGGTGTTCCTGATCCTGGCTCGCTTCTTGGTTCCGTCGGACTACGGCGTCATGTCCGCGGCCCAGATGACGATAGCGCTCTCGCAGGTCTTGTGGGACGCAGGCCTTGCCAAGGCGATCGTTCAGCGCCGAGAGAACATCGACATCGCGGCCAGCGTCGCGTTCTGGCTCAACTGTGGGCTCGCGGTCGCCGTCGCCTTGGGCTTGATCCTGCTGTCCAAGACGATCGCCACCGGCGTGTATCACGATCCTCGGGTGGCGCTGGTCCTGCAGGCGCTGAGCGTCCAGACGATTCTGGGAGCGCTCGGCTCGGTCCACACTGCCCTTCTTCAACGGGAGCTCGCGTTCAAGAAGCTCTTCTGGGCAAGGGTGGTGACCTCCGGCCTGCCCGCGCTCATCTCCATTCCCCTGGCTCTGCTGGGGATGGGCTACTGGGCGCTCGTCGCCGGCGCTCTCGTCGGCCAGGCCGCCCAAACGACCGTGCTGTGGATCGTGTCTCGATGGCGGCCAATGCCTCTGTCGCGAAGCTTGAATCGCATGGTCTTGACGGAGCTCGTGCGCTTTGGCTTCTGGGTGCAACTGGCTGGCCTGCTCGGGTGGTTCTTCGGGTGGGCCGATGCGCTCGTCGTGGGCATCCGACTGGGAAGCCACGATCTCGGCCTCTACCGCACGGGCACGCACTTGATCGTCACCATGTTCGGCGTGTTGCTCGGGCCTGTCACCCCGGTGCTCTACAGTCTTCTTTGCCGAATGAACGGGGACCCCGCGGCGTTGCGTGCGGCAACCGATCGCATCGTGGCGATACTGACCTTGGTCACCATCCCACTGGGACTGGCCGCATCGGCGCTTGCCTCTCCCATTGCCGGCACTCTCTTCGGCGCACCCTGGAGAGGGCTGGACGGAGTCATCATGGTGATGGCCGCCTTGCACGGGGTATCCTGGATCGTCGGGATGAATGGCGAAATCTACCGGGCCAGCGGCAGGCCCTCGCTCGAAACCATCGTGAATATCGTGATGGTGCCCGTGTATCTTGCCGCGTACTGGATCAGCGCGCCGCATGGGCTGGACACCTTCCTATGGACACGCCTGCTCCTGGCTCTGGCGGCTACGCTGGGGCACTTGCTGCTCTTGCGCCGGGTGCTGGGGGCCCCCGTCTTGCCCAAGCTGCTGCACGCCACGGTGATCGCCGCCGCGGTGGGCCTGCCCGCGCGCTGGATCGCCGCTGCCATTTCGGGCACAAGCCTCAACGCCTGGGTGAGCCTGGCCATCTCGTCTCTCGCCATCGCGGTCGTGGTGGCCGCCGTGTTGCTCTTGGCGGGTGCGCGCAGGCGATGGAGAGATTTCGTGGAGCTCGGTCGAGACCTTCGGGAGACACCTTGACATCGCTCGACGTCGACAGAGCAGCGCCCCGGCCCCGGCTGTCCGTCATTCTGCCGACCAGCAACCGTGCAGTGCACTTGGCCACGGCGCTGGAGTCGCTGAGACAGCAGACGTTGCCAGGCGACGCCTTCGAGACCATCGTGGTCGACGACGCATGCACCGACGACACGCACGCCGTCGTACGGAGCTCCCACCTGGGCGGTGTGCGCCTGATCGAGTCGACGGGTCGTGGACTCCATGCGGGACGACACACCGGTCTGAAGCACGCGCGCGCCGACCTGCTCGTCTATGCCGACGACGACATCGAAGCCCTGCCGACTTGGCTCGAGAGCATCGAGCAGGCGTTCCGAGATCCCGACGTGGCCTTGGTGGGCGGCAATAACCTGCCCGGATTCTGCGCGCCCCCTCCCGCATGGCTGTTGCGCCTGTGGAATCGGCGGAACCCGGCCTTGGGTGGACGCGTACTGCCGGTGCTGAGTGTGCTCGAGCTCGACGGCGGCGAGCGGGACCTGCCCCCGGGCTACGTCTGGGGGTGCAACTTCGCCATACGCAAAGCCGTCCTACTCGCGGCGGGAGGCTTTCATCCCGACGGCATGCCCAAAGAGCTCCTGCACCTGCGTGGCGATGGCGAGTCCCACGTCACGCGATACGTGGCCCACAGAGGTCTGCGCTGTCGCTTCCATCCAGGCGCCACGGTCCGGCACAAGGTCACGCCCGAGCGCATGACTCTGGCTTACTTTCGCGAGCGAGGCTTCCGGCAGGGGATCTCGCAATCGTACAGCGACCTGCGCGCCGGGGACGCGGCGCCTCCGTTTTGCCGAGTCCGTCCGGCGCTGCACTGGGTACGCATGCACCTGGGGCGGCTTTTGACCACGGATCCGGAGGTCCATCGCGCCGAAGCGGCTCATGCATCGGGGCTTGCAGCCGGATATGCTCGGCACCAGTACCTGTATTGGAAGAGCGCCGATCTTCGCGCGTGGGTTCATCGGGAAACGTACCTAGAGAGGGAGCGATGATGGAACGAATCGTATGTGGCGAGACCCTTCTTGCCATCGTCCTGCGAGCGGGCTATCGAGCCGACGGTGGAATCGAGTTCTTCACTCCGAGCGACTTCTCTCAGCAGCTCGGCTACATGCATCGGCCCGCCGGATACGTCATCGCACCGCACACACACAACGAAGTCCTCCGTGAGGTCACGCTGACCAACGAGGTCCTGTTCATCCGGTCGGGTCGTGTTCGGGTCGACTTCTACGACGAGGAGCATCGCCACGTCGAAAGCCGCGTGCTGGCCACGGGCGATATCGTCCTGCTCGCCCGCGGAGGACATGGCTTCGAAATGCTCGAGCCCACCGAGATCGTGGAAGTCAAACAGGGCCCCTATTCGGGGGACGCAGACAAGACCAGGTTCGATCCAGTCATCCCTCCTTCCCCCGTGCGATGAAGGACTGAACATGACCAGCCGTGAAATCATCCCGGTCAACGTCCCCTCGCTCGACGGGAACGAGAAGCGCTACCTCGCCGAGTGCATCGACAGTGGCTGGATTTCGTCCGAAGGACCGTTCGTAGCACGCTTCGAGCACGCCCTTGCCGCGCAGGCAGGACGCCGCCACGCCATCGCCGTGTGCAATGGCACCGCGGCCCTCGACGCAGCCGTGGAGGCATTGCAGCTCGGCCCCGGGGACGAGGTCATCTTGCCAGCCTTCACGATCATCTCATGCATAGGTCAAATCGTTCGCTCGGGCGCCACGCCAGTCCTCGTCGATAGCGATCCCCTCACCTGGAACATGGACGTGAGCAGCATCGCAAGCCGGATCACGTCGAGGACGAAGGCCATCATGGCGGTGCACCTCTACGGTCTGCCCGTCGACATGGATCCCCTGTTGGAGCTCGCCCGCCGACACGGCTTGCCAGTCATAGAGGACGCCGCGGAGATGCTTGGTCAACACTACCGCGGGCGACCTTGCGGCTCTTTCGGAGACGTCTCGACTTTCAGTCTGTACGCCAACAAGCACGTGACCTGTGGTGAAGGCGGCGTCATCGTCACCGACGACGACGCTCTGGCCGAATC
The DNA here is from genome assembly GCA_964647025.1 of uncultured Myxococcales bacterium. Lineage (GTDB taxonomy): Bacteria > Myxococcota_A > Polyangia > Fen-1088 > Fen-1088 > Fen-1118. The sequence goes on along the minus strand of CAZYFU010000061.1, from coordinate 24,115 downwards.
CTGCCGCTCTCTGCGCAACCTCTGTTTTCAGCCCGGCCGACGATTCGTACACGAGCGCTTGGGCTGGAACCTTCGCCTGACCAACCTGCAAGCCGCGGTCGCCTTGGCTCAACTCGAACGGCTCGAACACACCATCGCTCGTAAACGGCGCATGGGCCGGCGCTACGCACAGCTGCTGCGAGGCCTGCCCGGGGTACGACCGCCGATGGCCGCGACGGAGTACGCCGAGAGCGTCTACTGGGTCTTCGGGCTCGTCCTGGACGAGGCCCGAGGAATCGACGCGGCGACCGCCATGAGCCGACTGGCGACGGAGGGCGTGGACACGAGGCCTTTCTTCTGTCCCATGCACCTACAACCGGTGCTGCGCACACGGGGCCTGTTCGCCCACGACGAGCACCCGGTCGCGGAGCGTCTTTACCGATACGGGTTCTACTTGCCGAGCGGCCTCGCCTTGACGGACACGCAAATCGAACAGGTCGCCGAGCGCGTGTGGAAGGTCCTCGGATGACGGTCTTCGGAACCTACGCAGCCTGGTACGACCTGTTCTACGCCGACAAGGACTACCGGTCCGAGGCAACGTTCGTGAACCGCGTGCTCGCGTCGGCCGGCCTGCCGCCCGGCGAGCTGCTCGAAGTCGGAAGCGGAACCGGGGCGCATGCGCGCTGGCTGGTCGAGGCCGGCTGGAAGATCGTGGGTATCGATCGCAGCGCGGACATGCTCGAGCAAGCCCGCCGGCGTGTGCCTGCCTCCGCGGATTTCGTGGTGGCGGACGCTCGGAGCTTCGACTTGCGGCGCAGCTTCGATGCGGCGGTCTCGCTGTTTCACGTGATGAGCTACCAGGCGGGCCCGGGCGAGCTTTGCGCGTCCTTGCGCGCGATCAGGCGCCACTTGAAGCCGGGCGGCCTCTTCCTCTTCGACTTCTGGTACGGCCCTGCGGTTTTGGCCCAGAAGCCCGAGCCTCGCACCCGTGTGGTGGAGAACGATCGCTTCCATGTCGTACGCACCGCGACCCCGACGCTGCGCGAGGAGATCCAGGTGGTGGAGGTGGCCTATCACTTCGAGGTGCTCGACAAGCACCGCGGCGAGCACAGCACGTTCGACGAGAGACACCCCATGCGCTTTCTCGTGCCGGCGGAGATGTCCGAGCTGGCACGGTCGACGGGATTCGCCCCGATCGCGCTGCGAGCGTGGCTCTGCGACGAAGCTCCGAGCGACGACACCTGGAGCGCCTTTGCCCTCTGGCAGAGAGAGGGCTAGGTCGGTGCGTATCGCCGTTCTGCATTGGGGCTGGCCGATCCAAGCCTTCATGCGCGACATGATCAACGGTTTGGCGCAGGCCGGACACCGCCTGACGCTCATCGCCTCCGACCGAGACCAGTACGGCATGGTCGACCTCGGCACGATACTGGCCGACGTCGAGATGGTCACGACGTCGCGCGCACTCTCCCTGCTCTATCGCAAAGTCCGTGCGCGCCTTGGCGACGCTGTCGTCGGCGATGTACCCCTGCACGGGCCGCTCACGCGCTTCGTCGTCGAGCAGGCCCTCGAGCGCCACGGCCCGTTCGATCTCTTGGTCGGGGTCGAGAAGGCTGGGCTGGATCTGGCAACCTGGCTGGGCGAGCGCAAGCGCATTCCCGTCGCCTACTACTCCCTCGAGCTCTACCTGGAAGATCATCCGCGCCTGGCCGACTTCGCGTGGCAAAGGGCCCGCGAAAGGATCTGCCACGCGCACGCCTGCGGAACGGTCATCCAGGACAGACACCGGTGGGACGCCCTGCGCGCCGCCAACGACATCGACGACCAGCCGACCTTCTTCCTGCCGGTCGGCGTGGTCGCTCAACCCGGGCCACCCAAGAATCTGGGGAAAGCCCCCCTCACGCTGCTGTCGCTCGGCATGCAAAGCCCCAGTCGGTATTCGCACGAGTTGGTGGAGACGGCTCGCGCGTTCCCGAGTGATCTGGCCCTGTGGCTGCATGGCCCGGTCTATCACCCGGCGACGAAGCAACTGGCTCGAGGGCCCTTGCCACCGACCGTCCGGTTTAGCACGAGCCTGGTTCCCGAGAGCGCCCTCCCCGGCCTGCTCGGACGCGCCGACATCGGACTGGCCCTCTATCGAACCGACTACGTCAACGATCGCTTGACCGCCTACGCCTCGCAGCGGGTTGCCCAGTATCTGCAGTTCGGACTGCCCGTCATCGCTTTTCGAAGCGCGGCCTATGACGACCTGTTCTCGCGCTTCCACTGCGGCGACACCATCGCCGACCTGGGCGAGTTGGCCGGCGCGGCCCGCCGGATCATGCAAGACTACCCACGCTACTCGGCGGGCGCGCAGATGGCGTTCGCGGAGATCTACAGACTCGATCGCTACGGGCCCCTGCTTGCCGCGTTCTTCGAGGACTGCGCGAAGCGGCCTCCACGCCGGACGTGACTGGAGATCCCGTGCCCAAAGCACCCGTCATCCTTTTCGTCTACAACCGCCCGGAGCACACCTCGGCAACACTGCGCGCCCTGCAGCGCAACCATGGCGCGGACCAGTCGGAGCTGTTCGTGTTCTGCGACGGCGCCAAGGGGCCAGATGACACGCGCGCGGTGCAGACGACGCGGGAACGGGTCCGGGCAGCGGACGGATTCCGAGCCGTGCACCTGTTCGAACAGGACGAAAACCACGGGCTGGCCGGCTCTATCATCGCCGGGGTCTCGCGGATCATCGCCGACCATGGGCGCGCCATCGTGCTCGAGGACGACCTCGTCACGTCTCCGTATTTCCTCGACTTCATGAACGCCGGCCTCGACCGCTACCAGCACACCCGTCGAGTCTTCTCGGTGAGCGGCTACAACCTGCCACCCCACCTGATGCGTTTTCCGGCCCGCTACCCGCACGACATCTACTTCAACGTCCGCAGCTCGTCATGGGGATGGGCGACCTGGCGCGACCGCTGGGAGGAGGCGGACTGGGACGTGCGCGCCTACCCTTCCTTCGCCGCCGATCGCCGCGCACAGCGCGCGTTCGACGAGGGTGGCGAAGATCTCAGCGCCCTGCTCGCCGAGGAGCGCAGCGGGCGTAGGCAATCCTGGTCCATCCGATGGGGATTTGCGCACTTCCTCCACAAGGCGGTGGCGCTGTATCCCGTGCGCTCGTACGTCGAGAATATCGGGAACGATGGCAGTGGCAGCAACTGCCGGCCCAACCCCTTCATGCACAACGACTTGTCGCGCGCATTGCCGACGGTCGTCCTGCCGGACCGGGTCGTCGTGGATGCCGAGGTCATGCGCGCGTTCCGTCGCTACTACTATCTCCGGGCAAGGGTCGCCAAAGCCCGCAGACTGCTTCAACGCCTGCTTCGGTGGACGGAGGCCAGTCGGTAGATCTCGAGGAGCGCTTCGTAGTGGCGCCCAGCCGTGTATCGGTCTTCCACCGTGCGTCGCGCCCGCTCACCCATCGCATCCGCCCGCACGGGTGATGCCACGAGGTCGCGCAGGGTCTCCGCAAGATCGGCGCTGTCACCTGGGCGGAAGAGCAGCCCGTTTTCGCCTGGCGTGACCAGGCTGGCCAGGCTGCCGAGGCGAGAGGCCACCACGGGTGTGCCGACTGCCATGGCCTCCAGAAGTGCGAAGGGGAAGTGCTCGTACCAGCGGGAAGGGACGACGACCGCGAGCGCATTCCGGATGGTGTCCCATTTCGCCGTGCCGACGACGTGACCGAGAAACTCGACGCTGCTTTCGGGGTGCCGTCGCGCAAGCGCTCGAAGGTTCGCCGCCTCGGGACCATCGCCCAGAACTCGCACCCCCAGCCCTGGCACGCGTGGCACGGCCTCGAGCAGCGTGTCCACGCCCTTCTCCGGCGACAGTCGACCTACGTAGGCGACGTAAGGTAACCGCCTCCGTGGTCCAGCCGCGGGCAAAGGGTCGGGCAAATAGTTGCCGAGCACCGAAACGTCATCCGAGCCAGCGACCCCGCTTTCCCGCAGCTTCGCCGCCGAAAATGGCGAAAGCGCGACATACCTGTCGATTCGGTCGAAAGTGCCGAGGCGACGGTGCATGCCGATGGCGACCGCATAGAGCGCGCTCAAGGCATAGCTATCCCGGAAGCAGCGCAACCTGACGGCGTGGACGGTATTGCCATCCTTGCAGCGCTCGCAGACTGCGCCTCGCGTATAGAACAGACCGTTCGGACACATGAGCCTGAAGTTGTGTACGGTCTGCACGATCGGAACCCCTGCCTGCCCCAAGGCCACGTATGCGGAGGGCGAAATCAGGGGAAAGACATTGTGGACGTGCGCCACGTCAGGGCGTTCACGGTCAACCAGCTCCTTCAAGCGACGATGGCTGTGCCAGGAGAAGACCGCGTTCGGAAAGAGGCGCGCACGATCCAGCAAGCCGTAGTCTCGGATGGTCGAGCTCTCCTCGGTATGAAGGATGACCTGATGACCGTGCTGGCGCAGCAGGGTGGTCAGCGCTTCGACGGCCACGCGCTCGCCACCCGCCTGCTGATAGTGGTTGTGGACGACCAGTACCTTCATGGTCGAAGCCCCTGCCCTACTTCGCCCCTCGCCTTCGCAGCACGGCCGGAATGGTGGCCAAGAGCAGGCGAAGGTCCAGCCAGAGCGACCAGCGGTCGACGTAGTCCTGGTCCATGCGCATCCAATCGGTAAAAGAGACGTCGCTGCGGCCGCTGACCTGCCACAGGCCCGTGATACCAGGGCGCATCGAGAGGCGGCGTCGATGCGCCCCGCGAATCTTCTGCTGCTCGGACTCGGGCAACGGACGAGGCCCGACCAAGCTCATGGAGCCCTGCAGGACATTGAAGAGTTGTGGCAGCTCGTCGAGGCTGGTGCGTCGTAGGAAGGCCCCGAGCCGGGTGACCCGAGGATCCCTCGACAGCTTGAACGCCGGCCCATCGAGCTCGTTTTGCGGCTCGAGCTGCGAGCGCAGAGACTCGGCATCGCGCACCATGGTGCGAAACTTCAGCATGCGGAAGCGCCGACCGTGGAGTCCGACGCGAACTTGGGAGAAGACGACAGGGCTTCCGTCGCAGATGCGGATGGCGAGTGCCAGAGCGGCGAGGAGGGGCGAAAGCAGCACGAGGCCCACCAAGGTCGCCACGAGATCGAACGCCTGCTTGAGTGGCAGTTGCGCGGCTCGGCGGGTGGACTGGGCGAACTTGATGCTGTGGAGCTCCCCGTCGCTCACCAGATAGGGCCTGACCCGGGAAGCGACCCGCCAAGGAAGCGCGACTCGAACGGCGATGCCGAGATCCGAACAAACGCGCAACGCCCATCCGACGCGGCGGTAGGAGAGCCGATCGATGATGACGACCTCATCGACCGCTTGCTCGTGGAGAACGCGTGGCAGGTGGACCAGCCCCCCCATCCTGGGCAACGTGCTTCTGCCCCCGAGTACGCCCAAGTAGCCCACGATCTGGGGCGGGAAGGCCGAGTGCTCGGCGTTGGTCAGCACGTCTTCCATGGCGGGGCCGGGACTGCCGATCAGCAGCAGCCGAACGCGGCCGTGTCCGTTCTCGTGCTGACGTTTCGCCCAAGCGACCAGCACGACCCGCTCGGCCAAGAGGAGGCCAAACGAAAACACCACGAACGACACGACGATGGAGCGGTTGACCACGATCTGGCTGAGGAACGCGACAGCGGACAGCATCCCGAAGCCGAGCAGATGATGCTCGGCCAGGCGAAAACCCGTCTGGGGCCAGGACCACCGCTGCTCGAGGAACCGGTCCAATCGAAACACCGGAATCAAGAAGAGCCAGATCGGCATCGCCAGATAGCCGAGCAGGATGAAACCCGACGCCCCGGCAGGCGCACGAAGGAGCCCGAGAGAGCCCCGCAGGAATGTGTGCAGGAGATACGCACAGGCCATCGCCAGGATGACCATGAGCGCGTCAGCCTGAAGGACGAGTCTACGTGACGAACGAAGGCCGAGGTCGTTCATCGGCAGTGGAGGAGGCGCTGCAACCCGACCAATGCCACGTAGGCAGGGTTGAGCAAGAGGTAGCGGCGCCACAGTCGTCGTGGCTCGTGGACCAGGCGAAAGGCCCACTCGAGCCCGAGCCGTTGCAGGATCGCGGGAGCCTGGGGCATCACCCCCGCGTTGAAGTCGAACGCCGCCCCGACGGCGATCACGGGCATGGCCAGGCGGTCGCGGCTGCGAACCGCCCATTGCTCCTGTTTGGGGCATCCGAGCGCGACGAAGACCAGCCGCGCCCCGCTCGCGCGAATCTTCGCCAGGTCTTCCTCGCGCGGCTCGGATGACAGCTCGCCGCTTGGACCGGTCTCGACGCCGGCGATGCGAAGCCCCGGAATGCTCTCGAGCAGGCGACGCTGCAGTCGATCGAGAACGTGAGGCCGGCTGCCAAAGAGGAAGACGGGAAGCTGCTCGCGAGCCGCGCGCGCGCACAGGCGAAGCATGAGCTCCGGGCCGTACACCCGGTCTGGGAGACGGATACCGTGAAGCAGCCCAAGGGCCCAACGCACGGGTTGTCCGTCGGGCACCCGCAGGGTCATTCGCGACAGCTCGGACGCGAAGGCCGGCTCGAGCACCGCCGTCATGACCGAATGCACGGGGAGTGCGGCCAAGCCCAACCACCGGCTGTCCCGGGCCGCCGACACGACCTGCTCGACAGCCTCGTCGTAGTCGATGGCGTCGACCATCACGCCCAGGATCGGGTGTCGCCCGAGATTCATCGTGCCCGATTATCGGCCTGCCCGAGCCAGTGTCAAAAGGCCGGCAGCGCAGGACGACCCGCGCCGAAGTCGGCGCCCCGGACTAGGGGCTGGCCCCGGCCTGCCCCACGAGCTCGACGAAGGGCGAGCCCGGCGGTCCCGCGACGCGGACGGTCCGGCCGGCCAGCAGCTTCTGACGATGGGCGTCTGGGGTCAGGGGCATGAAGAAGAAGACGCGCCGCCCCTTGGCCAGGAGGGCGTCGACCAGATGCAACGAGTCGGCGCCATGATCGGCGGCCAATGAGACGAGCACCACGTCGCGCTCGAGCTTGAGTGGCCCGAAGGAGGAAGGGTGCGCGGCCAGCAAGGCCGAGGGCGTGGTCGGCAAGACGAGGTCGGCATAGGCCGCTTGCGACAGGTTCCCTTCACGCACGCGCCGCGTGGCCACCCAATCATCGCCGACGTGCACGGCGAACCCCCAAGCGATGCAGGCGCCGAGCGCGGCCGCCAAGGCCACGCCAGCCCGCTGGTACTGACGGGCGACGAAGAGCAGCGCCAACAGCACCACGGCGAGCAGCAGCGGCAGCTTGAGCAAGGCGAGCTGGCGAGGCCAATCGAGAGGATCGCCCAGCAGGGTCATCGCTGCCAGCAGGCCGCCGACACCAGCCCCCACGAGGAGGCCGCGCAGATGGAGAGTCCCTGGGAACACCAAGGGCAACGCTGCGGCGGCCACGGGAACCAGCTCGAGCAAGTAGCGCGAGTTGGCCACGGCACCCTCGATGCGCCGCGTACCGCCCACGAAGAAGACCACCAGCATCGCCAGCACCGGCAGCGACAGGGCGCGCAGCTCGACGGTCACCCGCGCCTCGGTGTCGGGCCGACGCCGACGCCAGGCCAGCAGCAATCCGACGAGCGAGAGGGCGATCCACGGCGCCGACTGCAGGAGCGCCTTGCGCACGGCCGTGATGCCGATGAACGCCCCGGTGCGCGCATCGTGCTGGAAGCCCATGCTCGCCCAGATCTCGGAGAATGGCAGCCAGGAGAAGTCGACCACCCGGGTGGCGAGGGCCCAAAAGCCGTCGGTCCAAGGCGACGGCCCTTGCGCTGCCTGGTCACTCAAGAGCGGCGCCGAGAGATACCTCGCCCCCTTGGTGATCGGATTGGGTATGCCGAGACGAACCTTGTTGATCCCCGCCGAGATCACGAGAGGCAGCGCGAATCCAGCGGCATAGGCGAGGCTCGTCCGCCATCGCCGCTTGGACCACAGGAGCAAACCAAGCCCGACAGCGCCGCCGAATACCACGTCCTGATAGCGAACCCCAGCCGCCAATCCGGCGAGAAGCCCCGAGAGCGCAGGCACGGCCACCCCGCCACGTTCCCGCGCGAGCATGGCCAAGTAGACGGCGGCGAAACACAAAGCGACGGACAGCGCGTGGGGCCAGGCGCCGAGGGCGTAGTCGATCATCAGGCCGCCCAGCCAGAATGCGGCGAGGCCCAGCCAAGCCGCCCAAGGCTCCGAGCGCAGGCGGCGGACGAAGAGAAAGACCAGGACGCCTGCCGCCAAGAAAGCCAGGATGTTGAGCGTGAACAGGCCCGACCATCCCAGCCAGGCGAACGGGTAGGCCAGGAAGGCGTACATGGGTGGCGGCGCTGGCGTGACCGGAGTCGCCGTCACGGGCCTTTGCGCCATGGCCGGGTCGAAGAAGACGAGCTCGCGACTCGGTGGCAGGCCAGCCGTCTCAGGCAGCGAGAACGATCCTTGGCGCACGGCCAAAAGACTCGCCAGGTAGTTGTTCTCGTCGATGGTGAAGACGCCCGGCACGACCAGCAGATGCAGCAGGCCCGCCAAGGCCGAGACAGCCAGGAGCAGAGCGGCCAGCTCGGCGCGCTTCGGCACGGGGGCCCTCAGCTACGGCGCGAGCAAAACTCGCGCAGCATCGCGAGCTGCTCGCTCGTCGGGGCGACGAATCGGATGCCAGTCCGCCTGAAACCACCGCGGCGTCGATCGCTGACCACCAGGCCGTCGAGCGCGATGGTGGTACGCGTGCCGGGCAGGTCGAAGGTCAACGAGACCGGCGTCTCGGGCCGCATGGGCAGATCGCGCGGGCGGCGGAGCGTGATGCCGCCTGGAGCGATGTCTTCGGCCTGGCCGAGATGAAAGTCATCGCCTACCGCATTGCGAACCGCACACACGGCGGAAACCCGGGAGGTTTCCCGGCGATCTCGGTCGGTGCGACGGCGCTCCAGCTGCATCGGTCTATGCTACGAACCACGCCTGGCGACTGCAAATTTTCGCGCACGAAAGTACGCTAGGATTCGAGCGGCTTCGCGTCGTCCGTGATCAGGTTCGGAATGTCGTCCACGACCGGGTACGCCAAGCGGCAGCTCCGGCACAGCAGGGCAGTGTCGTCGGGCTTCGCCTCCAAGCGGCCCTTGCACTTGGGGCAAGCGATGACTTCCAGGATCTTCGGGTCGAGGGACATGCCGTCGTTTATACACTGCCCGCGATCCGCCGATAGCCGGATCGTGAACCGATGTCTGCTCCTGGCCGTCGCGGCCGCGTGGCTCGCCTGTGGTGGCTCGCTTTCGTCCACGGCGCCCACCAGGGTGCCTGCCGATTCCGCTCGGCCGATACAAGCCGTAGCTGCCCTGCGCGTGCACGTGGCGTCTGACGTAGCCATCGTCACCGAGGGCACCACCGACGCCAAGCTCGGCGAGAAGCTCAAGACGGCGATCGAGGTCGAGCTCGGCCGCCGCGGCCTGCGCGTCTTGCCCGCTCACGAGAGAGCAGCCGACCTCACCTTGCGCATCGAGACTCGCGTCAGCGGCGCCTTGTACTTCCTCCGCGGTCACGTGGGCTTGAAGGCGGAACGCGCTGGCGTCGCCGTAGCCACTGCCGTCACCGAAAGGGAGATCCATCGGGACAACGAGTTCGCGACCGTGATGGCCGACAAGGTCGTCGCTGCCCTGCTCGATTCGCCAGCCTTGAGAGAGTTTGCCGACCGGCGCGCTCCCCGTCGCGAGCCGACGCGCGAACGCCCGGCCCCCCGACCACAACCCGCGGTCGCCAAGGTCTCTCCGGAAACCGCGGCGAAGGCGCACTACGGCCGCGGTACGAGCTTCTACAATCTCGGCCGGTACGGCGAAGCCCTGGCCGAGTACGAAGCCGCGTACCTGGCCGTGCAAGACCCGCCCTTCCTGTTCAACATCGCCCAATGCCAGCGCAAGATGGGCAAGACCGAGGAGGCGCTCGCCGCTTATCGCAGCTACTTGCGGGTGGCACCGAACGCGCCCAACCGGCCGGAGGTCCAGAAGCGAATCGCCGAGCTCGAGAAAGAGACCCGTGCCGCGACGCTGACCGGCACGCGCCGCGGGCGCTAGCAGCGGCTACCCGGCCCGCCCCCGCTCAGAGTGGTCCTTCGGTGATGCTGAAGCCGACCAGGCTGTTGGGGACCAGCGGCAGCTCTTCGAAGCGCGCTACCTGACGCCCCTTCGAATCGAGGATCTCCGCCTTGGAAAGCACGACGTACTCCACGGGCCCCTCCGTGGGGGCACAGGCAGCGATGTAGCCCGTGACCTTGGCCCCCGAGTCGAACTCGAAGGTGACCCGGTGGCTGACCATGTCCCGAATGCTCGCGTAGTCTGACATCGTCGTGAAATCTTCCAGGCGGAAGGCACAGAGTCAACTGGGGAAGTCTTCGTTCGGGTTAAGATAGCGGCCCATGCTCATTCACCCGGGCTGCCTGTGGCTCCTTGCCGGTCTCGCGGCTGGCTGTGGGAATCCGCACCCGTCGCTGACGTCGGTCTCGCCCAACAAGGCCTACAGCGGGCAGGACGTGCACATGACGCTCTATGGTGACAACTTGATACCGGCGACCGTCCTCGATCCGACACAAGGCAGGCGCATCGCCACCAGCGACGGATTCCGAATCCGCATCGGCTCCGAAGGCAGGAGTTGGTGGCAGCTGGGCGACGTCACGTGGCTATCGCCGAATCGGATGACCGCGTGGTTCGCGGGCTTCATGGCCGAGGGGGTTGCGCACGGCGCGCTGGACGTGGAGTTGATCGATCCCCGCGGCGAGAAGGCGGTGCTGCCCGGCGGTTTCGTCAAGCTCGGGGCCGACCTCGACGCCCCCGTCGTGACCTTCGAGAGCCCGAGCCAGGACGCGGAGTTCGTGCCGGGGGTATACCTGCGCGGAAGGTTCAACGCGGATGGCGTGGCGCCTGGAAAACTCACTGGCCTCGACTGGACCTACTACGAGAACGACCGAGCCATCGCCGGCTCCGACAATAGCTGCGGGGTCATTCCCGGCTCCCAGCTCGCGAGCTGCGCCTTCCAAGTGAAGATCAGCAGCGCGCTCGGTGGAGGTGACGTGGTTCAAATCGTCGCCCGCGCCTATGACGACGCCGAGCCCGCGAACGTCGCCGAGCAGCCCCTTTCTTTCGTCCTGCGCGCCTTGCCCACCATCACCAACCTCTCGCCCGAGAAGGGCGGCTCCGGCACGGACATCGTCATCCGCGGAACTGGGTTCACGCCGGGCACCCAAGTCACTTTCGGCGACAAGCTCATGTTTCCCGACGGAGGCGTCTTCGTCGACGCCAACACCCTGAGCGGCCACGTGCCCGACTGGGACGGGGTTGGCAAAGTGGAGGTCGTGGCCCACACGCGGCTTGGAAAGAGCGGAGCCGCCCAATTCGAATATCTCTCGCAACCCCAGATCACGACGGTCATCCCGGCGTCCGGCTCTGCCGCTGGAGGCACGGAGGTCACCATCAGGGGCAGGAACCTGTCGAACGCCAGCATCTACTTGGGTGACGATCTCGCAAGGGCAACGCATCTCGCCGCGACCACGCAAACTGACACCACCGTCCGGGTGGTCATGCCGCCCGGCCACGGCCACGCCACTGTGTGGGCCGTGGACCCGAACCGGGGCTACGACGCCCGGCCGCAAGGCTACGCCTGGAGTGAGCCATGAAGCTATTGCCCAAATTGGCCCTACTCTCCATAGGCGTCGCGGCGGTTCCCCTCGCCATCGCGGGCTACTCCTCGATTCGGGTCAGCCAGGCGGCCTTGCGCGAGGCCATCGAAGGTCACGAGGTTCTTCTGGCGCGGCAGATCGCCGAGTACGTCACCAGCCAGCTCGGCAATCTGCGCGCCACCATGGCCGTGGAGACGCGCATCCTCGATCTGACTCGGGTCGGCGACCAGCTTCCATCCACCGAGGCGCTGAGGAAGTTCCTGCAGCTCGTCTACCACCAGAGCGACGACTTCAGCGTGGTCGCCCTGCTCGACAAGGAAGGCAAGCCGCTGGTGCCGTCGGCCTACCAGTCGGTCGCGCCACGCAACGATTCCTACGGCGATCACGAGATCATCGACAAAGCCGACGCCGAGCGCCTTCCCAGGCTCATCCCCATCACGCAAGTGCTGCGCGAGGGCGCCGCGGTCGGCTCGATCTTGGTCGCGGGGGAAGCCCGGCGGCCGCACGTCACGCTGGCCATCCGCTACGACGACCCTGGAGAGGACGGTCCACGCATCATCGCCGCGGCGGTGTCGCTGCGCCGGATCGCCGATCACCTGGCGACCTTGTCCACGCGGGATCGCGACATCTTGCTCCTCGACAGCGAGGCGCGTGTGATGGTGTCCGGGCGACAGGTGGGCGCACCGTCGTTCGAGCCCAAGCACTTCACGCAAGGGCCCGAGCACCGGCTTCCGGACAACTGGTTCGTCGCCGGCTACGAGAGCGGCGGCCACGACGTCATCGGCGCGTACGTGCCGGCGCCTGCCTTCATGTTGGGCGTGGTGGTCGAGCGCTGGGAGGAGGCGGCGTTGCGTCCCGCCCGGCGGCTGGGTTGGACGACGGCCTACTGGGTCGGCGTGGCGGCCTTCGTCGCCGCGGTGGTCGGCGCCGCGTTCGCGCGCTCCCTGTCGGGCCGGGTGGGCTCGCTCCTGCGAGGCTCGCAGCAGATCGCCCAAGGCAAGCTCGACACCCGCCTCGAGGTCTCGTCCAACGACGAGCTCGGCGAGCTGGCCAAGTCCTTCAATGCCATGACCAGCTCGCTCGGCGCCGCCCGCAGCGAGATTACGCAGCAGACCCGAGAGATCATGAGCCTCAACCAGAGCCTGGAGCGGCGGGTCGAGGCCAAGACCAAGGAGCTGCGTGAAGCGCAGGATCTGCTGCTGCGTTCCCGCGCCCTGGCGGCGATAGGCTCCCTTGGCGCCGGCGTCGCGCACGAGATCAACAATCCACTCACCGGCGTGCTCGGACTCTCGCAGTTGGCGCTGCTGGACCTGCCCAAGGATCATCCGGTCCATCCGATGGTCAAGGACATCGAAGAGCAAGCCCTGCGTATCCAGGGCATCGTCGCGAACCTGCTGCGCTTCTCGCAAAGGCAGGGCGGCGAAGGATTCAAGATCCTGAACGTGGCCAGCATCCTCGACGACGCGCTGGAGCTGTGCGGCCCCCAGAACTTGGCCGCGGGCAAGATCGACGTGGTCAAGCGCGTGGCCGGTACCAGTCCGCCAGTCATGGGGAACGCCTTGCAGTTGCAGGCAGCCTTCATCCAGCTGATTCAAAACGCCGTCGCCGCCATGGAAGGTGGCGGAACCCTGACCATCGAGACCACCCTGCCCGAGGCCAAGCTCTTCCGGGTGCGGTTCTCGGACACCGGTCGGGGCATTCGACCCGAGCACCTGTCGCGCATCTTCGACCCGTTCTTCACCACCAAGGCGCAGCGAACGGACACCGGGATCGGCTTGTCGGTCGTGCACCAGATCATCGAAGACCACGGCGGCACGGTCCGCGTGGAGAGCAGCGTCGGATCCGGCACGACATTCTGGGTCACCTTCCCGATCCACCTCAAGGCGAGCCCGCTAGAATGACCAGTCCGAACCGCGGGGCGCTTCGCTTCCAAGTCGTGGTCGTGTTCATCGTCGCATCGGTGCTGCTGCTTGCAACCGCCATGTCGCGACGGTTCTTCGAACAGCGCAGCCCCGAGATGCCGGCGGGTCTTTCGCGCGTGGCGCCCGTCGTTCCGGAGAGTCCAGCGAACCTGTTCCGGGTCACGGCCTTGCAGGGCGTCGTCGAAGCCTTCCAGAACGGACAGTGGTACATCGTCCGACCGGGACACCTCCTGTCCACCAAGGACGTCGTGCGTACCGCGGTCGGGGCCCGCGCCATTTTGCGCCGCGGCAGCGTCGAGCTCGAGCTGCGCGACAACATGGATCTACGGCTCGACGATCTCGAAAAAGAGACGGCGCAGGTCGGCTTGCTTCGCGGCGGCAAGGTCTCGGCCAGCGTCGCTGACGGCAAGGAGCACGTGGAGATCACGGCCCGCCACACCAAGACCGCGAACATCGGCGCGGCCCGCTTCGTCGTCTCCGTCACGCCGACGGGCAAGGTGAACGTGGCATCGTCCGAGGGCGCGGCCAGGTTCAGCGCCAAAGGCAAGGACGTGGTCGTTTCCAGCGGAACCACCAGCACGGCCATGCCCGACGAAGCCCCGTCCGATCCCGAACCGATCCCCCAAGAGCTGCTGCTGTCGGTGATTTGGCCCGACGATGATCGACTGGACAACCTCGCCCGGGTCAAAGGACGTGCGCAGGCTTCGTCGCGAGTCAGCGTGAACGGCGTAGAGACCGAGGTCGGCGCGGACGGGACCTTCCGGGCCGTGGTTCCGCTGAAGATCGGCAAGAACCGAGTCCAGGTCGACGCCGAGGACATCTTGGGCCGCAACAAGACCGTGGACAAGGTTGTGACCCGGGCCGCGCCGCCACCCGCGCTGGAGCCGACGGGCCAGGAACTGTGGAATCCATGATCGCGTCGCGTCGCCGTCGCGAAATAGCGTGGCTGGCCGCCTTCGCGGCGTCTTCGTGGATCGTCGGGCCGGCGCTCGCACAGGAGGCGCCCACCCAAGAGGCACCGCCGGTCTCGAACGAAAGCCCCGCGGCGACCGTGATCCTGACCTTGGCCGAGCCGTCCCCGGTCATAGGCCTCACCGGCGAGACGGTTCTGACCGTCGAGGTCGAGAATCCTCCGACTTCTCCGATGCCGATACCACGCGTGCTGTGCAGCGCCGGACACGTCGAAGATCTGGGCCGAGACGGACCTGCCAGGTTCACTGCGCGCTACATCCTGCCGACCAGTCGATATCCGCAACCGGCGATCCTGGTCGCCGAGTTCGAAGACACGCGCTGGCCTTTGCGCGGGATGGCCCCAGTTCGACTGAGAGCGGCGGCCACGCCGTCGTTTCGCACGGATCCCGGCGCCCAGGTCACCCTGCGCGTGGCCGATCGCGACTACGGACCAGAAGCAGCGGGGCCGGACGGGATGGTGCACATCCCCGTCGTGGTCCCGCCAGGGGTCGAATTCGCGGTGGCGCGCTCGATTAACCAGCACGGAAAGTCCACCGAGCAGGTGATCGATCTGCACGTTCCCTACTCGCAACGACTGCTGATTGCGGCGCCCGAGGTGCTCACCGCCGGGGCGCTCGGCGAGGTGGCGGTGTACGTGGTGGACACCTCGGGCCGCCCGGCGAGCACGGCCGATCTCGTGCTGCGCGCTGGACCGAGTCGCGTGCATCCGCTCGGCAGTCAGGTCCCGGGCGAGGCGCGCTTCCTGGTCAGCGCGCCGACGGTGCTGCGCCACAAGAACATGCGCGTCGAGGCCCAGATCAAGGGACTTGGGACGACACTGACGGCGGCACGGATTGGACTCGTCCCGGGCGAGGCAACCGGGCTCTTCCTCGAGCCCGAAGCGCCGCATCTCGAGCGCAAGCCGTCGGCGTCCATGCGAGTTTTTCTCGGGGCGGCCGATGCCTTCGGCAACCCCGTCGACACGAGCCAAACCGGCGTCCTCATCGACGGCAAACCCGCGCCCGTGACCGTGGCGGACGAGGGAGCACACATGGTGGTGGTGCCAGCGCCGTCGGAAGACCGCGACGACGTGCTGGTCGAAGGTGTGCTCGACGCAGCGTACGCCTGGAGGCGGATTCCCCTCCAGGCGCGCGCCAAGCCAGCGACGGCCCTGGCGACCCGCATCGACTATCCTCGATACTCCGTCACCCCACGTCTCGGGGTCCTGACCAACTTCGGCGTTCTCGCCGGCGGCGCCCTCTTCGTCGATGGGTTCGTCCATCCCAGCGCCCACGACCGGGGGCTCGGTCTCGGCATCGCCGTGGGGGTCATCCAATCGTGGTTCGTCGCCGAAAACGCCGGGGGCATCACCCGGGCCACGCTCTCCACCATTCCCGTGTCGTTCCAAATTCGTCAGGACGTGGTGTGGGGCGGCCTCTTCGCCGGCGCCGGTGCCGGCGTGGGCTTCGCCATGGCCGAAGGCCGAATCCACAGCTACAACACGACGGTGGTCGGACGCAGCTTCGGCGCGCTGGCCGAGGCCAGCGTGGAAGCCGGCATCTTGCTCCGCAGGGCACACCTCGTGCTGTCGGTGCGTTATCTGGGACTGTATCTCTCCGACTTCACGACCCGCGATCACCTGACCAGCAACGCCGGCGGTGCCATGCTCGATATCGGCTACCGCCGCGTCTGGTAGGGCCTACCCCGTCCGCTGGCGAACCGCCTCGTAGAGCAAGATCGCCCCGGCGACGGATGCGTTGAGCGACGCAATCTTGCCCCGCTGCGGGATCTGCACGAGGTGCGAGCAGCGCCGGGCGACGGCGGTGCGCAGCCCCTTGCCCTCACCGCCGATCACGATGGCCGAAGGGCCTCGAAAGTCCGCCTCGGCGAGCGGCGTCGCCTGCTCGGCAGAGCCGCCCCACACGGCCATACCCTGCTCGCGCAGCCAATCGATCGTACCCAGCAGATTGTGCACGCGCGCGATGCGCATACGCTCGCTGGCGCCCGCCGAGGCTTTGACGACGGACCCGGTCACCGGGGCCGCGTGCTTGTCGGGCACGATCACGCCGTGGGCACCCAGCACCTCGGCACTGCGGACCAGGGCCCCGAAGTTCTGCGGATCGGTGATGCAGTCGAGGATCAGAACGAGCGCGGGCTCGCCTGCTTCCTTCGCGGCGTTCAGCATCTCGTCCACACGGACGTAGTGAAACTCGCCTGCCACGGCCACCATGCCCTGATGGTTGGAGGAGGCCGCGAGGTCCGCCACCAGCGCCCGCGGCCTGAACTCCACGGTGATCCCGCGGTCCTTGGCCACCGCCACCGCCGACTCGATCTCCTTCGACCGATACCCATCGGCGACGTAGACGATGACCACCTCGCGCGGGCGCGCCCGGCACAATTCCTCGACGGGCCGCACCCCGAAAACCACGCGTGACATCGTCATCATCCTTGCTTCGCCGCTAGCGCGCTCTCCACCTCGCCCACGACGGCGGTGAAAGCCGCGGCCGGGTTCGCGGCATCGCGAATGGGACGGCCCACGACCAGGTAGTCGGCCCCCGCAGCGATGGCACTGGCCGGTGTCGCCACACGCTTCTGGTCGCCGAGCGCGGCGCCCGCTGGCCTGACACCCGGGACGACCAAGGCCAGCGTCTCGCTGGCGGCACGCACGTCGGCAACCTCCTGGGGCGAGCAAACGATACCGCGCGCCCCCGCCTTCTCCGCGAGCTTCGCGCGACGAACCACCGCCTCGCGCATGGTGCCCGAGATTCCGTCCGCGCGCAGGTCGTCTTCCGACAAGCTGGTCAGCACGGTGACGCCGAGGATGCCCGGCGTGCCCGCGGCGACCTCGGCCGCCCTACGCATCATCTCGAATCCGCCGGCCGTGTGTACCGTGAGCAGCTCGGCGCCCAGGCTCTTCGAACAGGCCACCGCGCGCGCCACGGTTTCGGGAATGTCGTGCAGCTTCAAATCGAGAAAGACCTTTCCGCCCCGCTTCTGCACCGCCTCCACGGCCGCAGCCCCCGCAGCCACGAACAGCTCCAACCCGACCTTGTAGAAACGCGGTCGGCCCTCCAAGCGGTCGAGGAAAGCCGTCAGGCCTGCCATGTCGGGGACGTCGAGCGCGATGATCACGCGCTCGGGCGCGGGGATCGCCGGACGCCCGGTCATTTCACGGTCCCGGCGCGTTCGGCGATGACCTTGTCGGCGACCATGCGCACGACCTCGTCGATCTTGACCTTGATGACCTCGGGCGAGCGCCGCGCCTTGAGCTCGACCACACCCTCGGCCACGCCCTTCTTCCCGACCGCGATCCGGTAGGGAAGCCCGACCAAGTCGGCGTCCTTGAACTTCACGCCGGGGCGCTCGTCTCGCTCGTCGAACAAGACCTCGATGCCGGCCTTGCCGAGCTCGGCGTACAGGCGCTCGGCCACCTCGGTGACCTGCGCGTCGCCTACCTGGAGCGAGACCAGCGCGACCTCGAACGGCGCGATGGCCACGGGCCACACGATGCCGTCTTTGTCGTGGTTCTGCTCGATGGCGGCGGCCGCGATGCGCGTGACGCCGATGCCGTAGCACCCCATGATCATCGGCTTCTCTTTGCCGTCGGTGTCGAGGAAGTTGCACTTCATCGGCGCCGAGTACTTGGTGCCCAAGAAGAACACCTGTCCGACCTCCACGCCGCGGTATCCGGCGAAGTGCCCCTTCTCGCAGCGGGGGCACGCATCCCCGATCGCGGCGTCCCGGAAGTCGCCGCACACGGTCGGGGTGTAGTCGCGCTTGGCGACCACGTTCTTGTAGTGGGCGTCGGCGGCGTTGGCGCCGCAAACAAACGAGGCCATGGCGCAAACCTCGACGTCGCAGTAGATGGGGATCTTCAATCCCACCGGCCCCGCGAAGCCCACCGGCGCCGAGGTCGCATCCTCGACCACCTTGTCGTTCGCCAGCACGAGCTCCCGTGCCTTGAGCTCGCGCTTGAGCTTGATCTCGTTCAGGTTGCGATCACCACGCACGAGCACCGCCACCGGCTTGCCATCGGCGACGTAGATGAGCGTCTTGACCAAGTCCTTGGCCGCCACGCCGAGGAAGCTCGACACGTCTTCGATGGTCTTCTTGCCAGGCGTGGCGACCTTCTCCATGGCAGCCGTCCCCGGCGTGCTCTCGACCGGCGTCCGCGCACGCGCCTCCTCGACGTTGGCCGCGTATGAACACGAGTCACACGCCAGCAGAGCGTCTTCACCGGTCTCGGTCAGCACCTGGAACTCGTGCGACAGCGAGCCACCGATGGCGCCCGTGTCCGCCTCCACCGCGCGGAATGCCAAGCCACAGCGGCTGAAGATGCGCGTGTAGGCGTCGTACATGTTCTGGTACTCGCGCCGCGCGTCCTCCTCGGTGGTGTGGAAGGAATACGCGTCCTTCATGATGAACTCGCGCCCACGCATGAGGCCGGCGCGCGCCCGCAGCTCGTCGCGGAACTTGGTTTGGATCTGGAACAGGTTCAGCGGAAGCTGGCGGTAGCTGCGCACGTCGCCCCGGACCAGGTCGACCATGGTCTCCTCGTGCGTAGGCCCGATCACGAAATCCGCGCCCTTGCGATCCTTGAAGCGCAGCAGTTGCTCGCCGTACTGATCCCATCGCCCCGACTCCTGCCATAGCTCCGCGGGGATCACGGCCGGCAAGAACACCTCTTGCGCGCCGGCACGGTTCATTTCCTCGCGGATAATTCTCGATATCTTCTGGACGACCCGCCAGCCGAGCGGAAGAAACGAGTACACGCCAGCCGCCACCTTGCGCAGGTACCCGCCGCGCACCATCAGGATATGTGAGGGGATTTCGGCCTCGGCCGGGGCTTCTTTGAGAGTCGGAATGAGAGTTTTGGAAAGTCGCATGGCGAGAGGCTTCTAGCACAAGGGCGCGTTCCTGAGTTGGCCACTGCAACGGACCGGCCCCCCAACGCCAAGCGTTGGTCGATTTTTCCGGGCAGCCCGAAAAAAGTTGGTGGAGACTATCGGTTGTGGGAATGGACTCTCGTGTTGGTTGGTTTGAGGCAATGAGAGTCACGAGACGAGACTTCAAGTCTCCTCGACATTGAACGGGAGGGAACGATGCAGCTACGTCATATCCGTCCGGGTTCGCTCGAGTGGCAGGATGCGCTGACTGATGAGGGAGCAAGGGAGTCCGAGCGACTTACACCCGAAGAGATCGAGCATCTCCGCAAGCTGTCCGATGACCTTGGTATGGGTGCGAGAGAGAGAACCGCGCGTACCGGAGTGCAGTAGGCCGCCGAGCGCACCAGGGAATTGGCCCGACTGCGCTCATGACCGGCAGGCAAAGGACCTCGTGGGCCTTTGCCAAGTAGACCCCGCCTCCTTGTCCCGTCAGCTCAACTGAACCGTTCGGCGCGTGGTAATCGCGACGAAGTACCACGAGGTACGGCAGTGCGGAGCTACAGGGGGACGTCGAAGGCAGGGAGAAAGGAGGGCAAACTGATAGGAGATCCAACCGCCCTCGGCGTTGCGGCAGCGCGCGACCCGAAATGCTGCCGCAACGCCGAGAACAGGGATCGCTACGAGGGACTGTCGGGGGTGGTTGCGACTCAGTAGCAGGTGTACGTCCCGAGGCCGCAGATACATGCGGTCGCGCCGCCTCCGGCGCATGTGGTCAGGGGTGCCGCACATCTGTCGCCGGTCGCGACGCCGGCCGGGCACACCGATGGCCCGGAGGACATGGAGGTCGGGCAAAGGTACACGCCGTTCAGGCACAGACACGCGCCTCCCATGCTGGGCAGGATGCAGCCGGTACTGGCCCCGCACGCTGCCCCGAGCTTGACCTCCGGCCCGCAGAAGATGAGACCGATCAGACTGTCGCGCTGGGCGTCCATGATGCCGCCTATGATGCCGCTGTCGCCGAGCAGCTCGGAGAGACCTCCGTCGGGCAGCACGGGCAAACTGATACCGCCGTCGCCCAAGAGCCCGGTCAGACCGGCGTCGCCGAGCAGGCCCGCGAGCCCTCCGTCGCCGAACAGACCTGCCAGCCCAGCATCGCCTAGGAGGCCCGCCAGGCCACCGTCTCCCAGCAACCCTGCGAGGCCCCCGTCGGGAAGGCGGATGACGATGCCGCCGCTGCGTCCGGCGACGCCGCCCGACCCGGAGGCGCCGCCGCGACCCGGGGCACCACCCGACTGGACGGCTCCGCCGAGTCCGACCACGCCGCCCGCCGTCCCGCCCGAAGCGAGGGCTCCTGACGCTCCGCCGGAAGCAGCAGCTCCAGCCGAGCCACCGGCCGCCGGGGTTACACCGGCGCCGCCGTTCGCGGCGACGGTCGAACCGCCGGCGCCGCTTGGTGCGGTCATGCCGCCGTTGTTGCAGGCCACGCCCGAAGCCAGACAAGCAGACAAGCAGAGCAGAAGCGATGTCTTCCCCATGTGCAACCTGTTCCGTCGTCATGCGGCAGGCACAGCCCACAGACAACGCCGTAGACTTTACCGTAGGGCCCCGGCCGAGGCCAGACGGACCGGGGTCACATACGAGTGAGTGCCGGTGGTGACGCCTTGGGCGGCCAGCCGGTGCCGGCCACTGTCAACAGCGGGGCAGACCGGGTCGGGGTCGAGAAAATTTGCGGAGAGGGGGAGATTCGAACTCCCGATACAGGTTTTGGCCCGTATAACGGTTTAGCAAACCGCCGCCTTCGGCCTCTCGGCCACCTCTCCAAAGGTTGCTAGGTACTACTTGAGATCGCGTCGGATCTCAAGTCCAAGGTTGAGGAGGAGAAGGGATTCGAACCCTTGGTGCCTTTGGGGCACTACGGTTTTCAAGACCGTCGCCTTCGACCGCTCGGCCACTCCTCCGGCGGCCAGGGGTTTTACACCATTTGCGTAGAGGATGCTCGCGAACCGAAAGGCCCAGGCTCAGCGCGAACGGCGGTAAGGCGCAGTCGAAACGATCGCATCTGGACCCGCGGGCGCGGGAGGGACCGAGCTTGCGACGGGAATGCGCGGGTCGGGGCCACGCCGGTCGCCACCGCGACGGTCGACAGGGATGCGCCAGTCGACCGGCACCGACGGCTCCTTGAGGAACTCTCCAGGATCGTCGAGGGCCAAAGCATTGCGAAGCACGTCGTCCATGTGGCCCACCGGCACAAGGCGCAGGCTTCGCAGCACCTTCTTGGGGATGTCGCGCAGATCCTTCGCGTTGTCCTTGGGGAAGATCACCGTCGAGATGCCGCCGCGGTGGGCCGCCAGGATCTTCTCCTTGAGCCCGCCGATGGGCAACACGCGACCGCGCAGCGTGATCTCGCCGGTCATCGCCACATCGCGCCGGACCTTCGCGCGCAACAGCGCCGACACCATGCCGGTACACAGCGTGATACCCGCCGATGGCCCGTCCTTGGGAATGGCCCCCTCGGGCAAGTGGACGTGGATGTCGGCCCGCGAGTAGAAGTCGCGGTCGATGCCCAGCGACGGAGCGCGCGACCGGATGTAGCTGATCGCCGCTTGCGCAGACTCCTGCATCACATCGCCGAGCTGCCCGGTCAGCACCAGCTTGCCTTTGCCCGCCACGATCGACACCTCGGTGACCAGCAAGTCGCCGCCGTGGGAGGTGACGGCCAGCCCGTTGCACACGCCGACCTCGTCGCTGTCCTGTTGCTGTCCCACCCGGAATCGGTGGGGCCCGAGGTACTTCACCAGACGCTTGGGCGTGACCTTCCACGACTGGACGCTTCGGTCGGCCAGGTACTCCCGGGCGATCTTGCGGCAGATGGACGCGATCTCGCGCTCGAGGCTGCGCACACCGGCTTCCTTGGTGTAGCTCTGGACCAAGATGCGCAGGGTTTCTTCGGGAAGCGAAATGTCGAGGTCGCCGATACCGTGCTCGCGCACCTGCTTGGGAATCAGGTGCTGTCCGGCGATGGCCAGCTTCTCGAACTCCGTGTAGCCCGGGATCTGCACGATCTCCATGCGATCCTGCAGGGGCACCGGGATGCCCTGCATGTAGTTGGCCGTCGTGATGAACATGACGTCGGACAGGTCGTAGTCGAGGTCGAGGTAGTGGTCGCAGAAGGCGGTGTTCTGCTCGGGATCCAGGACCTCGAGGAGCGCCGCCGCCGGGTCGCCACGGAAGTCGGCCGACATCTTGTCGACCTCGTCGAGCAGAAACACGGGGTTCGTGCTGCCGGCCTTCTTGAGCGACTGGATGATCTTGCCAGGCAGGGCCCCGATGTACGTACGACGGTGACCACGAATCTCGGCCTCGTCGCGCACACCACCAAGCGCCAAGCGCACGAAGTTGCGTCCGGTCGCCGTGGCGATGGAGCGCGCCAGCGAGGTCTTGCCCACGCCGGGCGGTCCCACCAGGCACAGGATGGGCCCCTTCTGCTTCTGCACCAGCGCCTGTACGGCCAGGTACTCGAGGATGCGCTCCTTGACCTTGCGTAGGCCGAAGTGGTCGTGGTCGAGCACCCGCTCGGCCTCGGAGACGTCCAGACGATCCTCGGTGCGCACGCCCCAGGGCAGGGCCAGGATCCAGTCGATGTAACCACGCACCACCGCGGCCTCGGCCGACATGGGGGCCATCAGCCGCAGCTTCTTGATCTCCTTGCGAACCTTGGCCGCGGCCTCGGCGGACAGCTTGACCTGAGAGGCCTTTTCCTCGAGCTCGGACAGCTCGTTCTTCAGCTCGTCGCGCTCGCTTTCCCTGGCGTTGGCCACCGACGGATCGCTCAGCAGCGGCTCCTCGCGACGCTTGTCAGCGCGACGCGGCCGTGAGCGCAGCTTGCGCTCGGATTGCAGGACCTCGATCTCCGACTTGAGCAGCTCGGACAGCTTGAGCAGACGGTCGAGCGGCCGCGACATCTCCAGCAGCGCCTGCTTCGTCGCGAGCTTGAGCTGGAGCTGCCCGGCGATGGTGTCCGCCAACTCGCCCGGCAGCTCGATGGAGTTCACGGAATCGAGCAGCTCGGGCGCCAACCCCTTGGCGAGCTTGATGTAGCTCTCGAAGGTGCCCAGGACCGCACGGGCGGCCGCGATGGTCTCGGAGGAAGTCGGCTCGACCTCGACCACGGGCTCCACCTCGACGGCGAAGAAGCCCTCGCTCTCGACGAATCGCTGGATGATCGCGCGGCGCTTGCCTTCCACCAGCACCTTGACCGTACCGTCCGGCAGGCGCAGCACCTGAATCAGGTTCGCCAGCGTCCCCACGGGGAAAATGTCGTCGGGGCCCGGCTCCGACGTCTCGGGCCAGCGCTGTGCGGAGAGGAAGATCTCTTGGTTCTCCCCCTGCGCCGTCGCCTCCCCGAGCGCGCCCAAGGACTTCTCCCGGCCCACGAAGAGCGGCACCACCATGTGCGGAAATATCACGATGTCCCGCAAAGGCAGGAGCGGAACGCGTTTCACGGTGGATTCGTCTTCGTGGTTCGGCACAGATCCCTTTCCGGCAGGCCACGGGCCGCCAAGGAACTGGTCGAAATCGTATCAACGCCTGATCAGGACAGCCAGTTTCTGATCGCTTTGGGGCGCGACGCTGGTCGGCCCCTCGCGCTCTAGTAGGCCGTTCGGCCGGCGGGCTCGCTCTGCTCGGGCGAGATAGGCAGGTTC
>CAZYFU010000060.1:0-35060 GCA_964647025.1 uncultured Myxococcales bacterium | reverse complement strand
GTCGATGGCCGAGATCATCACCACGGGCTCGACGTCGGAATCGGGCTTCTCTAGCGAGATCGTTACCATCGACGGTCGAACGGCCGGTCAGCGGAGCGGCTACCTGCTCAAGCCTGGCCGGCACTTCATCGAGATCGTGGGGACCACCCGACGGACCGGGGTCAACGGAGGCATCCGTGGTGCCGGCCCTCTCATAGCCGCGGCCAACGCCATCCAGGCCTGGGCCACCGCCACCAAGTCGGTCCCCCTCGAGGCCTGCTTTCGTGCGATCGCAGGCCACACCTACGAAGCTCGAAGCTACGTCGAGGGCGGCGTCTGGCAGGTGCAGGTGATCGACCGGGCCACGACGTACGACGTGAAATCCCCCTGCCAAAGCAACGCCAACCGCCCGTACGAGCGTCCGTAGCCCACGGCGGTGCCACCATCGCCGGCGGAGTTTCGGCGATCCGTTCGCCGCAACTCTTCAATACTCGGCCGGCAGCTTCTCCAGCTCGGCCAGTGTGTACACCGGGCCGTCCTTGCAGACATAGCTGCGGCCCGTGTTGCAGCGGCCGCACTTGCCCAGGCCGCACTTCATGCGGTTCTCCAGCGTGGTGTAGATCTCGGTCTTGCCGAAGCCTAGCTTCGCGAGCACGGGCAAGGTCAGCTTGATCATGATGGGCGGGCCGCAGACGATGGCCACGGTGTTGGTCGCTGGCGGGGCGATCTGCTCCACGATGTGGGGGACGAAGCCGACCTTGCCGGTCCACCCGGGCCTCTCGCCTCCGGGATCGACGGTGGTCACGAGCTTGATGTCGGGCCGCTTGCCCCATTCTTCCAGCTCGTGCTTGTAGACGAGGTCGTTCACCGTGCGCGCGCCGTACACGACGGTGATGTCCTTGAACCAATCGCGCAGATCGAGGCAGTTCCAGATCACGCTCCTCAGCGGAGGCAATGCGATGCCACCGGCCACGAAGATGAGGTTCTTGCCCTTCCACTTCTCCAGCGGGAACACGTTGCCGTAGGGCCCGCGGAACCCGACGATGTCGCCCACGTCTTTGTCGGCGAGGCTGCTCGTCACGCGGCCGGTCTCACGGAAGGTGCACTCGATGTAGCCCTTGCGGGTGGGCGAGCTGGCGATGCAGAAGGTGCTCTCGCCTTCGCCGAACGCGCTGTATAGGCCAAACTGCCCGGTCTTGAACTGGAACGCTTCGCCTTCCTTGGCGTCGGCGAATTCCAGGCGGAAGGTGCGCACCCCGGGGGCTTCCTCGGTGATGGCGGCGATGCGCATGAGGTAAGGCTTGTAGATGTTCTGATTCTCGATGGCGGTCATGGCTTAACCCTCGGCGGCCTGGGCCAGGTGCTCTTTCAGGTTCATGTCGACGGGGCAGGCGCGCGAGCACTTGCCGCAGCCGACGCAGCCCAAGGTCTTGAAACGGTCGGGGTAGTAGGCGAACTTGTGGTACACGCGCTGGCGCCAGCGCTGGCTCTGTTTGTCGCGGGGGTTGTGTCCCGACGCGTGCAGCGTGAACATGCGTAGACCGCAGCTGTCCCAGGTGCGCAGGCGATCGCCCTGGCGGGCGTCAGCCTCGTCCTCGATGCTGAAGCAGACGCAGGTCGGACACACGTAGGCGCACGCCCCGCACCCGAGGCAGCGCAGGCTCTGCTCCAGCCACACCGGGCTGTCGAACTTGCCGGCGAGCTTCTGCTCCAGCGCCTTGGCTTCGAAGGCCGGCGCGACCGTGGCCGGGGGCACCACCTCGGCCGCGCCCGAGAGCGGCTGGAACGCGTCCTTGGCCAACGCCACCAGGGCCTTGCCCTTGTCGGTGCAAACCTCGGCCAGGTAGCCGCCGCTCTTGAGCTTGGACAGTAGAATGTCGCTGCCGGTGGCGTCGTCCGGACGGGAGCCCACCGACGTGCAGAAGCACGCGTCGTCTGCCTGCGTGCAGCTGAGGGCCACGACCGTGGTGTTCGCCAGGCGGGTGTTGAAGAACTTGTCCTTGTAGTCCCAATTGAAGACCACGTGCAAGGCGTGGAAGGCGCGGGCCTCGCACGGCCGCACGCCGAACAGGACCGTGGGCGTCCCATTGGGCGCCACGTCGTCCAGCGCGACGCTCTTGCCCTCGTACCTGTACTTCATCAGTCGCTCGACCTTCGGGAACACGGTCCCCTTGGCCGAGACAATCGACTGCCCGTCGCTGACCAGCTCGGCCGCGTTCTTGATGTCCGCGATCTCGATCCGCCCTGCGACCATCTTCGGTCCAAGGACCCGGCGGCCGGACTTCATCATCGCGTCGACCAGGCTGCCGAACGCGGATTCACTCACGATGTATTTGTCGCTCATGGCCAATTACCGAATGAACTCTTCTTTGTCGTCTGGTTTGAAGGTCGACATGGCGTAGTCGAGCTTGGCGCTGCCGCCGCCCTTCTGTCCGAACTGCCGGCGCACGGTGCCCTCCGCGAAGAAGGTGAGCAGGTGCACCGGGATACCGACGGGACAGGCCGCGCCGCAGGTTCCGCACTGGACGCACCGACCAGCCAAGTGCATGGCGCGCACCACGTGGTACTCGAGGTTGCCGAGGGCGTGGCTGGCGACCGGGATCCACTGCGGGCGGTTGCAGTCCATCGTGCAGCGCTCGCAGTAGCACATGGGACAGGATGACCGGCAGGCGTAGCACTTCACGCAGCGGCCGAGCTCGGCGGCCCAGAAGGCGCGGCGGTCGGCGACCGACATGGCGACGAGCTTGTCGATCATCGCCTGGTCCCCCGCTGGGAGGGCGTCGGGGATGGTCGCCACCGTCTCTTCGATGGCGTCGAAGGTGGAAAGCTCCTTCACCTCGCCATCCAGAACGGCCAGCGCGAGCACGTTCTCCTCGCGCAGCTGCTTCTCCGCGGCCAACTGGAGAATGCTGCGCAACGTGCTCGGCAGGGCGACGATCGCCATGCGGCCCATCGCGCGCACTTCCGCCTTGGTCAGATACGTGGCCAGGTTCTGGGTGCACGCACCGTCGAAGACCAGGTCATTCGCCTTGTCGGCAGAGCGCACGAACACCGGCCGGCGCACGTCGCCCGTGCCCTTGCCGTAGCCAATGACCACCTTAACCGTCCCGGCGGAGAGCAACTCCTTCGCTTTCAGCTTCAGCGCTTCCATTACTCGATCCCCACGGCGGCGAGTTGTTGAATCTCTTTGTATGGCCCGAGCGCGCGCACACGGTCGGTGGTCTCGTTCACCAGCTCGGCCCATTTGGCGCCCTCGGCGGCGGACACCCACGAGAACGTCACGCGATTCAAGTCGATGCCCACGAAGTCGAGCAGGTCGCGGAACACCATCCAGCGCCTTCGCGCGTGGTAGTTGCCCGAGGTGTAGTGGCAGTCGTTCGGGTGGCAGCCCGAGATGATGACCCCGTCCGAGCCGCGCGAGAACGCCTTGAGCACCATCATGAAATCGATGCGGCCCGTGCAGGGCAGGCGAATCACGCGCACGTTGGACTGGTACTTGATGCGGCTGGTGCCGGTGAGATCGGCGCCCGCGTAGGTGCACCAGTTGCACACGAAGGCGGTCAGCTTGGGTTCGAATTGCTCGGCCATGACGTGGCTCCGGTACTAGATGGTCATCAACTCAGCGAAGATTTGTTCGTTCGAGAAGCCCTGCAGGTCGATGGCCTTGGTTCGGCACGTCGACACGCAGGTCCCGCAACCCTGGCAGAGGCCCGGGTTCACCTTGGCGACGGTCTTCATGACGTCGCCGTTGCGATTCTTGATGGCTTCTTCCTCGATGGCCTGGTACGGGCAGGCGGACTTGCACAGGAAGCATCCGACGCACGCCGAGAACACCGGCGGCGCCTGGCGGTCGACCACCGCCACGATGGGCTCGCGGGTGAGCTCTGGCTGCGAGAACAGCCCGCACACCTTCACGGCGGCGCCGCTGGCCTGCGCGACCGTCTCGGGGATATCACGGGGGGCCTGGCACGCCCCCGCCAGATAGATGCCGGCGGTGTTGGTCTCCACCGGGCGCAGCTTGGGGTGCGCCTCGGCGAAGAACTTGTACGGGTCGTAGGACACGTGCAGGGTCTGCGCCAGCTCTTCCGCGCCGTCTTGCGCTTGCACCGCCGTGGCCAGCACGACCATGTCGGCGCGGATCTCCACCTGTTCGCCGCCGAGCAGTGTGTCCACGCCCTTGACCACGAGCTGGCCGTTGTCCTCGTACACGCGCGACACCCGGCCGCGCACGTATTTCACGCCGTCCTCCTCGACGGCGCGGCGGACGAACTCGTCGTAGTTCTTCCCGGCCGAGCGCACGTCCATGTAGAAGACCGTCGCGGTCCCGCCGTGCACCTTGTGCTGGTACAGCATCGCGTGCTTGGCGGTGTACATGCAGCAGATCTTCGAGCAGTAAGGCACGCCCTTGGCCCGGTCGCGGCTGCCGGCGCACGCGATGAACACCACGTGCTGGGGCGCCTTGCCGTCGGACGGCCGCTTGATGGCGCCGCCGGTGGGGCCCGACGCGGAAGCCAGGCGCTCGAACTTCATGCCGTCGATGACGTCCTTGTACCTGCCGTAGCCGTACTCGGGGAAATTGCCTACCGGCATGGTCTTGTAACCGGTGGCCAGCACCACCGCGCCCACGTCGTGCACTTCGATCTGGTCTTCCTGGTCGAAGCGGATGGCCTTGGTGGGGCACAGCTTCTCGCAGGCCTTGCACTTGCCGGACTTGAAGAAGGTGCAGTTCTCGATGTCGATGACCGGCTTGTTGGGCACGGCCTGGGGGAACGGCACGTAGATGGCCGAGCGATTGGAGAGCCCCTCGTTGAAGCCGTCGGGGATCTTCTTCACCGGGCACTTCTGCTGGCACACGCCGCAGCCGTTGCACAGCTTCTCGTCGATCTTGCGCGCCTTCTTGCGGATGGTCGCTTTGAAGTTGCCGATGAAGCCTTCCAGCTTCTCCAGCTCGGAGTAGGTGTAGAGCGTGATGTTCGGGTGGCGCGCCACCTCGACCATGCGCGGGGTCAGGATGCACTGGCTGCAATCCAGCGTCGGGAAGGTCTCGGAGAGCTGGCTCATGTGGCCGCCGATGGACGGCGATTTTTCGACCAGCAAGACCGGGTTGCCGGCGTTGGCGATGTCGAGCGCGGCCTGGATGCCCGCGATGCCGCCGCCTAGCACCAGCGCCTTCTTCGTAATGGGCACGCGGATGGGCTTGAGCGGATGGTTCCGCTTCACCTTCTCCACCTGCAGGCGCACCAGATCCACGGCCTTCGCGGTCGTGGCGGGCGCCTTCTCGTGCACCCACGAGCAGTGCTCGCGCAGGTTCGCCATCTCGCACTGGAAGGGGTTGATGCCCGCTTCCTCGGTGGTGCGACGGAAGGTGGGCTCGTGCATGCGGGGCGAGCAGGCCGCGACGACCACGCCGTCGAGCTTCTTCTGCTGGATCGCTTCCTTGAGCATGGTCTGCCCAGGATCCGAGCACATGTACTTGTAGTCCACGGCGTGGACCACGCCGGGCATGTCGAGCGCCGCCTTGGCAACCGCGCCGACGTCCACCGTGCCGGCGATGTTTTCGCCGCAGTGACATATGAAGACGCCAACCCGAGCCATTACTGTCCCCCCTGTGCGCTCGTGGTCGTGGTCATGAGCTTGGCCGGGAACTTCACCTTGACGAAATGCCGCCCCAGCCCCAGCTTCTTCTCGGGGATGCCGAGCGCCAGACCGATGACTTGTGTGATGTAGAGAACCGGGATGTCGGTCTTCTTGTCCATGCGCTGGTTGATCTCGCCGCGCCGCAGGTCGAGGTTCGAGTGGCACATGGGACACGCCACCACCACGGCGTCGGCCTTGTGAGATACGGCGTCCTGCATGATCTTGGCGCCCAAGCGACCCACCACCGAGGTCTTCGACAGCGAGAACGATGCCCCGCAACACTCGGTCTTGAAGTTCCAGTCCACCGTCTTGCCCCCCACCGCCGCGACCAGCTTGTCCATCTCGATCGGATCCTCGGTGCGGTCGAAGCCGGTGATCTTCGCCGGGCGAACCAGCAAACAGCCGTAGTAGCAGGCCACGGTCTCCTCGAACTTCTTCGTGACCTTGGCCGGGATGTCGTCGCTGACCTGCGCGAGGAGCTGCACCACGTTCAGCACTCGCGGCAGGTTCTCGATCTTGGCTTGCAGGATCTTCTCCGTCTGCGCCTTGGTCTGTGCACTCGACTCGACCTCGTGCTTGGCCGTGGCCAGGCGGTTGTAGCAAGCCGCACAGGGGGCCATCACCTGATCGAAGCCGGCCTTCTGTGCCTTGAGCAGAACGTTCACCGGCAGCGCCACCGATACCAGTCGATCCGTCATGTGGCCCGAGCTCGACCCGCAGCAAGTCCACCCGGGGATCTCCGCCAGCTCGATGCCCAGCGCCTTGGCCACGGCGTCCATGGACTCGCCGAAATCTCGACCCGTGCCCGACAGCGAGCATCCTGGGTAGTAGCCGACCCTCATTGCTGCGACTCCTTCCGCAACTGGCGTGCTCGCTCGAAGATCTCGGCGACCTCGCGCTTATTGGCGCCGCCGTGAGGAAGCAGCCCAATCTTGCCCTTGAGGAACATGGTCGGGGCGATGCCCATGTCTTTGAAGAAGTGTCCCGTGCGCAGCTTGAAGTCGCCGATCATCCCGAACTCGAACAGCCGGCCTGCCTTCTCCACCGAGTGCATGAACGCCTTGTGGAAGGCGACCACATCGTCGGCGTCCTGGTTGGCTATGTTGCGGGCCAGCGCCTCCTGACGAAGGAAGTCCATCGCGCGCGGCAGATCCACCTGTTGCGGGCAGCGGGTCACGCAGGTCTCGCAGCCGATGCACATCCAGATCGCGAGCGACTTGAGGGCGCGCTCTTCGTGCTTGGGCGATTCGGTTTGCAGAAGGCGCAGGACTTGTGACGGCGCCACGTCCATGTCTTCGGCCGCGGGGCAGCCGGCGGTGCACTTGCCGCACTGGTAACAGTCGGCAACGCTGACCTCGCCCTCCTTCTCAAGTCGGGCCGCCAGACTGAGGTTCCCCGACGACGATTCGTGATGGCTACTCATGTGCTTCTCCCGGCCGCCGGTGCGGCCTTTGCGGGCTGAAGTATGCGCCTATTCGGGTCCATTGTGCTGAATTTCACAGCGGAGCGCGGCGCGGCGGCCGGGTGCGTAGAACGCCGGCCTACGGCGTCGCTTGGCACACCTTCACTGGCGTCGCCGACGCGGGCTCGCAGATGCGAGGAGGGGGGCGCGAGGCAGCGCCACCTCCTCGAAACGAAGCAGCGCGCAGCTCACGTCTATCGCATGCTCGACATCCGGCCGAGCGAGACCGTCGAGTCCCGAGCGAACACGTCCTGTTGCCCGCGGCACGACCACGGGCTGCGCCAGCTTGGGATGGCGGGCGGGCCTAGCCGACCTTGGGCAGCGAGCGATCGCGATCCGGACGGGCGCCGCGGGCACGCATCTCGGCGATGTACTGGCGGACCGTGCCCTCGACGGACTCGTTGAAGCGAACTCTGCCCTCGGCGATCTCGCGCAGCGCTGTGACGCCGGGCTTGTTGTCGCACTTCACGAGGGGCACGGCCCGTCCAGCGAGCTGGCGTGCGCGATCCGCGCCCAAAACGACGAGCGCGAAGCGGTTCGGGACCTTTTCCAAACAATCTTCAACAGTTACACGAGCCAAAGGAGCCTCCGAGACAAAGGGCGAAGAGACCGGATATTAGGTCGGCACATCGCAAAGTCAAGGACTGCCGACATGGGGGTGGCCCCGCGCAATTGACGTGACGACCAGCGCTTCTCACTTACTCAAACAGGACAGTCGAGGTTTTGTTGTGCGCTTTTCTCGATTCATCCGTGTTTTACCGCGTTTCAGACGTTGCAAATCCCGTGGGGCAATCCTAGTCTAAGGGAAGCCTAATTTTCGGCGCTCCTTGTGGGAGGGGGGTGCCGGAGGAGTTCACAAATGCCGCCAATCACGATTAATTGGAGCGATCTAGAAATTGCTTTCGAGCGGAATTCTCCCGACCAGGAAAGTTTCCTCGACCTCGAAAATGGCGATCTGTTGTCCATCGCCGAGGGTGAGCCGGACGCCGCTGCCCGACGGGCGAAAGTAGCCAAGAACCCGGAACGCTATCTGCGCATCGATCCTGCCTCGTCGAGAGAGCAGTATCGCTGGATGGAGCGCTTCGTGGGCGCGGTCCAAGAGCAAGCATTGCGCGAGCGACTGCTCGTCGCCATCGACGGAAAGGGCGCGTTCCGCAGGTTCAAGGACGTGCTGCTTGCCTTCCCTGCCGAGCGCGAGCGTTGGTTCGCGTATCGGTCGGAGCTTCTGCACTTGCACATCCAGACCTGGCTCGACCACTTGCAGATCGAGGTCGGGAACCCGCCTCCTTGGGGCCGAGTCGTTGCGCGCGCCGAGGCCGCAGAGGTCGCTCACGTGATTCCAGCCGGCGAGTCGCCCGGAGAGATCCTGCGCCGTCAGGCGCGCGAGCTCATCGACGAGATCCCCGCGGCCGAAATGCCGACCGCCATCGTCTTCTTGGAGTTCCTGCGCGAGCGCGGCGCCGCTTCGTTGCTCGGGGCTCCGATGGCAGCGCCCGACCGGACCTCCGAGGAGCTCCCCCGCCAGCACGACGACGAGCTGGAGGCGGAGCTCGCCAAAGACGCCGTCGCCAGCTGAGTCAGGGTAGCGGTGCCTGGCGCTGCGAGACCGTCGAGATAGCTCAACGGCCTCGCTGTCGTTCGGCTTCGTTCCTGCCGAGGTCTTCGTCGACGGTCCGCTCTGCTTGGGCGGGGGCCTTTGTGGCCGGCTCGGGGGGAACCCATATCCACCCCTGCGGGTCGATCTGATCCGCGGCCAAGGCCGAGATCGTCCAACCGTCGCGCTCTCGCAAGTACCCGGTGTAGGCGCACAGGACCGCATCGAAGACGTGGTCACTCTGGCGGCACTGTTCACGCCAAACGCCCGGGCCGAAGGTCAGCTCCGGCAGAGCCGCGAGGATGTCGATGCGTCGATCGACGCGCTTCTTGTAGGGCTCGCGAAAGCCCATGAGCTCGAGCGTGGCACGCGGGTAGACTTCGATCAGGTTCTGGTTCAGGCGGAACTGCGGGGCCAGCGCCCGCAAGAGGTGTGCGGCACGCGCCGCGAGCGGGCCCATGCCTTGACCGAGGGTCTCGCGTGCGAGGAGCCCTCGCTTACGCAAATAGAGGTCGGTAGCGCGTTGGGTGTACGGCGTGATCGATGGCTTGCCACGCCGGTGATCCCGCTTGTCGACCGGCTCTACCGTGGCCAGGGCGCGCATGGCGATCACTTCGACGTCGATGCAGGCTGCTTCGCCAGGACAAGCCGGCTCCGTGCAACGGAGACACGGCGGCAGCGTCAACGGCGCGTCGACGCAGACGAGCGCACCGTCCGCTGCGTCGCGAATCGCCGAGGTCAGCGCCTTGTCGTACAAAGGCGCCTCCTTCGCTCGCGGACTCAGTCGCGTGACGGTGACGCCCTCGCTGCCGCGCTCGAGTACGGCGAGGGCCGTCTTCTTGCCACGGCCACCGCCAAGATCGACGCCGATGAATCGCGTGAAGCTCCCCATGTCTGCCCGTCCCGATCCACCTTGAGCCATGGGCCCCGACCGGTCAACCGAATCGATGGCCCAACCCAAAGCATTGACTCTGCGACGCTTTCGGACAGGATAGGCGGACAACTGCCCGGACCGGGAAACCGGCCGGGACGGGAGAAAAGATGAAGCGAATCATGTTCAAGTCCAAGATCCACCGTGCCACCGTGACGCACGCGGATCTCAACTACGAAGGCTCCGTCACCATCGACGAAGTCCTGATGAAGGCGGCGGACATTCTTCCCTACGAGAAAGTCGCCATCTGGAACGCGACCAACGGCTCCAGGCTCGAGACGTACGCTCTTGCGGGCGAGGCCGATTCTGGGGTCATCTGCGTCAACGGGGCGGCGGCCAGGCACTGCCACCCGGGCGACGTGGTGATCCTGGCGACGTTCGCGGAGGCGGTCGACGAATCCGAGGCCAAGGACTGGAAGCCGACCGTGGTCAGGGTGGATGGCAGCAACCGCATCGTGACCGACGGACCGCGCAGCGAGGTCGCCGGCCCCGGTCGACCGTGGGTGTGCTCCTGAGCGCCGACAGCCCGCGCATCAAGGTCTTGCGTGCCTTTGCCGAGCAAAGGCCGCAAGATCCCTTCCCGCACTACGGTCTGGCGATGGAACTGAAGAGCGCTGGCGACCTGCTTG
This sequence comes from uncultured Myxococcales bacterium, assembly GCA_964647025.1. Classification (GTDB taxonomy): domain Bacteria; phylum Myxococcota_A; class Polyangia; order Fen-1088; family Fen-1088; genus Fen-1118. Next base: position 24,828 of record CAZYFU010000060.1, on the reverse strand, counting down.
GCGCTTGGGAGGCGTTGGAGTCGCTGATCCAGAAGCATCCCGACTACATCGCGTCCTACGCCCCCGCCGGCGAGGTGCTGGCGGCGCTCGGTCGCGTCGAAGACGCCCGCGCCGTGTACGCCAAGGGCATCGAAGCCTGCACGCGTAAGAACGACGCCCACATGCGCGGCAACCTCGAAGACGCCCTGGCCAGCCTGGACTGACCGGTGCCGGTTGCCCGGCGGATCTGATACCGGCTGCCTGCCCTGACCCCGGGCTTCCGGCGGGCCCGCCGAATTGCCCCTATAATGCCGTGAGAGATGAAGGCACGCGAGCAAGGGCGGGGGCACCTCGTCGCCGGCAGATACGAGCTCGTCGAACGCGCGGGCGAGGGCGGCATGGCGGTGGTCTGGCGTGCGATCATGCACGGTGCCGCCGGGTTCTCGCGACCGGTGGCGCTCAAGCGCATGAAGCCCGAGTTCCGCGACGAGGATCGTCAGGTGGCCATGTTCGTCGAGGAGGCGCGTCTGGGGTCGTGCCTCCTGCACCCCAACATCGCGCAGGTGCTCGACTTCGTCGACGACGAGGACGGCTCCTACTGGCTGGTCACCGAGTGGGTCGAAGGGCTCGACCTCGGGACCTTGCTGCGCTACTACCGCTCGCGGCACGAGCGCATGCCCTGGCCGCTCATCACCCTCATTGGTGTCCAGGCCCTGCGAGGCCTCGCCGCTGCCCACGAACGCCATGCCGCCGATGGGACGCCGGTGCCGGTGATCCATCGCGACGTTTCCCCGCAGAACCTGCTCCTTGGCATCGGCGGCGCGGTGAAGCTTTCCGACTTCGGCTTGGCCCGGGCCCGCGACAGGACCAGCGTGCTGACCGCGCCGGGCTTCATCAAAGGCAAGTTGGGATACATCGCACCCGAGCTGGTGGGCGGCGCCCAGGCGAGCCCGCAGTCGGATCTGTTCTCCATGGGATCGGTGCTGTGGGAATCGCTGGCTGGCCATCCGCTGTTCACGGGCAGAAACGATCGCGAGGTCCTGCGCAACATTCACCGCGGCCAGGTGCCCCCTGTCAGCACCGAGCGTCCCGGGCTGCCCAAAATGCTGGTGTATGCGACCAGCCGTGCCCTGTCGCGGTTGCCTGCCGAGCGCTACCCGACGGCGTCCGCGATGGCGCAGGACCTCGAATCCGCGCTGGCGGGGGCGGTGACCTCGAACCTCGACATACAGTTGCGGCTCGGCCGCGCCGTGGCCGATGCGCGCCGCCATCTGGGCTACAAGACCCGTCGGAAGGAATCGCGATCGACCGTGCGCGTGCAGGTACGGCGGTCGAGCATCGACCTCACCCGCCGTCCGCGAGAATAGGTGTAGATTCGGTCCATGCCGCTCCTCAATCTGTTTTCCTCCGCGCCCGAGCCGCAAGAGCCGGCGCTGTCGGAGATGCTCAAGTCGTTTTCCAGTCTGCTCGCACGCGAGCTGGGTAAACCCGAGCGTTACGTGATGGTCGGGCTGGCGCCGCGGATGCAGATGAGCTTCGGCGGCTCCCGCGAGCCGGCGTGCTATGCGGAGCTGAAGAACGTGGGCAAGCTGGACGAGCAGCAGGTCGAGCACCTGTCGGAGGTCTTGTGCGACGCCATCGCCAAGGCCCTGGCCTTGCCTCGCAACCGTATCTACATCGAATTCACCAACGCTGACGGCGCCCTGTGGGGGTTCGACGGTGGGACCTTCGGTTGACGTGGGGGCGCCCTAGACCGGGCAAGCCACATCGACTGTTCTTTGGCGCGCGGGGTGGTAGAAAGCGCGCTCGGCCCCGATGAGAAGGTTCCTCCGACGCTACTATCCGCTGTTGCTGGCGACGGCCGTGTTGCTCCCGCATGCGCGGCTGTTCGATTTCGTCACCGACGACGCCTACATCTCGTTCCGCTACGCGCGCAACTTGGCGCTGTCGGGCGAGTTGGTCTTCAACCTGGGCGAGCGCGTGGAGGGCTACACCAACTTCCTGTGGACCGTGCTGCTGGCGCTCGGGATCAAGCTGGGACTTGGGCCCGTGATGCTTTCGCGCTTCTTGGGCGTGGCGTTCGCGATCGGCACGCTGGCCGTCGTGGTGCGCATGTCGCTGCGGCTGGCGGGAGAGCACCGGTCGCGCTGGAACATGGTTGCGCCGCTGCTGCTCGCGTGCACCGGCGCGTTTGCTTGCTGGTGCTCTGGCGGCCTCGAGACCCAGCTCTTCACGTTCCTCGTCACCTTGGGCTTCGACCTAGTGCTCGGGGAGGTCACCCTCGGCAAGGGGTGGTCCAGCGCCGTGGCCTTCGCGTTCGCGGGCATGACCAGGCCCGAGGGCATCCTGCTCTTCGGTCTGGTCGCGGTGTTTCGTCTGCTCACCAACTTGCAGCGCGAGCGCCGCGTCCTTCCCCGTAGCAACGAGCTTGCCTGGGCAGCGGTCTTCGTCGCGCTGTTCGCGCCGTACTTTCTGTGGCGGTGGCGTTACTACGGGTGGCCCTTTCCCAATACCTTCTACGTCAAGTCGTCCGGCGCCGACGGCACGTGGAAGCTGGGCGCGTTCTACTTGCGTCGCTTCGCCGAGGACTACGGCGTGCACTTCCTGCTGCTCTTGGCGCTGCTCGGGCGGGCGGTCAAGGGCGACGAGCGCCGCCGCGATCTGCGGCGCCTGGCGGCCTTGGTGTGGCTTGCCTATGCCGCGTACGTCGTGAAGGTGGGCGGCGATTTCATGGGGCTTTACCGCTTCATCCTTCCCGTGGTGCCACTTGGGGCCGTGGTGGTTGCGGAGTCGGTCCGGCGACTTCAGGCGCAACTGCGTCCGGCGCTCGGCGCGGTGGTTCCCGCCGTTGGGCTCGTCGTGATTGCCGTTGGCTTCGTCATCGGCAGCGCGCACACCACCCTCGAGGCCCGCAGCTTCGTGGGGGCCGACAACGGAATCGACACCCCGGCCTATCTGAAGAAGTACGCGGAGGAGCGCATCCCCGTGGGCCAGTGGCTGGCGCAGTACCGCGAGCCCGGCCTGCTCATGACGGTCGGGGGTGCCGGCGTGATTCCCTACTACTCCGAGATTCCCGCCTACGATGTCTTCGGTCTGGTCGACGCGACCATCGCGCACGATCCGCGCATGACGGCATCGAATCGCCCCGGCCATCAGAAGTGGGGTAGCGACGAGTACATGCTATCGCGCAAGCCGACCCTGATTACCCATCACTACTGCCTCGGCCGCCACTGCCCAGTCGTGAATGGCCACACCCCAGCAGGCTATGAGTGGGTGCGGGCCACCACGACCGGGCCCGACGGCGCCTCGTCGTTTTATAGCTTTCTCAAAAGACGCGACCGGGCGTTCGGCCCGTTCCCGGCCATGCCGTAGCCGCCTCGAAGGAAGGGCGCGGCGAACGCACCGCGCGTGGCTAAAGGTGTCAGAAGACGTAGTCAGAAGGTCGACGGCTCAGATCAAAGCGTCATGAGATAAGATGGCGGCGTATGCCGTTGCCTTCGCCGCCTCATGAGCACGAGAGCGGTCCCAAGATTCTGCCGAAGACGCTCATCGAAGAACGTCACGGTACGAATCCGGGATCGACCACGCGTCTTTGGCTGACGGTGTTCGAGCAGTCCGGTTCGAAGATGATGCCCATGCCCGAGGCCGGCGACTTGAACATCGGGCGATCCGAGGACGGGCACATCGTTCTGTCGAGCCCCTCGGTGTCGCGCAACCATGCCATCCTCGCGGTCCGCGACGGGGTCGTGCTCATCAAGGATCTCGGCAGCGCGAACGGGACGCGTCTCGGTGGCCGGCGCATTTCCGCCGGCCGCGAAGAAGTGGTCGCCCCTGGCGTCGCCGTCATGATCGGTGGAGCGTCCTTGGTGATTCATCAGCTCGCCTCCGACGCCGCATCCTCCGGGCGCGGTCAGATCTCGGAGGTGCGTGAAGTGGTCATGGCCGGCGAGCACATCCAGGCGTTGCGTGCCAGCGACAAGCGGGCCGTCGAGGCCAAGGCGGCCGAGCCCAAGCTGGTGGTGCAATCCGAAGCGATGCACAAGCTCTTCCAGCTGGTCGATCGCGTCGCCCACGGGACCATCTCCGTGCTGCTCGTGGGAGAGACCGGCGTGGGCAAGGAAGTCGTCGCGTGCGCCATCCACGAGCGCTCGCCGCGCAAAGGTCGGCCGTACGTGAAGCTGAACTGCTCGGCCTTTCCCGAGAACTTGCTCGAGAGCGAGCTCTTCGGACACGAGGCCGGCGCGTTCAGCGGGGCGCGCACGGCCAAGCCCGGGCTCTTCGAGACCGCCAACGGCGGCACCGTGCTGCTCGACGAGATCGGCGAGATGCCCATCGCCATTCAGGCGAAGCTCCTGCGCGTGATCGAGTCCGGCGAGATGATCCCCGTCGGCGGTACCCGCGTGCGCAAGCTGGACGTGCGGTTCCTGGCCGCGACCAACCGTGACTTGCAGGACAGGATTCGCAAAGGCCAGTTCCGCGAGGACCTGTACTTCCGCCTGAGCGGCGTCGTGTTGGAGGTGCCGCCCCTGCGCATGCGCCGCGCGGAGATCGTGCCGATGGCGATCCATTTCGCCAAGGAAGCCGCCGCCGCGCTCGGCAAGAAGAGCGAGCCGTCGTTCACCCCCGAGGCCCTGCGCTTCCTCGAACGTCAATCGTGGCCAGGCAACGTTCGCGAGCTGCGCAACTGCATCTCGAGAGCGCTCCTGGTGTCGATGTCGGACGTCCTCACCGAGATAGACGTGAACCCTCGGCAGGACGCTCTGTCGCGCCAGACCAACAAGACGCTCGAGCTCGGCATCGAGAGCAGCGACGACAGCTCCGAATCCGCCGAGCGCGAGCAGATCGAAGAGGCGCTGGCCGTGTGCGGCGGAAACCAGACGCGGGCCGCCGCGGTGCTGGGCATCGCCAGGCGCACGCTGGTCAAGAAGCTGGCCAACCTGGGCGTGCCGCGCCCGCGCCGGTAGCCCCCTGGGGGGCGCAGTCGCCACCATGCCGATCTCAACTGAGATCGGGTGAGACCGGGGCAGCTTGAGATCGGAAGACCTCCGTCGCGCGGCAACCCCGCGAAATTACTTGGCCGTCATCGTGGCACAGCAGCTGCAATGCTGGGTGAGCATCATGATTCCTTGCTGCTTTGCCATTATTCCCGATCGTTCCCACCAACCCCTGGCCATGTTCGCGGATCTGCAAGACGCGATGGATTGGGGCCTCAAGCGGCTCGGCGGAGATTCCTTCCGCATCAAGTACATCTCGGTCGCGCGGGTCGACCGTGAGGATGACGCCGCCGCGACTGCCGACGAGAAGGCCGGCGAGGAAGACGTCAGCTTCGACGATTCCGCCGAGCCAGTGTTGCTTGGCAGGCCGCGACTGCTCTCCTGATTGCCTGTTGCGCCCGAGGCACGCCTGGGCATGATGCCCGATCGTGATCGTGCTGCTTCTCGCCTTCGTGGCCGGGCGATGCCTCGTCCCAATGGACGAAACCGATCTGTTCTTCAATCTACGTCTCGGTGAGATCGTCCTCGGGTCGCGTCACGTTCCAACCGAGAATTTGCTTTCCTTCACTTACCCGCAAGCCATCGACATTAACTTAGCCTGGCTGTTCCAAATACTACTTGCGCTGGTCCACCGCGCCTTCGGCATTCCGGGTACCGTAGCTTTGAAGACGGCTTTCGTCGTCGGAACTTGGCTTCTCTTATATCGGGTGGCTTTACGGCGCCGTGCCCATCCGATATTTGCGGCACTGCTGCTCGCGCTCTCCGCGTGGGCGGCAGAGCCGCGCTTTGTCGAGCGACCACACCTGGTTACGTTCCTGTGTCTCGGGGCATTGCTGCTGGCCATCGAGCGCGCCGAGGATGCACGCGGCCGTGTGCTTTGGGCGTTCGTGCCCTTGGGGCTCGTGTGGGCCAATGCGAACTCGTGCTTCTTCCTCGCGCCGACGCTGCTGACGCTGTACGCGCTTGGCGCTTGGATGGATGGGCAGCACGCGTGGGCGCGACGCGCGTTGTGGGTCGCGCTGGCCATGGCGCCTCTCGTGCTCGCGACGCCGTCGGGCGTGCATGCGCTGACGTACATCGCCAACCATTTCCGCATGCCGATGCTGCGGCCGTTGCAGGAGTACCGACATGTCGAGTGGCCGCTCGACGGGCCGTACTTCTTCCTTCTGGGCGGTCTGCTGCTTGCGGCGTCGCTGCCGCTCTTCGTGCGGCGACTACCGGTGCTGGTGCCCCTTCGCGTGCTCATGCCGTGTCTGCTGATGGGAATTCTCGGGGGCCTGCGCATCCGCTTCGTCGCCGAGTTTTCCATGTTGGCGGGGCCGGCGCTGGCGGTGGCGGCCACCCGGCTCGTGCCTTGGCTGCGCGGCCGGTGGGCTGGTGCCCTCGCGGCGGTCACCCTGCTCGGGTTGACACTGACGCCGCGGATTGTCGCTGCGGCATCCGGGGCGCGCGTGTTCGATCTCGGCATGGAAGCAGAGCTGGTGCCGCTCGACGCCATCGACTTCGTCGAGAAGAACGGCCTTCGCGAGCGCATGTACAACGACCTCGAGGTCGGCTCGTACCTGACCTGGCGAGGTTGGCCGCAACACCCGGTGTTCCAGGACCCGCGCATCAACGGCTATCCAGATTCGTTTCACGCCATCCTCCGCCGCGCGGATCTGTCTCGCCACGAGTTCCAAGCGCTGCTCGATCGATTCGGCGTGACCTCGGCGCTGGTCACCTTCCCGGCGGTGAACCCGCGCGGGGCGCTCTTCGATCCCGCACTGTGGGCGCTGGTCTATCGAGCCGGCGATGGGCTCGTCTTCGTGAGGCGGGATGCCGGAAGCGCCCTGCCCGAGATTCCTCTCACCTTCTCGTATTCGGCCGCCGAGGGCTTGGCCGTGGTGCCCCTTGCACAGCAGCCGGCCGAGAGCGAGGCCTCGCCGTGCGATTGGCAGCGGCGGCTCGGCGATTACTACCGCACGGCCACTCGGCTGGCGGATGCTCTGCGGGCCTACGAAGAGTCGTCCACGGCCAACGGCCCCACGTCTTGTCGGGACGAGGCGCGCATCGCCGCTGGTGCCGTGGCCCTCGAGCTCGGCGACTTCGCCCGCGCGGCGGAACTGCTCGACGGTGTTCTGACGCCAGCGGCCCGGGCGAACCACGGTTTTGCCTTGCTCGGCCTGGGGCGATCCGCGGATGCCCTCGTGGACTTCGAGGCCGTGCTCGCCGCCCATCCGGCTAACGACGAGGCGACTTTCGGGCGTGGGCTCTGCCTGGTGGCGCTCGGGCGTGCACGCGAGGCGGAGGAGACCTTCTCGGTTCTGCTGTCGCGCTCGCCGAACCACGTGTCCGCGCCAGTCGCACGCGAGCAGCGAGACCGGCTGCGGACTTCATCGGGCAAGAGGTAGCGTTCATGGTCGAGGCGGTCTCGCAGACAAGTGTCGGGTCGCCGTGGAGCCGTCGGGCTGTTCCGGCGGTGCTCGCGATGGTCCTCGTCGCGCTCATGATCGCCGAGAGGCTGTCGTTCCTGGCCCGCGCGGCCCCCACGGACTTCGACGACGCGTACACGTACCTGCGTTACGCCCAGCACTGGCTCGGCGGTGATGGCATCGCGTGGAACGCTGGAGAGCGCGCGACGTACGGCGTGACCAGTCTCCTGCACCTCGCGGTGGTCACGGTGATTCGTTGGGCCTTCCCGACGATGGCCATGTGGCGCGTTCTGCAAGTCGCCTCCGGTGCGGCCGCGGTCGGACTTCTGGCTGCGCTCGTCGCTACCCCGGCACTGGAGGCGCGAAGTCGGCACCTATCTCGCAACTGGGTCTTCTGGGCCGGTGTCTTGCTGCCGTTGCTGGCGTACCGCGAGGCCTTTGGCTTTCACGCCGGCACCGGAATGGACACCATGCTGTCGGCGCTCGGCAACGCCGTCCTAGTCTTCTTCTCGCTGCGGCTGGGCAAGAAGCCCGACACCCTCCGCATGCTGCTCACCGTGGCAGCGGCGATGATCGCGGTGCTCGCCCGTCCCGACAATCTGATCTGCGCGCTGCTTTGCCCCGCGCTGGCCATCGCGTTCCTCGGCACCGGGCCGCGCAGGAAGGCCCTGGCTCGCTACCTCGCGATGGCCGGGCTCGGGTTTGCCCTGCTCGCAGCCCTTGCCTGGCTGATCTTGGGGACCCCCGTGCCGCTTTCGTTCTTCGTCAAGCAGCCCGGGTACTACGGCGGGTTCGCGGGAGAGTTCGGCTGGAACCCGTTCCGCTTCCTCGAGGTCTTCTCGCTCTCGGCCTGGCCGTTCTTGGTGGTCACCATCCTGCTCTGCGATCGCAGAAGCTGGCGGCTGTGCTTGGTGCTGCTCGTGCCCGCGCTTTCCACCGTCGCCGTGCTCTTCCGCTTCAACCAGATCATGGGACACATGGGGCGGTTCTACTACCCCATGTTGCCATTCTTCGTGGTCGCCGCGGCTTTGCAGCTCGACCGATTCGTTCGCGAGCCTGGGCCGCGGCCGCGGAGGTTGCTCGTCCGCGCGGTCGTTGCGCTCGCCATCGTGCTCGCGGCGCGGTTCGGCCTGAGATTGGGGGCGGAGCGCTTCGACGCTCGCGGCGAGGCGCAGGCCTTGGGATCGGTGGGCGGCTACCACGTGCGAGCCGCCGCCCCGCTGCCCGAGATCGACTCGTGGGAATCCGCGCGACGAGTTGCCGCCATCGCGAGGTCGGCGCCCACCGGTGCCAGCTTCGCCATGTCCGAGCACGGGTTGCCCGGTGCGCTGGCGCCGCAAGTCTCCATCATCGATGTGCTTGGTCTGCACGATGCCGTCATCGCGTTCGACGGCTTCTCCACGGCCGAGCTGTTCCGCCGCAAGCCGGACTTCATCTGGATGCCGCATCCCGACCACGTCGCCATGCTAAGGGACATCATCGCGAGCGACGAACTCTGGGCGCACTACGACTTCTATCCGGATGCGTTCTATTACGGGGTCGCCTTGCGCACCGACGGCCAGCATGCAGGCGAGCTCTCGACGCTGTTGTCCTCCGTTTGGCGGGATGCGTATCCCGGCTGCGCGCAGTGGGACTATCGTGCTGTTCGCGGGGAATAGCGCTCGGGGCGCACCTGTCGCGTGACAGACCAGAGTGGGTTGAACAATTGGTGGTATTGCGGCTCTCTAATCCGTCGCCTCGCCCCATCCGTTGTTCAAGGAGAAGTGCTCATGAAGTTGATCTGTCGCGCGAGGGCGCGTTCTGCCGTCGCCTCGTTGTTGTTTGGCGTTCTCGCTGCTTGCAGTGGCGCTCCGACCGATGGAGGCGGCGAGTCCGGCGGCGCCCCGGGGGTCGGCGGCGCGACCAACGGAGGGAGCTCGGGCTCGGGAGGCAAAGGCGGTAGCGGAAGCGGTGGCCAGAGCGCCGAGGGCGGTTCGAACGGCAACGGCGGCGCACCGAGCTCGGGTGGCAGCAGCGCTGGCGGTGTCACTGGCTCTGGCGGACGAGGACTTGGGGGCGCGGTGGGATCCGGCGGCGACGGCGCGGGCGGCACGAGCGCGGTCGGCGGGCGAGGCTCGGGTGGCGTTGCTGCCTTGGGCGGCAGCGTCGCGGGCGGGGCACCCGGCTCTGGTGGCCGTGGCTCGGGCGGCGCGGTCGGCTCGGGTGGCGCGGTCGTCAAAGGCACCGGCGGCGCCAGCGGCACCGGTGGCACGAGCGGGGCAGCCGGTGGCACCGGCAGCACCTTCGACTGGGGCACCACGACCTACAACGCGAACGGCGGATCGGGCGTGGCGTACCAGGGGCACTTCACCGGCCAGACCTGCCTGAACCCGGCCTGCCACAGGCACAACATCAGCTACGGCGGCACCATCTATCAGGCCAACGGCTCCTCCACCGCCGGCAACATTCAGGTCGGCATCCGCATGGGCAACAACCTGATCACCAGCTACTCCGGCGGCCAGGGCAACTTCTACGGCAACATCTCCGGGGCCAACTGGGCCTCGGCGCAGATCGCGATCCGCAACGCTTCGGGCACCGCGGTCATGCCGACCAACGCCAGCGCCAGCGGCGAGTGCAACAGCTGCCACGGCAGCTCGAATCGCATCGTCGTCCCCTGACCTACGCTACTTCGGCTTGTGACAGGCGGTGCAGTCACCCCGGCTGTGGCAGACGTAGCAGTTGCTGTCGGCGAAGGTTCCGGCCGCGAAGCCGTGCAGCGTGCCCCACGCACCCCGGTGGTTGAGGGGGGCCATGGTGCGGTGGCACTGGATGCAAGACCCGGTCACGTGACAGACCCTACAGCTCTCCGGATCGAAGGCGGCCGCCGCGCCATGCCCACGTAGCCGCCACAGCGCCGTGTGGCTCTTCGGTCGCATGGTGCGGTGGCAGCGGTCGCACGACGGGGTCCCGTGGCAGCGCGCGCACGAGCGACCTTCGGCGAGGAGGTCGCTCTCGCTGAAGGGCAGGCCGACGTGCTTGCCGAGCCAGCCGCGATCGTGATCGCTCGGTCGCTGGGCACGTGCCGCGGGCAGTAGCTTCCGGAAGCTGTCCGTGCCGTGACACTGCTCGCAGCTGGGGCCGGCGGTGCCTTTGTGGGGATCGGCATGGCAGTCGACGCAACGTTTGCCCATGAGCGGGAACATTCGATCGATGCCGCTCGTGGATTCGTTCTTGGTCCAGCCCACTTCGGGCTTGGCCGGTGGTGGTGGGCGATGGCAATAGCCGCACGCGACCAACTGGTGCGCGCCGGTCCGGGCAAACCGGGTCATCGTGTCGTGGTTGAACTTGGGGGCGCCCTTGTCGGGGGTGTGGCACTTGTCGCAAGCGCTCCCCAGCTTGCCTTGGTGCGGGTCGGTCTTGCCGTGGCAGTCCACGCAGCGAACCTCGCCCAGCTTGTACTTGCCCCCGGGATGGCACTTCTCGCACTTGACCTCGCGGTGCAGCCCTTCGAGCGGGAACTTCAGGTGCTTGAGGTTCGAGCGCGTGTCCTTCCAACGCTGGGTTACCGAGTGACAGTCGGTGCACTTGGGGCCGAGCTGCCCCTTGTGCTTGTCCTTGTGGCAGTCGGCGCAGCCCAGCTTCCCGGTGCGGAAGATCTTCTGCGGGTGGCAGCTGCTGCACTTGTTGCGGATCTTGGGATCGGCGTGCAGCCCTTCGAAGTGGAAGCGGGCGTCCTTGTTGTGGTCGAAAGGCTGGCTTCGCTTTCCGCCTTCCACGTGGCAGGCATCGCAGGGCTTGTCGTCGAACTGACCCTTGTGGGCGTTGCGATGCTGGTGGCAGCTCGTGCATCCGCCGGGCTCGTACTCGAGCTTGCCGCCGCCTTGGTGGCAGCGCTTGCAGTCGAGGTCCGTGTGCTTTCCGAGCAGGGGGAACCCGAACCGGCGGTGATCGATCGTGGCGCTCTTCCAGGGCTGCGCCTCTTTGTGGCAGTCGGTGCACTTGGCTAGCGCTGGCGTGACCGGGTGGGTCGGGCGATGGCAATCGATGCAGCTGCGCGGGGGCGTGCGGCCCGGCATCGCGGCCTTGGGGTGACACTTGGTGCAGGTCTGATCCAGGTGTTTGCCGGGCAAGAGCAACCGGGTCAGCTCGAAGTGCTGGCGCTCCCAGTCGGCGAGTCGCATGCCGTGGTTGACCTTGCCGGTCGCGTGGCACATGTCGCACTGCTTGGCCAGCTCGGGCTTGCTGAACTTGTGCACGCCCTTGTGACAGCTTTGGCAGTCGCGATCGAGGCCGATGTAGCTGATGCGGCCGGACTTCATGCGCTTGTTGTGGCAGGCGGTACAAGCCAGCTGCGCGTGATGGTCGGTGATGGCGAAGCCGGTGCGGCCGTGATCGAAGGTCTGCTGTCCGCCCACGTGCTGCCAGTCGACGATGCTGGTGGTGCGGCCCTTGTGGCCGGGGTGGCACTGGATGCACTTGCCGGTGAAGGTCGCGTGCAGGCCTTGCTTTCGGGCGATGCGATCACGAAGCGGCTTGTGACAGTCCAAGCACTTGGCGTCCGTCACGCCCGTGTTGGGCTCGTGGCACTTCGGGCAGCCGTCCGAGTTGTCGTACTCGGCGTGGCTCTCGCTGAGCGGTCCGGGCGAGACGCGGAAGAACGAGCCCTGGGCCAGCACCCACGGCGCGACGAACAGCAGCGCGAGCACGATGCCCGCGAAGGTCGGTTTTCTTGCCCGAGCCCTGCCCATTACCGCCGCCGTCCTCCCCGCCGCTTCGTCTTCCCGGCCTTCTTCTTTTTCTTCTCCTTCTTCTTCGACGCCGTGGCCTTCTTCTCCTTGGTCTCCTTCGTCGTCTCCGCCCCCACCGCCATGGCCGTGGTCGTAGCCGTAGCGGGGGGCGGGGCCGGGGCTGCGACCTCCACTGCCTTGGTCCGCGCCCAGCCGTTGTCCCGCGGCCAAACCTCGTAGGACGTCATCTCGATCGCCAGATCGCTCGCCTTTGCCGCCGCGAGCATCGCGAAAGCATCGAGCACGAAGGGCGGTTGACCTTGCACCGCCGCCAACGCCCGTCCCAGCGCTGGCCTCGCCGCGGCCAGGTTACGCGAAGCCAGGTTGGGCAACACCTGCGCAAGCTCGTCGCGGTATCGGCCGACCGCCGACGGTTGCTCGGGCGCCGAAGGGCCCGCGGGGGCCGGCGTCGTTTTGGCGAAGTGTCGCAGGGCCAAGCGCGTCCAAGCCGACTCCGGCGCCACCTTGGCCATCTGTTCGGCGACGCGGGTGACGGCCTGCGCGTTCCCTTGGCGCGCCTCGAACGCACACTGCAGATAGCGGTGGGGTAGCCACAGCGGCCCCGCCTGCGCAGAGCGCTCCCACGCCGCACGCGCTGCCTTGAGGTCACCACGTTGCTCGAGCACCGTCGCCAGCACGGTGTGGTACTCGGGATTCTTGTCGAGCGACGGTCCCAGCGAGGCCAGCCTGTCCCAGGCTTGGGCGCGCTCGGGCTCGGAGAGCAGCGTCAGCCGTGCCAGGACGCGCGCTGGCGTCGCGGAGTCTGACGCGACGTGGGCCGCGATTCGCGCCACACGCTCGGGGGCGGCGTCTTGGTATCGGTAGAGCGCCGCCTCCGACGACACGATGAGATCGAGGTAGGGGTTCTGCGCGTCGAGCGGCTCGGTCGGGGGCTGCAGGATGGCCACGTACTGGGCGAGCCGATCGAGCTCTCCATCGTGCAAAAAGGTCGCGACGTCCTTGGCGACCTGCGCACGATCCTGCTCCGTTCGTCGGGCGAGCCCCCGCCCATAAAGCCACGTTCCCGCGGCCGCGACGGATGCCAAGAGCAGCACGATGCCCATTCGCATGGCCCAGCGCCCGCGTTTTCGCGAGCGTCGGCTGGCCTCGATGGACGCCAGCGGATCTTGCCACGCACCGAACAGCGTCTCGCCGTACAGCCTCCCGAGCTGCGGTGCGAGCGACTGATCCGATCCGGCCGTCGGCGCGGATGGCGCGGGGGCGGGCGGTGAGGGTGGGTCGGTTGGCTTCTGCATGATCAGAGCTTCAGCTCCACGATGCCGTTGACGTGAAGGGCGGGGTTCGTGATCACGCCGCCCGCCGAGACGACGTCACCGTGGCACACCTCGCAGGCGTCCATCTGCGGGTGCGTGCCGCCGGGGGGATTGCCATGGCACGCGTCGCACCTGAGCTGCGAGCCGTCGACACGTGTCCAGATCGGTGGGGGACGGACGTCTCCGCCGCGCAACGTGGCGCCGTGGCAGTAGGTGCCAGCGCAGGTCCGCTGGCCGCGGTCCCAGGCCGGGCGCGCGGGCTCTTTGCTGGCAAGGGGCCCGAACAGGACAGGGGCCGGACGTCCCAGCGGATCCGGATGGTCGGTGCCATTGGCCTTGGCGGGCAGCACGTGGCACTCGGTGCACGCGACGGGGCCAGCCAGCCAACTGCCACGCATGTGGGCCGCGTGGGCGCCGACGCCGATGCTGCCTGTGGCCATCGTGCCGTCCACCGCCGGGGGCGGCGTGGGGTCGCCGTTTGCGCCATGGCAGCCCGTGCAATCGAGCTCGGTTGGAAGCCCATCTTCGAGCTGCGAACGCGAGCAGGCCACGGCCAGGGCGGCGCAGACCACGGCGAGCGCAGGCAGGAGCGCGCGCATTCCTAGAGGTCCTCCCGCACGGTCAGGTACGCCGTGTGAATCGCGCGGTCCACGATCTCGAGCACGTAGCGCGCGCGTATCTCGATCTGCGGCAGCACCCGATACGAGGCCACCGCGAAGACCGTGCGGGCGTTGGTGAGCTCTTCCACGTCCCGGTAATAATTGACCTTGAAGCGCTGGAAGTAGGTGCCGGCCTCGATCCTCGTCGTGCGGGATGCGTACCCGGCCGCGCCGCCCAGGCTGAAGTAGTAGGCCTTGTCGGGCGTTCCGGCGGGCAGGTTCCAGTCTGCGGTGACACTGGCGAAGGCGCCTTTCCACGGCAGGTCCGCCAGATCCGCGCGCACGTAGACGGCGTTCGTGGCGCGGTTGAACCGCGTGGGCTCGTCGTACAGCAGCTGCCTTGCGCGCGCCCCGACAGCGAGGGTGAGCGAGGCCGTCTCCCGCAAACGAAACTCCTTCCAGGTTTCCAGGCGGGCGCGCACGTGGGGCAAGCTCTTGCCGAGGAGCGAGTAGTAGGGATTCTCGCTCTCGGCGATCTCGCCCAGGGTGACGAGCTGGGCTGCGGCGTGGCCATCGAGCCCGAGCGCGGCGCTTGGCACTTGCAGGCGAAACATGCCGCCGGCGTGCGAGAACGATCGGTTCATTCCGCGGGCGAAGAGCTTGCCCGACAGCGTGTCGGAGCGTCCGGTCAGGGTGAGCCCGTAGGAGTTGGTGGCCACCTTTTTCCTGGCGTCTCCCGCCGAGGCCAGCACCGTGTCGTGCAGATAGCGCGAGTCCGCCTCGAGCTGGAGGCCTGGGGTCAGCCGGACGCCCGCGCCGCCGCCGACCAGCCAGTTCTCGAGCAACCCGGGGACGGTCTCGAAGAAGTGCACGGTTCGGCCGCCATAGGCGAAGACCGACAGCCGCCGCGCCAAGAAGCGCAAGTCCAGGGAGCCACCGTCGAAGGTGACCGGCAGTCCATGGGTCGCCGCTTGACGCCCGAAAGCGAGGCGGTCGACAGGTGCGCTGCGACGCCATTCCGCGCTGAGCGCGTAGACCACGAACAGCGGTTGGGCCAGGTCCTGCGAATCGCCGAAGTAGTACGGCTCGCCTTTGGGGACATTGCCATCGAGGTCGAGCCAGAACGCGGCCGACAGGTTGGCCACCATCCGTTCACGCAGGCCGGTCAGCGAGCCGTCGAGGGTCAGGCGCAGATCGTGGTCGCTCCTCGTGCTTTCCGCAGGGGCGTTGCCGAGCGGGCTGGCCGTAGCCCCCGCCGCGCCCGCGGCTCGAAGGCGGTACTCTTGCGAGAGCAAGAAATCGGCGGACCAGCCCGAGGCCGCGGGCTCGACCGCATCCTTGGCGGGGACCTGCGCGCGCGCCAAAGCCGGCTCGAATGCGAGCAAGAACAACGAGAGGCGTAACAGCGTCCGATGTCCGTGGACTTTCGTCCTATTGAGCCATGGCTGGGGCTGAGGCATTGCTTCCGACGGAATGACCATTAGGTACCCGCAACTCCGGAAATATTGCAATCAAACGGAGAAAATTCGTCGTCGACGCAGATGGCTCGATTCAATTCGCGCCATGAATTGGACAGATTTGACAATTCACGCTCGGAAGCACAATTCACGACAGGAAGCACGAGACAATGGATTGCATAGGGCATTTCCTCTAGTAGTCTGTTTTCGCCGGAAGGAAGTGGTGTCCATGTCGAATGCAAGGGCTGTTACGGCCGAAGCCCTCCGCGAAATGCCGGTCTTCTCGTCGCTCGACCTCTCGTCGGTGGCGCAGGTGCTCGAGCAAAGTCGCCTGCTCGAGCTCGCGCCGAAACAGAGGCTCTCGACGCTTGCGCGCCCTGCGAAGGGTGAGAGCTACTGCTTCGTCCTGGCCGGCGAGCTGGCCGTCGTGTCCGACCGGGCCGACCGGCGAGCGCCAATCAACGACCAAACCGATAGGAACTCCGTCCAATACCTCGCTTCGTTCGCGTCGGGGGAGCTCTTCTCCGACGGGTATCTGGACGTCTGTCCCGGCGGCGCGGCACTGGACTGCGTCGCATCGACGGCGGTGACCTTGTTGGCGAGCCCGGCTGATTTGCTGTCGCAGTTGCTGCAGGCCAACACGGGATGGTCGGCCCAGCTCGCCACCGTCGTGGCCGATTCCCGGCGCAGGTTCCTTTCCCAGCAAGAGCCGACACGCCAGATCGTGCAGGACTTCTTCCTTCGCCACGGTTTGAGCGCCGGCCGACGGGTGCGCGTGAGCGAGATGCGCGACTGCCTCGACTGCGACAAGTGCGAGCGCGCCTGCGCGGCCCGCCATGGGCACGCGCGCATGGCCCGAGCCCATACCCGGCTCGGACGTCTGGCTTTCCAGAAGCTGTGCCTCAACTGCACCGAGCAGGCGTGTCTGGCTGCCTGTGCCTTCGATGCCATGACGGTGGGCGCTGCCGGCGAGATCCGCATTGGCGACGGCTGCAACGGCTGCGGGGCCTGCGCGCGCAAGTGCCCCTATGGCGCCATCGAGATGGTGGACGTGCCGTACACGGCGGCGGATTTTTCGAGCCCCGTGCCGCTCAGTGACGGCGATGGCCGGACCTCCTGGCCTGGCTTGTTCGTCGCGGGCGACGTCCTGGGACCGCGCTCGACGAAGATCGCGATCGGAGAGGCGAAGCGCGCGGTGGACGCCATGCAAGTCAATCGCCTGCAGCCCGGCCCGCATCCCGTGCTCGACGCCATCATCGTCGGCGCGGGCATCGCGGGCATCGCCGCCGCCAAGCGCTGCTCGGAGCGCCAGCTCAAGTACCTCGTCCTGGAGAAGAGCAGGGTGCTCTCGGCTGGCGCTGCACGCGTGGCGCCGGTCCTGCACGTTCAGCCCGGCACCGAGGTCCTGGCCGTCGCGCAGGCGGATGGGCATCTTGGCGTCGACGTCGGTCGAGGGGCGTACCTGGCGCAGAACGTCCTCGTGTGCACGGGCAAGCCCACGTCGGGCCAGCCGTCGTTGCTCGACCGCGCCGGCCTTCCCGCCATCTTGCCGGGAAGCAAGGAGATGACGGCGCACGTCGCCGCGCGTGGCAATCACAAGGTCGCCATCAAATGCGACAACTGCGCCGGCTACCCCGACCGCGCCTGTGAGCATGCCTGTCCGACCAGCAGCCTGGTCGAGATCGCTCCACAGAATCTCTTCTTCACCCGCGGCGACGAGCGCAGCTATTCCGGCGTGGCGTTCACGGAGGGCGTGGCCGAGCACAAGGCTCGCACGTCCCAGCAGAGCCGCGGCGCCTCGGCCATCGTCGCCGCCGTGCTCGTCTTCGCGCTGGTCGTGGTGGGGCTCGAGAGCTTCCTGCGCCGCGTGCTACCCGAGCACAGCGCAGCGGGGATGCTGCGTTCATGGCTCGGCATCACCGATCCCATCTGGTTCAAGTCGGGCAGGGGCTTCGGGCACTGGCTCGGCTACGTGGGTACGGGCTTCATGCTCGCCACCTTGTTCTATCCGTTGCGCACGCGCCTCGGCGTGCTCAAGTCGTGGGGCGTGCAGTCCACGTGGCTCACCGTGCATCTGTGGGCCGGCTTCATCGGCGCGACCCTCGTCACCTACCACGCGGCCTTCAAGCTCGATCGCTGGGTGGCGCTGGCCTGCTATGCCATGTGGACGGTGGTGCTGTCGGGCACGATCGGTCGGTACCTGTACGGAACCATCCACTCGGGCATTGGTCTCGCCGAGTTCGAGCGGGAAGCCTTGAGGCGCAACACGCCTTGGCAAGTGACGGCTGGACAGCTACGCGGGCGCGGCGTGGGGATTCTCACCGCGCAAGCAGAGCGACCGGGCCCCATCTACACCGAGCTCTTCGTCATGCTCTGGCACGAGCTGCGCGATTTTGCGATTCTCCTTTGGTTGCGCTTCTTTGGCCTCTCGCACCTTCCCCGCGGCGCCCGACGGTCGACGCTGCGATACCTATCCGATGTCTCGCTCCATCGGCGCACCCGACGCAACCTGGAGAGCGCCCGTCGGCTCTTGCGCTACTGGAACTGGGTGCACATCGTCCTGACCATCGCCATGTTCGTGCTGTCCGGTTTCCACATCACGTACGGATTCATGTACAAGGCCGTCTGAGCACCGACCAGCGACGCTGTGCGCTGGCAATCGAGCAAGAATCGCGGCGCCGACCGTAGCCAAGCGAGCCCACGACGCCCGGCTGAAGTTTTGTTTCGTGCGGATGTCCCCATTAGTGCCTGGGTTGTCACTAATAAGTCATCGGTCGGCTACAGACCGACGAAAGGAGGCCGCCCCGATGTCCCCAGCAATCGCTCTTGGTAGGTCCGCTGCGAATGCAATCAAGCGACACCCGGTTCTTGCCGTGATTCTTGTTTATGGAGCGGCGGCGGCGGTCCTGATGATCGTGCGTGCGAGGGTGAATCCCAGCGCGTTTCGCATCGAAGGCCCAGCCTGGGCCGGCATCGGCGCGGTTGTCGATATCGTTGGCGTGGCGGCCTGCCTTACCTGCCTCCTGCGTAGAAACGGAAAGCGAGCCGATGGGCGGGTCGAGGTTTCCGTCGGGGCTGCCGTTCTGGTCGTCGCTACTGCCTCCATGGGGATCTTCGCCTTCGTCGAACCTGTGATGGCAGGTACTCCTGCGGTCCCGCACAAGCCGGAGGTGGTTGCAGGTCCCCGGCAGTCACACTTGGCGTCTGCAAACCTCGATCTGGTCCTGGATCCCATTCGCACAACAGGCGTTGGCAGCACAGCGATCACGGCTGGATCTGTTCGAGGCGGCATGATTCCGCCGAACGCCGAGGTCCATCTGTTCTCGCGAAGCCACACCGATGCGGTGTGGCGCCGGCTGGGAATCGTTCGACCGGACACCAACCGACGGTTTCGTGCGAGCGTCGTATTGCGGAAGCCGAACGAGACCGCGCCCCAGCCAGTCGAGATCGTCGCCTGCCTGGGCGAGTCCGCTTGCGATCCGTTCCCGCGGCCGGACGGGATCTGCAGCTGGCCGTCCCAGCTGGTCAGCGTCTTGCATCCGCACATTCGAATCACCCAGCTGAGAGTTCGTCCGAGCCGTCAGCGGGGACTCCGGACTGTGGAGCTTGAGGGTTACGGGCGCCATCTAGATGATGGCGACACGATTTGGCTGCAGACCTTGGGCAGCACCGATCACCTGTATGATGTCCAGCCGGTCTTGCGAAACGGAGACTCTTGGTTCGCCCGAGCTGCGGTGGAAAGGGGACTCGCCCACGTGTACGTGGGGCTATCCGATGGCCATCCAGGACTCGTACCCATTTTCGGCGCAACTCGCGCAACCGTGGTGGTTCGATAATGCGAGTCGGCGTTCGCTGTCCTCGCAGCAACGCTCCCCCTCACGTTCCTGGAGTCGGACCGTCCCAGAAACGTCTGGATGCCCCCCCTGGAGGTAGCCAAATGAAACGCGTAACGTCATCTGTCATCCCCGCGACGCAAAGCTGTAGTACCCTCCTTTGCCAGCCTGGGTACCGAGCCCGGCAAGCCTTCATGACTGATGACAATGGCAACAGCATGGTCGGCATCGTGGATGCCGCGAATGTCAACACTCGCGCTTCTGCTGAAGATGACTGGCGGAGATTCGAGCTCGTCTCAAACCTCATCCAGCGTCGCTGCCAGGGCTCGGGGCAGCGCGCCGCTTTGGCTCTGGTCGCCGTGCTCGGAGGGGGGCGTCGCCGCCAACAGCTGCTCCAGGTGCTCGGTTCGCTGCCGGCGAACTGCGACGAAGGGGAAATCTATGCACACCTGGTTGATCTCGACGTCGAAGGTGGCGAGGTGCTGCATCGAGAACTGACGGTCAGTTTCACCAAGTGCCTGTCGGCTCGGGCCCTAAGGTTCTCGCGTCGGCACAAAGACACCGATTCGCCTGAAGAGCTCGCGCAGGAAGTAATCGCCGCGATAGCCGGCGATGGAACCAAACCCATGAAGGCCGTGAGCCTTTGGCGGATGACGTACAGAGCAGTGTCTTACGTTTGGATCCACAGGATCAAGCGCCGCGATCACGAGATCCTCTCCGGCCTCGACGTAGGCACCGATCTGGCCTCGAGTGAGTCCGTCGAGCAGAGGGTCGGACACCGTGAGGAGCTGCGCCGAGTTCTCAACGTCATTCGGAGTCTTCCCCCGAAAGAGAGGGAGAACTTGGTACGCGTGCTCCATCGAGCAACCGATACCGGGGACGTACTTCAAGACGAAAGCTCAGGACTTCAGAGTCGCGATGCCCAAAAGCGGGCGCTGACTCGAGCGCGAAACAAGCTGCGAGAGCATGCCAGGGCGACAAGCGACGATGCGGGTGACAGGCACGAGAAGGGGCAGGACGAGGAACCTGAGACGGAGGAAGAAGACAAATGACAAACCACTCAAAGTCGAAAGCAAAAGACGGGTTGAGCATGGACCACATCCATTTGTCTGATGGTGCGATGGACTGGTGCTGCGACAGAGAAGACGAAGCTACGCCGCCGAGTAGCCAGTCGGAGCTCTCTGAACGCCAGGCAGTTGCCAGGCTCATGCGTTCAGTGGGCAACAGAATATTGGCTGCGCTGGGTGAGGCCCCCCTTGACCCCGACAATGACCTGCTTCCCACCTTCAAAGGGGCCCCCGCGCGCTTCGATATCGCGGAAGCATTCGCTGAGGTGGACCGAATCATGGCATTACCTGGGGTGTTGGACGCGCGGGCGCGAACCCTGTGCGAGGAGGTTCGAGGTGAGCTTCGCTCCGAATTCGCGGCATTTCAGGTTGTCCATCCCCATAAGCATATGATCGAGACGATCGCTGCCGCTGGGCCTGCGCTCGAGTGGGTGGACGCTGCCCGACATCCCATGGGGATCTATGAAGGCCAGCCTTATCGCAACGACATTCAGGCTGACGTCGTCTTGCGAAAGCGAGGAACCGTCATCCGCGGGTGGGATGATCGTCTCGACCGTTACCTCTATCACAAATTTCAACACCAAAAGGCCCTGAGAGTCTTCTACCCCTTCGTCGCTCCCATGAGACTCAGCGACCGAACTCTGGCCAGCGCTGAGGAGTTGGATTGGCTTGTCGAAGTCGAGCTCGATCGGCTGGAGATCGTCCCCGTTGCTCCTCCCGGAACCGAATTGGAGGTGATCGGCACGATCGAGACCGGTTTCTTGCTGGGCGATGCTCATGAGATCGATCGAGAGTTCTTGTTGAAGCTCGCACGAGTTTCGTCCAGACACGTCGCGAGCATCTATGACGCAACCCTCAGGTCTGCATTGGAGAAGGTCGGTAGTCTCGTCATGCGCCTCTGTGGCGGGGAATCGGCGAGCCTTCACTTGCTTCGAGAATCCCTGAACGTGCCGTCGAGCGCTCACGTGCTGTACAGCTACAACGTCGTGATCGGAGAGGCTGCCTCCCTCGCACGCGCGGACGGTCATGGCGGCGGTGGAATATCGGATCCGCCACGCACCGACGGCATCGGGGCCAGCTCTCTCTCCCAAGACCAGCCCTGCATGATACCGGACCCAAGGGAGCATGAGCCGTCCGACGCCTTGAGGCTTTTCAATCCGAAGATCTGGGGGGAGCACCATGTCCGAGCGATGGTGGTCTTCCCGCTGGCCGTTGCAATCCCCGAAGGGCGCGCGGAGTTGGGGCTTCTCTACGTCCATCACCATTTCAACTGGTCCTTCGATCCAGTCCACATCGATCACGTCCACCAAATCGTGAGGCGAGCAAGCGCCTGTCTGCAAAGCATCCTCGAGCGAAACGAGGAGAAGGAACGTGTGCGGCAGGGCAGGGCACTGCTGAGCATGTTGCGCGATAGCGTTCCCGCTGCCTCCAGCGGCGTGACTTTGGACGATCTGGCCAGAAACGTCGCCTACCTACTGGAAGCCGACGTGGTTGGAATTCTACCCGCCGCCGCGGACGGTACTTGGAAACGGCCTACGATCGTTGGCCGGGTAGAACTCGACAGGACATGGACATTCTTGAACGGAGTCGCTCCGTTGCTTGCTGGAATCGACAAGTCGGGACAGGGGCGATTCGTGAAGGATGCCAGGAGGACGAGATCCCCGGAGGAGCGCGCCGCTGGCGATGTCCTGCCGGAAGCCTCGGCGCAATTCGCGAGGCAAGAAGCAATAGTCTCTGCTGCTTCTCTCGCATTGAGGGACCGAGCAACTCATGGCCTGCGGGGCGTTATGTATCTGGGATTTCGATCGTATCGATCCTTCCCAGACACTGATGCCAAGGTCATTCGTGTGGTCGGTGACCTGGTGATATCGGTAATGGACGGTCGCATGCCGGGGGCGGAGCCAATGAGCGCAGCGCTGCTACTTGCTAGCTCCGGGCGCGACTCGGGGCGCAGGTATTCGGGACATCTGGCCCAGGCGGAGGCAACAGGCGCCGAACGTCATCGGCCACAGTGACAGTGATTTCGGGACCACTTCGATGAGAGGGCGCGGCGGCGTGAGCGGGCGACGCGAAGGCGCACCAACCGCGGGAGACAGCGCAATGCGTAGCAGAAACTTGGGCTTAGGGACTTGACCTGATACCAAGCAACACGGCATACATTCGCTTCCTAGCCGGAGAGATGGCCGAGTGGCCGAAGGCGCCTGATTCGAAATCAGGTTTACCGAAAGGTAACGTGGGTTCGACTCCCACTCTCTCCTCTGAGCTGACCGTCGGAGAGATGCCCGAGTGGCCGAAGGGGCATGATTGGAAATCATGTGTACCGCAAGGTACCGTGGGTTCGACTCCCACTCTCTCCTCAACCTTCCCGATCGACGTGCCTGCAAGGAGAACGTGCATGCAGCAACGCATTCCGGTCCTCACCACCATGGACCCGCCCCCAGGGTACGTCGTCGACAAAGTGCTCGGCTCGTGCTGGGGCATCACGGTCCGATCGCGCAGCGTGATCGGCACGGCCTGCGCGGGCTGCCAGACCTTCTTCGGCGGCGAGATCACCGCGCTGACCGAGCTCGCGAATGACGCTCGCACCCAGGCCATGAAGCGGCTGGAAGAGCACGCCATCTCTCTGGGGGCCGACGCGGTCCTGATGATGCGGTTCGACTCGGGCGAGCTGATGCAAAACACCAACGAGATCGTCGCGTACGGAACCGCCGTCAAGCTCGCGCCCGCGTGAGCCCGCAAGCCCTCCCGCGATTTCTGGCCAAGCGAATCGACAAGCTGGCCTGGCGTGCGCACGCGTTCCACCGCTTCGCGCACCACCCGCTGTGCGACAGCTATCGCAGCGAGGTGTTCCGGGTCGGGCGTCGTCTACGCGTGTGCAAGGGGTGCTCGCTGCTCGCGGCCGGATTCGCCTCGGGACTTTTGGCCGGGGCTCTGGCGCGACCGTCGACCCTACTCGGCCTGATCTCCTGGGCGGTCGCGTTCGCGCTTGGGCTCACCTCCTTGCGCCACCGTTTGCCGAAGCTGTTCGCGCGCTTGCTGCCCGGGCTCGGGCTCGGGCTCGCGATGTGGGCAGGTTGGTTCTGCGCGCTGCTCTCCCTGACGACGGTGGCAGCCTGCTTCGTGTTTTACCGTCGGCGCGGCGTCGAACGATCCCGCTGCGATCCTTGCCACGAGCGTGGCCGCAGACCGTGTTCGGGCTTCGTGCTGATCGTGCGCCGCGAGCGGGCCTTCCAGCGCAAGGCCGACCGCTGGATCGATCGCCACCGCCGCGGCCTTGGGCTGTAGCGTGGTTCGGGGTACCATCCGCGTCCGGGAGGATCATGTACGCCATCGCGATTTCAGGAAGCCCACGCAAGAACGGAAATACCGAGACGCTGCTCCAGCGCTGCCTCGACGGCTTGGCGGGCAAGGGGATCCCAGGCGAGCTCGTCTCCTTGCGGGACAAGACCATCAAGGGCTGCCGTGCCTGTGCCATCTGTAGCCGCAACCGCGACAAGCGGTGCAACACCAAGGACGACGACTTCCATCCCATCTTCGAGGTCATGCAGAAGGCCGACATCATCGTGGTCGGCTCGCCCGTGTATTTCGGTTCGGCGGCGCCGGAGATCATGGCGTTGCTCGACCGCGCCGGCTACGTGTCTCGCGCCAACGGCAACCTGCTGTCGCGCAAGCTCGGCGGACCGGTCGCGGTCGCGCGCCGGGCAGGCCACAACTTCACCTTCGCCCAGCTGCTCATGTGGTTCATGATCAACGACATGGTCGTGCCGGGCTCGTCGTATTGGAACGTGGCCCTGGCGCGCGAGGCCGGCAAGGTGTTGGAAGATGGCGAGGCCCTGGCCACGGTCGATCGTTTCGCCGAGAACTTGGCCTGGCTGGCCGAGCGTCTTCAGGCACGAGACTAGCTTGCCCGGAACGGCTGCGTCGCATAGCCTCTGCTGGCGTCGAGCCAACCCAAGGTGATTCCATGAGCACAAGCGACTTCAGCGACGTCCTAGCAAAGATCCCGTATGGCGTGTCCGTGGTGACCATGGGGCGCGGTGGCGCCCAGGTGGAGAACGGTCTGACCGTGTCCTGGATGAGCCAGGTGTCGTTCAATCCACCCATGCTGATGGTGGCGGTCGACAAGCTGCACTACAGCCTCGATCTGCTCCGCAGCACGAAGAACTTCTGCGTGAACCTGCTCGGTGAAGATCAGGGCGCGCTGGCCGGTCGCTTCGCCAAACAGGCGACCACCGGGCAAGACAAGCTGGAAGACGTCGCGCAACGCCCGGCGGACAGCGGCGCGGCCATCCTTACCGATGCGGTGGCGTACTTCGACTGCGAGGTGACGAACATGGTCGAGGTGGGTGACCACGTGCTGGTCGTGGGGCGCGTCGATGACGCGGCGGTCCTGCAGGATCGCGCGGTGATGACGTCGGCGTCGGGGCTGCGCTACCGCAAGCGCTGAG